>JAEEIJ010000051.1 GCA_016281315.1 Bacteroidales bacterium
GTCCAGTTTCTTGTCCATAAAGAAATAGACGATGGTCATTATGAGGGCGATGCACAGGAGCACCACGACGAAGGCCACGCTGCGGGACACGTCGATGTTGCCGCCCAGCTTGGCGAAGAAGGGCGAGAAGATCATACAGGTAGCGACACCCAGGCGGGCCAGGGCCATCTCGGAGCCCATCGCGAGGGCCATCTCACGGCCCTTGAACCACTTGACGATTCCCCTTGAAACCGTAATGCCGGCCATCTCGCAGCCGCAACCGAAGATCATAAAGCCGCAGGCGGCGAATTTGGCCGATGCCGGCATCCCCCGGTAGAACGGGGACACGCCCAGCTCGTCAAACAGGGGAATGTAGTTGAGGTTGTTGTTGAACCAGGCTTCCAGGCCGCTGCCCATAAAGGCTTCGCTCACGGCGAACCATTTGATGAGGGCGCCCGCCAGCATCACGCTGGCCGAGAGCACGGCCGTAAAGCGCACCCCCATCTTGTCCAGGATGATTCCGGCGAAGATGAGGAAGAACACGAACACGTTCAGGAACACTTCCGAGCCCTGCATCGTGCCAAAAGCCGTGGAATCCCAGCCGCGGGTCTCCTGCATCAGGTCCTTGATGGGCGAAAGGATGTCCATAAAAATATAGCTGCAGAACATCGCCAGTGCCAGCAGCAGCAGGGCGGTCCACCGCATTGCGGCCGAATCCCTGAGAGTCGTCTTGATGGTTTCAGTTGACATAGTCATTATTCTTTTGAACCGCTAAATTAACCATTTTTTCCGGAATCGCCAATTCTGCCGCCCGCATCCGCGCCCCCAGGAGCTCAAAATGTTTTTTTTCGTACCTTTGCGGATAGGTATGGACCGCAAAGAGTTGGAAATAATGGCGCCGGCGGGCGGGTTCGACTGCCTGCTGGCCGCGGCCGAAGGCGGGGCCGATTCCGTTTACTTCGGCGTGGGGAAACTCAATATGCGTTCGCATTCGGCCGGAAACTTCACCAAGGAAGACCTGCCGGAGGTGATGCGCCTTTGCCGCGCCTACGGGATGAGGGGCTACCTCACGCTGAACATCACCCTTTACGATGAGGAGTTGAATGACGCCCGCGAAACCCTGAAGATGGCCAAAGCCGCAGGGGTGGACGCCGTCATCGCCTCGGATATGGCGGCCATTCTCGCCGCACGTGCCGAAGGCCTGGAGGTACACATCTCCACCCAGCTGAGCATCTCCAACGTCGAAGCGCTGAAATTCTATGCGCAGTGGGCCGATGTAGTGGTCCTGGCCCGCGAACTGAACCTCTCGCAGGTGAAAGCCATCCACGAGGCCATCGGCCGCGACCATATTTCGGGCCCCTCCGGCCAGCCCGTAAGGATTGAAATGTTCGCCCACGGGGCTTTCTGTATGGCCGTTTCCGGGAAATGCTACCTGTCTCTTTCCGCCTATGGAGAGAGCGCCAACCGCGGTGAATGCCTCCAGGCCTGCAGGCGGGGCTATCTCCTCACCGACTACGAAACCGGCGACGCCATCCACGTAGACAACAAGTACCTGATGTCCCCGAAGGACCTCTGCACCATCGGCTTCCTGGACAGATTCGTGGAGGCGGGCGTGAAAGTCTTCAAAATCGAAGGCCGTGCCCGCAGCGCGGATTATGTGAAACTCACCGCGGAAAAGTATAGGAAGGCGGCCGATATGGTAGCCGATGGCACCTACACCCCGGAGAAGGGAGAGGCGCTGAAAACGGACCTCGCCACGGTGTTCAACCGCGGCTTCTGGGACGGCTATTACCTGGGCGCAAAAATGGGCGAATGGAGTGCCGTCTATGGCAGCCAGGCCACCCGCCGCAAGATTTACGTGGGCTACGTAACCAACTGGTACGCAAAGATCGATGTTGTGGAGGTGCAGGTGGATGCCGTGCCCCTGCCCAAGGGGGCGGACCTTTTGTTCATCGGCCACAAGACCGGCCTCCTGGAAGTGAAGGCCGATGACCTCCGCGTGGACCTGGTCCAGGCCGATATGGCCCCGCAGGGCTGCCGCTGCTCGATCGCCGTCCCCCCGGAAGCTCAGCCGGAGGATAAGCTCAACCCCGGCGAACGCATCCATCCCCGAAAAGGGGACAAGGTCTATATCTGGAGCGCCTTGTGAAGCTGTTCGTCGTAACGCAGACGAACCTTGATGCCGGCTTCCTGGAAGTAATACCGCACCACGATTTCCTCTTCGATGAAGGGGATGATTTCATCCTTTTTCAGCCGCAGGAAGGTTTCCTTGTCCATTTCCAGTGACTTTTGCAGGGCGTCCAGTTCGGCCTCCATCACCTCGGTGAGTCCATCCTCTTCGAGGTGCTTTTTCATCTCGTCGAAGAAGGCGCGGGCGCTGGAGCGGTAGTCGAATTTCTTATCGGCCGCGAAGGCGATGAAGTCGTCATAATCCACAAAGTGGAAGTCCTCCACGGCGGGGATGCTTTCGTGCCCACGCACGTAATTCAGCGCATATTGTTCCACGATGCCGCTGTAAACCAGCGAATACGTGAGGCGGGAATACTTGTGGGCCTTCACCTCCACGTCCGGGGTGATGCCGCCGCCGTCCTTCACCGTTCGGCCGCCGGCCGTGGTGAAGCTGTGCGTGAGCGAGTCCGGAATAGCGCCTACGCTGCCGTCCTCGTTGCGGTGGGAGTAGTCGATGGCCTGGACGCATCGGCCCGAAGGCGTATAATACTTGGCTGTCGTCACTTTGAGCTGGCCGTTATAAGGCAGCGGACGGATGCTCTGGACGAGGCCCTTCCCGAAGGTGCGCGTGCCGGCGATGGTGGCGCGGTCGTAGTCCTGCAGGGCGCCGGAGACGATCTCCGAGGCCGATGCACTCCCGCTGTCCACGAGCACCAGAATGGGGAGCTCCGTGTCCACGGGATCCGACGTGGTTTTGTAGGTAGTATTGCTGCCGGCCGACCGGCCTTTAGCGGTAACGACCACCGAACCTTTCGGCACGAAGAGGCTCACGATATTCACCGCTTCGCCCAGCAGGCCGCCGCCGTTGCCGCGTAAATCCAGCACCAGGCGCTGCATCCCCTGTTTTTTCAGTTTGCCGATGGCGTCCCGGATGCCCTGGCTCACGCCTTCGGTGAACTTGTCCAGAAGCACGTAGCCGTCTTTGTCGTTGAGCATTCCCACGTAGGAGATGGAGGGCAGCTGGATGCGCTCGCGGGTAACCTTTACTTCCACGGGTTCGGCTTGACGCAACTTTTTCACCCGAAACACCACGGTGGTGCCGGGCTTGCCGCGCATTTTTTCCGAACTCTCCTGGCTGGTGAGGCCGTGGGTGCTCTCGCCGTCGATGGACTCGATCTCATCGCCGCATTTGAGGCCCGCCTTTGCAGCCGGGGAGTTGGCGTAGGGCTCGTTGATGATCACGTTCCCGTCTTTGTCGGGTTTGTAAATGATGGCGCCGATGCCCCCGTAGGTATTGGACAACATCATCTGGAAATCTTCCTGCTCTTCTTCGGGCACGTATATGGTATAAGGATCCAGCGATTCCAGCATGGCGTCCACGGCTTCCCGCTGGATGCGGCCCACTTCCAGGGAATCCACATACGAACGGTTCAGCTCCTTCAGGATGGCGTTATGCACCTCCACCCATTTCCCCAGGGTGAAGTTTTTGGACTGCGCCGCAGCGCTCAGAGTGACCGCCAGGGCGGCCACGGCAACAAAGAAACGTTTCATATGCTGACAAAGGTACAAAAAAAGCACCAAACGCTCCCCTGGTGGGTGAGTTTCGACAAAATCCCGCCTTTTTGTCCATTTTGAGCCACCGGTGGTGGCCGCGTTTTGACAAATTGCGGGGTTTTTGTCCATTTTGGGCTCCTAGGGCGTGGATGAAGGCGGCATCCCTATCGCAATTCTTTTGCGTTCAGCAGTTGCTGCACAATCTCCTTCTTAATATAAATGGAGGTAGATATCTGGTAGGGATTCAGGCCGAACTCCCGGTTCAGAATGATGGCCAGTTTCCCCTTTTCCGTATCGGTCATACTCCTCAACGAGCGGCCTTCGAACCGCTTTTGGAGGGTCTGGGACACAATACTTTCCGTCTCTTCCTTATTGAAACGGGCCAGTTCTCCCAGGCGGCCCGCAATCTGATACTGCACCTCATAGTCTTTTACCAGCGCCGTCTGCAGGTCTTTGGCGGTGGGAAACAGGTCCAGTACCACGGAAGTATCCACAAATGCATCCGGAAGCAGGCCCAGATAAGGGTGAAGACGCCAGTGAGAAGGTATTTCATCGGTGCCGCCAAGCAACTGAATCAATTGGCGCCTCGTGTATTTCCGGGCAGGATCAGCATTCAGCAGCTCGCAGAAACCCGAATGGTACAGCCATCCGGAGCTCCAGAGATAGCCTCCCACGATGCCCAGGTCTTCTTCCAGCGCATTGCGCAGAACATATAGGATTTCACCCCGCATCTTTTCGGGCGTTTCAATCCTTTCCATAGCAAACCAGTAATCCTCCGGAAGCGGCCGGAACCCGTCTTTTCTAAGGCGGGCCGACAACTTCCGTCTCAGGAAATCGAAGGCCTCGAGACAATCCTCCCCCGTTCCGCTAAGGATAATATGAATGTGGTTGGGCATCAGCGTAAAAGCATATATCCGCAATGAGTGCCGGAGGCTGATGAGCCCCATCAGGATCATTCCGAAAGCATATTCTGCCGTATTATTGAAAAGTTTTCCGCCTTTCCAACCGTCCGTACAGAAATGGTAATATCCCTTACCCAGGGCACGCATTGCGAGTCGTTCTTTTTCCCTGTTTGTCATATGGCAAAGGACGGAACATTTATCCGTTTCAACAAAAATGAAACGCTTAATTAACAAAATCCCTTCTTGACAACGCTCCACGTTCGTTTTCCCGTTTAAGATAAACCCGTTTCAGCGCCCAAAACCGTGCCCATCCTGAATCACTGGTGGGTGAGTTTCGACAGAATCCCGCCTTTTTGTCCATTTTGGGCCACCGGCGGTGGGTGAGTTTCGACAAATTGCGGGGTTTTTGCCAATTTTCACTAACTTTGTGTCATAAACCACCCCCTTATGTCCAAACGCAAGAACAGCCCCAACCGGAAAAACCATAAGAAGCACCGTGTGATTCCCGAATATGAGGGAAAGGTCCTGATGTCCCGCGAGGGATACATTTTCGTGCGGGTGGAGGGCCAGGAGGACGACATTTTCGTAAAGGCCTCCAAAACCCGCGGCGCCCTGCACGGGGATACGGTGCGGGTAGCGGTGACGCAGGAGAAAGTGGGACTGGCCAAGCGGCGCAGCGGCGAGGTGATCGCCGTTCTGGAGCGCTCCGACAAACCTTTCGTGGGCATCCTCCACATCGTGGGGAAACAGGCCTGGGTGCTGATGTCTTCCAAGACGATGCCCTACGACATCGCCGTGCCGGTGCCGGAAGGCGGGCAGCGCGGGATGAAGGTGGCGGCCGTGGTGGACGGCTGGGAGCGGGGCGCCGCCGGCCCGTACGGCCACGTGGTGGACGTGCTGGGAATGCCCGGCGAGAACGAAACCGAGATGCACGCCATCCTGGCGGAATTCGGCCTGCCCTATCGCTTCGAAAAGAACGTGGAGAATGCGGCCGATACCATCCCGGACACCATTACGGACGAGGACAGGGCTCATAGGCGGGATTTCCGGAAGGTGCTCACCTTCACCATCGACCCCACGGACGCCAAGGACTACGACGACGCTCTCAGTTTCCGCAAACTCGACAATGGGAATTACGAGGTGGGCGTTCACATTGCCGATGTCACCTGGTACGTGCGTCCGGACACCCCGGTGGACCGGGAGGCCCAGGCCCGCGGCACCTCCGTTTACCTGGTGGACCGCACCGTGCCGATGCTGCCGGAGAAACTCTCCAACAAGCTGTGCTCCCTAAGGCCCCACGAGGAGAAACTCACCTTCAGCGCAGTCTTTGAAATCACGCCCCAGGCCAAGGTCTTCAACCCCTGGTTCGGCCGCACGCATATCATTTCGGACTACCGATTCGACTACGAACTGGCGCAGCAGATCATCGACGCCGGCCCCAAGGCCCTGGAGCAGGAACTGGGCGAAGGCAGCGAATGCGGGATCGTACCGAACGAAATAAAAGAAGCCATCCTCACCCTCAACGACCTGGCCCTGAAGCTGCGCAAAAAGCGTTTCGCCGCCGGCGCCGTAAACTTCGAGCGGCCGGAAATGAAGGTGGAGGTGGACGAGACCGGAAAGCCCGTCTCCGTTCACCAGAAGTTCTCCAAGGAGGCCAACTGGCTCATCGAGGAGTTTATGCTGCTGGCCAACCGGAACGTGGCCGAATACGTGGCCACCGACGGCAAGATGAACGGCAAGGGCCAGGCCAAGGCGAAGACCTTCGTCTACCGCGTGCACGACCTCCCGAACCCGGACAAGTTGCACGGCCTGAGGGATTTCGTCGGCCACTTCGGCTATAAGATCGGGCCGATGGAAGGCGGCGAGGCGGCCCGGAGCCTGAACGAGCTGATGGCATCGGCCGAAGGAAAACCGGAACTCCCCGCCATCCAGATCCTCGCTCTACGGGCGATGGCCAAGGCCTGCTACTCGACGGACAACATCGGCCATTACGGACTCGCTTTCGACTTCTACACGCACTTCACCTCGCCCATCCGGCGCTACCCGGATATGATGGTGCACCGCCTGCTGGCCCGCTATCTCAAAGGCGGCGACAGCGCCAACGCGGATTTCTACGCCCTCCAGTGCAAGCACGCCTCCGAACGGGAGGTGGTGGCCGCCGAGGCCGAACGCGAAAGCATCAAGTACAAGCTGGTGGAGTTTATGCAGGACAAGATCGGCCAGGAATTTGACGGCCACATCTCCGGCATCACCGAATGGGGCATCTACGTGGAGATCGAGCCCACCAAGATCGAGGGAATGGTCCCTTACCGCACCATCCGCAGCGACTACTACATCTACGACGAGGAACGCTACCGGGCCGTGGGCCGGCGCACGCACCAAAGCCTGCGGCTGGGTGATGCAGTGCGCATCCGCGTGAAGGACACTTCCCTGGAGCAGAAACTCCTGGACTACGAACTGGTGGAAGACCTGCCCGCCGCTCCCGCGGAAGCTACGGAAGAGAATCCCGAGGAAGAAATGGAACGGGCGATGGCCCGGCGGGAACACCGGCCGCGGAAAGCGTCCGGGAAAAAACGCTAAATCAGCGAAATCAGCAGATACAGGAAATGGGCGATGACCCCGGCGCAGAGACCTGCGACGGCGTGGGCGCCGATGGCCTTAGAGATGACCTTGCGGTAACCCAGGCTGTCCAGCATAGCGGTGTGGGTGGAAAGGAAACCGCTCCAACACATTCCGATGGCGGTGAACACCGCAATGGCGTTGCCGTCCAGGATGCCGGCTCCGTTGAAGGTGGGAAGCAGGCCCAGGGCCGCGCCCACGGCGCCGAGGGCGGTCATCGGGAAGGCGATGAGGCGCATATCGGAGAAGCCGAAGAGCCATTCGAAGACCCAGTGGATTTTGTCGGCCAGCCAGGTGAGGACGGGAACGCCCTGGAAGGCCGATCCGTCATACCCGGAAGGGCCGGCGCCGAAGGTGACCATAATGACGGCGGTGGTGATAATCAGCACGCCCGGAATGATCTGGAGGCCTAGTTCCACGCCGTTCTTGCCGCCGTCCAGCACCGCATTCAGGAAACGCATAAAGATGCTGTCCTTCTTCTCGGATTCCTTCGTGATGGGACCCTCGTCTTCGGCCACCTCTTTCAGCACGGGGCTGTCCAGCTCAGGATAGGCCTTGAGGCAGCTGCGCTGCATAATGCGGGTGGAGATGATGGAGCCGCAGAAGGCGCCGAACAGGCCCACCAGCGCGCCGGTCACCTGGCCGTAGCCGATCATCGTGACGATGACCACGAACCCCATTCCGAACGCCGTCCCGAAGTTGGTGAGCGAAATGAGCTGGTATTTCTTGAAATAGCCCGCGAAATTACGGTCCTTGGACAGGGCGATGATGGCCGGGTTGTCGCTTAAGAAAGTCATCACGGCTCCCAGCGCCGCCACGCCCGGAAGGTTGTAGAGCGGCTTCATCATCGGCCGGAGGAAACGCTCCAGCAGGTTCACCACGCCGAACTCCGACATCAGCTTGGACAGCGCGCCCGTGAGCACGGTGATGCCCATCAGGTAGAAGACGGTGTTCAGCAGGAGGTCGTGGGCCGTGTTCATCACGGTCTTGATCATATTGCCTCCGCCCATCCGCACGCCCAGCAGGACGAAAACGAGGACCAGGACGGAGAGGAAGACCAGGGCTTCCACCGTAGTGCGACGCGGTTTTCTCATAGCAACGACAAAGGTACGAAATTATCGGTACAATTCCCGCAGGACGGCGAGGGATTTCACCTGGATGTTTGCGTCGGTGTGGAAGGAGAGGTATTTCAGGAGCGCCTCGCAGAGGGCGTTCCTGGCGGCTCCGGTGAGCGGGATGAGCATACTGGCCGAGAAATCCGGGCCGATGAATTCCTTCAGGGCCGGGAACTGATCCCCGGCGAAAGGCGCGATGTCCTCCGCGGACGGGCGGAAACCCAGGGCGCCGGCGAGTTCCACCAGCCAGCGCACGGGGAAATTGGCGTAATCGGCCTCCAGGGCGTTCAGGGTGAGGACGCTGCCCACGCACCAGTCGTAGAGGCCGTCCTCCACGGCGCCGTCCCTGACGGTGCGAAGCAGCACTTCCGAAAGGAAAAGGGTCATTGTATTCTTGCGGAGGTCTCCGCGCACGTTCGTCAGGCCCTCTTTCAGGCTGATGCCGCGCAGGGTCCAGAGCTCGCTTTTGGGGTTTTCAATGACGTCCGCTTCAAGGATGTTCAGTGGCAGGAACAGCGTGGTGCCGGTCTTCCGGGCGCTGCGCACCAGGAAGCCCTTCCGCCCCCATTCGCGGGAGAGGGTGTGCACCACCAGGGCGTTGTCGCCCACCTTCGTGGTGGCCAGGACCAGCAGTTCGCTTGTCATCCTTTAAGGAACTGAGCCATCTTACGGAGCGCCTTCCCACGGTGGGAAATGGCGTTTTTCACTTCTTCCCCCAGTTCGGCATTGGTCTGGGCGAACCCTTCAGGAATAAAGATGGGATCGTAGCCGAAACCGCCCGAACCCGCTTTCTCGTGGCCGATGCGCCCTTCCATCACGCCGTCGAAAAAGTGCGGCTCGCCGCCCAGGATGAGCGTGACGCAGGTGCGGAAGCGCGCCGAGCGGGGCTCGCCGCCCCGGAGCGCCATTTCGTCGAGGAGTTTGGCGATGTTCTTCGCCGGTTCCTTGGAAGGGCCGGCATACCGGGCCGTTTCCACGCCGGGGGCGCCGTCCAGTAAGTCTACTTCCAGGCCGGAATCATCGGCAAAACAGTCCATCCCGGTGCGCTCATAGATGTACTGCGCCTTCTGGAGGGAGTTTTCTTTCAGCGTGGAGCCCGTTTCGGGGATGTCTTCCGTAACGCCCAGGCTGGCGGCGGTCACGATTTGAATCCCGTCGCCCAGGATTTCCTGTGCCTCCCGGATTTTCCCGGGATTGCCGGTTGCGAATACCAGTTTCATAACGCACAAAGATACAAATTTATTCCGCCATTTTTTGTATATTTGCGAAGATATAGAGACCACGAATGATTGCAGACACTATATTGGACCAGGCCGTAAAGGATCTGTTCGACGGCATCCGGTTCCAGGAAGGACCCGAGGGACTGTATGACCCGCTGCGGTATATGATCGCCATCGGGGGGAAAAGGATCAGGCCGCGTTTGTGCCTGACCACCTACAGCATCTACAAACAGGCGCTCACGGAGGAGATCCTGCAGCCTGCGGCCGGCCTGGAAGTATTCCACACCTTCACCCTCATCCACGACGACATTATGGACCACAGTCCCCTGCGGCGGGGAAACCCCACCGTATGGAAGAAGTGGAGCGAAGACACCGCCATCCTGAGCGGGGACGTGATGAGCATCGATGCCTACAAACGCATCGCACAGGCGCCGGCCAGCATTCTGCCCGAAGTACTGCAGCTGTTTTCCAAAACGGCTTCGGAGGTCTGCGACGGCCAGCAGCTGGATATGGACTTTGAAAAAAGAAACATCGTCCGGATGTCCGAATATATGCAGATGATCGGTCTCAAGACCGGCGTCCTTATCGCCTGCGCCGCCCGGATGGGGGCGCTCATCGGCGGGGCTTCCCGGGAAAGCCAGCAGCATCTGTACGACTATGGTTATCTCCTGGGCCTCGCCTTCCAGGTGGCCGATGACTACCTGGATGCCTACGGCGACGAGAAAGTGTTCGGCAAGCCCATCGGCGGAGACATCCTGAACGGAAAGAAATCCTGGCTCACGGTGCGGGCCGTCGAATTGGGCGCAAAGGGGCTGGAAGAGGCCCTGGCGGACAACACCGCTGCGCCGGAAGAAAAAATCGCGCTCGTAAAGGCGCTCTATAACAGCGTAGGGGTGGCCGAAGAAGCCCGCAAGACCATCGGCGAACTCTCCGCGCAGGCCATCGGCAAAGCCCGGGAGGCCGCCCTTCCCGAGGGCGGGCTGGAAGCCCTCGAACACTTCGCCCACGCCCTGGTGGGCCGCGTCAAATAGGAAACATTTTTTAGATTATGATACTTCAACTCTTACTTTTGACAACACTCCCCCTGTGGCAGAACGTCCAGGCCACCTCCGTGAACGCGCAGACCCAGCGGACGGAAGTCGTCTATTATGCAAGCCGCGAAGACGCTCTCTCGAAAGGCTTCCGCGAAAGCGAGAACTACTGCAGCCTCAACGGCACCTGGGAGTTCAAGTACTTCGAAGATTATCACGCGATGGAAGCCGCCTTCGAGGGCAATAGGAACGCCATCGCCTGGGACAGCATCCGGGTTCCCGGCAACTGGGAAGTGCAGGGCTGGGGCATCCCCATCTATACCAATATCCCCTACGACTTCTGCCCGGTGGATCCGCAGCCCCCGCTGCTGCCGGAGGTCTTCCCCGGCGCCCTCTACCACCGGACCTTCACCGTACCGGAGGCCTGGAAGGGCCGCGAGGTGTTCCTGAATCTCTGCGGCACCAAGAGCGCCACCTATGTCTATGTGAACGGCAGCGAAGCGGGCTACTGCGAGGATTCGAAGGACCTGGCCCGCTTCCCCATCGGCCAGTATCTCAAGGACGGGGAAAACGACCTCACCTTACGCATCTACCGCTACAGCGCCGCTTCCTATCTGGAGGACCAGGACTTCTGGCGCATCTCCGGCCTGGAGCGCGACGTGTACCTTTCCAGCGAGGTAAAGGACACGGGCTTCGACTTCACCGTGGTCTCCACCCTCACAGAGGACCTCGGCACCGGCATTTTCAAGCTTAGGATGAAGGCCGATGAACCCACGGACGTCGCCTATGAGCTCCTGGACAAGGACGGGAGCACCGTGGCCGACGCCCGCTTCGAATTCAGCGGCCGCATGGTCACCGTGACGGACAGCATTCCCGGCGCCCGCATCTGGAGCGCGGAGCATCCGGAGCTCTATACGCTGCTGCTGAAGGTGAACGGGGAGTACACCCGTTTCCACGTGGGATTCCGGCGGCTGGAAATCAAAGGGAGCCCCAAAGCTTTCTTCGTGAACGGCCAGCCCGTGAAGTTCAAGGGCGTGAACCTCCACGAACACAACCCCTACACCGGCCATTATGTTACAAAAACGAATCTCCTGGAGGATCTCCTCCTGATGAAAAAATGTAACATCAACGCCATCCGCACCTGCCACTATCCGCAGGGCCGCGAGTTCTATGAGCTCTGCGACTCCCTGGGCTTCTACGTCTACGACGAGGCCAATATCGAAACCCACGGCATGGGCTACGAGCCCGACAAAACCCTGGCCGGGAAGCCCGAATGGCTCACCAAGCACGTGGACCGCACCCTGAATATGTACCGCCGCACGGCGAACTACCCCTGCGTGGTCATCCTGTCCCTGGGCAACGAGGCCGGCAACGGCTGCAACTTCGAGGAAACCTACCGTATTCTCAAAGCCCTGGAGGCACACGGACAAAACAGGCCCGTAGTCTATGAGCAGGCGAGAAACGCCTTCAATTCCGACTTCCAGAACCCGATGTATCCTTATATGGACTGGCTGCGGGACAAGAGCGTAAACTATAAGGAAAAACCCGTCGTCCTCTGCGAATACACCCACGCGATGGGCAATTCCAACGGTTCGCTGGACATGATGTGGGACATTTTCTATGCCCACGAACAAATGCAGGGCGGCTTCATCTGGGACTGGGTGGATCAGGGCCTTTATGATGAGAAACGCGGCTGGACCTACGGCGGCGACTACGGCGAAAATGCCCCGTCCGACGGCAACTTCTGCTGCAACGGCGTGGTGAATCCGGACCGCGACCCGCACCCCGCCTTCTGGGAAGTGAAGCACCAGTACCAGAACGTGAGCATCACGCCCATAGAGGCCGAAAACGGCGTCTTCGAGGTGTTCAACCGCCATTATTTCACGGACCTCAAACCCTACAGGATTACCTGGTGGGTGGAACGCGACGGCAAGAAGCCCTTCTGGTGGCGCAAACACAGCCTGAAGCTGGATACCGCCCCGCAGAGCGCCGAGCAGATCGGCCTCAAATTGCCGAAAATGCGCAGGAGCGGCGAATACCGCATCTTCTTCGAGGTCCTGGACGGGAAAGATGTTATCGCTTTCGACCAGGCCCTCGTCAAGAACACTTCGGAGCAGAAGGCGCGCGAGGTCAAGGGAGTGGTGGACTTCACCGATGCCGACACCCAGATCGTGGTGCGCGGCCCCAAGGTGGAGCTCGTCTTTGACAAACTGGAAGGCATCGTCAAGAGCTGGAAGGTGGGCGGAAAGGATGTCGTGGACCCGACCTTCGGCCTGCGTCCGAACTTCTGGCGGGACCCCGTGGACAATGACTTCGGCAGCGGAGAACCTGCCCGCAGCGCCGCCTACTTCGCCCCCGAGAAGCCTGACGCCGTGAACGTGGCGAAGGAAGACGGGAATGTGGTCATCCAGGTGAAGGGCAAGGGCGTCCGCGCCGCCGAGCGCTATACGGTCCTTCCGGACGGGACGCTGAAGATCGCCGTCCAGACGCAGGGCGTGCCCGGTCCCAAAGACCGCTGGAACCGCGTCTTCATCCCACGCCTGGGCTTCCGCTTCTTCGTGGCCGGGGAAGACTTCCGCTACTTCGGCCGCGGCCCCAAGGAAAACTACTGGGACCGCAATTCCGGCAGTTTCAAGCACATTTGGGCTTCGTCGGCCAAAGACGAATACTACCCTTACGTACGGCCGCAGGAATACGGACACCACACGGACGTGAACTGGCTGGAGGTGGCCGGCCTTGCCGTCACCGCCGCCGAACCCTTTGAGTTCAACGTCGTCGCCCGGGGCATCCCGGAGGCGGATCTGGTCCTCGTGACCGAACGCCCGCAGACGCACATCGGCGATGTGCAGGACTTCGAGGCGACGGAGGTATGCATCGACTACAAGATGACCGGCGTGGGCGGCCTGGACAGCTGGAAGAACCGTCCGGAGCCGGAGCGCTGCCTCTGGGAAGACCAGAGCTATTCCTACAACTTCACACTCATCCCCGGGATGAAGGGAGAAAAAGCCAACAGATATGAATAAAAAAGTAGCGCTGGCTCTTGCCAGCGGCGGCCCGCGGGGCTTCGCCTTCATCGGCGCCATCGAGGAACTCCTCAAACGCGGCTACGAAATCACCTCCATTGCAGGCACCAGCGCCGGTGCCCTGATCGGCGGCATTTACGCGGCAGGGGGCCTGCAGGCCTTCAAGGACTGGCTCTTCGGCCTGGATCCGCTTAAGATAGTGGCCCTGATGGACTTCTCCATCAGTAAGAATTACCTGGTAAAAGGCGGGAAAGTGATGGACGCCATCAAGGAACGTGTGCCGGAGGTGAACATCGAAGACCTCCCCATCCCCTTCACGGCCGTCGCCACGGACCTGTATACCGGCGAGGAAGTCCTCTTCCGGGAAGGGCCGCTGTTTGAAGCCATCCGCGCCTCCATCTCCATCCCTTCGATGTTCAAGCCCGTCAAATGGAAAGGCCGCACCCTGGTGGACGGCGGAATGGTGAACACCTTCCCGCTGAACCGCGTGGAGCGCACCCCGGGGGACATCCTGGTGGGCTTCAACGTGAACCAGATCGACGCGGCGGAAATCCAGGGCTTCCTGGACAGCCGGGCCGCCTATGAGGCCGATGAAAAAGCCCGCCGCGAGGAAGTGCGCACGCTGCTGCGCGATACGCTCGCTACCGCCGAGCGGGGCGATTTCCTGGAGAAGATGGCCCGCGGCGGCCAGCTCATCCGGGAAGGCATCAACGCCGGCCGCGGGGAACGCCGTCTGGAGGCCGACGGCCGCGAGGGCTGGATTCCGGTGGACGCCGACGACAACTACGCCCGCATCCTCCAGCGCAGCTTCGGGATTATGAACTGCACCATCGCCCGTCAGGGCATCGAACTGGCCCGTCCGGACGTTCTTGCGAGCCTTCCGTTCGACTCCTACCACGGCGTCTACGGCTACTCCCACGCCCCCGAAATCGTGGAAGAAGGGAGGCGCCGGATGGCCGATGCCCTGGACGGATACGAGAAATTAAAATAATTTCCGTATCTTTGTAGGCTATTTCGAAAAAATGAAAAACTGCAATATGAAGAAAATCATCCTGACTCTTCTGTGCGTACTGCTCTCTGCGGCCGCTTTCGCCCAGTCTGCGGCCCTCATGAACATGGCACGGGAAGAACTGAACAAGAGAGGCCTTACGGAAGTTGAAGTCCGTGCCCGCCTGCTGCAGGAAGGCATTGATGTAGACACCGTACCTCCCAGTGAATATGCCCAGTATCAGCCCCGCATCATGGCCATTCTGGACCAGATGCAGAATGAAAAAGTGGCAGGCGTAGCCGCGGCCGGCGAGAACATCCTGGTGGAAACCGCGGCCGATGCCCCCGTCACCACTACCGGGGAAGCCGTCGCCGAAGCCGAACTGAAGCAGGAACTGAAAGAGAACCACGTCTCCACGACCGAAGGAGACCACATCTACGGCCACAGTCTGTTCACGGGCAAGAGCTCGGAGGTGTTCCGCACCACCGACGGCGCCCAGGCCCCCGAGACCTATGTCCTGGGAGAAGGCGACGAAGTGCACATCTCCATCTTCGGCTCGTCCCAGACGGAAATCCATCAGCGCATCTCCTCCGACGGTTCCATCCAGCCCGCAGGTTCCTCGAAGATTTTCCTCAAGGGCCTCACCCTGGCCCAGGGCCGCAAACTCATCAAAACCCGGCTGGCCCAGCACTATTCCTTCCGGGAGGACCAGATTGCCGTCACCCTCAACACGGCCCGCACCCTTACTGTGAACATCTACGGTGAAGTGGGCGTTCAGGGCGGCTTCACCATCAGCGCCCTCAACACGGCTTTCAATGCCCTGGCGGCCGCCGGCGGTCCCACCGGCAAGGGTTCCATCCGCAACATCCAGCGCTCCCGCGGGGGCAAGACCACCCGCCTGGACCTGTATAAGTTCATCACCGGCGAAGAACCCGGAGAGGATTACAACCTCCAGAACAACGACATCCTCTTTGTCCCGGTGGCCGACAAAATCGTTCGCATCGAAGGTGCCGTAAACCGTCCTATGAGTTATGAAATGGTGGACGGAGAAACCCTCCTGGATCTTCTCACCTATGCAGGCGGTCTCCGGAACGACGCCTACCCCGAGTTCGTACAGATCGAGCGCTTCAAGGACGGGGAGAAGATTCTGGTGGAATACAACCTCTCGCAGGTGGTTGCCGGCTACAAACAGGTGGTATTGGAGGCCGGTGACATCATCCGCGTCAAAGACATCAACAAGCCGATGGAGAACTTCGTGAACATCGCCGGCGATGTCTACTACGGCGGGCAGTACAACTACGACAACAACCGGAGCCTCCTGAAACTCCTGGAGGCCGCCCAGCCGCGCCGCACCGTCCGCAAGGAATACGTACTGGTGGAGCGCACCCGCCCGGACGACACCGTGGAAGTGCTCTCGGTCCCCTACCCCGGAGAGAACGGCAATCCGGACTTCATCCTTCAGCCGCGCGACCGTGTGACCGTGCTGCGCCTGGCAGACTTCCGCGACGAAGCCACCATCAGCGTCCACGGCCAGGTGCGGGAGCCTTTCACCCGTGAATTCGGCGTGAACGACCGGATGAGCATCTCTCAGGCCATCGAACTGGCCGGCGGCCTGAAGTCCAGCGTCTATCCCGTGGCCTATATCTTCCGGAAGGACCTTACCAACAGCGCCAAGATGGAATACATCCCCGTCAATATCGAAAGCGAAGGGGACACGCTCCTGCAGCCCGGTGACGAACTTCGCGTCTACGACAACAGCACCTACACCCGGATGGGCGAGGTGCGCGTGAGCGGCGCCATCCACAACTCCCTCGCCATCACTTTCGATCCGTCCCTTACGGTTTATGACCTCATCACCATGGCCGGCGGCTTTACCCAGTTCGCCGCCACGGACCACGTGGAAGTATTCCGCCTGGATCTGAGCGACAAGACCGCCAAGCTGGACTGCATCACACTGCAGGTGGGTGAGGATTTCAAACCCCTGGATCCCAACTTCCAACTTCAGCCCTATGACCACATCGTGGTGCGCCAGATTCCCAATATGGGCACGGACCGCATCGTGGAGCTGAACGGCCGCGTGAAGTATCCCGGCGTCTACGTCCTCAACACCGGACGCACCCAGCTCTCGGAAATTATCAAGATGGCCGGCGGCCTGATGGACGACGCCACGCCTTACTGCCGCCTCTTCCGCACCTACAAGGGACGCGGCAGCATCGGCCTGAACCTGAAGGAGGCCGAAAAACACAAGAACAGCGAGAAATACGATCCCATCCTGATGGGCGGCGACGTCATTAACATCGACCGCGAGGAGAATACGGTGATCATCCGCGAGCACGGAACCCTGATGAGCCAGTATACGCCGCCGGAGTATTCCGTGGACGAGAAACTCATCGTCTATCAGGGCCCGAAGAGCGCAAAGTGGTACATCAACCACTTCGCCGGCGGATTCCAGAAATACGCGGACCGCAACAGCGTCACCGTCACGATGCCCAACAACCAGAGCGAAGGCACCAAGCACTTCCTCTTCTGGCGCATCTATCCCAAGGTGCAGCCCGGCGGCGTGATTACGATGCGGATGAACGCGGAGAAGAAGGAAAAGGACGAAAAGCCCAAGGAGAAAGTCCACTGGGAGCAGGTGGCCGCGAGTTCGCTCAGCGCCCTCACCAGCATCGTCAGTATGATCCTGCTCGTCGAACGTCTTAACTAAGGACTATGGAAGAGAACCGCAACAACGCCCCCCAGGAGGAGGAAGGCATCGACTTTATCGCCCTGGCAAAAAGCCTCTGGGCCGGCCGCAAGACCATCATCATCTGCACAGCCGTCTTTATGGCGCTGGGCCTGCTGGCCGCCCTTACGATGAAACGCACCTACACCGTTTCTTCAGTGATGGTGCCTCAGCTGGGCTCTTCCCGCAGCGCCTCCTCACTCCTGAGCCTGGTGGGCGGAACGGCGTTCGACATCGGCGCCCAGTCCGGCGGCCAGGATCTCTCCCCGCTTGTGTATCCCCAGATTGTGGGCAGCTCCACCTACCTCCTGGAGCTGGCCAATACGCCCCTGCACTATGCCAAGGCCGATACAGCCGTGAGTATGGCCACCTACGCCAAGGAGTACAGCAAACCCACAGTGATGGGGACCATTATGAAATACACCATCGGCCTGCCGGGTACGCTCATCGGCCTGCTGAAAAAAGACCAGCCGGAGCCTTTCGCGGACAGCACCCTTGCGGGCAATGTATTCCCTCTGAAGCCCGTCAAACTCACCAAGGATGAGGCCGCCATCGTGAAGGCAGTTAGCCAGTGCGTTTCCCTGTCGGTGGACAAGAAGGAGGGCTACCTGGTACTCACCGTAACGGGCTCGGAGCCGCTGCAGACCGCCGAACTGGGCGTGAAAGCCCAGCAGCTCCTGCAGGACGAGCTAACCCGTTTCCGCACGGAAAAGGCCCAGAAGCAGCTGGAGTATGTAGAAGGCCGATATAAAGAGATTAAGGCGGAAACGGAGTCCGTCCAGGCCGCCCTGGCCGCCGCTACGGACCGCGCACAGGGGATGACCACCACGCGCGCCCGCATCGAACACGACAGGCTGCAGACCCGATATGTGGTCCTGAGCTCCATTTATACGGAACTGGCCAAGCAGCTGGAACAGGCCAAGATGCAGGTGAAGCGCGACACCCCGGTGATGGCGGTTGTCCAGCCCATCACGGTGCCCCGTCAGCCGTCCAACAGCCGTGCCAAGAAACTTATCATCTGGACCTTCTTCGGCATCATCCTGGGCTGCGGCATCGTGCTCGGAAAGAGCTATCTTCCCAAGGTGAAGGAACTCATCGCTTCCGTGAAGGACGAGAAGAAAGAGGAAGAGGAGGCCTAATTCAGGCGCTTATAGGTCCGCTCCATAAAATGGAACGTATTCTCCCCGGAAATGGTGCAGTTGTCACTTTTCCCGTTCAGGGTTGTGGAGAGCGTATTCCCGTTTAAAGAATAGGTCCCCCGGTCGAAGATCATCTGCGTGCCGCTGTAAATCTGAACGCGGGAGAAAGAATGGTCTGTATCAAAGAGCATCAGCCCCGGAGAAGTACTGGTCCCCAATGTATAGTACCAAAAAGTGCCTACGAGGTCCGCGTCGCCTCCAGTGCCCTCCGGTTCAGGGAAGGTAACGTGCCAGCGTTTATCCAGCAGCATAATGTCTGAGAACAGCCAGGCAGTATTGTCCCCAACAGTCCAAGTGTATTCCCGGGGCGTGAACTGCACATTTTGCACTTCCCAGGACAGCGGAACGCCTTCCTGATACCCGGTCACAACAAAGGAAGCCAAGGTGAGATGTTCCTCGTCCGGTAAATAATAGACATAGAGGTCTCCGTCGTTCACCCCCACCCAGACCGACTGCTCACGCTGTGAAGGCTTCTGTACCGTCAGACGGCCCATATCCTTGTTCTTGCTGTTTTTCAGATTGGAAAAAGTGCGGATGAGATTGAACTCCATCCCGTCCTCACAGGAGATGGTAGCCCTATGGCCGTCGCAGGTATAGGGCCCATGGTTTTCCTGAATGGCGCCCGTGGCAAGGTCCTTCTGCAGGACGCAGGCCGTGCCGTCCAGGTCGAAGTGAATATAGGCCCGCTTGCCGTTCAGTTCATACACCCATTCCGTTCCCGGAAGATGAATGTAAAGAGGTTCCAGGAGTTTGCTGCAGGAGGCAAGCGAGGCGGCGGCCGCTATTATAATAATAAAGGTAAGGGCTCTTCTCATAGGGGCACGGATCTTGTTCCAAAGCACAAAAGTACGAATTTTTTCGTAATTTTGCCCGACAAACCCTTGCTATGAGAAGAATCTTCGTCCTTACGCTGGCGCTTTGCGCGGTCCTTTCCGCCCCTGCCCAGACTATCCGCACCAACTACCGCTCCGGCGGCATCACCCATATTTCCACCGCCTATGAAAGCCTCTCGCTGGACGGCATTCCGGCCGAAATGCGCGTGGAAAAGGCCGTTTTCCCGGATGGTGGGACCCTTTACCTGCTGTACCTGAACCTCTGGCAGAAAACGGCCGTAAACGTCCCTAAAGGCGTTAAAATGGCCGTCAACCTGCAGGGCGGGAAGCTGGTGCGCCTGGACCAGATGGGAAGCGACAAAGCCACCAAAAGCCGGATGGATAATGGATTGTATCTGAACCGGCTGAAATATGCGGCGGAGGCGGCCGATATGGAGAAAATGCTGACGGGCATCAAAAGCGTAGACATCATAACGGGCTGGGATCCGGACGATTATGTGCAGGCCAGTTTTACCGAGGATGAATTCGCCGCCCTGCTCCGTCGCCACTGCGAAGCCATCCAAAATGCGGCAGACAATACCATCGATCTGAAAGCCAGTCTTGCCGGCTATACGGAAAACCGGAACAGCACCCTTTCCTCTGCCAATCCGCTGGTAGCTCGCGGCAGCCGATACGACTACAATCTCATCCTCACCCACCTTTATTATAAAGGGACCAACAGCGAAGATCTGGACCTGGCCTTTGCCATCGGAAGCCCCGGCAACGAACGCTTCCATTTCACCTACGACGCGCCGGTGGTTTTCAAGCTCTGCGACGGGAGCGAACTCCGTCTTTTGCAGACCCGGGACGATGTGAATTTCGTCTGTGTTTACCCCACCTTGGAAGAGGTCTTCCGGCTGGCAAACGCAGGGGTAAAAAGCATTACGATTACCTGTGAAGACGGTAGCTTTACAGACGAATTTGCGCCCCGTGAAGACGGAGCGCTGAGCTTCTCGGACGCCGTTAACCAGGAGCTTCAACTGCTGCTTTCCCTCAGCCCCCGGTAGTGGGCTTGTTTCAAAATTTAAATATTAGATTTTGATACTTATCTACCCCCTGTACGCCTGTGGAGCGGATAAGTGAGGGAGCGGGAGAAGAGTCCACCCACTCCGAGCTCGGCCGATGCGACCGGCGCCAGAGTCTCCTCTTTTACTTCAAGCGCTGCTTCAATTGGCGCCTCTTGTACCGGCTCAGTCACCGGCTCAACGGCAGGCTCTTCCTCCTTTACCTCAAGCGTTACTTCAGGTTCCGGTTGCTGCTCAACAACGGGTTCGGACTCGGGTTCGGGCTTCTGTTCAGCGACGGGTTCGGGCACCGGACCCGGTTCTATCTCCGGTGCCGCTTCTGGCTGCAGCTCCACTTCGGCTTGTTCCGCAGAACCTTCGAAGGAAACATCCACGGCGCAGAGGAGCGGCATCTGTTCTTTCTTGAGCTTTTGCCAGGTTTTTCCGCCGGCCAGCGCAAGCAGCGCGCGCTTTTTCTCCTGACCGGTCGAATTCTGGTCTGCGAGAATCTCGAGAACACGCCCTTTGTCGGCCCCGTAGTACGAATTCTCCACTGTGGCGGCGAATCCTTCCCAGTCTATCCCGCCGTTTTCCACCCGGATGCGCTCCTGAGGAATCTTCAGCTCCCCTGCCAAATAATCCTGCACGCTACGGGCGCGCGCGAGCGAGAGTTTCTCATTCGCCGCTGCGCTTCCGTCCGGCGAAGCGTAACCGGTGAGGGTAATCGGCCCGTCGTATCCGCCCGCAAGTTTTTCCTCTACCGCCCGGAGAATCTCCGCATTCCCGGGATCGCCCTTCACGAAACTCCGGTAACCGCTACGGAACAGGATCCGGTTGCCCGGCGCAGGGTCTCCTTCCAGCACCACCTGGATTTCGGTGCGGCGGAGACGGGGGAACGCATTCTTGAGCAAGTCGTCCCAGGCCTCGCCCACCCAAAGGTCCTGAAGAAGCGGCTTGCGTTTGGCCGATGCACCCTTGACAATCTGGAGGGCTTCCTCCTTCCACCCTTTTTCGGAGCGAGTCAGATAATTCTCCACGCCCGCCCAGTCTTCCGCCAACGTCTTCACCACAAAAACGGAGTCGGGAAGCGAAGGGTAGCGCGCCTTCAGGAATTCCACCGCGAGGGAGGCCCGCTCTCCGGCAAGCCGACGGTTCGCGCCCAACGCGCCTTCCGGAGAGGAGACGCCCTTCACCTCGATCCGGACCACGGAGGCATCGGCCTGCAGGACCTCGTCCAACAGACGCAAGGCCTCGGGATTCCCCCTGAAGCTCTCGCTTACTCCGGTCTTCCCCTGCGGATAAGAGAAGCGCGTTCCCACGGTCCGCTCCCGGGACGTCGCGTGCGCACCCAGGCAGGTGAACAGAAGCATCATCGGTATGAGGGTCCTCCACTTCATCTACGCAGGCTGGTTATGCTGAGAGAGGAACTCCGAAGGCGACTGATGGTAATAATCCTTGAAGGCCGTCGAGAAATAGGAGGCCGATGCAAACCCGCAGGCCTGGGCCACCTCGGCCACCGGCAGCTCCCCTTCCAAAAGGAGCTTCGAAGCGTGATTCATCCGGATGAACTTGAAGACAGCCGAAGGAGAGTAACCAGTCTCCGCCTTGAGTTTGCGGTTCACGTGGATGCGCGAGAGGTCGAGGTCGCGGGCGACCTCTTCCACACCATAAGCCGAATTGGAAAGATGGTCCACCAACAGATCCCAGACCTGGCGGCCGAAGGGGGAACGCTGCAGCGCCTCTTCGATGCTGAGTTCCGGAGAATCTTCCGGAGTCGCAGCGATAACCGGGGCGGGCGCCGCGACCGGAGCAGGCTTCGGGGCCGGAGCCGGGGCGGCAGGCGCGGGCTTCGCGACGGGAGCCGGAACGACGGGAGCCGTCTTCTTCACCGGAACCACCTCCGATGATGCCTTCGCGCGCGTACGCATAAATAATAAAGTAGCCCCAACGCCCAGGAGCGCTCCAAGAACCAGCCACAGCCAGCCGGGGAAAGACCGGCCGCCGGAGGTAACCGGTTCTTCCGGGACAACCGAGACTTCCGGGGTTTCTATTTCGGAAGGTCCGAAAAAGGCCTCGGAAACAGAAACCGGCAGTTCAGCCTTTGAAACGGGAGTGAAACCATCCGTAGAACTGTAGCGGATAAGCACACCCTCTGCATCCAGCAGATAAAGTACGCCGGATGCATCAAAAGCCAAAGACGAAATCTGGTTGGAAGAAAGCTGCCCATCTTCCGCCGTATAGCGGATGGAACGGCCGTTACGGCCAAAGCGTAGGAGTCCTTCGGAAGACGTAGTCATCCACACGGAACCGTCCACAGGGCTCACGGCAAAGTCATCTGCCAGGCAGGAATCCTGCGCCCAGAAGGTCAGAGAAATCAGTGCGGATATGACCAGTTTCCAATTCAAAATCTGTACACCCAATGATGAGCATACAAATTTAAATTAATTTTTGTAACATCGCAATAGTTGCCAGAAAAAAATTACTGGTAAAGGGCTACTGAGGGGCCAAAATATTTAATTTTGAGGAAAAGACCCATATTGACGGGCTTGGTTGTTGGCATAAGTGACGGAATTCACGGCATCCTCAAACGAGGCGTAACCCAGGCCCTCCTGTATTATCCGGGAATTACTGGCTGGCCAGCCACATCTTAGGCGTCATTCCCACAACCTTCTTGAAAATATTATTGAAGGACGAAGCGCTGAGAAATCCGCTTGCTTTTGCAATGTCGTCCTGCCGGGCTTCCCTGTGGGCCAAAAGGTACTCCTGCGCATAATCTATCCTGAGCGCATTCAGGAAGTCCGGGAAGCTCACGCCATAGGTGTTGTTTACGAGCTTGGAAATGTATGTTTTATTTGTGTGAAGACGGTCGGCCACATCTCCCAGGCTGAGGCTGGGCTGCAGGAACAGCTTGTCCCGCATCATAAGGGCCTGGAAACGGGCCATCAGGCTGTCGTCCCAGCTTCCCAGGACGGTCCCCTGAAGCTTTCCCTTGACGGTTTCTATGCTTGTCTGCGGCTTGAAGGAATTGATGCTGAGCGACTCGTCCAGCTTCTTCCTGAGACGGGCTTTCATCCCGAAGTCGCACTCGTCCAGCAACTCTTCCATCATAATCTCCACAATGGGACCCTTTATACGGTCATTGTAGTTGTAGAACATCACGTGACGGGCCTGGACGTGGGTGATGGTTTTCTTTTCCCCAAAAAGGCCGCAGTACATAAAACAGAAGTACCACGTTACGACAAGCAGTGACTGCGCCACACCCACCCAGGGATGGGCGTCAAAAATATCCTTGAAGAAGAACACCTTTGAGAGGATATAGAGCGCCGCAAGAATCATCGTGGATAGCGAAAGCTCGATAACGCGGGCGCTTTCTCCCCTGCGGAAATACTTCCAAACCTGGACTAGGGTGATCTTTTCCTTTACAACAAAATAAATGAAATAGATGAAGCCCACCGCGAACTCCGCGGCAACCACAATACGATATCCGAGCGACGCCCACAGGAAATAATCCCACTCCCACCGGCCCTTGTACTCCGCGGCAACCCCGGGGCCTTCCGTATACAGGCGCTGAAGGAATTGTGCGACGGATTCCCGTCCCATCACGCCGGTGAGGGAAAGGGTGGCAAAAAGCAGGGAGAAGGGAATCAGGACCCAGATAAACTGAACTGGATGAAAGCGCGTGCGCCTGTTAAGCTTATAGTAATACAGCCAGAACAGCGGAATCACGCAAGGACCTGAAAAAATGGACACGAGGTGGCTGTATACGACTGTATCGGTGGATCTTCCCGGGGACACGTAAATGGCGTCTGCGGTAAAATAAAGCATCAGGATGAACGACAGAGTCGTCAACATCCAGAAAGTGCTTGTGCGGCGGGAGATGAAAAAGTTAAGGACAATCCCCAGAAAGCAAGCCGTAGCAGGTAAGAAAAGCAGCGGTCTCAGGAAGTCCATAACCTAGAATTTGTCGTTGTTCTCGAAGATTTTGGTTTCCCATCCGGAAACGGACGGCGCAAAAGTGATCTCCGAATAAATGCTGCTCAAATCCAGCCCAAGATGGAAGGTGTACTGACGCCCGTATACAAAGACATTGTCCGGCAAGAGGCCGTACAGCATATACTTGGCGTGCTGCCACTCCAGCGGCGGATACTCGAAACCGTTCAGCGTGAAGCCTTCCACATCGAAGAAAACCTCTACGAACTGTTTCCCAACCTCTATTTCATCCGGGATTGAATAGTAACGGTGAGAATGGGCCAGACGGTCTTCCAGGGTATGGTAACCGATGAATTTTTCATTTTCCGAACCGACTCCCACAACCGCATCTCCTTCAAAAACAACCACCTTGCGGTAGTAGCCCTGCCTGTGCCAGATGCCGTGGCTCAGGGCAATGTCATTCACAAAGACGCCGGCCGAGGCGACATTATGGGCGACAACCTTTCTGAGGTGGATGAGACCCTGCAGATTGGGGTCTGGCGTAACATCACACACACAATAGCCTATGTCGTTTGTAATGTGCTGAAACTCAAGCGGAACGATATTGAGCTGCGCCACAGCCATCTCTACGGTTTTGGATACCATAGGGCCGGCGGAGGTCTCTTCTACGGCATAGGGAATGGAATAGGCTTCCAGCCCGTCTTCATATTTGATATCGCGCACGTACGGATAATAGGCACTGAAAGATACGTTCTGCGTGTTGAACTCGTCCCATACAAGCGCGTCGAAGAACAGATTGTAGTTCCCTCCGGAAGAGTAAACGATCTGATTGTCCACAACAACGGCATTGTGATCATAATCGATGCCCACAAGGCCGAAAGGAAGCTCATCGGAATCCACAGAGCCCTTTGTGGCCGGGGACATGCTAGCCTGACGCTCGGGAGGAATGGCCTGGCCTTCGCGCGTAACCGCGACATCGAAGGAAACCCTCTGGGAAGACTTCACGCCGCCGGGAGACGGGATATTCTCCTTCATACAGGCGGAGCAGAGCGCTAAAACCAGCAGCAGCGCGTATTTTTGACGATTCAGAAACATTACGATGCAAAGGTAGTAATTATTTCCGGAACAACAAGAGAAAACGTAAAAATTATAAAAAATCACAAAATCGGGCTCTCAGCTGCCTACAAGGCCGTTTTTGGCGTCGAGAAAAGGAGGAATTTACAATTGTTAGTAATTTCTCAGTGAAAAAAAGACCCTATTTCTAAAAAATTTAACGATTAAACGGTTTGTATTATAAAAGTTTTGAGAAACTTGATTTCTTTTTAAACATTGAAAAATTATTTTGATATCTTTAAAATACGCGCCAGGTGTTACCAGGAGGCGCTTTTTGCTGATTTGACCAAGTTTATATGCATCTCAACAATAGGCATCCCCTTCTGGAGCGCGCTGCGTGGCACTTTTTGCCTCGTTTCCCTTTAAGCGTAAATCCCACAATATTTTTTTGAAAAACTTACAAAAAAGTGAAATTTTTTTTGGAAACTAAAATTTTAGCATTATCTTTGCACGACTTTTCCGCGTATGCCACACGCACGCGATATTAATTGAATATAAGAAAACAGGGTCAAAGACAGAATTTAACCGGTTGAAAATGAGAACATTAGCTCATATCCTCAAATCCCTCGCTGCAGCAAGCCCCAAGCTTGCCGTCTGCGGGGTGATGATGGTGGCTTTGAGCGTTTTTTCTTTACGCGCGCAGAATCACGGCGCGAGCGTAAAGGTTCTCTTCCCCTTCGACAACGCTTCCGTCAATGAAAATTACCTTGACAACGCATCTGCCCTCTCTGAAATTGCCAATCTTCTTGACGGAGAGACGAACGCCAGCGTTGTCGTCACCACCTACTCTTCCCCCGAAGGCAACTGGTACTACAACAAAGATCTGTCGGAACGCCGCGCCGCTTCGATGAAGGCCTGGCTGGAAAACAAGTACCCCGCCGTTTCCGGCAGAATCGTTCTCAATACCGGAATTGAGGCCTGGGACGATCTTGCCGCCAAGGTCCGGGAAGATGCCCGTCTTTCAGACGCTTCCCGCAACGCGATCCTGGAAATCATCTCCGGTGATGAAGATCCGGACGTCAAAGAACGCAAACTCTCCGCTCAGGCCCAGTACAAGAGCCTCTACGCCAAATATTTCAGGTCTCTGCGCTTTGCGTCCATTTCGCTGAGAATCGCAAATTCCGCCGAATCTGACCGTTTGCACACGAATTCTGAAATCTCGGAAACCGGCAAAACCCCCGCCGTCGTAAGGAAGACCGCAGCAGAAAACGGCCTTCCGGTGGTGTTCTACGCCGTTTCGGAGGATTTCATCCGTCCCTCCTATATGGGCAATGACGCCGCAATGAAGGAAATCATCCGTCTGATGAAAAGCGGAAAGGTGCGCAGTATGGTCCTGGAGGGCACCGCTTCCCCGGAGGGGAATGCAAAAGCGAACGAGCGCCTCGCCCAGAGCCGCGCGGAGAACCTCAAAAACTACATCGTGGGAATGTTCCCCGAGATGGAGAAGAACATTACGGTGGTGAACAAGGGCGTGGTCGAAGGAAGCGAAGAAGAGTATGCTTCGCTCCGTTGCGCACGCATCGCCCGGATGGATGTGGAAGAAGAAATTGACAACGTCCAGGTTGATACCGTCAAAGTCGATACTACCGTCAAGGTTGATACTACCGCCACGGTTGATACTGCCGCCACGGTGGTGGTGGACACCGTCAAAGTCGTGAAACCCGTCGAAACCCCTGAGGAGCCCCAGCGGATTCGCAAACCCCTGTTTGCCCTCACCACCAACCTCCTTTATGAAGCGGGCGGGGCCATCGCGACCGGTTTCCATACCGTGCCCCTCACCGTCGGATACGAAATCCCCATCGGCCGGCACTTCAGCATTCAGTCCAATTACACCGTCACCACTCCCTGGCATGCGTGGAACAGCAATGCGGAATGCGCGGAGCTCATGCACTGGGATCTGGGAGCCCGGTGGTACCCCGGCGGCAGCTTCAAAAAGCCCTTCACGCCAAAGGCAGGCAGAAGAGTCCTGGACGGGTGGTACGCTTCCCTCTCGGCCGGCATGGGTTATTACGACTTTGAACACAACGGCAAAGGGTACCAGGGTGAGGAAGCCCTGGCTTCGGTGGGTTTAGGCTACAGCCTCTGCCTGGACGACCACTGGAGCCTCAACTTCGGCCTGGGTGTGGGTCCCATGTACACCCGCTACCGCTATTACGAAGGCCGCTCCAACAACGAGCACCTGATGTACCGCTACGGCGGCACCTTCACATACTTTGGCCTCACCGATGCAAAGGTGACGCTCACCTATCTGTTTTACTACAACAAGAA
Source organism: Bacteroidales bacterium (assembly GCA_016281315.1). Classification (GTDB taxonomy): domain Bacteria; phylum Bacteroidota; class Bacteroidia; order Bacteroidales; family UBA932; genus Cryptobacteroides. Next base: position 27,712 of record JAEEIJ010000051.1, read on the forward strand.
GCAGAACAGGAAATAAATGAGAAGACGGCTTGTCATATTGATCTTTGCAGTGCTTACGATCCTCACGGGTTGCAAGCGCCGTGAGCTTGAATATGGCAGCGCCAACCTCAACCTCCGCCTCAATCTTAATCTGAACGTACGCGTAAACGGCCAGACGGAAGTTCTTCCCACGCCGGAAATGATGCGCGTGATGTTTTTCGATCCTGATACATATGATCTTGTAACCGAAAGCTACCTCCCTGCCACTGGCGGCCGTGTATCGCTTCCTCCGGGAAAATACAAGTTCATCGGTTACAATTTCGATACGGAAGCAACCCTCCTGAGGAACGACAGAAACTACTACTCCATCGAGGCCTACACCAACGAAGTATCCTCCTCGATGAAGGCCAGCATCCTCAACTCCATCCGTTACGGCCGTTCTGCCACCAAGTCCAATCCGGACGAAGACGCCTGGGAGGTCGCCCTCTCCAAGGTGCAGGAAAGCGCCATCATCTATGAGCCGGACCACCTGTTCGTAAGTCACAAGGACATCGAGGTGCTCAACATCGCCGGAGACCAGACCATCGAGGCCGATGCGGAAACCATCATCGAGACCTGGCAGATCTCCGTCCGCATCAAGAACGAGCAGTATATGGCATCCGCCCGCGCGCTCCTGACCGGCCAGATCGCATCCAACTTCATCGGCCTGCCCAAGGAAGAGGGCAAGACGGATACCGACGTCACCCTTCTGTTCGATATGAGCGCCGGCTCCGATGCTGAAAACAACGATATCGTCGTGGGTAAATTCAACACCTTCGGCAAGAACCCGTCCGTGATGAGCCGCCTGTGGCTCACCATCATCCTCAAGACCGTCGGCGGTGAAACCGTGGAATGGCACCGCGACATCACGGACGAATTTATGGACGAGGACAATCTGGAAGACCAGACCATTTACATCGAAGAAGAAATTGTAGTTCCCGAACCCCAGGGCGGCGGCAGCGGAGGCGGTGGCTTCCAGCCCGGCGTAGACGACTGGGAAGAGGAGAACGTACCCATAAACATTTAGAAATCTTATGTTAAACCTTTTTATAAACAATCAAAACTTTATGAAAACCAACCAATTGATTCTCGCCGCAGCGCTGGTAGCGCTCGCAGCTTGCAGCAAGGAAAACGTTGTTTCCAACGTCAACCTTGAGTCCAACGAGATCGGCTTCACCGCCGTTACCCGCAAGGCCACCAAGGCCAACAACGCCATCATCACCGGCACCACCTACGCCACCGACAACACTTTCAATGTTTGGGGCTGGCAGAGCGAAGCCGCCGACTACTCCGAGTTTGCAGAGGGTGACGCCTCCAACTTCATGTCCGGCATTACCATCTCCTGGACGGGTGGCCGTCTGAACCGCTCCGAAGCTTGGCGCAACGCCGACAACTACTACTACTGGCCTTTCACCGGAAAGATCAGCTTCCTGGCCGTTCACCCTTCGAGCGTAGCTCCTTCCACCACCGGTTGGGACGCTACCAATGACAAGCCCAAGGCTACGTTTGCCGATTACACCATCAGCAGCGCCAACAAGACCGTGGACCTGATGCTCGCAAACAACGACGGTTCCCGCCGTTCCGACGCTCTCCCCATGGTGTTCAACCACGCGCTCGCACAGATTCAGTTCCGCGCACGTACCAATGAGGATTATTCCAACGATGTCACCTTCACGCTCAAGAGCGTAAAGCTGAACAACATCGACCTCTCCGGCGACCTCGCCTATGCAAACAGCGCTTTCGCCTGGACAGATAACAACACCCAGACCGAAGAGTGGGCCTACTATACTGCTGATCAGGAGGTTGCCTATGCTGCCACCGATGCTGCCGCCGCCCTTTACGGAGACGCCAATGTGATGATCCCTCAGCCCGCCTACGTTCACGTAGACGCCGTGGGCGCCCCTGGTGATCCCGGTTATGTCGCCGAGGTTGAAGGCACCACCATCACCATCGGTTACACCATGGAGCAGACCGGCAGCGCCCCCATCACCGGCACCGTTACCGTTCCCGCCCCTTGGACCAAGGTGAAGGAAGGTTCCACCGACTATAATCCGGCCGAGGCAATCTCCGCCTGGGAGCCTGGCAAGAAGTACAACTACACCCTCAACTTCAAGCTCAACGAAATCCTCTTCGATCCCACTGTCACCAACTGGGTGGAGGTTGAGATGTCCACCATCAACATCATTGACTAATCACAGAAATATGTAAAACAAAATAACAACAAACCATTATGAAAAAGTTCTTCATCATCGCAGCTGCCGCGGTCGTAGCACTCGCCGCCTGCACCAAGGACAACGCCGATAAGACCGCCTATGACAACAGCCGTCTTATCAACTTCAACACCGTAGCCATGAAGGCCACCAAGGCCCCCATCGCAGGGACCACCTACGCCTACAATGCCCCCGCTTTCGGTGTATTCGCCTACTATCTGGCCGACGGCAACTGGAACACCTCCGGCGCCAACGCTTCGGCTGTCTCCTACATGGACGATGTAGAGGTCGCCTTCAATGACACCAAAGACATCTGGGCCCCCAGCGACACCTATTACTGGCCGCTGGAAGGTAAGCTCACCTTCATCGCCTACTCTCCCAAGAGCGCAGCTACTGCGACCTTCAGCAACGCCGGTGTCCTGACCCTCACCGGTTTCACCGTGAACACCACCGTGGCCAACCAGGTAGACCTGCTTTATTCCGCCATCGCGGCCGACAAAACGCAGAACGAGAGCTACTATACGGATTCCGGCAACTCCAAGAACAGCGAGACCGCCGAAGGTGACAAGGGCGTGAACATCCAGTTCAAGCACGCGCTTTCCCAGATTATCTTCAAGGCCAAGACCGCAGATGATGTCTATGACTCCGGTCTGAGCTTCAAGGTGGACGGCATCACCGTCAATGCTGCCAGCACTGCCACCAGCATGACTGTCACCAATCCCACCACCAGCCAGCTCGCTTCCGCCATCACCACCTGGAACAGCCCTTCCACCAACGCCAACTTTGCTGTGAGCAGCACGGAATTCCCTGCCGCCGCCAACACCTATCTCACGAAGACCCTCTCCGACGCTATCGGCGATGCTCTTCTGATGATTCCTGTTACCGCTTTCGCCGGCACCGATCCTACCGTTACCATCAGCTACACCCTTTATCGCATCAGCGACAATCAGGACCTCGGTTCCAAGGAAGTAACCATCCACTTCGACGATATCGACGACGTGGTCACTGCCTGGGAAGCCGGTAAGAAGTACGAGTACGATCTCACCATCGACCTCCAGAAGATTTACTTCACTCCTTCCATCGTCGACTGGGTCGACGGTGGCGCTCAGCCTGTTGACGTTCCCGATGACGCCAGCTAGTTCAAGTTTAATGGTTTAAAAATTGAAACATATCATGAAAAAGACTATCGTTATCGCAGTGGCCGTTCTGGCCCTTGCAGCCTGCTCCAAGAGCGTTATCAACAGGCCCGAATCGGCCCCCATCAGCTTCGCACCCAACGCCCTTCTCACCAAGGCCCTCATCCTCCCGGACAGCGATGCCCCCGAGCAGCTGGCTTTCCCTACCAGCGAGTCCTTCAACGTGTTCGCATACGCCGACCTTAACGACGGTAACGGCACCAACTATGCGACGCCCCTGATGAACGACGTGAACATCTCCTACCAGGGCGGTGACTGGAAAGCCACTACCGGTACCTACCTCTGGCCCGCCACCGGCACGGTGGACTTCTATGCCTACTATCCCGGCAGCCTCACCGCCGAATTCAAGAGCGCAGAGAACCCCAAGGTCCTCGAGCTCACCGGCATCGAGCTCGGCACCTCCATCGGTAACCAGATCGACCCGCTCATCGGCTACACGCTGAGCCAGATCTCCAGCAACAAGCCCACGGTGAACCTGGTGTTCAAGCACATCACCAGCCAGATCGCCGTAACCGCCTACGACGCCACCAGCACCGTCTCCCTGCAGAACAAGATCTCCATCGAGAAGGTCGTGTTCAACAACATGAAGACCAGCGGTGACTACAAGGACGGCACCACCTCCGGCAAGGGTACTTGGAGCAACATCAACACCAATACCAACTTCACTTCCTTCTCCGGTAGCGAAGTCCTCTCCACCACCGAGAGCTACCTCTCCTCCGGTTCCTTCATCGCTGCCATTGACAACAGCGCTGCATTCGTAGTGGTTCCCGACAACATCGTCACCGGCACCCCCGCCGATCAGAGCGTGGACGTCACCTACAGCATCGCCGCCTACTCCATCAACGGCTTCGATTATCCCGCTACGCCCAGCCAGACCGTTTCCATCCCCCTCTATGGCCGGATCAACGGCAACAAGCTCCAGAACGGCAAGCGCTATGTGTTCCATCTGGGCATCTCCCTGGACGGCGCCAACAACGAGATCATGTTCTCGCCTGTTGTCGAAGGCTGGGAAACCGTGGATGTGGACAACATCGTAGTTGACGCTGTCAACGCCACCCTGCTGTAATGGCTTCGGGAATCGATTGTTTATAATATTTCTCCATCCGGGCGCGGCAACCCGGCCGCGCCCGGGGAAGAGAAAGATTAGCGATTGAATGAATAGCAGACTGTTGAAATATTTACTCCTTGCAATGGTGCTCAGCTCCTGCGCCAAGAATGTCATTAATTCCGTTGACCCGGATCCCATGGTGTTCTCGGCCCTTGCGTCGCACTCTACCAAGGGTATCATAACAACCACAAGTTACCCGCTTGACGAGCCATTTGTGGTAAAGGCAGTCCACTATCCAAAGGGATTGGAAACGGCCGAGAGCACTGTTCTGATCAATCAGAAGACCGTACAATACGACTTTGACAACGGCCTCTGGAAAACCGACGACAATTATCTCTGGCCCTTACGCGGAAACGTCCGGTTCTTTGCCGGATCCCCCGTCATCCCGGAAATCCAGATCAGCGAACAAAACGGCGTTGTGGCCGATTGGACCATCGAGACCTATGACCAGACACAGACAGACCTCTGCTTCGCGGAAGTGGATGAAAATTGCAGCATCCACTCGGCACTGGTTCCCATTGTGTTCAGTCACGCGCTCAGTCAGGTGTGTTTCAAGGCACGTACACTAAAGCAATACTCCTATTCCCGTGTAGACAACAACCTCATCCAGTCCAATATCATCTCCGTGGTACTGGATTCCATAAAGATAGGAGGCATTGTCTCCAGGGGTCACTTCACCCAGAAGCCCCGGAAATGGGAATATGATCCCGGCCAAACTACCGAGTATGTCGTGTTCAAAAGCGACGAAGGCCTGGAACTCAAGTGCGACCGCTACGACAGTCCAATCCTCACAAAACTTAACAACATGCTCCTTATCCCCCAGACTATCGGCTCAGGGGCCTATATCCGGGAGTGGCATCACATGGTTGTCCGTACCAGCATCACAGACAAGACCACCGGAACAATCATTTCGGATATGACGTACAACATACCCAAAGACAAGATTATTCCGCTTGCCCTCTACGGCCGCGAATGGGAAACAGACTATAAATACACCTACCGCATAGCCGTAGGTTATGAAGAGCCGGAAGTGGCCATGGCCATCACCGACTGGACGGAGACCAAGGAGATAATTATTGGCGACGAATGAGAAATAGAGTCATCATATTCATATTGGGAGTTGCCCTGGGAGCCGCCTGCACGAAGTCCACGATAGACTTCAAAGACAGGTCCATCTCCTTCGCGCCCGTTGCCTCCAAGACCACTAAGGCCATCATCGAGGGAACAAGCTATCCTACTACGGAATCCTTTAAGGTAAGCGCCTACCTTAACGGAAGCGACGTCTATTTCCAGAATCAAACCGCCGGATACTCTTCAGCATTAAACCTTTGGGAAACCCAGGAAAGCCAGTACTGGCCGCTCGAGGGCTCCCTTTCCTTCTACGCATATAGCCCTGCATCGGCCAGCGGCGTTTCCATGTCGGCCGATGGCTTCAGCGCAACGGACTATACCATACAGACCAACACGCAGATGACGACAGACCTCTGCTATGCATCTGCAACTGTGGCCGACTGCTCCGCCCATCCGGAGTCAGTGCCCCTGCAATTCACGCACGCCCTTGCGCAGGTCGTATTCCGCGTAAAGGCTGCCGGCTATTACAGCACGGCGCAAAACGCCGTTGCCCTCTCTTTGACATCGCTCTCCCTGAACGGGATCTATTCCGTGGGGGATTTTGCGGGCGGTGCCTGGGAAAACCTGGAATCGGAGCATACATACACGCTCTCGAATTCCACCACCCAATTAACTTACGACCAGAGCAACAACCCCGAGACAACGGTTGTATGCTCCTATCTGTTCCTCCCTCAGGAGTTTGATTCGCATGCCACCCTCACTGTGGGTTACAGCGTCACACAAACCGTTTCAGGGACAGACGACACACTTGTAAATCCTCCGGTTTCCATTCCGCTGAGCGGTACCATTAGCCGATGGGAACCTGGCAAAAAATATATTTACACCCTTAATATCGGGATAAATAACGTCATCACTTTCACCGCATCGGCCGTGGGCTGGCAGGATGAAAGTCAAAACATAATAGTGGAGGAAAACTAGTATGAGAAAAGCTTTCCTTTATATATTGCTCATTTTTGCTGCGGCCGTTTCCTGCCGCAGACAGGATCCGCCGCACCAGGAGGGAGAGGCCATCCGCTTTGTCGCGGAGGAAGGCATCGCTCCTCAGGTGGCGGGTGCGCCTTCCAAGGCCATCCTCACGGACGGAACGCTTAAGACCAACGGGAACCGCATCCACGTCCTGGATGTGCTGTCCGGTTTTACCGGTGACGCATCCTGGATGGACGAAAACCTTTATATCGACGACGAAATCGTTTACAGCGGTGCAACCGTTTGGGGTTACTATTCCCAGCGCCTGTACCCCTGGACCACGGACGGTGTGCACCAATTCTTCTCCTGGCTCAGCTACGACACCGCGATGAATATGACGGCCGATACTTTCTTCGGCTCTTCCGTTGCGGCAGGCTTTGACGCCACCCAGCGCACGCTCACCCTTCCCGCCAAAGAACTGAATACGGAGTCGGCCCAGTTCGATTTCCTCTACGCCAATACGGCCAACTACATCATGCCGCGCACGGAGACTGCGCCGGTCCCGCTGGCCATGCAGCATCTGTTCAGTGCCGTAGGCATTCTCCTGCGAAATGAATCGCAGGATCAGATTCTGGTGCACAACGTCTCCATCGACGGCTTAAAGAACAAGAAAAGCGCCACCATCTCCTTTGTGGGAGACCCCACCACCACCAACCAGACGGCCAGCGCCAGTTTTATCGACAACGCCCTTTACGCAGCACTGCCGGCAGCAACGCGTACGCTTGGCAACGGCAGCACCTATGACCTGCTGGCCCGCCGCTCGGGCGTGGAAGTCCCCGAATACCGCATCATCTGGCCCCAGACCGCCGCGGATCTGGCGCCCGCCGACGCAGAGAACTTCCTCACCTATCCCATCACGGTCCAGTACGAATACCTCAACGACGAAGAACACATCCAGCATACGGCCCATCTCCGTTTCCCCGAAGGCACCACCTTCAAAAGCGGATACCGCTATGCCTATACCCTGCTCTTCACCCAGCGGCACATCCAGCTGAACTTTGTGGTGAACCCCTGGAACTACGACCTCAATGAGTGGTCCTTCACGGAGCAGTCCATCTCCGAGGTTACGGAACTGGATTTCAAGGGCAACGAAGGCTACGACAAGCCTAACAAGACTTGCCGCATCGTGGGCGGCAACTCCGTCAAAGGGACCTTCAGTATCGTGAACCCGTCGGGCGCCGTCTGGTCCATCGAGCCTGTGGGAGATGTGGAATACTTCACCATCAGTCCCAACCAGGGAATCGTCGACAGCGATAATCCGGACTATGAGTTCAATGTTATACCCAACCTGGACCCGGCGCTGGACCGCTCTACGGACAAGAAGCTGAAATTCCGCTTCTACGTCCGCTTCACCGATGGCAGCGTCCACGACGCCAACACGGAAATCAACCGCGACAACTGGACCGTAATCCTTCCGAAGAACTAGTATGAGAAAGAGACTGTTTACATATAGTGCGCTGGCCATCCTGATGATGGCTGCCTCCTGCCAGAAGGAAGTCTTTTCCGGGACTCCCGAGCTGGAAGGCGGCGGCGTGAAGCTCAATTTCATCTGCAATGTCCAGAATGCCAAAGCCACGATGGCGGGGGACGACAACTACAACGAGAACGCCCTCACCACCATCGACTATTTCCTCTATCCGGAAGGACAGACGGGCCGCAACGCCTATCTCCACGGGCGCGTTACGATGAACGGCCGTACCAACTACAACGTCCTGGTGAACACCAGCCAGCTCAGCGCCCTGTTCAGCGGCGCGGCGGCCGGCAACCACTGCGACGTCTATGCCATCGCCAACTATCCCACGGAGATTTCATCGGCCGCAACGGACACCACCACCCTGCGCAACCTGGCGATGACCAATCACTTCAACGGGTCCACCGTTCCCACGAATTTCGTGATGTGCGGCCATACCAAAGCCACCGTCATCAACAAGAACAAGACAAAGGCGGCCGAAGGAACCGTCACCCTTACCCGGGCCGCCTCCAAAGTCACCTTCGAGTGCCGGATTGCCGATCACGTGGATATCACCAATACCATCTCTTCCGGCGGAGAGGAGCTGACGCAGACCATCCGGTGGGTGCCCATCCTCTCCCAGATGAACGCCTACCTGGTAAACAGCCACTGCAGCGGCAAGGTTTCCGGGGAAGAAGTCACGGTGAACGACGGGAACCTGGACCGCTATTCCCAGCGCCTGCTCACCGACGGCGACAGCGACGGGTGGTACACCTGCGCCCCGTTCTATTCCTATTCGCAGAGCTGGAACGCCGGCGACGAACGCGAGCCCTTCATCAAGCTCGTCGTCCCGTGGGCCTATCTGAACCAGCAGGGACAACAGGCCGGCCAGAAGCAGTTCTATTACAAAGTCCCCTGCCCGGGCCTCGATATGAAAGCCAACTACTGGTACCATATCAAGTTGGACGTGGCCATCCTGGGCGGTGACGACTTCGAGGCCATGCTCACCGTCAGCGGCCAGTACTACGTGATGGACTGGAACACCCAGACCATCGTGCAGGCCGATGCCGAAATCAAGGATGCGCGCTACATCAGCGTGCCTTCCAACACCTACACGATGTACAACACCACCCGTATGGATGCGCTCATCACCTCGTCGCACGATGCGGAAATCAATCTGAAGTCCGTCACCTACTACGACTATGTGAACAAACGGAACACGGATTATACGGCCACGGCACGTACCAACCAGTGGATTACGTATGACGATGAAACGCGTCTTTTCACCATCAACCATACGCTGAACAACGACGTCACCACCACCGGTTTCGACTCATCCCCGTACGTATTCACCTTTGAGATCCGCCACGCCGACGACAACACCTACACCACCGGGGATATCGTGGTCACGCAGTATCCTGCCATGTACATCGAGGAACTGCAGTCCAACAAATATGTCTTCGTCAACAGTTATACCAACGGCAATACCGCCTACGACGACAGCCGCAATTCCCTGGGATCCATCGCGAACCGCAGCGAAATCAACGACAGCGGAGACAACACGAACTCCCATATGTACCGCATCCACGTAACTTCCGTCGCCGGATTGGATTACGTAATCGGAGATACACGGCTTTGGGGAAGCAGCAGTATTACCACCCTCAACAATCTGGGGAATGATTATATGCCCACAGCCAGCGTCAACGAGGATATGATCGCTCCTGTGTTTATGGTAGCGTCCTCGGCCGGAAAGACCAGCGCCCTTTCTTATCAAATGGCCGAAACACGTTGCGCCGCCTATCAGGAAAACGGCTTCCCCGCCGGGAGGTGGCGTCTGCCCACCAAGGCGGAGATCCTGTTCCTGATCCAACTTTCGGAGAAAGACAAGATCCCCACGCTGTTCACGCCCGACTCCTCCTTGAGCGGCGGCGGTTACTGGTGCTCGTCCGGCGTTGTGTACCCCCTCACAAACGGGACGGTTACCTATCTTGATTTTAACGCCGCACAAGGATATCACAGCAACACCAACTGGCCCCGCTGCATTTATGACACCTGGTATTGGGGAGACAATAATTACTCCCAGTATCTTACCACCTGGAGCGGCTACCAGACAAGTGCCAATTAACCCTGAACGCTATGAAAAGGATATTTTACATCATATTTGCATTGCTTGCCTTTTCCTGCGTAAAGGAACAGGATCCAGCCCGGCGTCCCGCAGTGGATTACGAGGGCCGGGAGGTGATGGTGTACTTCGGCGTGGAAATGCCGGAACCGCAGACCAAGGCAATGGGGGAGAATCCCGCCATCACATCCCTTCACGTGGCCGTTTTCGGTAGTTCCGGTTATCTGAAGGAATACAAGCTGGCAGAGCCCGTGGACGGCTATGTATCTCAGGAGGGCGTTGCCAACGCCAAGGGATACCGTGTGTCGCTGTCCATCACCTCTTCGAAAGTCCGCGTGCACCTGATTGCCAACGGCCCGGCTTCGATGGACTTCGACTATGAGTCCACCGTGATGGCCAAACTGTCCACTACCGGCGGGCAGGACGCCTACTGGCAGCGCATCCTGCTGGATCACGGCATCTATGCCGATACGGAGGCAGAGGGTTACTACGACATACCTCCCGTCCTCACGATAGATCCGGACTTTGACCTGGATACGGATGGGACCACGCACAAGATGGCCCTCATCCCTCTTATTCGCAACTTTGCCAAACTGACTGTAGTGGCACTTCCGGTTGCGGAGTCCAACTTTACCGTCAATTCCTTCTGCGTGGTCAATGTGCCGGACAGAGGCTCCATCGCCCCCTATAACAAGCTGGACGGCAGCTTCATTATGAATTATGAGGATTACCCCACGCTTGCTTCCTTATCGGCCATCTATCCCGGCAACCTGCCGGCCGAAGCCCATATCGACAAATCCTATCCGGACGAATCCGATTTTGCGAATCTTCAAAACGGCGTAGTCGCTGCCGGCAGCGCCGTCTATATGTACGAAAGGCCCGTGCCGGTGAGCGACGCTACCGTCCTTATCGTCAACGGCACCTATACAGACCCCGACAACGGAAATCAGTATACCGGTTACTACAAGATTGACCTGATGGACGGTGGAGACTATCTTCCCATCCTCAGGAATTTCCGTTACCAAATCAATATCCAGAAGGTGAACCGAAAGGGAAAATCGACCGTCTCCGGTGCCATCAACGGTGCAGGATCGGCGGATATATCGGCCGATATCAGCACGGCGTCGCAGACGGGTATCTCCGACGGTAAATCCTCCATCTCCGTCTCCTTCACCGAAGAGACGCTCCCTATCGGCGGAACCTACACGCTGGGCGTCACCTTCGTTCCGAACGTGAACGACGGCATCGTGGACAACTCCCTGGTCACCTGGCAGCTGCTGGAGCCGGAGGGAACTGCCGGCGCCGTGATCGCGAGTGAGGACGACATTTCCTTCGACCCCGCCACGGGAACCCTGACTTTCACGACGACAGAGGTGGATCCCTCTCATATGAAGAGCCAGAAGATCCGCGTCATCGGCACATCATCCTCCTCACGTCTCTACCGCGAGGTCACCATCCGCCTCCTGCCCCAGCAGATAATGACCGTCAGCTGTACCCCCATCATCGAGGCGGAACCGGGAACGGAGCAGACCATCACCATCACCATTCCCAAGGACCTTCCGCAGTCCATTTTCCCGCTGCAGTTCAAGGTGGAAATCGCCAATAAGACCCTTACGCCCAACGCCGGAGACCTCCCCGTGGAGCCCGGCGAGACCATCGTGGAAGGCGAAACCGGACAGTCTTTCCAGTTTGTGAAGACCGTTTCCTATTCCGACTACACGTCCCATTACTCCGGCAACTATTCCACCTTTACCTGCGAATTCAAGAGCATTATCGGGGTCAGCGACAGCGATGTCTATGTCGCCAATAAATACTTCGCAACAGGTTCCACGCACTTCAGCACCTTTGTGAAGCGCTATTTCTCCCAGCTCAGTTTCAACACGGCAGGAGCCATCAACGAGGATGATCCCGTTCAGTTCACCTTCGTGATGGACGCCGAGCACGAAACCGGAAAACTGATTCCGGAGACCGTGGATGTCTATCTCACCGGCCTCATCCCGGATTATGACAATCCGCTCTTCGACCCGGAAGTGCTTCAGAACGTGAGCGGCAACCATTATGTCTATGATGTTCCCAGCCCCGGCACCGGCACCCAGCGCCTGTACCTGCTCTCAACGGGAGAAACGGCCCAATATGCCGTTGCGCTCCACGCGGAGTACTATGAGGACAACAGCAAGACCAATGTACCTATGTCGTTCACCGGCCTTAATTTCAGCAGTACGGTGTATTACGGACTCGACTGGCCCACCAAGTTCCAGTTCACCATCCCGAACACCTATGAGATTCCGGCCGTGGGTTATATTGACATCGAACTCAATCTGACCAACCTGGTCCCTGGCACCGACTCCAATATTGTAACGAGCGGCGGTAAGTACTACTACCGGGCCACCTCCACGGGCACGAAGACGATGAACCTCAAGACCGCCGGTTCCCAGACCGCCAGCGTGAGTGTAGAACTTATTCATGGAGACTTCCTCCCGGCTTCTGCCGCGCAGACCACCAGGTCGTACGTGAGTATCGCAGCTCAAAACATCACTTTCACGGGGAACAGAGCATCCGGATTCTATAACACAACTGTAAACTGCTACTCAAACAGCAATTATTCGACACAGATCGGCAGTTTCAGCGGAACAAGGACTGGTTTCATCACCTATACTTATTACAACGGCGCATTTACATTTACCGGCATAATCGATGCCACGGCTACCATATACATGCGGGCGCAGGATAACACGTACAATTATACAGCTTCCACTACCGCACTTAACATGTACAACGGAAACGTGTCGTGTGCCGTGTCAAGAGCAAGACGATAATGCCTATGAACTCATACTTATCCCCCATATACATGGCCGTGCCGGTGGTTTGCCTCACGTGGATCATCGTGCATTGCCTTATTGCATCACGGGTTAAGACATTCCCGGCCTTTATGGCCGTGCTCCTCGTGATCCTGGGGGTGAGTTTTGCCGATGAAATCCTGGGCAATGTTTATACGAGCCCGGCTGTCAGCATCGTCGTCCTGCGAACCTTGTCGCCCCTGCTCATCCCGTCGGCCTGCATTTACCTGCATCGCCTGAAAGCCGGCGTCGAGCGCAGTCTGCGGCATGATCTCCTCCTCCTTTTCCCCATCGGCCTCGTTACCGCCGGCATAGTCGTTACCAAGATGATGGGACTGGATATGGCCGACACACTCTACAGCATTGTCCTGCTGACAGAGATCCTGTTTTTCTTCGGATACTGCACCCACACCTGGGCGACCCAGCACCTCAGCTTTAAGCGGGTATGGGCTTTCTGCACAAAGGGACAAGAGGCAAAACTGATCGAGATTCAGACGATGATTGCGCTTAACGGCACCACAGTCATCACCATCAAGGCCATCCTGCAGGAGTTTACTCCCTATGCCGCGGCTCCCTGGTTCCCGGTGCTTCTGGCCGGACTGTATGCCCTCATTGTCAACTTCTGGGCGTTCTTCGCCCTCTTCGGGACCAAGGAGTTCGTGGGCCGGAAAGACGTACGCACCGCCTTCAGGTTCAACTATTCGGACCATGACAAATCGGCCACGTCCGAACATATGATCCTGGACATGTCCCAAAACCTCAACGCACAGGATATGTCAAACGTGCTTGGACGCATCGGCACCCAGGGAGACATCGCCACGCTCAAGGAAGCCGGCAGACTGTCAGGCACTCCTTCGCTTGCATCCACCCTGTTCACCGCCGTATCCAACTCCTGGAAAGACCAGAGCCTGGTTTCCCGCTTTCAGCACATAATGATTGACGAGCAGGCCTTCCTGCAGCCCGGTCTCTCCATCGGAGACATCGCAGAACGGCTGCACACCAACAAGAACTACATCTCACGCATGGTGAACCAGACCTACAATATGGGTTTCCCGGAAGTGCTGAACATCCTCAGGATAGACTATGCCGAGCAGTTCATCGTCAACCACAAGGACATGAATCAGGATGAGATAGCTAAGGCCTGTGGCTTTGTGAGCGCCACCTACTTCAACAGCACCTTCAAGCGCATCACAGGATACACCCCTAAAGTCTGGGCGTCCAAGGGAACGAATTAAAGAAAGGTCCCTTTAGAATGCCAAGAAGGGACGGACTTTCATAGGGAAGGCTTCCTTCCAGGTCCAGGTACTGACCTTGCTCTCCTTGTTGATTTTAATGGTAGTATAGTAAATACTCCCCTTTTTCTCGACACTGCCGAAATTCAAACGGATGGCATTACTGGCATCATACTCTGAACTGCTCCAGTAGTTGTCGGAGAAATCGCTACCGACAGTCATTCCAAAGGAGTCATACGCACAGCCAAAATCGGTCTTAAGCACTTCCAGGCGGTCGTTCAGGGATTTAACCAGCAGGTTCTCGTTTGTGCTCCCGCTCTTTACGTAGATCAGGGAATTCCCGATGGAGCCACTGGTCGTCCATTGGGTATTACCGGAATTTTTCCATTGATCTACGGGATCCGCACCACCGAAACCATGTTCACTGATGGCATAGGCCCATTGGCCGATGGAAGGAAGGAACCAGCCACTGTCATTCTGGTGGACGTCGTTTTCATTATTGCGGTAGTTCCGGGCATAATTCGCAGCCGCGACATTCGTTTCCAGTTCCGTCGTATTGTTATAGCCGCTTACATTTGTCGTGGCGATAACCTGACTGGCCCGGGTAATACTTTCGGTATGGAGCGTTTTCTCGCCCCACGCCACACCTTCGGCCGCATTGTGCAGTGCCATTACCAGGGCATGACCATAGCCGTAGCTATACTCTGTCAGCGCACGAGAGTCCTCGGTATCATCGTTGTTCACATACACTATAATGCCGACAACCTCCACTCCAGGGCGGTGTGAAATGCGTCCATAGGTGCCGTCGCTCCAGTAAGGATCCCCCAGCTCGGGCTTGAAATCGTGCGAGCGGTTCATCGTGTAACGTTTATTGGCAACAAGGGTGACGGCCGATGCGCCTGCGTCACGCAGGGGCACATCGCGGTCGCAAATCTCTATATAGTCGCTGTCCGTAATCGTGGTACTGCCGGGCAGCGCTATGAAGAAATGCGCCTTGTAATCGGCGGGCTCTCCCGAAGCCGCCACATTCTGCAGATTGGCCATACCGGAGGCAACGATGTCGCCGCCAATAATCACGTCCACAGGAGTTTCACCCGTTGGCATACTGCTGATCCCCACCAAAGTGAAGGACACCGTAGTCTCCACAAAAGTAGCCTGCTGATACAGGGTAACAGGGGTCATGTCGCCATAAATGAGGCTGCCCGTGAGCAGACTCAGCCTTTCCGCGGCATCCTTCAGCGTGCTCACGCTCATCAACCCGTGGCCGTAGGTAGACTCGTCGTCATTATCCGCGTGAACGAGCGTAACCGTAAGGGCGGTAACGCCCTCCACCGGCTCGCCTTCCGATTCCAGATAACGGAGATTTCCCGTCCACTTGCCTTCACCGCTGTCGTAATCCAACACACCCGAGATGTCTTCCCGGGTGGCACCGCGAACGCTCAGTTTATCGCCGTCCTTACGGCTGTAGCCGGCATCATAGGAGACTTTCGTCACCTCAGCCTTTACACTGAAGGGGATCTCCACCCACACGGGTTCCTTCTCTTCCGGGCCCGTCTTCTGGCAGGAAACGAGGGCTGCCAGAGCAGCGGTCAAAATGAAGAATAAATGCTTTTTCATAAAACGCTCCTCCTATAATTCGCCACCATCTTCGATGGCACCGTCACCAAAATCAATCAATGAAATGGTCAATGCCGTTGAGGTGGGACTCCCGCTCAACAAGCTGTATGTTGTATCGAAAGATAACGGTTCGCACGAGGGCGAATGATAAAAATCCTTGGCAAACATCACTCTAACCAATTTTTTTCGGGCCGCAAATATACGACTTTTTTAAAAAACGGGAAATATTTTTCAACTATTATGCCATTTGAGAAATCTTCACTAACTTTGCATTCCCCATTGAGGATGGTTCCGTAGCTCAGCTGGATAGAGCAACAGCCTTCTAAGCTGTGGGTCTCGGGTTCGAATCCCGACGGAATCACAAGAAAAGAGACCTTCCGGTCTCTTTTCTTGTAGATGGCCCGTGGCAGGGTCGGGGATTTGCAAAATCCCGACGGAATCACGAAAGGCACGGACGCCACGGTCGAAGACTGTGGCGTCCGTTGTGCAAAGGGGGCTCCTCCCCGCCTGCGAACAACCCCTTACTGGATAAAACTCGCGAAATACCCCGGGAACAGCACGTTGGTGATGAGATAGCCCACCACGGTGGCCACCCATACGCTGATGAGGCCCGGCATCATAAAGCTGTGATTCAGGAGATATTTGCCGATGACTGTGGTGCCGCTGCGGTCGAAGTTCACCGTGGCGATGTCTGACGGGTAGTTCGGGATGAAGAAGTAGCCGTACACGCTGGGAAGCACGCCCAGCAGCACCGGTCCCGCAATGCCCAGTTTATAGGCGAGCGGCAGCATCGCCACCACCACGGCGCCCTGGGAATTGATGAGCACCGAGACCAGGAAGAACACGAAGGCGATGGTCCAGGGGGCGCGGGCCACGAGGTCCGACAGCATTGCCTCCATTTCCTCGATATAGTTGCTGAAGTAGGTATCGGCCAGCCAGGCGATGCCGTAGATGGCGATGACGGCCACCATTCCCGATTTCCATACCGAGCCGGAGACGCAGTTCTTCAGGTCTACCTTACACAGCATAATGTTCAGCGCCGCCGCCACCAGCATAATAATCTGGATGCAGAGGTTCATCTTGGGAAGGTTGATGGCCTGGGCCACCGTGCGTCCGTCCGCGACGTGGAACATCTGGCAGAAGGCGAAGCCTACGATGACAAGAAGCGCCGTCAGGAAAATGTACACCGAGAGTTTGGCCGATTTGGAAATCTCAAGATCCAGCGTGGTGGTCTTGTTCACGTACATATATTTGTAGATCTTCGGATCCGCCTTCCGCGCCTGGAATTCGGGGTCGTCGTCCAGGTCCTTGCCGCGTTTGTAGGAGGCCAGCGAAGCACACATCAGGCCGATGACGCAGGCCGGGATGGTGACCATCAGCACCTGCGGAATGCTCACCATATAGCCGTTGGCGTTGGAAATGGTGACGAAGGCCACCACCGCCGCGGCGATGGGCGAGCAGGTGATGCCCACCTGCGAGGCCACCGAAGCCACGCCGCAGGGCCGCTCCGGACGGATGTTCTTCTTGAGGGCGATGTCGCAGATGATGGGCATAATGGTGTAAACCACGTGGCCGGTTCCCACCAGCACGGTGAGGAAGAAAGTCACCAGCGGGCCCAGGAAGGTGATGTGCTCGGGGTGTTTGCGAAGCAGCTTTTCCGCAATCTGGATCATCCAGTCCATACCGCCGGAAGCCTGCAGCGTACCGGCGCAGGTGACGGCGGCGATGATGATGTAGATGACGTCCGTGGGGGGCGTACCGGGCTTGAGGCCGAAGCCGAAGACCAGGATGGCCAGGCCGATACCGCTGATGGCGCCGAGCGCCAGGGAACCGTAACGGGAACCTACGTAAAGGGCTGCCAACACGATGAGCAGCTCGATGATCATAACGAAAGACATAGCGAAACTACGTGGTTAGTCATACAAATATAGCATTTTTTCGTAACTTCGCGGCTATGAAAACGAACTGGAAAAGGATGCTGCTGGCACTTATCCCCCTCGTAGTGCTGGTACTGATGCTCTCCCTGGACATCTCCATTTTCGGGGCCGATTCCATCCTGGGCGCCTCCCAGGTGGCCCTGCTCGCGGCGGCCGGCATCGCCGTCGCCATCGGAATGTGGCTCTACAAGATTCCCTGGGAACGGTACGAGAAGGAACTGGGATCCAATATCGGCGGAGTGACATCGGCCATCGTCATCCTGCTCCTGATTGGCGCCATCTCCGGCACCTGGACGGTGAGCGGCGTGGTGCCCACCTTCATCTGCTACGGCCTCAAAATCATTCACCCGAAGGTGTTCCTCCTCACCGCCTGCGTACTCTGCGCCCTGGTTTCGCTGATGACGGGATCCTCCTGGACCACCATCGCTACGGTGGGCGTCGCGCTCATCGGCATCGGCCGGGCCGAAGGTTTCTCAGACGCGATGACGGCCGGCGCCATCATTTCCGGCGCCTACTTCGGCGATAAGATTTCCCCGCTCTCGGACACCACCGTGCTGGCTTCGTCGGTGAACAAGGTGCCGCTTTTCGAGCACATCCATTATATGTATTATACCACGGTGCCGTCGTTCGCCCTCACGCTCATCGCGTTCACGGTGCTGGGGCTCACCCACGGCGGCGCGCCCGCCCTGCCAGAGGAGCTGTATTCGGAGACGCTGCGCGCCAGCTTCCACATTTCACCCTGGCTGCTGCTGGTGCCGGCTTTTACGGTTTTCCTGATCTGGCGGAAACTCCCGGCCATCGTGGTGCTGGCCCTCTCGGCCCTCTCGGCCGTGGTGGCGGCGGTTATCGCCCAGCCGGAACTCGTGCGTTCCATCGGCGCGGGCGTCACCTCAGGGTCTCCTTTCCGCGTGTATTTCGCCGGCGTGGTGGAGAGCATCTACAATTCCCTGCCCCTGGATACGGGTGTGGCCGAAGTGAACAAACTGGTGGCCACCCGCGGGATGCTGGGAATGCTCAACACGATATTCCTGATTATCTGCGCGATGTGCTTCGGCGCCACGATGCAGGCCTCCGGAATGATCCGGGACCTGTCCCTCATCCTGCAGCCGCTCACGCGTACGCGCACGGGCCTGGTGAGTTCTACGGTGGTCACCGGCACGGCCCTCAACGGCATCGTCTCGGACCAGTACCTGTCCATCCTTCTTACCTCTAATATTTATAAGGATACCTACGAGTCTCAGGGCTACGAAGGACGGCTACTGAGCCGCAGCGCGGAGGATTCGGCCACGGTCACTTCACCGCTTTTCCCCTGGTCCAGCTGCGGCATGACGCAGGCCACCATCCTCAGCGTTCCTACGCTGGTTTATGCGCCCTTCTGTTTCTTCTGCCTCATCTCCCCGCTGATGTCCATCCTGGTGGCGGCCATCGGCTGGAAGATTGTCCGGCGTCCGTAGGCCTGAGGCAGCCTTACTTCACCATCCCGCTGAAGCCCATAAAGGCCAGCGCCAGGATTCCCACGCTGATGATGGCGATGGGAACGCCCTTGAACGCCTTGGGGACGTCGCAGAGGGCGAGGTGCTCGCGGATGCCCGCGAAGATGACCATCGCGAGGCCGTAGCCCAGCGAAGTGGCGAAGGCATAGACGAGGGACTGTCCCAGGTTCAGCATTCCGCCCGCGAAGGGGAATTCCTTGGTGACCACGTTGATCGCGACGCCCAGCACCGCGCAGTTGGTGGTAATCAGGGGCAGGAAGATGCCCAGGGCCTGATACAGCGACGGGGAAACCTTCTTCAGCACGATCTCCACCATCTGCACCAGTGCCGCAATCACCAGGATGAAGGCGATGGTCTGGAGGAACGTGAGGCCGAAGGGAACCAGCAGGTACTGGTTCACGAGATAGGTCACCAGCGTCGCAAGGGTGATCACGAAGCACACGGCCATGCTCATCCCCGTGGCGGTGGAAAGCCGGCTGGAGACTCCCAGGAAGGGGCAGATTCCCAGGAACTGGGCCAGGACGATGTTATTGACGAAAATCGCCGAAATGATGATCAGAAAGTATTCCATAGCCTAGTTCTTTTTCACGAATTTGTTAAACAGGACCATCAGGTAGCCCAGGCACAGGAAGGCGCCGGGAGCCATCACGAAGGCCAGCATCCCGTCGTTTCCGCCGATGAAGTTCCAGCCGAAGGCGCTGCCGCTGCCCAGAATCTCGCGGACGAGACCCAGCACGGTGAGCGAGGCGGTGAAGCCCAGGCCCACGCCGATGCCGTCCAGGGCGCTTTCGCCAACGGAATGTTTGTTGGCGAAGGCTTCGGCCCGGCCCAGGACGATGCAGTTCACCACGATGAGCGGGATGAAGAGGCCCAGGGTCTCGTACATCGCCGGCGTATAGGCCTGCATCAGCAGCTGCAGCAGCGTCACGAAGGTGGCGATGACCACGATATAGACGGGGATGTGCACCTTGTCCGGCACGATGGGCGCGATGGCCGATATGGCCATATTGCTGAGCACCAGCACGAAGAGCGTCGCCAGGCCCATCGACAGGCCGTTGATGGCCGATGTGGTGGTGGCCAGCGTGGGGCACATACCCAGCAGGAGCACGAACGTGGGGTTGTTCTTGACAAGCCCGTCGGTAAGGAGTTTCAGTTTACTCATGGCTCAGCGTTTTAAAAGTGTTCAGCGCATTCTCTACGGCCATCGCATACGCGCGGGAGGTGATGGTGGAAGCGGTGATGGCATCTACGTCGCCGCCGTCCTTCTTGACGGAGAGTTTCTTCACGGAAGGATCGAAGCCCCTCCACTGGTCCATAAACTTCATATCCGTGGTGCATTTGGCGCCCAGGCCGGGCGTTTCCGCGTGCGAGAGGACGGAGGTATTGTAGACCACGCCGTCCGGGGTGACGCCCACCATCAGGGACAGGGGGCCGCCGAAGCCCACCACGGTGGACTCGATGGCGTAACCTACCAGGTTTTCGCCGTCCAGGGCGGTGTAATAGTGTCCCTCGGCATCATAGGAAGCCTCGGTGAAATGCGGCAGCACCCGGGCGATGGCCTGCTGCGTTTTTGCAGCCGCAGCGGCCTCGATGGGCTCTTTGGTGAGGACGTAGGCGCCGCCCAGCAGGCCGGCGCACACGAGGCAGGTGAGCCCCAGCACGGCCACCATATTGACAAGATTGGATTTTACGGCCATAGCTATTTCCTCCCGAATTTAGGCTGGTGGAACCAGCGGTTGAGCAGCGGCACCACCGAATTCATAATGAGGATGGCGAAGGAGACGCCCTCCGGATAGGAGCCGAAGTAACGGATCATCATCGTAAGGAAGCCGATTCCCACGCCGAAAATCACGCCGCCCCAGAGGGACATCGGCGAAGTGACGTAATCTGTCGCCATAAAGCAGGCGCCGAGGACCAGACCACCGGTGAGCAGGTTGAAGAGCGGGCCGGTGAAGCGGGAAGGATCGGCCAGGTTGAACACCAGGGCGGTGAGGGCCACCGTTGCGAAGATGCTCAGGGTAATCCACGGCTTGATGACCTTCCGGCAGCACAGGTACACGAATCCGGCGAGGAGCGCCAGGGCGCACACTTCACCGGCGCTGCCGCCCAGGTTCGCAAACAGCAGGTCCTTATAGTTGTAGGCCGATGTCAACTCCTGCACGGAACTGCCCTGCAGCAGGCCTTCCGCAATGGTGCCGAGAGGCGTTGCGCCGGAAACGGCATCCACGCCGAAGAGGCCCTGAGGGGCGCTCCAGCTGGTCATATAGGTAGGGAACGACACCAGCAGGAACACGCGGCCCACGAGGGCAGGGTTCCAGATGTTCTGGCCGATGCCGCCGAAGCTGAGCTTCGCGACCCCGATAGCGACGACTGCTCCGATGAATACCACCCACCAGGGCGTGGTGTAGGGCAGGTTCAGCGCCAGCAGGATACCCGTAATGACGGCGGAAAGGTCTCCGACGGTGGAGGGCGCTTTCATCCAGTATTTGGTGACGGCCCATTCCAGCAATACGCAGGAGGCCACGCTCACGCCCAGCACCAGCAGTTCCCGCCAGCCGTAGAAGACCACGGAGCAGATGACCGCCGGGATGAGGGCGATGATCACATCCAGCATCAGGGACCGGGTGGAGTCCTTGGAATGGATGTGGGGCGAAGGGGATATGATCAGGTTACTCATAATCAGTTGTTTTTAGCAGCTTCGGCGGCCGCTTTCGCGGCGGCGGCACGGGCCCGGATGGCCCCCAGGACGGCGCCTTTCCCCTGCCGGATGATATCCAGCAGCGGAATGTGCGCGGGACAGGAATACAGGCAGCAGCCGCATTCGATGCAGTCCTGCGCCGCATTGGCTTCCAACGCCTCCAGGTCCATATTCCGGGAAAGTTTGTTCAGCAGGAAGGGTTCCAGGCCCATCGGGCAGGCATCCGCGCACTTGCCGCAGCGGATGCAGTGGCTTTCAGGGGCGCGGCGCGTCTGGGCCGCCGTAAGGAAGAGCAGGGCGCCCGTTCCCTTCACGGTGGCGGCGTCCAGGTTCGCTACCGCACGGCCCATCATCGGCCCGCCGCTGATGATCTTGGCGGCATCGGCCGGTACACCGCCCAGATAGTCCACGATGTAGCGCAGGGGCGTTCCCACGCGCACCAGGAGGTTGGCCTGGCGGGGGAAGCACTCGCCCGTGACGGTGACCGAGTTGTCCACGATGGGCTTGTTCTTCTGGACGGCGTCGTACACGGCCAGGGCTGTGGCGACGTTCTGCACCACGGCGCCCACGCTGATGGGAAGGGCGCCGGAGCCCACCTGGCGGTGCATCACCGCGTCGATGAGCTGCTTTTCGCCGCCCTGCGGGTAGCGCATTTTCATCGGCATCACCTCGATACCCTCATAGCCCAGTCGGGCGATGACTTCCTTGATGTGGGCGATGGCCTCGGGCTTGTTTTCCTCGATGGCGACGGTGCATGGGACGTTCCCCATCACCTGCTTCAGGATGGCGGCGCCGACGACCACCTGCTCGCCCTTTTCCAGCAGGGTGCGGAAATCGGAGGTGAGATAGGGCTCGCATTCGCAGCCGTTGATGATGACGCGCTCGCACTTCGAGCCCGGAGGCGGGCTCAGTTTCACGTGCGTGGGGAAGGTGGCGCCGCCCAGACCGACGACACCGCCCTGGCGGATTTTCTCAATGATGGCCTTGTTGTCTTCGGGAATCTTCGTGACAAGCGTATCGCCGGTGTCGATTCCCTCCAGCCACTCGTCGCCCTCCACCTCGATCTCGATGTGGGTGGCGGGACGGCCGGCTAAATCGGCCCTGGGGCCGATGGATTTCACGGTTCCGCTCACGGAGGAATGGATGAAGGCGCTCACGAAGCCGCCCGGCTCCGCAATCACCTGTCCCACCTTCACTTTGTCTCCCACCTGCACGCAGGGCACGCTGGGCGCGCCGATGTGCTGGGCTACGGAGATGTAAACGACGGGCGCAAGGGGCAGCGGCTCGATGGCGCACCCTCTGGAAATCTTGCTGTCGTGGGGATGAACGCCCCCGATGGAGAATGTATGCTTACCCATTTTGACGAGCCTTTATACGTTCTTTGATTGCTTCCTTGTCCAGGGCCTTCGGGAAGTTGACCCCGTGGATTGCGCCGGTGGGGCACATCGCCTCACACTCGCGGCAGAGCTTGCACTTCGACGCGTCGATATAGGCCAGGTTGCCTTCCACGGTGATGGCTTCGTGCGTGCAGGTCTTCGCGCAGATGTTGCAGCCGATGCACGCGTTCGCGCAGGCCTTGCGGGCCACGGGGCCCTTATCCTTGTTCACGCAGGAGACGAACACCTTCATCCCGCGGGGGCCTTTGGGCCGGAGCTCGATGATTTTCTTCGGGCAGGCCTTCACACAGGCGCCGCAGGCGGTGCACTTTTCCTCGTCCACGACCGGAAGTCCGGTGACGGGATCCATCGTCAGGGCGCCGAACTGGCAGGCCGCGGCGCAGTCGCCGCAACCCAGGCAGCCGAAAGCGCAGCCGGTGTCTCCGGTGTAGAGGGCGGCTTTCACGGCGCAGGAGGCCATTCCGTCGTAGTCGCTCGTGCGGGGACGGGCCTCGCAGGTGCCGTTGCACCGGACCACGGCCACTTCCGGGGCCTTGGCTTTCAGCTCATAGCCCAGGATGGCCGCCACTTGGGCCATCACTTCATTGCCGCCCACCGGGCAGAAATGGTTGTCCAGGTTGGGGGCCTTGACGGCCGATTCGGCGAAAGCGCGGCAGCCGGCGAAGCCGCAGCCGCCGCAGTTGGCGCCGGGCATCGCCTTTTCCACTTCGTCGATCCGCGGATCCTCCTCCACCTTGAACTTCTGCGCCACCAGGTACAGGACCAGGGCGAGCAGCAGGCCCAGGGCGGTAATTACCGCGACGGTTAAGAGTATCGTTTTAACCATTATCGTTTGATTGTAAAGATATATTCATTCTGAAGTTTCCCGCGGAAAAGCCACAGCAGAAAATAATAGAGCGCCACGGCGCCGATACCGGCGAGCGCGGCGGCCACTTCCCCGACGCCCAGGGCCAAAAGGCCCAGGATAGCGGCGAGGACCAGGAGGACCGGGATGAAATAGGCCAGCCATACGGCCTTGAATCCCATCGAGGCTTTCAGAAGCACCTCCACCTCATCCCCCACGGCATAATGCGCATACGGGTCCGGGGCCACCTCAACGGTCTTTTCGGCCAGATCGGCCACCCCGCACAGGCCCGCCGCGTGACACTGCCCGCAGGCCGATGAAGATAAAATGACCACCGTAGTTGCCTGCGGGGTCATTTTAATCACTTTTCCTTTATGGGATACGCTGCCTTTCATTTACCTTCCTCCCAGTTCTTGAGCCAGCCCCACATCGTCCCCATCTTCAGGGGGACCATTACGGCGAGGGGCACGTGGTTGTCATCGGCCGAGAACCAGACCTGCATTTCCTGGTCCCCTTCGAAAAGGGCGCCGGCCACCACCGTACAGGAGAAACGGATGGCGTTTTTCTTGCCGAGTTTGCGCACCTTGAAGACTTCCGGGCCGAAATAGGTGACGCTTAGTTCCGACACGGCGTCGTCGATGGCGAAGGGCACCGTGTAGGTCTTCCCCACCTCGGCGGCCTTCCAATCTACGTTGCGGAGGTGATAGATGAGCGAGACGATGTCATAGGACATCCCCTTCATCTTCAGGTCCTTCTGCTGAGGCTCGCGGCCGTCGAAGCAGACATCGGCCTTGATCACCTTGTTGTTCCAGTCGTAGACGTAGTGATTGGTGGCGGTGTAGCTGTTCTGGATGGTGTTCCGGCGCGCCTCCAGGGGCCTGTGCTCATCCAGGGTGAACCAGGTCTGGAAATTCTCCCGCATCTTGTAGAAGACGTCGAAGAAGGAGGCCGATTTCACCGCGCACACGGCGTGATGGACGGAGTCCTGCTGATAGGGGACGGTCTCCAGCTTGAGCGAAGCCTGGGCCACTTCCGTATTCACCGCGCCCCATTTGAACATAATACCCATACTGATGCGCTCCCCTGCCTTGAAGGGCGCTTCCTGGCAAAGGGGCAGTCCCTGCGCCCCGAGGGCCAGGGAAAGGAGCAGCGTGCATCCTGTCAGAAAAAGTTTGCGCATATCTTTAGAATCCGTTTTGGCTGTCGAAGTCTTCGTTCTGTCCCGGCGCGGCGGGCTCGTTGGCCCCGCTGGCCACCGGACCCTGGCTGGCATACATATCCAGGCTCTGGTCCGGCTGGACGAACTTGACTTGTCCGGCTTTATACTTCATCTCTATATCACAAACCTCGCCATTGCGGTGTTTTGCGATGACAATATATGCTTTTTCTTTGTCTTCGGGGTTTTCGCCCAGGCCCACGAAGTCCGGACGATGGATGAAAATGACCATATCGGCATCCTGCTCGATGGAGCCGGATTCACGCAGGTCGCTCAGCTGGGGCTTGCCCGTTCCGCCCGTGCGCTGGACCGCGTTGCGGCTCAGCTGCGACAGGGCGATGATGGGGATGTTGAGTTCCTTGGCGGTGGCCTTGAGGGTGCGGGAGATAGCCGCCACTTCCTGCTCGCGCAGGCCGCGGAGTTCCACCGGACCCTGCATCAGCTGCAGGTAGTCCACCACGATGAGGCGCACGCCCTTCTGCTTAACGAGGCGCTTCGCCTTGGTGCGGAATTCCATAATGGGAATGCCGGGGGTGTCGTCGATGTAGAGCGGGGCCTTGGCAAGGCGCTTGAGGGTATTCTCCAGCTGCACCCACTCGTACTGCTCCAGTTTCACGCCGCCCTTGATTTTCTCGCCGGACAGTCCGCTTTCCGTGGTGATGAGGCGCTTGCCCAGCTGGTCTGCGCTCATTTCCAGGGAGAACACGGCGACGGGCATATTGGCGTCCACGGCCGCGTTGCGGGCGATGTTGAGGGCGAAGGCGGTCTTACCCACCGACGGACGGGCCGCCAGGATGATAAGGTCGCTCTTCTGCCAGCCCTGGGTGATGCGGTCGATGTTCGGGTAGCCGGAAGGCACGCCGGACAGGCCGGTCTGCCCCTGCAGTTCCTGAAGGTTGTCCAGGACGGAGTTGATGATGGAACCGATGTCCTGGACGTCGCGCTTGACGTTGTTCTGGATGGCGGCGAAGACCTTGGTCTGGGCGTTGTCGATGAGGTCGTCCACGTTGGTGGATTCGTCGAAGGACTGCTTCAGAATCTCATACGAGGCCGTGATGAGGTCCCGCTGGATGGTCTTCTGCTTGAGGATCTTGATGTAGTACTCGATGTGGGCCGCGGCGCCGATGTTCTGCGACAGGGACGCCAGCACCACCGGACCGCCGATGGCTTCGAGGTTCCCCTGCTGGCGCAGCTTTTCGCTCACCGTGACGAGGTCGATGTTCGCGTGCTCGTTCACGAGGGCCGACATCGCCTCGAAGATCATCTTGTGCCGGGGCTCATAGAAGCACGACGGGGAGAGTTCCTCCATCGATTCGTCGATGGTGGCGGGCTCCACGAGCATCGCGCCCAGAACGGCCTCCTCCACATCCGGAGCCTGCGGGGGCTTGTTGCCCATCAGGGTCTCCAGATTGAGGGGCGCCTGCGTTTTCTTTCCTCTGGGCTCCGCCATAAACGTTTACTCCTGGAAGTCCGGGTTGATGATGATGCGGCCGCAGTGCTCGCAGATGATGAGCTTGTGGTTGGAAGCAATCTCCATCCGGCGCTGGGGCGTGATGGTGTTGAAGCACCCGCCGCAGGAGTCTCCGTTGTAGATGCCCACCACGGCCAGGTGGTTGTTCACGCTGGCGCGGATGCGCTCATAGGCGCTCATCGTGCGCTCGTCGATCTTGGCGGCGCAGGCTTCGCGGCGCTCACGCAGGGCGGCCTCTTCCTTGGCGGTCTCCTCCACGATGTTCTCCAGCTCTTCCTTCTTGGCTTTGAGGTCTTCCTGACGGATGGTCAGGCGGTCCTTCAGTTCGTCCAGTTCGGCCTTCTTGGCACCTATCTCGAAACGGGTGTCGTTGATGGTCTTTTCCGCGATCTGGCGTAGCAACTCCTGGTTCTCGATTTCCTTGCTCAGGGAATCATACTCGCGGGAATTGGAGATATTCTCGCGCTGATGCTGGTATTTCTCGATGATGCCTGCGTGCTCCGCGATGGAGAGCTTGGCGTCCGCGATATTGCGGTTGAACTGGTCCAGGATGGCGGCGATGGAAGCGCTGCGCTCCTTCAGGCCGGCGATTTCCTCTTCCAGGGCCTCCACCTCCGCGGGAAGTTCACCGCGCAACTGGATGATTTTGTCGATTTCTGAATCCGCGGCCTGGAGCTGGTACAGCGTACGCAGTTTCTCATCTACGGGCATATCGGAATCCGCGAAACTCTTCTGGAGGGAAACGAAAGTCTCGTGCTGGTCGATAGGGGCCTGCTTGGGGGCGGCGGGAGTTTTCTTAGTTGCCATATAATTTTTGCTTGTATTTTTTAGACTACGAAGTAGTGGACCGGATTGCTCCTGTCCAGCGCGCTGCTTTTGTAGCTTGCAAAGGTAGGAAATTTTTTCCGTATCTGAGCAACGAAAATGTCCACAATCTCCACTTCGCTTTCAAAATGGCCCACGTCCATCACCATAAAGCCTTCCGGGGTGAAGAAATTGTGGTAGGAAATATCGGCCGTGATGAACAGCTGCGCGCCTTTGGCCTGCGCCTGCGGGATCTCTCCCCCGCCGCTGCCGCCCAGGAGGGCCACCTTCCTGAAGGGCTTTTTGAGGGGCTTGGAGGAGCGGATGACCTTGAGGCCGAACTTTTCCTGCACGTACTTCAGCGCTTCCTCGCCGGTCATCGGGGTGGGGAGGTCCCCCATACAGCCCAGGCCCACGGTTCCATCGGCCTCCGGAACCAGAATGGAGACGTTCCTGAGCTCCAGCCGGCGGGCCATCGCCCCGCTTACGCCGGTGATCACTTTGTCCGCCGTGGTGTGGGCGGCATACACCGCCACGCCGCTGCGGATGGCCAGCATAATGGCCGCGCCCACCGGGTCCTTGCTGTCGATGCGGCGGATGCCTTTGAAGATGAGCGGATGGTGCGTCACCACCATATCGCAGCCCTTCCGGACGGCTTCCTCGATGAGGGCCGACGTGCAGTCGAACCCTACCATCACCCCGTGGACTTCATCCTCCGGACTGCCGATGATGAGCCCGCTGTTGTCCCAGCTTTCCTGTATGTAGAGCGGCGCAAACTCTTCCAGCACCGCCGTGATGTCACCGACTTTCATAGGCTAGAAGCATATCTATGCAAAGTTAACATTTTTTTGTTACCTTTGTATCACTATGGGAAAACTGCTTTATACGATGGGCGAAGTGGCGCAGGAGTTGGGCGAAAATGCCTCGGCCGTGCGCTACTGGAGCAACTATTTCGAAAAGTTCATCAAGCCCCAGCGCAACGCAAAGGGCAACCGGCTTTATCACCCGGAGGATATCGAAACCCTTCGGCAAATCCAGTATCTGATCAAGAACCAGGGGCTCACGCTTGAAGGCGTGGCGCACCGCCTGGGAGAAGACCGCCGCAGCGTGGAAAAGAGCGTGAAGGCCCTGGACCTGCTGAAAGGCATCCGCGAAGACCTGATCCAAGTCAAGAAAGCGCTATGAAAAGAATCCTCCTGATCGTGGCCTCGCTGGCCCTTACCCTGAGCGCCGCAGCGCAGCAGCGCGAAGGCGTTTTCCTTGCCGAGTATTCCACGAAAGACATTGTGGCCACCTACGGCTGGTTTTTTCCCATCCGCACCAGTGAACGGGAGACGCCTGCGCTCCAGTACGCTTCCCTGGGCTACACCGCCAATTTCTGGCGGAACTTCGCCTGGAAGGCAGGGGTGCAGGTAAACACATTTAACACCTACAAATACGGCGTGGGCATCCCGCTGGGCATCGCCTGGCGGCCGGGTGTCCGCACCTGGGAAGAGAGCATCGCCGTGGGCCTGGAAAGCGGCCTCTCAAGTGCCGTCTACGACGGAATCAACGGCCGCACCGACTGGCTCAAGGAGGACCTCGCCACCAGCCTTATCGCGATGCTGTTCCGCCGGACGGAGTTTTACGCAAGCCTCACTCCCGGCTACTGCCTCGGCCCTTACGAGTATGCCGGTTTTGAAGAGGAACGGCGGTTCTATCTCTTCGGCGACGTAGGGATGGTGCTGTCCATCCCCATCTGGCACATTACCGCGAATCTCGCCTTTGCCTATCACTATAATTTCATGCATAACGACCGAGGCCCCGCAGCGGGGGATCAGTTCCACTACTTTTCCATAGGCATCGGCCTGGGCTGGCTGTTCTAAGGATATATGAAAAAAGCATTAATAATCATCGCTCTGCTGGCTATTAGCTGTGGCCTGGCAGGCGCACAAGACTTGATTACCAAGAATGACGGGACAGACATCAAGGCAAAAGTTCTGGAAGTATCTCCTACGGAGGTGAGGTACAAGATGTGGGATAACCAAGAGGGGCCCGTATTTGTGTTGAATGCGGCCGATATCCTCCTTATCCGCTTCGAGAATGGGGAGAATTACGTAATCGAGAAAAAAGAGGCGGCAAAAGCGGACGATCATCCCTTATTTTTTACATCCGATGTATCCATTCTGGAGCAAAGCGGGCTCAAATACGAACAGTTAAAGGAAGTATACAATTCCGACGACTATGACCAACTCTATCGCCCCCGTTACAAACTGGGATATCCCTGGCTGAATCTGCTATTCCCCGGACTGGCCCAGTACTGTATGAGTGAACCCGGACTGGGAACCAGGTTTGTGCTGATATACTTGGGTGGCGTCATCTTGAGTAATATCGGAAGTTCTATGTTGGGCTCCTACACAACCGACGGCCATTACGTAAGAAGCCCTTCTTACGGAGTGGGTACCGCACTTGCACTCACTGGATGTGCGATTTTCGTCGGCACGGAAATCTGGTCCATCATCAATGCCTATGATGTGGCCAAAGTAAAGAGCCTCTACGTAGAAGATATACGAAATTATAACCGGAGCTATTCGTTCACGCTGGCTCCCACTGTAGTCTATTCTACAACGCCCGCGGGCATACGCCCCGCTCCGGGAATCGGGCTAAGGGTCACGTTCTGATTCCTTTCGAGGGCTGGTGAGAGAAACTGCGGCGGGGGCCTTCGGCCTCCAGCCAATACTCGTGGTCAAAGGCATCGCCGGGGTAGCGGTACGCGCCCTCGTGGCCGATGCCGAACGCCATATAGGTAATGGGCAGCCCCATCTCCAGAAACATCTTTTCGTAGAAGGTCTGGACCTCGGTAACCGCACTTAAGTCCATCGGGAGGGCACACTCATCCCCAAATCGCCTTCGCTTCGCTTCGGCCCCTCCCACTGCGCCTTCGGCTTGTGGGCCCCTCCCTCTTACGTGGCCGAGGGTGGCCACGGATTTGGGGACGAGTGTGCCCTCCCGATAGACATCCGTGCTACAGATGTATACCGGCAACCCATTGACCTTACAAACCGCCTGGGTGTATTCGTAGAGATAGCGGGAATCGGTTTTTAGATGAATCAGGCCCTCCGGCTTCAGGAACTTGCGGTAGCGCTCCAGAAAAAGAGGCGAGGAGAGGCGGGCGTTCTCGCTGCCGCGAAGCTGCGGATCCGAGAAGGTGAGCCAGATTTCCGAGACCTCGGAAGGGCCGAAGAAGGCTTCGATGAACTCGATGCGGGTGCGCAGGAAAGCCACGTTCGGGAGAGCGTTCTCGGTGGCATACTTCGCCCCTTTCCAGAGCCGGGCGCCCTTGATGTCCACGCCGATGTAATTGATTTCCGGATGCCTTAACGCCAGGGCGATGGTGTAATCCCCTTTCCCACAGCCCAGTTCCAGCACGATGGGATGGTCGTTACCGAACATCTCGCGGCCCCATCGGCCTTTGATGGCGTGGTCCCGCACCCGGAGCGCCTTGCTGCCGGGCTCCTTGTCCAGGATGGCTTCGGCCGATGGCTGCAGCAGACAGCGGAAGGTCTCGTTCTCCGCGAATTTCTTCAGCTTGCCGTGTCCCATAACTATTGCCTCTTCGTTACAACACCTACCCCCCGAAGCCCTGTCGGCGGCTCCACCGGGGTGACCGTGAGGGCCCAGACGCCGCGCTCGGAAGGCGCCACGCCGGAGCGGTACGGCACGCAGGCTTCGTGGGAGAAGAAAGAGGTCCCGGCCTGCAAAAGAAGATACACCGTTTCCGTAAAAACGGCCTCCGAGGGGGCTGTCCAGGTGACGTCCAGCGCCAGTTCCGCAGGCGCATCAAGGGCGTCTACGCGGCTGAAGAGGCTGATATCCCACACTGCCGTGCTGTCGCTCAGGTCGAGCGCAAAGGCGTACGGACCGGGAGCCGCGATGAACTGCTCCACCGAAGCGGGCTGCCGGCAGGCAAAGGCCAGAAAGACCAAAGTTATTAGGGGGAACCGTTTCACTGTTTCTTCTTGCGCCGACGGTTCTTCCTGCGCTTTTCCGGATCGAAGCGGTTGATGGCGTCTTCGCCCTGGCCGGTGATGAACTCCGGCGTAGCCACCACTTCCTGCTTGAGCGTGGCGGGCTTTTCCCCGCGGCGGTTCATCGCCTGGATCTGACGCACTTCATCGGCCGACAAAGGGAACACCTGCGTCAGGGACCCTTTTTCGTAGGAGAAGTAGAGGGTTTCGGCCAGGATGTCGGTCTTGACGAGCCAGGCCTGTCCGTCCCCGAATTCCAGCGGCTCGCTCACCCGCGGAATGCGCGACTGGGCATCGAGATATGCCTCCACCTCATAGTTGAGGCAGCATTTGAGCTTGCCGCACTGCCCCGCCAGTTTCTGCGGGTTCAGCGACAGGTCCTGCGCCCGGGCGGCCGCCGTGGAGATGGACTTGAACTCCGTCACGTAGTTGGCGCAGCACAGTTCCCGGCCGCAGACGCCCAGGCCGCCGATGAGGCCGGCCTCCTGGCGCGCGCCAATCTGCTTCATCTCCACGCGGATGTGGAATTCCTCCGCGAAGTCCTTGATGAGCTGGCGGAAGTCCACGCGGCCATCGGCAATATAATAGAAGATGGCCTTGGTGCCGTCGCCCTGGAACTCCACGTCGCCGATTTTCATCTCCAGCCCCAGATTGGCGGCCAGGACGCGGGCGCGAATCATCGTTTCCTGCTCGCGGGCGATGGCTTCCTGCCAGCGCTGGATGTCGAAGGGACGGGCCTTGCGGTAGATCTTGCGCAGTTCCTGCTTCTCGGGGTCCACGCCCTTGCACTTCATCTGCCGGCCCACCACGGGACCTTCCAGGGTGACGATGCCCAGGTCGTGGCCGCTCGCGGCCTCCACCACCACCAGGTCCCCGGTCTTGATGCTCTGGCCGCTGGCGTTGATGTAAATTCCCTTGCGGGTGTTCTTGAAGCGGACTTCGTAGTAGTCGTTGAACTGCTCCTGGGCGATGCCCTTGAGCGTATCGTATACCTCCAGTTTGCAGCAGCCGTGCCGGTAGCGGATATCCTGCGCGCCGGTTTCCTCGTCCGTGGCTACCGAGCAGCCGCGGAAGCAGTCGAACTGGATGGATTCGTTGGAATAATCTGTCATTGATTCTGGAATGTATATAATTGATTCACCAGGTTGGTGAAGAGGATTTTCTGACTTACGTTGCGCTCGATCAGGAGCTGGGCGCGGTCCAGGGCGGCAAGGGCCTTCCGGGGGAAGGTGGGTTTCAAAGCCTGCGCCAGGGGCCGGTAATACCCTTCCGTCCCCTCCGGCATCCGGGCCAGGGACGGGTCTTTCTGCAGCATAAAGATGCGCCGGAGGTCCTCCCCGGCCAGTTTGCAGAACTGTTTCTGCTGTTCACGCACCTTCAGGTCCGCCAGGGCTTCGGCCGTTTCGAGGGCCTTCAGGAGATCCCTGGCCAGCACGGCGTCCAGCACGTCGTGGAAGAGGTCCGAGAGGACCACGTTCCCCGCGGCTTCGGCGCTGTGGACGGCGGCATCGGCCTCCGGGGAAAGCGGCTGCACGCGGATGTGAAGGCAGCGCGAGGCGATGGTCACGAGCACCTTTTCCGGCGCGTGGGTGATGAGGAGGAAGAGCGTCTGCTGCGGGGGCTCCTCCACCATTTTCAGAAGGGCGTTCGCGGCTTGCGGATTCATCTTCTCCGGGAGATAGAGCACCACGGTGCGCCACCCGCCTTCCACGGCCGAAAGGGACAGCCGTTCCAGGATGCTGCGGGCCTCGTTAACGGAAATGTTGCTCTGCTTCCCTTCGATGCCGATGGCCGTGTAAAGCTCGTTTTCGAAGAAATAGGGATTCTCCAGGAGGAGTTCCCGGAAAGGGCCGATGAACTGGAGCGAGACGGGTTTGTCCGGCCCGGCCACCGGGAAGATGAAATGGATGTCCGGGTGGATGAGCTTCCCTACGCGGGGATTGCCGCCGTAGAGCTGCTCCAGGAAGTCGATGGCAATGGGGAAAGCCCCGCCGCCGTCGTCCTCGTGCAGGAGGATGGCGTGGGGCACGTGACCGCTCTGAGCCATCTGGTGGAAGGCCTTCACGATTTCCGTATTGCCGTAAATCTGCATTTATCTGTCTCTCTGCCGTACGAAGGCGGCAAGTTCTGCAAGATACGATTTTTCTTTGGATTCCGGAAGGGGTTCCAGACAGGAAACCGCCTTTTGCAGCCAGAAATCCATCTTTCCTATCGCGAGGGCCACGCCGTCCTTGGCCGCCACGAAGGCGCGGACCTCTTCCGCATTGCCGGGATTGGCCGCCATTCCGGCCACCAGGGAGCGGATGTGCGCAGCTTCATCAGCCGATGCCTTTTCCAGCGCACACAATAGCGGCTGGGTGATTTTCCCTTCCAGGAGATCGATGCCCACGGGCTTGCCGATTTCCTCGCCGGCGTAGTCCAGGATGTCGTCGGAGATCTGGTAGGCGATGCCCATCGCCCGGGCGTACGGGCCCAGGGCCGATTCCGCCTCCTTCGAGCCGTTCACCGAAATGACCGCCGCCAGCGCCGCCGCCTCAAAGAGGGACGCCGTCTTGCAGAAGATGATGCGGAGGTAGTCCTCCTCGGTGGTATCGGCCGTGGAAGCCTTCTCCATCTGGAGCATCTCCCCTTCCGCGAGGTGACCCAGCGTCTCGGCCATAATGCGGAGAACCCGGTTCACGTCCGAATCCGATCCCAGCACCAGCTGCAGGCACTGGACCACCCAGTAGTCGCCGATGAGCACCGACGCACTGCCGCTCAGCAGGGACGCCACCGTGGGGAGGCCGCGGCGTTCGGCCGCCCCGTCCACCACGTCGTCGTGCAGGAGGGTGGCATTGTGGAGGAGTTCCGTGGCCGATGCATAGCGGACGGTGTCCTCCGTGGGTTTCCCGGCCGCGCCGGCGCAGAGAAGGCCCAGCATCGGGCGCAGCATCTTCCCGGGATGTTCCCGGAGCATCCGGTTCGTGCGGTCCAGGAGCGGGAT
The DNA here is from genome assembly GCA_016281315.1 of Bacteroidales bacterium. Classification (GTDB taxonomy): domain Bacteria; phylum Bacteroidota; class Bacteroidia; order Bacteroidales; family UBA932; genus Cryptobacteroides. Next base: position 62,449 of record JAEEIJ010000051.1, read on the forward strand.
ATCGCTCGCAAGGACGCGCGCGATGCACGCGTCCACCTGTTCCAGCCCGGGGGCCAGATAGGCTTTGATCTCGTTCAGGTCCATTCAGTCAAAACAGGCGATGAGTTCCGCCACCGTGCGGGGGAAGAACACCAGGTCCCGGTCTTCCGGCTCCAGCATCCCCTCCTGCACCAGATGGTCCAGCAGGGCGATGAAAGGGTCGAAGAAGCCCTCATAGTTGAAGGCGAAAAGCTTCCCCTCGTAGCGGTGGAGCTTGACCAGCGTGTGGGTTTCGATGAGTTCGTCCAGCGTGCCGATTCCGCCCGGCAGGGCGATGGCGGCGCAGGTTCCTTCACGCATATATTCCTTGCGGGTGGACATACTCTCCGTAAAGACCACCTCCGTCACGTCGGGATTTTCCAGCCCCTTCATAAAGGAAGGAAGCACGCCGATGTGCCGGCCGCCGCAGCGCACCGATTCGTCGGTGATGGCGCCCATCAGCCCCACCTTTCCGCCGCCGGAAAGGATGGTGTAATTTAAAGCGTGCAGCGCGCGAACTACTTCACGCGCTGCCGCATTGTACTTTTCGTCCACTTTCGTGCTCGCGGCACAAAAGATGGCTACCTTTTTATCCATTAAAAGAAGAAGCCGACAGAGATCTTGATACCCTGATAGTTGCCGTTCTTGATGGTTTCCTGAACGCCGTCCAGCGCCGTTGCATCGGCCGTGGCGAGGGCTCCCATATTCTTGAACCACTGGATCTTCACCTGGAAATTCTGCAGGAAATCCACGCCGGCACCCACGCCGAAGCCATATTCCAGCTTATTCAGGACATCCTGGCGATTCTCCCAAGTTTCGTTACCGTATACCTGATAGCCGATGAAAGGTTCGGCCACCACGAACGGGCGGGCGACCATCAGGTCCAGACCCAGCTGCAGGCCCACGGAGGCCTCTACGTAACCGGTCCTGTATTCGAGGGAATTGATGCCTTCCTTGTCCCAGACATTCGTGCCCTTCATATTGTAGGCCACGGCGGGCTGAACGGTGAGGGGACCGAAATCCATCTTATAAGCGACACCGGCGTGCCAGAGGCTGGCGGTCTTTACGTCTTCGATGGCACCCTGGGCGTTGGTAGCCGAGGAGGTGTAACCGGCAAAGATACCGATCTGGGCGTGGGCCATCGTGGCGGACACGACGACCGCGGCCAGTACAGTTAAAAGTTTTTTCATAATGTGATTGGGTTTATAAGTTAGCGTTAATCTTATCGACGAGAACGTTCTTGGGCATCGCGCCCACGGTTTTGTCCACCAGTTCGCCGTTCTTGAAGAACAGCAGCGTGGGAATGCTCATAATGCGGTACTGGGCGGCGATTTCATCGGCGTCGTCCACGTTCACTTTCACCACCTGGATTTCATCCGGCATTTCTTCCTCTACCTCATCCAGAATGGGCGTGAGCATACGACACGGGCCGCACCACGTGGCCCAGAAATCTACAATGACGAGTTTCTCGCTTTCGAGAAGCTCCGCGAAATTATCGTTGGATGCTACTTTTGCCATTATTTCAATGTATTAGTCCTGCAAATATAAGCATTTTTTTAAAACTACAGGGCGTCGTCCACGGGGAGGGACCAGGCGCGGAGGCCGAGGTCCGGGTTGGCGGCGTCCTTCTGCCGGAGAGCGTCCATCACCTGCGGGGCCAGGGAATCTTCCACCACGCTCAGCAGGGCGTGGTTCTGTGTGGGCCAGGCGTGATTCCCGAGGTGGGGTTCGCCGGAGACGCTTCCGCGGCCGCCGATTTCTTCCCACACGGTGTACCCGCGCTGCCCGAATCCTTCCAGGAGATCCACGATTTCCTGGTTATAGGCCTGATTGTATGCTACGAAGATTGCTTTCATACCTTCTTTTTACGTTTTTCACGGCGTTCTGAAAGGCCGCAGTACAGCACCGGGATGAGCACCAGGGTGATGAGCGTGGAAATGCTTAGACCCCAGGCCACGGTGGTACCCAGGCCCCTCCACATTTCGGAGCCCTCGCCGCGGCCCAGGGCCAGCGGGAGCATACCCAGCACGGTGGTGAGGGTGGTCATCAGGATGGGGCGCAAACGGGCGCGGGCCGCCGTGACGGAGGCCTCGCGGGCCGTGTATCCGCGTTCCTGCAGGAGGATGGTATAGTCGATGAGCACGATACCGTTCTTCACCACGATACCCAGCAGGATGATGATGCCGATGAGCGACATCACTCCCAGGGCCAGGCCGGCCGTCATATTGCCCAGCGCCACGCCCACCAGGGCGAACGGGATGGAGAACATAATGACGAACGGACCCAGGAAACTCTCGAACTGGGAGGCCATCACCATATATACCAGAATGACGATCAGCAGGGCCAGGAGGATCATATCGGCAAACATATCCTTCTGCTCCTCATAGTCGCCGCCGATGACCCAGCTGAGGCCCTGCGGCAGCGGATTCCGGGACAGTTCGTCCTGCACGAAGGCCACGCCGTCGCTGAGGGCGTATCCCTTGGCCATAATCCCGGTCACGCTGATGTAGCGGTCGCGGTTCTTGCGCTGGATGGTGGGCGGAACCTTCGTCTCTACGATGCGGCCCAGGTCCCGCACGCGGATGGACTGGCCCATCGCATTCATAATGCTGATGTTCTCGATGTCCTCCGTGCTGGTGCGGAATTCCGGCGCATAACGCACGCGGATGTTGTATTCCTCGCCGTCCTCACGGTAGAAGGAGGCCACGGTGCCGGACATAGCGGCCGATACAGCCGCCGCGGCCGTGACCGACGACAGCCCGTTGAGGGCCAGTTTCTCACGGTCGAAGTCCACCTCGTATTCGGGCGTATACTGGTCGCGGGACAGGATGGCCTGCACGAAGAGACCGCTGTCCATCATCTTCTGCCGCATATCACGGGCGGCGGCTTCGGTCTCGCCGAAGTCGTAGCCGTAGATTTCCAGCTGCACCGACGAACGGCCGCCCATTCCCATTCCGCCTTCGTTCACGTTGAAGCGCTGGAGTTCAGGGAAGAGTTTAAGGTCGGCCCGGATCACATCGGCGATCTCGCTCACGCTGCGCTCGCGCTTTTCCATCGAGCCGATGTTGATGTTCATCGAGATGAGGTAGGTGCCGTTGCTCTGCATCGAGGCGAAGGCGTTCTCGCTGTCCGCCTGGCCGAAGCTGTAACTGAGGACCTTGATTTCGGGGACATCGGCACAGATCTTATCGTAGATGCGCGCGGCCACTTCCCGGGTGACGTCCTGCGCCGTGCCGATGGGCAGCTCGATGGAAGCGCGGATGCGTCCGGTGTCCTGCGCCGGAAAAAACTCCGTCTTCATCTTGGGCGCGTAAAGGACCAGCACGCCGACGAAAATGAGCACCGCCGCCACCACGATGAGAATCTTGTGACGCATACACCAGGCGATGAGGCGGGAATAGCCGGCCGATATGCCGTCCAGCGCCTTGTTCACCGGAACGAAGATGGCTTTATAGACCTTATTGGTGGTGGGCTTGTTGTTCAGCAGGAGGGCGCACAGCATCGGGACCAGCGTGAGGGCCGCCGTGGTGGAGACGATCATAATGATGCTCACGATCCAGCCCAGCTGGCGGAACATCATACCGGCCATACCGGAAATCATCGTCAGGGGCAGGAACACGCAGAGCATTGTGAGCGTGGAGGCGATGACCGAGATACCTACCTCGGCCGTGCCGTGCACCGCCGCTTCTTTGGGCTTTTCGCCCCGTTCCAGGTGCGACGACACGTTCTCCAGCACCACGATGGCGTCGTCCACCACCATACCGATCGCAATGGACAGGGCACTCATCGAGATGATGTTGAGCGTGTTGCCCGTCGCATACAGGTACAGCAGCGAAGCCAGCAGGGCGATGGGGATGGAAAGCACCACGATGAGAGTGCCTTTGAGCCGTCCCAGGAACAGGAACACCACCAGCATCACCACCAGGAAGGTGATGAGGATGGTCTCCTTCAGCGAGCCGATGGTGCGGAGAATGTTGTCCGAGCTGTCCACCACCGTCTTGATATGGATGTCCGAGGGGAGGTTCCGCTGGAGGTTCGCCAGGGCGGCCTTCACCTTTCGGATCACATCCACGGTGTTGTAGCCGGACTGCTTCTGGATGATGATCTGGGCGCCGCGGACACCGTTCGTATAGGATTCCTGCGACTTTTCCTCCACGGTATCGGCAATGCGGGCGACATCCCTTAAATAGACAGTACCACCGTTATAGGAGCCCAGGACCACGTCCAGCAGCTCCTGCGGGTCGGAGAACTCCTTCTTGATGCGGAGGGTATAGGTCTCCGAGCCGATGTCGATGCTGCCGGAAGGGACGTTGCGGTTTTCCGCCGCTATGATCTGGGCGATGGCCGATATGGATAGTTTGTAGGCCTCCAGCCTGGAAGGGTCCACATAGACCTGGATCTCGCGCTTGGGGGCGCCGGAGACCGACACGGTACCTACACCCGTCACACGGGCCAGGGGCGTTGCGACCCGTTCATCCAGGATCTTGTCCAGCGCGCTCACGCTCTGATCGGCCGTAGCCGAAAGGATCATAATGGGCATATCGTCCGCGCTGAACTTGAAGAGGTAGGGTGCCGATGCGCCGTCCGGGATGCTCTGGCTGATCATATCCAGCTTGTCCCGGACGTCGTTCGTGGCGTCTTCTATGGGCGTTCCGTACTCGAATTCCAGGGTGAGAACCGCGATGTTCTCGCGGGAATTGGACGTAATGTCCTTCAGGTTGGGCACGCCGTTGAGAGCGTTCTCCAGCACTTTCGTGAGGTTGTTCTCCACGTCTTCGGCCGATGCCCCCGGATAGGAGCTCAGCACCATAATGGTGTTGGATTCGAAGTCCGGGAGGTTGTCCACCGGCAGCTGCACCAGGGCGTAGAGGCCCAGGATGGCGAAGGCCAGGAAGACCAGGAAAGTGGTGACCGGATGTTCTACCGATGTCCTGTAGATGCTCATAGCACGTTCACCTTAATGCCGTCCTTGAGGGCTGCCTGGCCCTTCACGACGATGGTTTCGCCGCCCTGCAGGCCTTCCGTGAGTTCATACTCGCCGCCCATATGGCGACCCACCTGCACGGGGAGGTAGCGCACGGTCGTATCGGCCTGCAGCACATAGATGAAACGGGTTCCGGTGCCTTCCTGCTTCACCAGGGCGGTATCCGGGACCACGACGCTGCGACGGGTGCCGAAGTTCACGGTGACCCGGGCGTACATGCCGGGACGGAGGACTTTGTCGGCGTTCTGCACGCTCACCTCCACCTTGAAGGTATGGGTGGCAGCGTCGATGGTGGGATACAGGCGTTCCACCTTGCCGGTGAACTCCCGGCCGGGGATGGCGTCCACGGTGAGGGTGACCTTCTGGCCCTTCTTCACCTGGGTGTATTCACTCTCGGAAACGCCCACGAGCAGTTTCACGGGCACCACCTGCTGAACTACGAAGAGGGGCGCCGTCATGGAGAACATATCGCCTTTGTCGAAATTGCGGGCGCTCACGAAGCCCGTGATGGGGCTTCGAAGGATGGTGTTCTCCTTTACGTTGGCATAGTTGGACTTACGCATTTTATAGCCCAGCTCCGCAGTCTGGAAATCGCTCTGCGATACCCCGCCCTGCTCATAGAGGCTCTTAAGGCGCTCGTATTCCAGGTCGTCGTTCTGGACCTGGAGGGCCAGCTGGTCCAGCTGCGTGCGGTCCATCTGGGCCAGCAGCTGGCCTTTCTGGACATAGTCGCCCACCTCCGCGTTGATGCTGCGGATGCGGCCGCCCTGCTGGGGCATGATGTTGTTCACGGCCCAGGCCTGGACGGTGGAGGCATAGGTGTTCTCCTGGGGGACGTCCCGGACCGGGGCTACGGCCACTTCCACGTTGGGCGTAATGGCCGCCGGCGCGGCCGGGGCCGGCGAAACTGTTCCGTTGCTGCCGCAGGCTGCGGCGGAGAGCAGTGCGATGAGGATGTGTCTGAGTTTCATATACCTTTTTTATTTTTCTTCGGTGAAATCATAACCCAGGGTTTGCTCCAGGCCGGCTTTGGCCACTACGAAACTGTAGACGGCCTGGGCCACCTGCATACGGGTCTGGGTGAGGGTGAGTTCCGTGTTGTTGAGGTCCGTCAGGGTGCTCTTGCCCACCTGGTAGCTCTTGGAAGCGATGTCGTAGGCTTTCTCCGCGCTGGTGAGCGCTTCCTTGGCGGCGTCGTAGGTCTTCATGGCCGTATCCATGGTGGAGATGCTCTGGCGGATGCCGATACGCAGCTGCCGCTCCGCGTTCTCCCGCTGGAGGGCCAGTTCATCGGCCTGCACGCGCGTCTGCTTGATGGCGTGGTAACGCTGCCCGCCGGAGAAGATGGGGATGCTGAGCGAGACGGCGAGGGTGCTGGAGGGCAGCCACTTCCACTGGCTCAGGTTGAACTTGTCGCTCTGGGTGTAGTAGTTGTAGCTCAGCTGCAGGGCTAACGTCGGGAGGTAGGCGTACTGCTGCATGCGGATTTGTTTCGCAAGCATTTCCGCCTGCTGCGAGAGCTGACGCAACTGGCTATTTTTGTCCAGGGGAGCCTCCGAGGCCTCGTTGATGTCGTAGAACATGTGCTGGGCATAGTCTTCCAAGCTGCCCTTCACATCTACGGCGCGGTCCAGGTCCAGACCCATCACGGCTTTCAGCTGCCACAGGCCCAGATAGATGGCGTTTTCCGCATTGTAGAGATTGGGAATGGCGGCGGCCAGGGTACTCTGGGCACGGGCCATATCCATATCCGAGGCCTTCTTGACGTTGTAGCGGCTCTCGGTGAGTTTGAAATTCTGGACGGCGTTCTCATACACGGCGTTGTATACGTCGTAGGAGGCTTTCGCCAAAAGGACGGCATAATAGGCCTGCTTGACGGAAGCCACAGTCCCAAGGCGGGACTCGCGGGCCTGCTCCACGGCCAGTTCCACCTGGTCCCCGGAGAGTCTCAGGCTTTCCCAAAGCTGGAAATTGATGACCGGCATTGCTGCGCTGATCCCCAGCTGCACCTGATTGGTCCGGCCCATCTCGATGGCGCCGTCGCCGGAAGACTCATCGGCAGGCGTAACCGGAGCCACATAGGGCACGAACGGCGTGTTGGTGGCCTGGTAGAGCTGCTGGATGTAGTACATGATGGGTTCCACGAGTCCGGCCATCATGCCGGCCATGCCGCCGCCGGAAGAACTGCCTTCATCCTCGGAGTCCGAGCCGAAGTAGACCTTCTGCTTCTGGATGGCATAGCTATACAGCCCGCTGGCATTAATCTGCGGGAACAGGGCACCGTAGGCTCCTTTCTTCGCGTATTTCGTGCGCTGGACTTCCATATCGGCCACCTTCACCGAGGTGTTCTCCGACAAGGCAATCTTAATGGCGTCGTCCAGGCTCAGGACCAGGGTTGTGTCCGCCGGGGCGGGCCGATCCTGGTATTGGGCCTGCGCTGCCACTGGGAGCAACAGCGCGAGGACTATCAGTAACTTCTTCATACACATACTACTAACAAAAAATGCACCTAACGCTCCTTGGGACGGGCGTAGTGCGTCTCCTCCTTCGGGGCGGGCTTGGGATGAACGGCCTCTGCGGGCAGCTTCTTCTTATAGGCATAAATCAGGAAGCCGATGCCCAGCAGCACGAAGGGGATGCTCAGCAGCTGGCCCATGTTGAGGGCCATTCCGGCCTCGAAGCCCACCTGGTCGTTCTTGATGAACTCGATGAGGAAGCGGCTGCCGAAGCACACGATGAGGAAAATGCCCACGAAACTGCCGCGGCACATCTTGTCCAGCTTCTTCCAGTAGAGGATCATCAGGGCGATGCCCAGCAGAAGATAGGTGCCGGCCTCATAGAGCTGCGTGGGATGGCAGGGGACGGTTTCCCCGTTCCGCTGGAACACAAAGCCCCAGGGAAGGCTCGTGGGGGCGCCGTAAATCTCCGAATTGAAGAGGTTTCCCAGGCGAATGAAACAGGCCGCGAAGGAGACGGGTATCACCAGGTGGTCCAGCACCCACACGAAGTCGAAGTCGTTCTTGGGGCCGTACTTTTTGGCGTACCACCAGATGCCGAGGATGATGGCGATGGTGCCGCCGTGGCTGGCCAGGCCGCCCTTCCAGGGCATAAAGATTTCCCAGAAACCTGCCCAGCTGCCGAAGTAATAGTCCGGCTGATAGAAGATGCAGTGACCCAGGCGGGCGCCCACGATGGTGCAGATGAGGAGCATATACAGCATCGGGTCCAGCAGCTTCTCGCTGATGCCTTCCCGCTTGAAGAAACTCTTCACGATGTACCAGCCCAGGATGAAGCCCGCCACGAACAGCAGCGAGTAATACCTGAGTTCGAACCCGCCCAGCTGCACGATGACCGGGTTCACGTTCCAATTGACGACCAGTGTTTCCATATAGATTACAAATATAGCAAAAATCGTTGATTTTTGTATCGGGCATTCGCATATGTTGTCTATGAGTGACAGCAATCTTACCTCGGAAAAGAGCCTCAAATCAAGGTAAGATCATCGCAGGATACAGTCTTACCACGGAAATGGGTACATAATCAGGGTAAGATTGACATTGTATGTCCTCATCGGTTCTATTCTTTTTGACTAAAGCACACTTTCTGCATTCAATGCCGTTTTCCGTGCTTTAGTGCCCTGTATTTCGCTGCCTAAAGCACACTTTATGCACTCAGGATACGATTTCATGCTTTAACGGTGGAGTGATGCTGGTCATTCCACAGCGGCACAGCCCCTCCAATGAACAGCGGTGGAGGGTTAGCGTTTCAGCCGCACGTAAATACTCAGCGGAAGCACCTTGCCGAAGCTGTCATTAAAGGCCAGTTCGCCGGAAGTCATTTCCCGGAACTGGCCTTTGAAGGCTTCGCGCACCACGGTCTCGCCCAGGGCGGCGCTGTAGCCGTTGGAGTAGAGGTTGAGGACCATGAAGGCGTCGCGTTCATTCAGGATGGCCGCCACATTCTGCAGCAGGCCGAAAAGGAGTTCGTCCAGTTTCCACTTTTCTCCGTCCGGGCCGTGGCCGTAGGCGGGAGGATCCAGGATGATGCCGTCGTATTTGTTCCCCCGTTTGGCTTCGCGGCGGGCGAACTTCAGCGCATCTTCCACCACCCAGCGGATGCCGTCCAGGCCGCTGCGCTCCATATTCTCGCGGGCCCAGGTGACTACCTGGCGCACAGAGTCCAGGTGGGTGACATCGGCCCCGGCGCACTTGGCGGCGAGGGAGGCGGCGCCGGTATAGGCGAAGAGGTTCAGCACCTTCGGGGCCGGCAGCCCGTTGGCTTTGTGGATGCGCGCGAGGCGGCTCGTTTCCTTATAGATGAATTCCCAGTTGGGCGCCTGCTCGGGGAATACGCCCACGTGCTTGAAGGCGGTGAGGCCCAGGCGCAGGGACAGGTGCAGGTCGCTGGCGGCATGGGTTTCGGGGTCCGGGGCGCCGTTGTAGACAATTGACCACTGGTCGTCGGCCCGCTTCACCTTCTCCCAGGTGCCGCTGTCTTCCTTCCCGGCTTTCCCGAATCCGGCGCCGGGCCTGAAGACCACGTGGGCCAGGCGTTTCCATTCGGCCTCCGGCATCGATGGCGTCCAGAGGGCCTTGGGCTCCGGGCGGCGCAGGACATACTTTCCAAAGCGCTCCAGCTTCTCTCCGTTACCGGAATCCAGGAGCTCGTAATCTTTCCAATACTGAGCGGGAAATTCGACAGCCATACCGTTTGATATTTCTGCAAAGATAGCTATCTTTGTAGACTTAGACAAAACAAACAATTCTATACTATGCAACAGTTCATTGACCAGTACGATTTCCGTGGCAAAAAAGCCATCGTACGCGTAGACTTCAACGTTCCCCTGAACGAAAACTTCGAAATTACGGACGACACCCGCATCCGCCGGGCGATGCCCACCCTCAAGAAAGTGCTCGCGGGCGGCGGCGCCGTCATCATTATGAGCCACCTGGGCCGTCCCAAGAAAGTGGATCCCAAGTTCTCCCTCAAGCATATCCTGAATCACGTGAGCGAATGCCTGGGCGTGCCCGTCCAGTTCGCCGAGGACTGCCAGAAGGCGAAGGCTCAGGCCGATGCCCTCAAGCCCGGCGAAGCCCTCCTCCTGGAGAACCTCCGTTACTACGCAGAGGAAGAAGGCAAGCCCAGAGGTCTGGCCGATGACGCCTCCGAGGAAGAGAAGAAAGCCGCCAAGGCTGCCGTGAAGGCCTCCCAGAAGGAGTTCGTGAAGACCCTCGCCAGCTATGCCGACTGCTACATCAACGACGCTTTCGGCACTGCCCATCGCGCCCACGGTTCCACCGCCCTCATCGCCGAATACTTCCCCAATGACAAGATGTTCGGCTATCTGATGGAAGGCGAGATCAAGGCCATCGACAACGTGCTCAAGAACGCCCAGCGGCCCCTCACCGCCATCATCGGCGGCTCCAAGGTGAGCTCCAAGCTGGCCGTGCTGAAGAACCTCGTGGGCAAGGTGGACAACCTCATCATCGGCGGCGGTATGGGTTATACCTTCATCAAGGCCCAGGGCGGCAAGATCGGCCTGTCCCTGCACGAGGACGAACTCATCCCGGATGCCCTCGAGATCCTGGCCACCGCGAAGGAAAAGGGCGTGAATGTGTCCCTCTCAGTGGAAACCGTCGCCGGCCAGGCGTTCGACAACGATACGCCCCAGCGCATCTTCCCCACCAATGACATCGCCCCCGACTGGGAAGGTATGGACGCCGCTCCCGCTTCCCTGGAGAACTGGAAGAAGATCATCCTGAGCTCCAAGACCATCCTCTGGAACGGCCCCGTGGGCGTTTTCGAACTCCCGAACTTCGCCAAGGGCACCCTGCAGATTGCGGAAGACCTGGCCGAAGCCACCAAGAAGGGCGCCTACACCCTCGTGGGCGGCGGCGACTCCGTGGCGGCCGTCACCCAGATGGGTTATGCCGACAAAGTGAGCTACGTCTCCACCGGCGGCGGCGCGATGCTGGAAGCCATCGAAGGCAAGGTCCTTCCCGGCGTAGCAGCCATTCAGGAATAAGGGTTATTCCACTGCCGTCGAATCGGCATGTTCCAGACCGTAGCCGGAACCGGCTGCGGTCTTTAATATTGCCTCCAGGGAATCCACCATCGCGTCGCCCAGGTCTTTGTCGCCGTACTGCTTACACACGTCGGCAATGTACAGGAGCACGCGGCTTGCGGTCTCGAACTCGTGACTGCCCAGCGTCCCCCACTCCAGATAGAAACCGGCAGTTTCCAGCAGGGCTTCGCACATGCGGTTGGCAAGCGGACGGGCTTTTTCGGGCGCACCCAGGAAATAGTAATTCTCGATGACCTGGGCCACCATGTAGTCGTTGGCGGCGAAGCCCAGCGGAATGCTCTCCAGCGGGAACTGCGATTCCGGGAAATTCTCCTGCAGCAGGTCCATCATCTCGATGGCTTTTTCGTCCTCATTGATGTCGATGAGGGCGTTCGCCACCGTCACGTACAGCTGCCGCTGGCCCAGCACGCCCTGGAAGGTGTACTGGTTCTGGTAGTCGGCGAAATAGTCCGTGCGCTTGAGGGCGTCCCAGGTGTAGACGTTCTTCATCTTATCGTACAGCTCCAGCGCATCCACCTTGCCGGCGTCCGACGAGGTGATCTTGTTCCGGATGGGCGTGAAACGGTAGGAGAAGCCGTCGTAGAGCATATAGTCCTTGATGCCCACGTTCAGGTCCCCGCCCATATTGAGCACGCTCAGCGGACGGTCCCAGTTATAGGAAGAGAGCAGGTCCAGCAGGAAGATTTCCGGCTTGGAGACGTACTTCTTGTCCTTGGAGATGGTGAGGGTGATGGCATCCGGGATTTCGTCGGCGAACTTCTCCGGCACGATGCCGTACTTGAGACAATTCTCCTTGTTCACCGGCATCACCAGCTTGCGGGCGCAGATGAAATCCAGCTTCTCGCCGTCCTCCAGCGTGACCTTCATCTTGGGGTCGCGGAAGATTTCCATCACGTCGCTCAGCATCATCGGCGAGCCGTCGTCGTAGGCGATGTACACGAACTCGTTGGTCCCGTAGAGGTACTGGGACTGGGACACCTGCAGGGGCAGCGGAGCGCTCTCGTTGCAGGCCCATTTCATCTGGTCGCTGTACCAGTCCGTCCCCAGCAGGGAGGTGTTCACCACGCGGACGTCCGGGCGCACGCTTTCCACTTCCTGGGCATACCAGAGCGGGAAGGTATCGTTGTCCCCGTGGGTGATGAGATAGCCGTTGGGGCCGACGGAATTCAGGTAATTCTTCACCATCTCCACGGCGGTATAGCGGTGCGAACGGTCGTGGTCGTCCCAGTTCTGGGCGGCCATCAGCACGGGCACGCCCAGGCAGAGGACGGAGACGCCCACGGTAACCCCCTTGGCGGGCAGTTTCCGGGCCGATTCCTGCAGCCACTCCGCAAGCGCCGCCACGCCCAGGCCGATCCAGATGGCGAACATATAGAAGGAGCCAGCATAGGCGTAATCCCGTTCGCGCACCTGATAGGGCGGCTGGTTGAGGTACAGCACGATGGCGATGCCCGTCATAAAGAACATCAGGAACACCAGCCAGCTGCCGCGTTTGTCCTTGCCGAACTGATACACCAGGCCCAGCAGGCCCAGCAGCAGCGGCAGGAAGTAATAGTGATTCTTACCCTTGTTCTCCCGGAGCGAAGCCGGTGCGTCCGACTGGTCCCCCAGACGGATAGCATCGAGGAAGCCGATGCCGCTCTCCCAGTTGCCGTGGAACACATCCCCGGGCAGCTGGCCCTGGATCTCGTTCTGCCGGCCCACGAAGTTCCACATGAAGTAGCGCCAGTACATCCAGTTGAGCTGGTAATCGAAGAAGAAGGCCAGGTTGGCCCCCATCGTGGGCTTGCGGTGGGAGGCGCCGCGGATGCGCGTGCCCTTGCCGTTCATATAACCCTCATATACCTCGATGTGCTTGGCGTCGGATGACCACATCCGCGGGAAGAGCATCTTCCCTTCGGGCCTGTAATCGGCCTCCGCCGGGGCCTGCGCGTGGATGTACTTCCCGTTCAGGGGTGCCCAGTACTTGCCCACCTTCAGGTCATAGGGCGCGTCGAAATACTGCCCGTAGATGAGCGGCGAAGTGCCGTACTGCTCACGGTTGAGGTAACGGACCAGCGTATAGGGATTATCGGGCTGATACTCGTTGGTGGGCGTCTTTACGCTGGAACGGATGATCACGATCGCAAAGAGCGAGAAGCCGATCACCAGCGTGGTCACGCACAGGATCACCGTATTCCAAAACACTTTTCCCTTCTTCAGCGTGGCGAAGAGCCCCCAGAAACAGAGGGCGAGCAGCGCCACCAGGAAGAAAACGGCGCCGCTGTTGTACGGCAGGCCGAATCCGTTCACGAAGAGGCGGTCGAAGAAAGCCGCCAGCTTCGGGAGATACGGGATGAACAGGTACACCAGCAGGAACTCGATCACCACGCCGATGGCGAAAATGCCCACAAGCTGCCAGAAGCTGAACTTCTTCTCCTCGTTCTTCCGGTAGTAGTACATAAATACGAAGGCCGGAATGGTAAGGAGGTTCAGCAGGTGCACGCCGATGCTGAGGCCCATCAGGAAGGCGATGAGCACGATCCAGCGGTTCGAATGGGGTTCATCGGCCTTCTCGTACCACTGGCACATCGCCCAGAAGACGAGCGCCGTAAAGAGCGAGGACATCGCATACACTTCGCCCTCCACCGCGCTGAACCAGAAGGTGTCGCTGAAGCAGTAGGCCAGGGCGCCAATAGCGCCAGACGCAAAAACGGCGATGTCGTTCTTCGTCAGGCGTTTCGCGAAGAAGACGATGGTGAAATAGAGCAGGAAGATGGTGAGCGCGCTCAGGAGGGCGTTCATCGCGTTCACGGCCACGGCGGCGTGCTCCGGCTTCACCGGAAGGGTGAAGAAGCGGGCCAGCAGCTGGAAAACCGGGTTTCCCGGAGGGTGTCCCACCTCCAGTTTATAGGACGATGCAATGAATTCCCCGCAGTCCCAGAACGACGCGGTGGGCTCTATGGTAGAAAGGTACGTGAGCGAGGCGATAAAGAGCACCGCCAGCCCCACGATCCGGTTCCACTTGTTGAAGGTCTTCGTTTCCATAGACTACAAATATACTACTTTTCCCCGACATACAGGCGGCAGAGGCCGAAGGAAAAGCTCTTATAGCGGACGCGGCGGAAGCCGGCCTCCCCCATCATCATACAGAAGGCCGAGGGAGACGGGAACGCGTGTACGGACGCCGGAAGGTATTTATAGGCCTCCTTGTTGCCGGAAACGCGGCCGCCGATCCAGGGCATCAGGTGCAGGAAATACAGGTCATAGAGCCAACGCACAAACCGGTTCTCCGGTACGCTCAGCTCCAGGATGACGGCCTTGCCGCCGGGCCTGAGCACCCGCAGGAACTCCTGCAGGCCCTTCTCTTTGTGCTCGAAATTCCGGATCCCGAAAGCGCAGCTCACCCGGTGGAATGTTTCATTTTCAAAAGGCAGGTTTTCGCCGTCGGCTACCTGCAGCTTGATCCGGTCGTGCACGCCCTCGTGCGCCGCCTTCTCCATCACCAGCGCCATCATCCCTTCGGAGATGTCCACGCCGGTCACCCGGGAGCCGGAGCCCGCCTTACGCGCAATCGCGACGGTGCTGTCGCCCGTTCCGCACGCCACGTCCAGGATCTGCTGCTGCGTCCCGTCCACAATCTCCTTGAGCGCCTTCTTGCGCCATCTCTTATCCACATTCAGGGACATCAGATGGTTCAGACGGTCATACGACGGAGCAATCCCGTCGAACATTTCCTGTATTTTCTCTTTGTTGGGCATTACGGCACGGGATCATAGCCACTGCCGCCCCAGGGGTGGCAGCGGAGGATGCGCTTTGCAGCCAGCCAGAACCCCTTGAAGGGGCCGTATTTGCGGAACGCTTCCAGCGCATACTGCGAACAGGTGGGCGTGTAGCGGCAACTGGGCGGGGTGAACGGGCTGATGCACAGCTGGTAAAACTTGATGACTAGCACCGCCGGCGCTATCAGGATCTTTTTAAGCGTGGCATTCATCGGCGATGGCGGTAAGGGCGGCGGTCATATCGGCATAAACGGCCTCATACGGCAGCACTGCAGCGGGAGTATAGATAAAAAGCACGTCCACGCCGGCGGGCAGGAGCCCCTTTTGCCGGCGGTAGCTCTCGCGGATGCGGCGCTTCAGCAGATTCCGCTTCACCGCGCGCTTGAAGCTGCGCTTGGGAACGGACACCACGATGCGGGCGGGCTCTTCACACCCGTCCCGGCGCAGAAACTTGACGCGGAAACAACCGACGCTAAGACCCTTACCGTGCTCGAACAGGTTCCCTATGGCCGAAAGGCCACAGAGACGTTCGCTTTTGGGTAAGGATTCATCGGCCATACATTACTTGACGCTTTCCAGATAGAGTTCGATGGCGCGGGCCACGGACGGAGCCTCCGGAGAGGGGGCCTTCACGTCGATGCGCAGACCCGCCTCCTCCATGGCCTTCACGATGGAGCGGCCGAAGGAAACCATCTTGATATCGCCCTGCTCGAAGCCCGGGAAGTTCTCCTGGAGGGACTTTACATCGGCCGGATTGTAGAATACGATCATGTCGAAGGCCTTGAGATCCAGTTCCTTGAGGTCCTGGCTCACGGGCTTGACGAACACGCCGGTGGCATAATCCAGCTTCTTCTCCACAAAGAGCGAAGCGAGGGCGTCCACGGAGGAGCCTTCCGTCATCGTGATGAGGAACTTCTCCCCCTTGTGCTTAGGGCCGATGAGCGCCACTACGCTTTCCGAGGTGCCGGTGCCATAGAAGATTTTGCGCTTGCGGTACACGATGTGCTTCTGCAGGTACATCGCCACGGCTTCCGTGGTGCAGAAGTACTTCATCGTCTCGGGAATCTTCACCCGCAGTTCCTCCGCCAGGGAGAAAAAGGCGTCGATGACGTGACGCGAAGAAAAAACGATGGCGGTATAGTCCAGCAGGTTGATACGCTGGGCGCGGAACTCACGCGAGGTTAAAGGTTCAATCTTGAAAAAGGGAGTGAATTGGAAACTGACGCCGAATTTTTCCGTAACAGTTTCATATTGAGTGAGTACGCGCGGCGCGTTCTGGGATACAAGGATCTTCTTGATGCTCATTGGCTGACTTCTTCTTCTCTACAGTAAAACCGCCGAAACCACCAATGCCGATACCGGCAGGATTTCGAGCCCGCAAAGGTACAAAAAAAGTCGCAAATGATTGCAAGATAATGCTAAAATTTGTGCGCGTCGCACCAGGAACACGCCGTAAATGACGGCCGTTTCAATGTATAAAGCCCGGGCGATGGCTGTATCCGAGGTCCCAAAAAGTTCCAGCAGCCCCACCGTCACCAGGAGGATGAGCACCAGCAGGATGAAGTAGGTGAGGCCGGTGTTGCGCGAAAGGACGTAGAAATCCCGTCTGCGGCGGGGTCTCAGCGCCAGGAACATCAGGTGGCGAAGGAGCAGGAAGACGATGAAGACGCCCGCCACGCCCAGCAGCCGCAGATTCGGCGTCCAGTCCCGCAGGAAGGCGGCGTCGTAGAGCCGATAGGCATAGATCATCAGGATGGCCGGAATGACGAGCAGGGTGGCCATCAGGCGGCGGTCGCCGCTGGAGCGAACGCTGTTCTCGAGCGAAACGCTGCCGCGGGCGCGGAACAGGCTGTCGAACAGCTGGGGCGCCAGGGAGAGGAAACGCGGCAGGAAGACGATGGCGGCCACGACAAAGGCTACAATAAGGCCGATGACAAGCCCCGGCGTCCCTTCCGCCACGGCGGCGGGGGCCGCGGAGGGTTCGGTGGGCAGCAGCAGGTCGCCGCCGAGGATGGATTCCTGTAACAGCATCAGTTCCCCCGTTTCGCGTTCGTATAACCTAATTCGTGCAGGATGGCCACCACCTTGTCGCGAAAGTCCCCCTGGATGGTAATCTCCCCGTCCTTTGCGCTCCCGCCCACCCCGAGGCGGGTTTTCAGCGTCCGGCCCAGTTCCTTGAGGTCATCGGCCTTCCCCACGAAGCCGGTGATGAGGGTCACCTGCTTGCCGCCGCGGTTCCGGCGGTCGATGCCCACGATGAGGCGCTGTTTTCCGGCCGGAAGGGTATCCGCCTCCTGCGAGGCAGCCGTCTGATATTGAAAGTCCGGATTGGTCGAGTAAACGACTCCGAGACGTGCTTTCCAATCATTTTCCATAATCTATCGAGCTCTCCCGGCGGCCTCAATCAAAGCCTTGAGCCGGGCGTTGAATTTCTTGTTATTGAGGAGGCTCTCCAGCGTGCAGTGCATCCGGTAGCGCCAGTAATGGTTCGGGATGTCCGGCCGATTGATGCGCTCGTCCTTCGGGTCCCCCTGGTAGCGAATCTTTTCATCGACGGAGAGCCAGTCCTGCAGCGGCAGGATGGCGAAAACGGAGGCCGATGAAAGCTGCTGCGTTAGGATCATTTCGGCCAGCCAGGGCTCCAGCGTGGCAGGAGCGGGGCCTTCCAGTCCCAGCATCCCGTTGTAGTAGCGCTGCGTCCGTTCCGGATCCTCCTCCCACCAGGCGCGGAGGGTAGAGGTGTCGTGCGAACCGGTGGAGCAGACGCTCCAGTAGGGGTATTCGGCGGGCTCCCCGAATTCCCGGCCGAAGGCTTTGGGCATCCGCTGGATTTCCAATGTGAGGATGTGCAGTTGGTCCAGGACGGGCCCCACGCAGGCGGGTACCATCCCCAGGTCCTCGGCACAGGCGAGCATCGGGGAGGCGTTCAGCAGGGCGGGCAGTTTTTCCAGGGCGCCCTCGCGCCAGAAGGCCTCGTGCCGCTTCCAGAAGAAATCCTCGTGCAGCTCGTCGTAGCGCCGTTTTTTCTCCGCGCTCAGCCGCTTGTAGCGGGCCGATTTCTGCCCGGAAATGGCCGGATGCCAGTATCCCTTTCGGCGCGGGTCTTCGATGAAGAGGGTATCGGCCCCCTGCCCCTGGACGGGCCGGAAACCCCAGGCGCGGAGTTCCCCGGCGGAATAGGGTAGTGCGGGCGAAAAATGCCCCAGGAGGCCGCTCCGCTGCGGGCAGGGAATCTCCCAGATGCGGAAGAAGCCCAGCACGTGGTCGATGCGGTAAGCGTCGAAATACTGCGCCATCTTCCCCAGGCGCGCCCGCCACCAGGCGTAACCGTCCTTTGCCATTTCCTCCCAGTTGTAGGTAGGGAAGCCCCAGTTCTGGCCGTCCTCCGAGAAGAAGTCCGGCGGGGCGCCCGCCTGGCTGTCCAGGTGGAAGAGTTCGGGATGCTGCCAGGCATCGGCGCTCACGCGGGACACGCCGATGGGAAGGTCTCCCTTGAGGGCCACGCCCTTGCCGTGGGCGTA
This sequence comes from Bacteroidales bacterium, assembly GCA_016281315.1. Classification (GTDB taxonomy): domain Bacteria; phylum Bacteroidota; class Bacteroidia; order Bacteroidales; family UBA932; genus Cryptobacteroides. Next base: position 80,818 of record JAEEIJ010000051.1, read on the forward strand.
TGCGGCAGCTTCTTTTAACTGTTTGTCCGCCAGATACTGCAGGAAGCAGTAGAAGTCTGCCGGCGCATCGTTCCGGTCCCGCTGAACGCAGTATTCGGCATAGGGAAGGAGCCAGTCGCGGTTGTCCTGCACGAAGGATTTATAGGCCGGACTCTGCATCTGCTTCCGGCCTGCTGGGCTGTCGTAGAGTTTGCGGAGCAACTCCAGTTTGAGGCAGTTCACCTCCTCGTAATCCAGGGCCGGAAGGGCCTCCAGGCGGGCTTTCGCCTTTTTGTAGGCCGCATCTTCGGGCACGCCGGCCGCCGGCAGATGTATGTACTGCGGATGCAGGGCGAAGGAACTGACGGCGCTGTAGGGATAGGAGTCGTAGCAGGTATGTGATGCCGTGGTATCATTCACCGGCAGCAGCTGGATGATGCACTGGCCCGTGGCGGCGGCCCAGTCGGAGAGCTTCTTGATGTCGTTGAACTCCCCTACGCCGAAGCTGTCTTCCGAGCGGAGGGAAAACACCGGAACGGCCACCCCGGCGCCCCGCCAGGGCTTGCGGTTAAAAACCGGCTCGCGCTCGGCGATAACGCCCTCCTGCGGCTCCAGGATGCGGTTCGGCCCCTCTTCCCAGCATTGGACCGCCTTCGTCCGGGTATCGGCAATGACGAACTTGTACTCGATGGATTCCGTGAGGTCCAGCCCGATCTCCCAGACGGGGAATTTCGCATCCGAGAGCAGGTGAACCGTCTTCCAGTCACCCATCGGCCCGGAACCTAAAAGGGCCACGGACTCGCCGCTCTCCACCTGAGGCACCTCCACCCGCAGAATCAACTTCCCCCGGGCGGCTTTCCGCGGGGCAGGCCTGCGGAAAATCACCTCGCTGAAGGCTTTGGACTCAAACGGCGTTATCATAGAGAGCAAAATTACGGATTTTGGAAGGAATTACAAAACAATCCTCTATCTTTGTATTCCGTATGGAAAAACCCGTCGCAACCGTCGTCAAGAACGCAGGCAGTCATTACCTGCTATCCCCCCTTCCGGAGTGGGACGTGTTCGAGGCTGTCCTGCGCGGAAAGATCCGCCTGAAGGGTTCCTCCATCACCAATCCCGTCGCCGTGGGCGACAGAGTCGTCTATGAAGACGGCGTCATCACGGAAATCCTTCCCCGGAAAAACTATCTCATCCGTCGGAGCACGAACCTCTCGCGGCAGGCGCACATCATCGCGGCGAACATCGACCGGGCCTACATCGTGGTGTCGCTCTACTTCCCGGAGGTGAAACTCCCCTTCTTGGACCGGATTTTAGTCACCTGCGAGCTTTACGGCATTCCCGCCACCATCGTCCTCTCGAAAACGGACCTGTATAGGGAGACCGATCCGGATGGGGTTGCACACCTGAAGGCCATCTACGAGGGCGCCGGCTATCCCGTGCTGGAGGCTTCCGTAAAAACCGGGGAGGGTATCAACGAATTGCGGGAGGCCTGCAAGGGCCGCGTAAACCTCTTTTCCGGGGAATCCGGCGTAGGGAAATCCTCCCTCATCAAGGCGCTGGACCCTTCGCTGGATCCGAAGATCGGAAAGATATCGGCCGCCCATCTGCAGGGGAAGCACACCACCTCCCTGTATGAGATGTATCCCCTCGCTTCCGGCGGCTTCGTCGTCGACTCCCCCGGCATCCGCGGCTTCGGCCTGGTGGATGTCGAGAAGGAAGAGATCGCCCGTTACTTCCCGGAGATGCTCAAGGCATCAACCCACTGCCGCTTCACCCCCTGCACCCACACCCACGAACCCGGCTGTGCCGTAAAGGCCGCCGTGGACGCAGGCACCATCTCCCCCGAACGCTACAACTCCTACCTGGGGATGCTCGAGGAGGACAAAAAGTTCCGATGAAACTGAACCGGGAAATCCTGCGGCTGGCCGTTCCCAGCATCCTTGCGAACATCACCGTCCCGCTCGTCGGGATGGCCGATATAGCCGTAGCCGGCCACCTTCCGGCAGCTTCCGGCGCGGCGCTCATCGGCGGGCTCACCATCGGCACGATGCTCTTCGAGCTGCTCTACTGGAACTTCGGTTTCCTGCGCACAGGGACTGGAGGTTTGACGGCACAGGCGTATGGGCGCGGGGACAACACCGGCGGGATATTAAGGCGGGCTCTGAGGATTGCGCTGGTGTCCGGAGCCGGCCTCATCGCCCTGCAGTGGGCGGTGGTATGGCTCGCGTTCCTGGTGGTGGACTGCTCCCCCGAGGTGCAGGCGCTCGCCACGCGCTACTTTCACATCTGCATCTGGGCGGCGCCGGCCGTGCTGTCGCTCTTCGCCTTTAAGGGCTGGTTCATCGGAATGCAGGATTCCGTGAGGCCGATGACCGCCGACCTTCTGGTGAACGGGGTTAACATCGCGCTTTCCGTGGGCCTCGGTTTCGGGACGCCGCTCGGCTTTGCGGGCGTAGCCTGGGCCACGGTCATCTCTCACTGGACGGGGTTCCTCTACTGCTGCCTCGCCCTCCGGCGGCGGTATCGGAGTCAGCTCTCCGATGCGAAACCCGCTCCCGCAAAGGACTTCTTCGCCCTCAACCGGGATCTGTTCCTCCGCTCGCTGGGGATGGTCGCCATTTACATCGGCTTTACCGTCCTGAGCGCCCGCTTCGGCGACCTGATGCTCGCGGTAAGCGCCATCCTGATGAAACTTCTGATGCTCTTCAGCTACTTCATCGACGGGTTCGCCTATGCCGGCGAGGCGCTTTCGGGCCGATTCATCGGCGCCCGGGACGCCTCCGGCCTCCGCTCGGCCGTCCGGAACGTCTTTCTGTGGAGCGGCGGCGTAGTGGCCCTGTTCCTGCTGGTGTACGGCGTGGCCGGCGTTCCGCTGCTGCGCCTGATGACCTCCGATGCCGCCGTGGTCCAGGCCGGACGGGCCTTCCTGCCCTGGCTCCTGCTGATGCCCCTTTTCGGCTGCCCGGCCTTCACCTGGGATGGCATCTTCACCGGCGCCACAGCGGGCCGGGACCTGCGCGACAGCGTGCTCTTGAGCGTGATTTGTTTCTTCGGCCTCTGGTGGGCCTGCACCACCTTTATGGGCGATGGGCTCACGCCCGTCTTCGCCATCCATCTCCTGATGGCAGCCTACTTCCTGCACCTGGTGGTGCGCTCCGCCTGGCTCTCCGCAAGGGCGCGGAAAGTTATTTTCTCAGATACTTCCACCCGATGATGGGCAGCGTGAAGGCCAGCAGACAGGCGGCAATCCAGAAAATGGATACCGGCGTGAAATTGTAGACATTCCCTGCGGTATACCCGCCGATGAGCCAGCCGCTGGCGAGGCTCTGCAGGCCGGCGGCAGCGTAACTGGATACGCCCACGATGCCGAGGGCCGCGCCGGTGGCTTTCCGGGGCACGAAGTCCAGGGCCATCAGACCGCCCACGATGCAGAAGACCACGCTGAACGAAGCGCTGAAAACGGCTACACAGGCCATATTCAGGGCGAATCCTCCTTCCAGGAACAGGAATCCGGCCAGGGACGCCACGGCCAGGATGCCGGCGATGACCACGGGTCGCACGCGGCTGCCGCGGAACACCTTGTCCGAAAGCCAGCCGGCGGCCAGATTTCCCGCCACCCCGAAGACTTCGGCCAGGCCGATGACCTGCGCCGCCCGCTCCAGCGAGAACGCCTTCTGCTTCTGAAGGAAGAGCACGCCCCAGTCGCTCACGGCGTGCTGGGTGATGTACAAAAAGGCGGTGGAGATGGCTATTACCCAGATGCCGGGATGCTGGAACACCCATTTCTGGAGTTCCCGGGTGGGCTTTTGATCCATCGGACGGATGGGTTCTCCGGAGAGTTCCTGTACAGACGGAAGGCCCGCGCTTTCGGGGGTGTCGACGATAAAGACCAGAGAAATGACCAGGCCGATGACCCCCGCCACGGCGGCGGCGAGGAAGCCCCACTGCCAGCCCGCGACGGCCACGATCCAGCCCGTCAGAATCATCGAAACGGCCTTCCCCAGCTGCGGCGTAGAGCTGAAAACGCTGTACATCGTGCCGCGCGTAGCCAGCGGAAACCAGCGGGAAAGGGAGATGGTGCCGGGCGGCGAGCCCATCGACTGCACCCAGCCGTTCACTCCCCACAGGACTGCGAAGACCCCCAGCATCAGCAGGGAACCGAAGCCCAAAGGGCCGTGCAGGAGACCCAGCAGACCCAACACCAGATTGACGGCGGCCGACACACCGATACCCGCCGCCATAAACCGGCGGATGTTGCAGTAGTCGGCGATGAAGCCGTTCATAAACTTCCCTACCGCATAGACGAAGTAGAAGGCGCCGCCGATGATGCCCAACTGCCCGGCCGTGAGGATGCCGCCGTCGATGAGGGGCTGTTTCACCACGCCCAGGGTCATCCGACACACGTAGTATAAGGTATAGGCCACCGTCACGCCCCAGAAGGTGCGGCGGCGCAGCCGCTTATAGCTGGCGTCCACCTCCCCGGCGGGAACCTTCACCGCTGAAGGCTTGCTGATGCGGAAATGGGAATACAGTGACATACCGGGAGCAAAGTTACGAAAAAATCACTACCTTTACACTGCTAAAACCTGTAACCAATGAAAGAGTTTCTTGCGGCCCTGGGTACCTGGAAGTTCTGGAAAGAACTCATCATCATGACGGTGGCGATGTTCATCTCCGCCGGTGCCGTGTATTACTTCCTGATGCCCAGCAACCTGGTCATCGGCTCCATCACCGGTCTGTCGATGGTGATTTCCGGGGTCTTCGGCCTTTTGGGGATGAACGTGAAGGTGTCCCTGGTGATTACCCTCATCAACGCCTTGCTGCTCCTGATGGCCTGGATTCTGATCGGCCACGAATTCGGCGCCAAGACCGTTTACACGGCCCTCATCCTGGGCCCCTTCGTGGAACTGTGGGAGAAAATCCTGCCGGTTTCCCGCATTATGGAGCCCGGCTCCACTTCGGTGATGGGGGATCCCTGGTTCGACCTGCTGTGCTTCGTCCTTATTCTCAGCGCCGCCCAGACCATCCTCTTTCACATCAACGCCTCCACCGGCGGGCTGGACATCCTGGCGAAGATCATCAACAAGTATCTGCACTTCGAGATCGGCACGTCCGTGAGCGTCGCGGGTGCCATTATCTGCTGCACGGCCTTCGCGGTGAATCCCTTCCGGCTGGTGGTCATCGGCCTCATCGGCACCTGGATCAACGGCCTTGCACTGAACTACTTCACCGCCGGCCTCAACCGCCGCAAACGCGTCTGCATCATCTCCAATGAGCACGAGCGCATCCGCAAGTTCATCATCGAGGACCTGGTGCGCGGGTGCTCCCTCTATGAGGTGAAGGGCGGCTACAGCGGAGACGTCCGGGTGGAGGTGCAGGCCCTCCTCACGCAGGACGAATTCGCCAAGCTGATGGCCTTCCTGAAGAACAACAATATCCAAAGTTTCGTCACCGCCGGCAACGTCAGTGAAGTCTACGGATTGTGGCGTGAGAAAAAGATGCGGAGTTAACCCTGTTTGGCACGGTATTCGTATTACCTGTACCGGACATAAAATATTGATACCTTACATACCCCCGCGGCCCATTGTGAAATGCGCTTGCGGGGGAATTCTTTATTCCGAAACGGGACGGACGGATAAGCCGCGATGGCGGGCGATAAGACTCCTGCAGGGAATCGCACGGTCGTCGAAAGTCAAACAAAACGACGCAGTCGGGTCGGTGGAATGGACGGTTGAGGCCCAATAGTAACCAAAGACGTCGTATACGTTATCGAAGTGATTCGAGGTCCACCAGCTGGCCGCAGGGAGAAAAATACTGTTCCCGTTCCCGGCCGTAACCAGCACACCCAAATGGGAGTATCCATCCTCTTTCGTCTTCCACTGCCACTGGCAGCCGTCCCGCAGCGCAACCCATTCCGCATCCGTAGGAGTGCGCCACTTACCGTGAAGGACGTAGCGGACGGGGTCATCGGCATAATTGTAATCGCTGAATTCCGTCTTCCCATCCATCTCGCCGAGTCCTCCCCAATACTCACTGTTTGTACAATACTTGGTTATCTTCTTGTAGGACCCATCCGCCCACGGATAAGCATCCCAGTCATAACTTGTCTTTCCGTTTCGCCAGGCCGTGCAGGGATTATCCTGTGAATGACCGTAGGCATAATAGGGCTGAACCGCCCCCCAGGCATAATAGTCTCCGTAATCCGCCTCGTTGGCGCAGAGGCCCATCTCGGACAGATTGGATTTTGCCCAGAATACTTTGTAAGTAATCTCATTCCCGTCAGCATCCTTCATCGGGTTGCCGTCCTTGTCCAGTCGGGGTAAAACGATGCCCATATCCACGGCACCTTCCGGACAAACCTGTTCCTCAGTGGGTTCGGGCTCCGGCTTGTTCCCGCCGCAGGAAACAAGCAGCAAGAGGGCGGCAAATGTAACAAACAGTTTTTTCATATCATCAATTGTTTTATTCCTGCGCCTGGCCGCCGGCCAGATCCAGGATCTCGGAGGTAATTTTCTGCTGGCGCCCCTTGTTGTACTGCAGGGTGAGTTCCTGAAGGAGTTTTTCGCCGTTGTCCGTAGCGGTCTGCATCGCCACCGTGCGGGCGGCGTGCTCCGCCGCGGCGCTGTCCAGCAGCGCGGAGTAGAGTTTCAGTTTGAGGAGTTTGGGCTCGAGGGCCTCCAACAGCGCTTTCCGCGAAGGCTCCAGGATGTAATCGGCGGCGGGAAGCGATGCATTTTCCGGAGCATCGGCCTTCTTTTCAGCGACGGAAAATGCATCCTTTCCGCCGCCCAATAAAACTTCCACCACCGGCACCTGTTTCGCCGTGGAAACGAAGTGGGTATAGACCAGCAGCACGCGGCCGATACGGCCTTCCGCGAAGTCCTGCTGCAGCCGTTCCGCCAGCGCGGCGGCGGGCGCATAGGACGGATTCTCGGAAAGGGCGGAGAAATCCTCCGGCGAA
>JAEEIJ010000002.1 GCA_016281315.1 Bacteroidales bacterium
CAAAAATCCAACCCACTGAATATCAATAGGTTGGATTTCTAATCAGTGCCCCGGGCGGGAATCGAACCCGCACGGCCGTTTCGGGCCAAGGGATTTTCTTGCCACTATGGCTTTCGCCACCATTTCTGTTTGTGGTCCGGACTATTCCTTCACCGTAGGGTTGCGCCCTTTAGGTGTGTCGTGTCTAGTCTCTGCACCTTCCTCTTTTCAGAGGCTTGGCTCAAGATTGCCTTCAGCACGGCCTGTTAAGGTTTCCTTGAATTTACGACATTCTACATCTCTCTTTTCGGAGAGTGCACTCAAATGTGTCTAAGTCCCTCGTGTCTACCATTCCACCACCAAGGCAAAATGTGGGATTGCAAAGGTACTAAAAATATTTCTTTTCGTCGCGGTAGAGGGCCAAAAAGATAAAAATCAGGATGGTAAAGGCCCAGAGGGAGGAGCCGCCGTAGGAGAGCAGCGGCAGGGGAATGCCGATGACCGGCATCATCCCGATGGTCATCCCCACATTGATGAAAAGGTGCATAAAGATGCACGCCGCCACGCAGTAGCCATAAACGCGCGTGAAGTGGCCGCGACATCGTTCGGCGTCCAGGATCAGGCGCGCAATCATAAACACATAAAGGGCGATGACGGCCAGGCAGCCCAGGAAGCCCCATTCCTCGCCCACGGTGCAGAAGATAAAGTCCGTAGATTGCTCGGGAACGAAGCCGTAGGTGGTCTGGGTGCCGTTCAGGAAGCCCTTTCCGGCAAAACCGCCGGAGCCGATGGCAATCTTGGACTGGTTCACGTTGTATCCCGCGCCGGCCAGATCTTCCTTCATGCCCAGTAGCACCTCGATGCGCACCCGCTGGTGATCCTGCAGCACGTTTTCAAAGATATACTGCGTGGAGAAAACCAGGATGAGTCCCGCCACGAAGGCGCCCACGGCCAGCCCCAGGAACTTGTCTTTCCTCCACCAGGCCCGCCAGAGCAGATAGGGCACACCAATCGCTGCCAGCACCAGCAGCACGCAGATGGGTTTTACGGGCAGCAGGAAACTCCAGAAGGACTTCATCCGTTCCCCGGCCTGGGGCACCCAGATGCGCGTACCCAGGTATTCCGTCCGGGCCAGCACGGCGGCGTCAATCCCCCGAATCACCGCCGGCAGCAGCGCCAGCGCCAGTACGATCCCGGCCCCGATCCCCAGCCGTTTCCAGAATTCGGCCGGATGCAGATAGGCGTTGCAGCCCACGAGCACCCCCAGCAGGATGACCAGCGACCAGTAGGCTCCCAGCGTCAGCGTGGTGATGAACAGCAGAATGATCAGGCCGATGAGCCCCAGCCACCAGCCGGAAAGCCCTTCCCGGTACAGGACGAAGATAAAACCGGTATAAACCAGTGCGCTGCCGGTTTCGCTTTCTCCCACGATCACCAGCATCGGCACCCCGATGACCAGGCAGGCCATCAGGAAGTCTTTCCAGCGCGTCATCTTAAAACCCTGCTGGCTCAACAGGAACGACAGCAACAGCGACGTGGAGATCTTGGAGATTTCCGCCGGCTGGAAGCTCACCGGCCCCAGACTGAACCACGAATGCGATCCCTTGATGTCAGACGAGACGAAAATCACCACCACCAGCAGGAGCAGCACAAACGCGTAAAACGGAATGCAGACCCCTTCCCACAGCCGGGCCGGCAGCAGGAAGAGAATCGTCCCGGCAAGTCCCAGCGCGGTGAGTATCCAGACGAACTGTTTCCCCGCCCGCGTGCCGAAGGACAGGATGGACCCCGCCTCCCCGGAGTGCGTGGCGGCGAAGATGTTCACCCAGCCGATGACTACCAGCAGGAGATAGGCCCCCACCAGTTTCCAGTCCACCGACTGCCTTTTATGCGCGTCCCTGTCAATCACGTTTCACACGGGATAAGAGGTTGGCTTCTTTCATACTGCGCTCCAGGCCGGGCCGCGAAACCTCGCCGTTGAGGTATTTCTCCACCATCAGCGAGGCGATGGGCGCCGCGTAAGTGGCCCCAAAGCCGCCGTTCTCCACATAGGCGGCGATGGCGATGCGCGGATGATCCATCGGCGCGAAGCAGATGAACACGGAATTATCGGCCCCCCGGGGGTTCTGCGCCGTCCCGGTTTTGCCGCAGATGTCCAGGCCGTCCACGTGCGCGATCCACGCCGTTCCGCCCATTCCCGGGCCGGAATTCACTGCCCGCCACATCCCGGGAATGATCTTCGGGAAGTGCTCCCGGTCCACCAGGGTGTACTGCGGCTGGGAGAAACGCTCGTCCAGCGGCACGCCTTCCGTCTCCTTGATGATGTGCGGAATGTAGTAGAAGCCCCGGTTGGCGATGGTGGCGCAGAGGTTCGCCAGGTGCATTGGCGTCGCAAGGATTTCTCCCTGGCCGATGGAAAGCGAAATGACGGTGGTGGAGTTCCAGCCGCCCCGGCGGTACACCTTATTGTAGGTCTTGGAGGAGGGGATGCTGCCGCTGAGCTCCGCGGGGAAGTCGCTCCCCAGTTTCTGGCCGAAGCCGAAGCTCATCACCATCTCCCGCCAGTGGTCCAGACCGTCGGCCACCGAGTCGAACTTTTTCTGGTCCAGGATGTTCTTGAGGACGTAGCAGTAGTAGGCGTTGCAGCTCATCATAATGCTCTCCTCCATATTGAGGGGGCTCTTGTGCGCGTGGCAGCCCAGCTTGTGTCCGCTTCCGAAGTGGTAGCCCTGATGGCAGGGGTAGGTCATTTCCGGCCGAAGGACGCCCTCCTGCAGGCCGATGAGCCCGTTCACGAGCTTGAACACCGACCCCGGCGGGTAGGATGCCTGCACTGCCCGGTTGTACATCGGCTTGTAGGGATCGGCCGCAATCTCCTTCCAGTATTTGCCGATATCGGCCAGCTTATCGACGTCGATACCGGGGGCCGATACGAGCGCCAGGATCTCTCCGGTGGCGGGCTCGATGGCGACGACGCTTCCCACCTTGCCCTGCATCAGCTCCTGCCCGTACTGTTGGAGCGCGGCGTCGATAGTGGTGGTGATGTCGTGCCCCGGAACAGCCTCCTTGTCTTCGGCTCCGTCTTTATAGGCGCCTTCCTTCTGGTTGCGGGAGTTGCGCAGGAAAATGTGGTAACCCTTTTCTCCGCGGAGTTCCTTTTCGCGGGCGGCCTCGATGCCGGTCATCCCGGCATAATCGCCGCTGGTATACTCCCCGTTGTGCCGCCGGATGTAGTCCTGGTTCACCTCTGAGACATAGCCCAGGAGGTTCCCGCCGGCGTTTACGGGGTAGTCGCGGATGCTGCGCACCTGGCCCCGGAAGCCCGGGAACTTGTACTTTACCTCGTCCAGGCGCATATAGGTTTCGGCCGGAACGGTGCGAAGGAGCGTCACCTCCTGCCAGCCGATGGACGAGCGCCGCCGGTTGAATTCGGCCATCTTCTCCCGGATGAACGCCGGTTCTACGTCCAGCACGGCGGCCAGCGCCAGCGTGTCGAAGTCTTTCACCGCGCGGGGGCTCACCATAATGTCGTAGGCTACCTTGTTCCCCACCAGGATCTTGCCGTTGCGGTCGTAGATGATGCCGCGGGTGGGATAGATGGTTTCGCTGATGGTGGCGTTGCTGCTGGCCTTCTCCTTATAGCGGCCGTCCAGAATCTGGAGCGAGAAAATTTTGCCCAGGAGGACCAGTGCGGCGACTCCCAGGCCGATTAAAAGACGGATATGACGCCCATCCCTCATCAGCGGCGGGGATCGGGGGCCAGCAGTTCAAGGGTGAGCAGGGCCAGCAGCATACTGCCGCCCAGTGAGCACAGCAGGCGGAGCAGGTTGAATCCGAAGGGCCGGGTTCCGGCGGCGTCCACCCAGATGAAGAGGATGAAATAGACGGCCAGGGCGAGAAGCGCGGCCAGGAGCACCTTCCCCAGGCCGTTGCGCCGCGCGGAGAAATCCTCTCCCCGGGCAAACACTTCCGTTCCGAAGATCAGTTGGATGATCCAGTTCCTGAGGAATCCCACGGGAACCAGCGCCAGGGCGTTCAGCCCCAGCACGCCTTCTCCCAGCAGGTCTGCGACCAGGCCGGTGGCGAAGGCAATGAGCATCACCCATACGGTGTTCAAGCGGATGGGAATGCACAGCACCATCACGGGCAGGATGCACAGCGTAAGGTAGGGACTCACGCGGAAATAGTGCGTGAGGACGAGCTGTGCGATCAACAGCAGCACATAGATGGGCCAGAACAAGGGCTTTCTCATAGCTCGAACTCCTGTATCTCGTCAAACGAATTGTTGTGCACCAGGGTCACGTAGCGGATGCCCGCGAAGTTCTGGAACAGGTCCACGTCCAGTTCGTTGGTGGCGCCGTTCACCAGATGGGCCTTTCCCGTGAGGGTTCCCAGCGGGATGTCCGGCGGGAAGAGGAGGGAATGGCCGCTGGTATAGACCGTGTCGCCCTTCTCGTACTTGAACTGAAGGGGAATTTCCTTCAGGATGGCGCCCTGCTTGGAAACGCCGTCCCACACCAGCAGCCCGTTACCGCCTTCGCGGCCCAGGCGGGCGCTGATGGAGATGTCGCTGTTCTGGAAGGAGAAGGCGAAGGCGTGGTGGGCGCTCACGGCGTCCACGATGCCCACGACGCCGCAGCGCGTGATGATGCCGGACTTCTCCTGTACGCCGTCTTCGTAGCCTTTGTTCAGGATGAGGAAGTTATGCTGCCCGTTGTGGCTCATGCGCACTACCTCGGCCGGGAGCGTGCTGAAGCCGGGCCTTTCCGCCGGTTTGTCCAGCCCGGCGCGGCGCAGCTGCTCGCGGGCGTCCATCAGTTCCGTGTAGAGGGCATGGTTCTCCTGCGCCAGGGCGTCGTTGGCCCCGCGCAGCGAGAAGTAGTAGCGGACGGAGGAAGTGGCGTTCCAGATGCTACCGGTCACTGCGTGGGCGGCTTTGGCGGCCCAGAGGCGCTGCAGCGGGGCATTGTGGCGTACCAATTGGAAAGCGGTCATTTCCAAAGCGATGAAAATGACCACATTCACAAGGGCGGTGAGCCACGACGTGCCGCGCCTGCCCATCTTTTAGCGCATAAGGAAGGAGTAGTTCTCCGTGTTCTTGAGGGCGATGCAGGTCCCGCGGGCCACGGCGCGCAGGGGATCTTCGGCCACGTGGAAAGGAATGTTCATCTTTTCCGAGAGGCGCTTGTCCAGGCCGCGCAGCAGCGAACCGCCGCCGCTGAGGAAGATGCCGTTCTCCACGATGTCCGAGTACAGCTCCGGCGGAGTCTGCTCCAGGGTGCTCTGGATGGCGGCTTCCAGACGGGCGATGGATTTGTCCAGGCAGTGGGCGATCTCCTGATAGGGGATGAGGGCTTCCACCGGGTGGCCGGTCATCAGGTTCGGGCCGCGCACCAGGAACGGTTCGGGCTCCACGTCCAGCTGGGGGATGACGGCGCCCACGGCGATCTTGATCTTTTCGGCCGTGGTCTCACCCACCTTGATGACGTGCTGCTGGCGCAGGTAGTTCTGGATGTCGGCCGTAAAGACGTCGCCGGCGATACGGATGGACTCCTGCTGGACGATGCCGCCCAGGGAAATCACGGCGATTTCCGTGGTGCCGCCGCCGATGTCCACCACCATGTTGCCCTTAGGGGCTTCCACATCCAGGCCGATACCGAGGGCCGCTGCCATGGGCTCGTAAATGAGGTAGACGTCCCGGCCGCCGGCGTGCTCCGAAGAGTCGCGAACGGCACGGATCTCCACTTCCGTGGAACCCGAGGGGATGCCCACAACCAGCTTGAGGTTTGAGGCGAAGATGCTGCGGTGGCGGGAGTTCACCTGCTTGATGAACCCGCGGATCATCATTTCCGCCGCATTGAAGTCTGCGATCACCCCGTCCCGGAGGGGCCGGATGGTCTTGATGCCCGGGTTCGTTTTCTCGTGCATCAGCTTGGCCTTCTGGCCCAGGGCGATGCATTTCCCGGTCTGGTTATCGATGGCTACGATGGAGGGTTCGTCCAGCACAATCTCATCATTCTGGAAGATGATGGTGTTGGCCGTTCCCAGGTCCATTGCCAATTCTTGATTGAGAAATCTGAAAGCCATATCTTACGTAAGAGTCTTATTATTCGTATAAGCCCTCAAAATTACGAAAAAAATCTTACATTTGCGTAAAGAAATTGCGGCCGATGGAAAGAAAAAAGTATCTCATCGTAACGGCGGGCGGAACGGGCACCCGTATGGGCGCTTCCGTCCCCAAACAGTTCCTGGAACTGGACGGGAAGCCCATCCTTCGGCTCACCTTGGAAAAGTTCCTGGAGGCCGTTCCGGACGTTCACATCCTTACCGTCCTGCCGCAGGAACACGTCACTTTCTGGCGGCACTATTGCCTCGAAGCCTCCTTCACCTGCCCGCAGCGGCTGGTGGTGGGCGGCTTCACCCGTTTCCACTCCGTGAAGAATGCCCTGGCGTATGTCCCGGACGGCGCCCTCGTAGCCGTGCACGACGGCGTGCGGCCGCTGGTCTCCGTCGGCCTCATCCGCTCGCTTTTCCAGGCGTCCGAATCGGCCCCGGCCGTGGTGCCTGTGCTGCCGGTGACGGACACGCTGAAAGTGCTTTCCAAGGGCCCCGACGGCGTTTTACAGGCCACCGGCGAAGCTATTGACCGCAGCCGCCTCTGGGCCGCCCAGACGCCGCAGATTTTCCACAGCGAACTCCTCAAAGAGGCCTATACGGAGGAGGGGTACGACACCCTGTTTACGGACGACGCTTCCGTGGCCGAACGTCACGGCATTCCGCTCACCTTCCTTCCCGGCGAGCGCACGAACATAAAAATCACAACCCCGGAGGATATTGTCCTCGCTTCCGGGCTTCTCGAAGGTCTCTTCGGTAAAAAGAAATAGGGCCTAGTCGCGGCCCGTGTAGGATTTCACCCAGACCTGGCGCTCAATGGGCTCGTCCAGGGCGATCATCGTGTCCGTGGACTGGATGTAGGGAATCTTCTGAATGGTGTTCAGCAGCACCTCCATCAGATGGTCGTTATCCAGGCAATAGAGTTTTGCCAGGATGGCGTATTTCCCCGTGACGAAGTGGCATTCCACAATCTCGGGGATTTTTTTCAGGTTGGCGATCACCTCCGGATACTTGGTGCTTTCCGAGAGGGTGATGCTCACGAAAGCGCATACGTTCAGTCCCAGGGCCTGCGGCTTCACCTGCAGGCGGGAACCCGTGATGACGCCGTTCGCCTCCAGCCGTTTGAAGCGCTGGTGGATGGCGGCACCGGAGACACCGCATTCACGGGCAATCTCCAGAAAAGGCATACGGGCATTTTTAACAAGGAAGGAGAGGATCTTCTGATCCACTTCGTCGATATGATAACTGGACATACGCTACTTACATTTTATAACTAACCGCAGCAAAGTTACAAAAATTTTTTATTTTCTCCTTTTTCCGGAGATTTTTTTTGTAGGCTCGCTCGCGGCGATAATCGCCTGACAGTCAGCTTCTGTAAGTTTCGTAATGTCTTTTCCGCGCGGAATCTTGAAATTGGACTCTCCCTGCTTGATATAGGGGCCGAAACGACCCTTCACTACCTTTATGTCACCCCATTCGTGAATGAACTCGGGAGAGGATTTTTCGGCCATTGACGCACGGACAAGCCCTTCGCACTCTTCCAGGGAGATGGTGAGCGGGTCTGCTCCGCGGGGCATTTTCACGTTTTTGCTTCCGTATTTTAAGTAGGGGCCGAATTTTCCCCTCAGGGCCACCACCTCAATCCCGTCTATCTGGCCGATAACGCGGGGGAGCTCCAGGAGTTTGAGGGCCTGTTCCAGGGTGATGGTTTCAATCAGTTGCCCCTTGGCGAGCGAGGCGCTCTGGCGGCGCGGGCCGTCGCCCTTCTGCACGTACGGGCCGAATTTGCCGAAGGCGGCGATGACCATATCCCCGTCCGGTGCCACGCCGATCTGGCGCGTTACCTTGTTGCTGTAGCCGCGCTCCTGCATCACTTCGTCCACGTGTTTGTGGAAGGGGTGATAGAAGGACTCGATGATGCGGTTCCAAGCCTTCTTCCCCAGAGCCACCTGGTCGAAGTCGTCTTCCACGCGGGCCGTGAAATCGTAATCCAGGATATCGGTGAAATTGTCCACCAGAAAGTCGGATACGATGAGGCCGATTTCCTGCGGCAGGAGCTTGCCTTTTTCGGCCCCTACCGTCTCGGTCTTCTGGGAAGTCTTCACCACGCCGCCCTTGAGGGTGAGGTTGGTCACCGGGAAGCGCTGCCCGTCTTTGTCGCCTTTCACCACATAGCCGCGCCCGGTAGTGAGCGTGCCGATGATGGACTGATAGGTGGACGGCCGGCCGATCTCCAGGTCTTCCAGCTTCTTGACGAGGGTGGCTTCGGAGTAGCGGGGCGGCGCTACCGTATATTTGCACAGGGCGCTGATCTCTTGCTCCACCAGGCGGTCGCCTTCCGAGAGGCGGGGCAGGATGACGGTTTCTTCGTCGGCGGCTTCGTCGTCGTCGCGGCTTTCCAGGTATACTTTCATAAATCCGTCGAAGAGCAGTTCCGAGGCCTGGATGCCGAAGGATTCGGGCCGATGGTCGGAGACCACCTTCAGGGTGGTGTTCATCAGGCGGCTGTCCGCCATCTGGGAGGCGATGGTGCGTTTCCAGATGAGTTCGTAGAGTTTCTTCTCCTGTGGCGTGCCTTCGATCTCTACATTATCTACATAGGTGGGACGGATGGCTTCGTGGGCCTCCTGCGCTCCCTTGGATTTGGTCTTGTATTGCCGGAAGTGATAGTAATCCTCGCCGAAGTTCGCCAGGATAAACTTCTTGGCCACCCCCAGCGCCAGCGACGACAGGTTGGTGGAGTCCGTTCTCATATAAGTGATGAGTCCCCGCTCGTAGAGCCCCTGCGCCACGCGCATCGTGGTGGCGATGGGGAAACGGAGTTTGCGGGCGGCTTCCTGCTGGAGGGTGGAGGTGGTGAAAGGCGCCGCAGGGGTGCGGGCGGCTTCTTTCCGTTCCACGGAAGCGATGCTGTAGTGAGCGCCGATGCTGTCTTCCAGGAACTTCCTGGCATCGGCCTCCGTGGCGAAGTGGGTGTCCAGGACGGCTTTCACCTGGGTGGCGCTGCCTTCCGGGGAGAAGATGGCCTCAACCCTGTAATACGCCTCCGGCGTGAAGGCCATAATTTCCTTTTCCCGGTCCACGATCAGGCGCAGGGCCACGCTCTGGACGCGGCCGGCGCTGAGCTTGGGCTGGATCTTGCGCCAGAGGATGGGGGAGAGTTCGAAGCCCACCAGGCGGTCCAGCACGCGCCGGGCCTGCTGGGCGTTCACCAGGTTCATATCGATGTCCCTGGGATGGGCCAGCGCCTCCATAAAGGCGTTCTTGGTGATTTCCTGGTAGGAGATGCGGCGGGTTTTCCCGGCGGGAAGTTCCAGAATCTCGCGCAGGTGCCAGGCGATGGCCTCTCCTTCGCGGTCTTCATCGGAGGCGAGCCAGACTGTCTGGGCCTGGGCAGCCATCTTCTTCAGGTCGGCCACCACTTTCTTTTTGTCGGCGGGGACCACGTACCGGGGGCGGAAGCCGTCTTCCACGTCCACGCTCAGGCTGTGCTCCTCGAGGTCACGGATGTGACCCACGGACGCCTTGACCGTCCAGTCGTTTTTGTCCAGGTATTTCTGAATGGTGTCTGCCTTGTGAGGAGACTCCACGATGACTAGATTTTTACCGCTCATATCCTCCAAATTTTCTGCAAAGTAAAGCACAATCGGGGGATAAATCCAAATTTTCTGCTTACTTTTGTAAGTTGAATTTTGGCAAGACCTAAGGTCTTGTGAAAACACGGAAAAATTGCCAATGACAGACGCCCTCAAGAAAAAAATCGTCAAGTGGTTCTGGATTCTGCTTGCGGCCCCGATCCTCCTGCTGCTGGTGCTGCTTCTGCTGGTCTGGGCCTTTGCCGACATCCCTTCGCTGGAGCAGCTCGAGAACCCGGATACGAAGCTGGCCACGCAGGTCATCGCGGAAGAAGGGGAAATCCTTACCACTTATCATATAGAGAACCGCACCTTCGCCAGCTACGACGAACTGGCCCCCTCGCTGGTCCAGGCCGCCGTCGCCACGGAAGACAAACGCTTCTACAAGCATTCCGGCGTGGACTTCCAGTCCCTGGGCCGCGTGCTGTTCAAGACCCTGCTCTCCCGCGACTCCTCGCAGGGCGGCGGTTCCACCATCACCCAGCAGCTCGCCAAAACCCTCTATCCGCGCGGCGAGCACGTGGGAAAGGTGAAGATGATCTGGATCAAACTCAAGGAGTGGATCACGGCCATCAAACTGGAGCGAAACTACACGAAGGAAGAGATCGTGGATATGTACCTGAACGCCATCTTCTTCGGCTCCAACTCCTACGGCATCTCCAGCGCCGCCAGCCAGTTCTTCGGCAAGAAGCCCGCGGAACTGCTCACCCAGGAGAGCGCCGTGCTGGTGGGGATGGTGAACAAACCCACGCGCTACAATCCCGCCATCAACCCGGACAACGCCCTCAAGCGCCGCAACCTGGTGCTGGAGCGGATGCGGGAGATGAAATACCTCACCAAGGCCGAATGCGACTCGCTGCAGGCCCTGCCCATCGTGCTGCACCAGCGCAAGGGAGACCGCACCACCGGCGTGGGCCCCTATTTCCGCGATATGCTGCGCCGCACGATGAGCGCCCAGAAGCCCAAGCGCAGTTCGTACCTTACGGACGAAGATTTCCGCGTGGATTCCCTCCTCTGGGCCGATGATCCCGTGTACGGCTGGCTGAACAAGAACACTAAGAGCGACGGCACGCCGTACGACCTGGACCGTGACGGCCTGCGCATCTATACCACCATTAATTATAAGATGCAGCGCTATGCGGAGGAAGCCGTCGTGGAGCATCTGGGCAAGGAGCTCCAGCCGGCCTTCCGCCGGGAACTCAAGTACCGCCGCAATCCGCCCTTCACCATCGCCACGCCCCCGAAGGTCATCGAGACCACGATGCAGCAGGCGCGCCGCTGGAGCGACCGCACGCGGATGATGAAGGCCGCCGGCTTCACGGACGCCCAGATCGAGGCCTCCTTCAACGAACCCGTCAAGATGCGGCTCTTCACCTGGGAGGCACCCGGCTACCGGGATACGGTGCTCACCCCCAACGACTCCATCCGCTACTATAAGTCCTTCTTCCGCGCCGCCTTTATGGCCATCGAGCCCAATACCGGGCACATCCGGGCCTATGTAGGCGGGCCGGACTACCGTTACTTCAAGTACGACAACGTGCGGCAGGGCAAGCGTCAGGTGGGCTCCACCATCAAGCCTTTCCTGTACACCCAGGCGATGGAATCCGGGATGACGCCCTGCGATCCCGTGCTCAACGCGCCCGTGGTGATTCCGGTCCCCACCAAGGAGGAGACCTGGTCGCCCCAGGATCCGCACGCGGACGGCGAGATGAAGGATCTGGCCTGGGGGCTCGCGCAGAGCTCCAACTCCATATCGGCCTACCTGATGAAGGAACTGGGCGCGCCGGCGATGGTGTCGATGATGCGCAAGATGGGAATCGGCGGCTTCATCGACCCCGTCGTTTCCCTGTGCGTGGGTTCGGCGGACCTTTCCGTATATGATATGGTTACCGCCTACAATACCTTCCCCTCCGGCGGCACCTATACCTCGCCCGTTTTCGTCACCCGCATCGAGGACAGCGACGGCAACGTCCTGGGCCAGTTCTCCGGGAAGAAACGGGAAGCCGTTTCCAAACGGGCCACCGGCGCGATGCTCCAGATGATGCGCGGCGTGGTGGACGGCGGCACGGGAACGCGCCTGCGCTTCCGCTACGGCCTCAAGGGGGAAATCGCCGGCAAGACCGGAACCACCAACGACAACTCGGACGGCTGGTTCATCGGCTATACCCCCAAGATCACCGCCGGCGTCTGGGTGGGCGCGGAGGACCGTTACGTCCACTTCGAGAGCACCAGCCTGGGACAGGGTGCCAATATGGCCCTCCCCATCTGGGGCCTGTGGATGCAGAAGGTCCTCAAGGACGGAACCCTGGGCATTTCGGAGGCCGATGTCTTCCCGGAATCCCTGAAGGGAAGCTATTGCAACCGGCAGCAGGAACAGATAGACCTGGAATCCATAGACCTGGATAATTATGTCTTTGAATAAGATGTCCAAATACCAATCCATCGCCGTCATTTACGGCAGCGACTCTTCCGAGTGGGAGGTGTCGTGTCGCAGCGGTGAGTTCACCGCGTCCCGCATCGATGAATTCCGTTACGATGTTTACGAGATTTTCGCCCGCTTCGGCGAGTGGAAGCTGGTGGCTATGCGCAAGGCCAATTCTATGCGTCAGCCGTTCCCGGAAGGCGCCCAGCCCGTGGTGGACAAGTCGGATTTCTCGGTGATGGTCCTGGGCGAAAAGATCAAGTTCGACTTCGCCTACATTATGCAGCACGGCGCTCCCGGGGAGACCGGTCTGGTGCAGGGCTATCTGGAGATGATCGGCGTGCCGTATTCCTCCTGCAGCGCCTTCGTGACCACCGTCGCCTTCGACAAATACGCCTGCAAGCGTTATCTAGAGGGGGCTCCGGGCATCGTGAAACTCTCTCCGGACGCCTTCATCCGCAAGGGGGACGACGTGGAGGCCTTCAGCGCCAGGGCCGTGAAGGAACTGGGCCTGCCCCTCTTCGTGAAGCCCACCGGCGGCGGCTCCAGCTTCGGCATCTCCAAGGTGGACAAGGCCGATGACCTCCCGGAGGCCATCCGCATCGCCTTCACGGAAGGGAACACCGTCCTCGTGGAGGCTGCCATCGCCTGCGAGCACGAGCTCACCTGCGCGGCCTATTTCGACGGCAGCGAGGTCCGCACCCTACCCGTCATCGAAATCATCCCCACCACCGGCTGGTTCGACTACGACGCCAAGTACAACGGCCTCAGCCGTGAGGTCTGCCCTGCGGAAATTCCGGACAGCCTGGCCTTCCAGGTTTCGGAGGTGACCAAAAAGATTTATCGGCACCTGGGCTGCAAGGGCCTCGTGCGGATGGACTACATATCGGCCAAGGACGGCATCTACTTCCTGGAGGTGAACATCATCCCCGGAATGACCAACGCCTCGCTCGTCCCCAAGATGGTGCGGGCGGCCGGCATCTCCATCACGGACTTTCTCACCACCATCATCGAAAACGCCTAAAGGATGCTGCTGGTAGACTTCCTCAAGAAAGGCATCGCCGCCCTGGAGCCGCTGTATCCCACGGCGGAGGCCCGTGCGATGGTCCTGATGCTGTGCGAACAGGTCATCGGCACCAAGAGCTATACGCACATCGTGGATCCGCAGTACCAGATCGACCGGAAAGGGGAGCAGCCCCTGGCGGAAGCGATGGTGCGCCTGCAGGCCGGTGAGCCCATCCAGTACGTCATCGGCAAAACCGAATTCTGCGGCCGCTCCTTCCACGTCACGCGCGATGTCCTCATTCCCCGTCCGGAGACGGAGCTGCTGGTGCGGGAGGCCGTCAAGCAGGCCGATATGCTCCGCCGGATGCGCATTCCCTTCGGCAAGAGCGCGGAACCCGTCCGGGTACTGGACCTGTGCACCGGCAGCGGGAACATCGCCTGGAGCGTAGCCCTGGCCGTGCCGGGTGCGCGCGTGGTGGGCGTGGATATCAGCGAAAAGGCGCTGGAAGTGGCCCGGGGGCAGAATTTCTCCCAGGAGCTGAAGGCCAAAGGCGCCCTCGCGCCCACTTTTGTGATGGCCGACATCCTGGACACGGAGCAGGAATTCGGCTTCGGAACCTTCGACCTCATCCTGTCCAATCCCCCTTATATTATGGAGAGCGAAAAGCCGCTCCTCCGCCGCAATGTGGTGGACTATGAGCCGGCCGGCGCGCTCTTCGTCCCGGACGACGATCCGCTGCTCTATTACCGGGCCATCGCCCGCTGGTCGGAGCGCTTCCTTTCGCCGGAAGGGAAGGGTCTCACGGAGATCAACGAGGTGCTGGGAACCAGGACCCGGGAGGTTTTTACCGGCGCAGGTTTCCCGCAGGCCGAACTAGTGACCGATTTTTACGACAAAAACAGGTTTATCTTTTACACTAAATAGGCCCTACACCTTTGTGTAAGGCCTTTTTTGTCGATTATCCGTTTCAATTTTGATGAAACGGATAAGTTTGCTGTACTTTGCGACAAGGAACCGGACCATAAAAACCGGCACATTGTTATGCAGTACAGAACCCTTTTCGCGGCTGCCCTGGCAGCCCTTATGACAAGCGCTTTCGGCGCGTGCAACAAATCCACCGCAACCCCCGAGATTCCCGCTCCGGCCGGGACCGACATATCCCTGCAGGAGGTGGCCGCGCTCCTCGCCTCCGTCCCGCTGGAAACGGCCCAGATGGAGGAGGTGCACGACGCCGCGTCGGCATCGGCCCTGAACGGCTACGACGAGGAATACCGGATGAAGGACCTTTTCGCCGCTCCGGGGACGGGCGTGGGGGCCGATGCCCCCGCCAAGGCGGGCAGTTATCCGCGCCCCCTTCGCGAACTGCTGCGGGAGGCGCTCCTCGGCGGCGCCACCAAGGCCGGCGGCCCGGCGGATTCCGAGGCCTGGCTGGATGCGCTGGCCCTTTCCGACGTCCAGATTTACTGGCCCTATTCCGACCGGTGGGACGGTTCGTCGCTCCCCGTCGTCACCTACAATCCCGGCGAAGGCGCTACCCGGAACGAAGGCTTCGCCCTGCAGCCGGACGGCACGCTGAAGAAAGTAACGGTGGATGAAAACACAACCCTGGAGCAGCCGGTCTGGGTGGTGAACCGCAATGAGGATGCCCAGTACAAAACCCTGGAACTCCTCCGGCGGGAAGACCCCTCCTGGGGCAGCGGCGGCGAGATTCTCGTCAAATCCACGGTGGACGCCGGCGGGAAAACCCTCATCCTGCGCTCCTTCACGGCCCACCGGCAGTTCGATTCCTGGTTCGCGGGCGCCAGTGAGTTCTTCGTCAAACTGGGCGCCGTGGAGAAGTTCAAGGCCTCCACCGAGGCCGAAATGCGCCTCTACGACCCTTCCATCACCGATTTCATGGTGGTGGTGCGCCGGAGTCAGAAAGAAAAGGAAATCCCCTTCAATGCCGTCCTGGTTTCCGAATGGACCAAACAGCTCACTTCCTGCGGCCTGATGATCATCGAGGACGACGGCGGCACCCGCACCAACTGGAAATGCAGCGCGATGGTGAAGGTCAATT
Source organism: Bacteroidales bacterium (assembly GCA_016281315.1). Lineage (GTDB taxonomy): Bacteria > Bacteroidota > Bacteroidia > Bacteroidales > UBA932 > Cryptobacteroides. The sequence goes on from JAEEIJ010000002.1 coordinate 15,216, forward strand.
CCAAGAGTTATGGCATTGAGCTGGATATGCCGCTCTATTCCCGGGACGACATCGTCTGGCGCGGCTCGCTCACCCGCGCTTTCTTCGAGCGCAACAGCGGCGAGCCCGTCCGCCTGGGCGACGCCACCCTCACCTTCGAATTGATCTGATGGCTGCGGTCGCGCAAAATGTTATTACGGATTTGTTTTTCTGTAATAACATTCCTACCTTTGTCATAACATTTGACAAAGATATGGAAACAACCCTCATCCGCATTGGCAACAGCCGGGGCATTATCATCCCGTCGGCCATCCTGAAAAGGCTGGGCGTCAAGGACGGCGCCAAAGTGAAGCTGGAAGAAAAGGAGGACGGAAGCGTCTCCCTCAGTTTTGCGGCTGTGGAGGAGCCGTTTACCGGTCCCTTCACGGGGCCGTTCAGGGGTCTTTCCAATGATCCCGAAGCCTGGGGCGGAGAGATGGACCCGCTCGAATATGCCCGGATGCTTCACGATTCCCGGGTGAATACACGTGAAATTCCTGACTGGTAATGATGTATCTGTTAGACACTTGTGTGGTGATTCCGCTCCTGAAAGGGAGGAATGGCATACAGGAAAAGCTGGGGAGCCTGGGCGTGGAGCAGTGCTGCCTGTCGGAGCTTGTCCTGTCCGAATTGCTCGTGGGGGCCTACAAAACAAATAAGGAGAGTGAATTCCACGACATTCAGTTCCTCCGCGAACTCTTTAAAACCATCCCTGTAGACTATGCTGTCCTGGACAGGTATGCGCAGTTAAGGGCGCTGCTGGAACAGCAGGGGAACAGGATTGACAGTATGGACCTCCTGATCGCCGCCACGGCCCTGGTTCACGGCCATACGCTGGTTACCCATAATATGCATCATTTCTCCCGTATCCCGGGACTAAAAATGGAGGACTGGATTCGATGAAAGCACTGGAACTGCTGGCTCCGGCCAAAACTTGTGAAATCGGTATCGCCGCCATCGACTGCGGGGCCGATGCCGTCTATATCGCCGGACCGTCCTACGGCGCCCGCCAGGCGGCCGGCAACAGCGTGGAGGATATTGCCCGTCTGTGCGCCTATGCGCACCGTTTCGGCGCACGCATTTTCGCCACGGTGAACACCATTCTCTACGATGAAGAGCTTCCAAGCGCCCGGGCGCTGGTGAAGGCGCTGGAAAAGGCCGGCGTGGATGCGCTCATCGTGCAGGATCCCGCCGTGCTGGAGATGAGTACGCTTCCCCTGCACGCTTCCACCCAGTGCGCCATCCGTACGCCGGAAAAAGCCCGTTTCCTGGAAAGCCTGGGTTATGGGCGGCTGGTCCTGGAGCGGCAGCTTTCCCTGGAGCAGATCAAGGCCATCTCCGAGGCCGTGGAGGCGGAAATCGAATGCTTCGTGCACGGGGCGCTCTGCGTTTGCTACAGCGGTCAGTGCTACCTTTCGGAATACCTGACAGGCCGGAGCGCCAACCGCGGCGCCTGCGCCCAGCCCTGCCGCAGCCTGTATGACCTGACGGACGCCTCGGGCAAGGTGCTTGTGCGGAACAAGGCGCTGCTCTCGTTAAGGGATTTCAACCTCTTGAACCGTCTGGAAGAGCTGGCCGAGGCCGGCGCGACCTCCTTCAAGATTGAGGGCCGCCTGAAGGGCGAATCCTATGTGCGGAATGTCGTGAAGGCCTATTCGGAAGCGCTGGACGCCCTCGTGGCCCGTTATCCGGACCGCTACTGCCGCGCCTCGTTCGGCCGCGTCAAGGGCGGTTTTACCCCGGCGCTGGACAAGACCTTCAACCGCGGTTATACGCAGCTTTTCCTGGACGGGACCCGCGGCCTGTGGTCCTCGATGGACGCCCCCAAGTCGATGGGCGAATTCGTGGGGACGGTGGCACGCCTCACGCCGGACGGCTTTGTGCTCGCGCCGGCGGGCGGGGAGATCGTCCTCTCCAACGGCGACGGGCTGGCCTTTGTCGCGCCGGACGGCGGCATCGCCGGCTTCCGGGCCGATGTCTGCAGCGGCAACGCCGTCAGTTGCAAGCAGCCGGAGGGCCTTCGGGAAGGGGTGCGCATCTACAGGAACATCAGCGCCGCCTTCGAACGGGAACTGGAACGGAACAAACCACAGCGGGAGCTGGACGTGCAGCTGATGGTGGAAATGAAGGAGGGGCTCATTACCGTGACGGCCGTCAGCGAGGACGGCCGGAAGGCGGTAGAGGAGGTCCCGGCCCCCGAGGAACCCGCCCGCGATCCGCTCCGGATGCTGGACACTTTGTCGGCCCAATTGAACAAGCGCAGCGGCCATTATTCCTTCTACGTAAAATCCCTGGCCCTGTACGGCGACCTTCCCTTTATGGGCGCGGCCTTCCTCAACGCCATCCGCCGCTCACTGGCCGCGAAACTGGACGAACTGCCGGTCACCCTCAGACCGATGCGCCGTGGTAGCGTGAACCCCACCGTTCCGCAGCCCGAACAGCTTACTTATAAGGCCAATGTGGCGAACGAACCCACCCGTCGGCTGTATACGGAGCGGGGCGCCGTCCGCATAGAACCGGCCTATGAGCTGTCCCGCCGCGAAGGGGCGGAACTGATGCGCAGCAAGTACTGCATCCGTCACGAACTGGGCCTTTGCCCCAAGCAGGGGAAGGCCAGAAATGCGGAACCGCTCTTCCTCCGGAACGGGAAAGAGCGGCTCTGCGTGCGCTTCGACTGCGCCGTCTGTGAAATGACGGTGAGTTAGCCTATTTCTTCGCGGCCTTCAGCTGGGTGATGTTGGTCTTCACCTGGGCGGCGTCCTTGGCGGAAGGATTCACTTCCAGATACTTCTCGAAATCCGCGATGCCGTCCTCAATCTTGTTCAGGCTCACGTAGGCGTTGCCACGGATCTTGTAGGCGTTGGCGTTGCCCTCGTTGGCGGCGATGGCCTTCCCGCAGAATTCCACGGCGTCGGCGAATTTGCCGGCCTTGTTGGCGGCGACGGCCTTGTTCACGTACTGGTTGGAGAGCGGGCCGGCGGCCTGCTTGCTCATTCCCAGTTCGCTGGCTTTCTCAAAGGCCTCGATGGCGGCATCGGCCTCCTTGAGCTGGACCTTGGCCATACCCAGGAAGAGATAGGTGGCTCCGTTGTCCTCATCGATATCGATGGCCTTCTGGGCATTTTCCGCGGCAACGGCGGGATTGGCCTTGAAGTTCTCCTTGGCCAGACCGTTATAAATGGCGCCCTGCAGTTTCTTGCTGCGTTCGGCGGCATCCTGCTCAAACTCCGCTGCGGCGGCGTTGGCGTTGTCCAGGGCGGCAAGGGCATCGTCGTACTGTTTGCCCTTGACCAGGTCGTTTACTATGCTGAAGGAAAGCTTTACGATGTTCTCCTTGCAAAGGGCCACCTGTGCGGGGGCGTCTTCGTCTTCGCACGCGGCGAAAAGACCCATCGCTTCCCGGAAACCGGCAATCTGCTCAGCCTTGTTTTCCGCCTGGGCGGCTTTGTTGTAGACCTCCATCGCGGCGTTGTAATCCTGTGCCCAGGCAGCGACGGCAGCCAGGCCCAGAGCGACAATCAGAGAGAAAACTCTTTTCATTTCTTCCTATATTTTAAGGTTACACTTCGTGCTTGAGTTTGCAAATATAGCAAAAAAAGCCGTAATTTTGCAGCGACATTATGCGTAGCGGTATCAAATACCTTTGCATCTGCGCCCTCGTCCTATTGGCAAAAGCTGTGCCAGCGGGAGCGTTGCCTGCCCTTACCCGCGACAGCCGGGTGCAGGCGGGCGTGCTGGGATCGGGTGTGAACTACTACCTGGTGAAAAGCGCCGCCACGCCGGGATTCGCCCACATCGCCCTGGCCGGAAAGGCCGATACCCCCGTGCATCATTTCCCCGCCGTTCCCGTATACAGGACCGCTTCGCTGGATTCGGTACTGGTGAAGGTCTTTTCCCTGGTTGGAGACGGTCCTGAGGTGATTGTGGTGAGCGGAGACATCGACCCCACGGAAATCCGCCGGAAACTGGACCTGCTTTCCATCCAGCTCCCGTATCGGCCGGAAGCGGAACCCGACACCCTGGCGGCCTGGTCGCCCCGGGAGCAGCCGGTCATCCGCCTGGCCCGTCCCACGCCCGGCGCCCTGCCCCGCGTGGAAGTGTACTATGAGGCGCCTCCCGTCCCGGCCGATCAACGCAATACCGCGCAGGCCCTTGTCACGGACATCTTCTCCCGCGAACTGGTGTTCATCCTGCGGCATCGGCTGGAAACAGAATTGGCGGGGATTCCCTGCCGGCCTCCGGAAGTTTCCTATGAAGGACTCTCGCAGGGGAGCACACGGGAAGGTTTCATCGTCTCGGTTTCCGCCCCCGAGGAGCAGCTGGGGCGCGTGACGACTACCGTCGCCGCGGTCCTTGCCCGGATGGAGAAGGAAGGCGTGTCCCGCCGGGAACTGGAGGAAGCCCGTGCCGCGATGACGCCCGCGATGGCGCTGGAGGCATCGGCCCCGCTCACGAACCGGGAATGGGCCCTTCGCTGCATCCGGAATTACCGCTACGGGACGCACCTGGCTCCCTTCTCGGAGGAATTCCGGCTCTTTGGGCGCAAGGCGCTGGAGGGCGAGGTCTATAAAAACCTGCTCAACAACTACTCGGAGGCCCTTTTCGACCACGCGCAGAATCTCACGCTCAGCCTGGAAACCGGGCGCGACACCCTGGACCACGGGGCGGCGCTCAACGCCTATATCTTCGATTACCTGCAGGCCCGCCTCGACACCACCGCCGCGCAGGACTATTCCTGGAATGCGGCCGATACCCTCTCCCTGAATGTCGCGTCCACCAGGGTTCGCATCAAGAATGAACGGACGGAACCCCTCACCGGCGGCACCCTGTGGACCTTCTCCAACGGGCTCCGCGTGGTGTTCAAGCCCGTGAAAGGTGCCGGACGGATCAGCTATGCCTGGCAGCTGGACGGCGGCCTGGCGCGGATTTCCGGCCTCAAGGAGGGCGAGGGCGGATACATCGGCCCGCTGCTGAACCTGTTCGGAGTGGGCGGAATGAAGGCCGGGGCTTTTCACGAGATGCTGGAGGCCAACGGCATCAGCCTGGATGCGCACGTGGCGCTGAACGGGATGGACATCAGCGGCAGTGCACCGCCGGAAAGGCTGTCGCTCCTGCTGAAAGCCCTCATCGGCCTCTCCGTGAGCCGTTCGCCGGATGCGGAGGCGTTGGATGCCTACCTGAAAAAGGCCTCGCTCGCCCCGCTTTCCCCGGAAGATGAAATACTCCGCAAACTCCATCCCGGCTATGTTTATGCGCCCGTAAAGGGGGTAGTCAGCGAAAAGACCTTCAAGCGGGCAGAGAAGTTTTATGAAAACCGTCTGCCGCACCTGGCGGACGGGGTGCTCATCCTGTCCGGAGACCTTTCCGTGGAAACCGTCAAGAAGCACCTGCTGCAGTATGTGGGGGCCCTCCCGCCCGACCACGTCTCCGTTCCCCGCCGTCCGGTAAGCCTTCGAACGGTGAGCGGAACGCATACCGTCAAAGGCAGGGGTGCGGATCTGTATTTGCTCACCGACGCCGCCTATGCTTTCACGGCGGAGCATTTCTATACGGCCAGCCTGGCCGTGGATGCCCTGAATGACGCCCTGTCGCGCCGGCTGCGCCGCGAGGGCTATGAGGCGGAAGCCAGCCTGCAGGTGTGTTATCAGCCGCAGGAGCGTTTCCGCATCCTCATCCACTGCCGTCCGCTCCCGAGGGAGGATGCCGATTGCCGGCCGGCCGAAAAAGTTTCCGTCGTATCGGCCGTGGCCGCCGTGCTCCGCGCCGCTGCATCCGAACCGTTGGCCTCCGATGACCTCACCGCCCGTCAGAAGAAGCTGGAGGCCGGGGTAAAGGCCCGTCTCGCCACGCCCGAAGGCCAGGTGGGGGCCCTTCTGGAGCGTTATTCCGTCAACAAGGACATCACCACCGGGTATGCCTGGGCCATCGGCGCCGTCACCGCGGACGGGGTGCAGGAATTCCTGCGCCTCAGCGCAGAAGGCGGCCGCATCGAGTACTATGAGTAAGCGGGATTTCGGCACCATTGTGGAGATTGGCGACGTCCTGGTGAGCGAGGATGTCATCCTGGAGTATTTCGCCTGCGATTATCCCATTTGTAAAGGCCGATGCTGCATCGTCGGTGACAGCGGCGCCCCCCTCAAGGAAGAGGAACTGGAGGCATTGGAGCGGAATTATCCCGTCTACAGCCCCCTGATGCGGGAGGCCGGCCGGACTGCCGTAGCCGCCAAAGGATTTTTCGAGATCGACCGGGAAGGGGATATCGTAACGCCGCTGGTGGAGGGCAGCGAGGAATGTGCGTTCTGCCATTTCGAGGCCGACGGCAACTGCCTCTGCGCCATCGAGCGGATGGGCCTTCGCAAACCCGTCTCCTGCTCGCTGTACCCGGTGCGGGTGGTGGACCTGGGCGGCGGCCGCGTGGGGCTGAACCTCCACCGCTGGGACATCTGCCGGGAAGCCTATGAAAAAGGGCGCCGCGAAGGAATCCGGGTGTACGAATTCCTCCGCGGGCCGCTTACGGATGCTTTTGGGGCCGATTTCTACGAGGCACTCTCGGCCGCAGCCAAGATGCTCATTGCGGCCTCGTAATCGCTTTCATTCACTTTCACCTCGATGGGCCGCGAATAGCCCAGGGAAGGATAGGAAGAGTCCGCGCCGAAAACGCCGGCGGGGATGCCGTTGTCGCCCAGCTTGGCAACACACAGGTCCGCCATCACCCTGTCCTGGAAGGTGGCGACCGTTTTGAATCCTTGGGAATCAGTCATATCGGTTGATTTTATGGTCTATTGACATTGCTACGCGGGCGAGGTCCTTCATCGGCCCTTCGGCCCGGAATCCTTCCAGTTCCCGGGAGATCTCGATGCGGTCCTCCCAGAGGCGCGCCACCCGGGCGACGGTGCTGTTCAGCTTATACACCCGCGAGCCGTCCTCTTTCTCGGCCGCCTTGTGGTAGCCCCGCCCTTCCATCGCCTCCTCCACGAGGGGCCACAGTTCGGCCGGGTCTCCCGTGGTGCGGACCAGGCGTTTGCCGTAGCCGAAGAGGGGATAGACGGCGGCCATCGCGGCGAAGAGGCCCAGGATGTAGAAAATGCTGGTCCACCCCTTCCGGAAGGCCATTGCTATATCCTTTGGTATCATCCCGATGAGCATCAGCACGCCCACCAGCACGATGAAGATGAGGGTGAGCTGGATAAAGTATTTGAAGGATCTTCTCAGATGGTTCATATCAGCTGTCTAATGATTTCGTCGGAGGTGAAGAAATGGTCTTCGGGGATGCGGTAGCGGGGGCCGATTTTGACAAGCGCTCCGGCTTCCACCAGCGTTTCGATGCTGCCCCTCATCGCGTTTTCCTCCAGGAAAGCGGCGTCCACGCCGGCGGTGGTGCGGAGGCCCAGCATAAGGGTTTCCACCTTCTCGTCCTCTTCGCTCAGGGACTCCTCCGTGCGCTTGTAGCCGTCCAGTTTGTCTTCGTTCCAGCTGCGGGAGCAGCCGCTGAACGAGTGGGCCGAGGGTCCCAGCCCCACATAGGGCCTGCGCGCCCAGTAGCCGCCGTTGTGCACGGCCTCGAAGCCCGGGAGGGCAAAGTTGGAGATTTCGTAGTGGTTGTATCCGGCTGCGCCCAGTTTCCGGCACAGGAGGTCGTACTGCGCGCGGCATACTTCCTCGGAGGCTTCCTCGTACCGCCCGTCTTCCAGCATTCCGGTGAGGGGACTCTCTCCCTCCACCGTAAGCTGGTAGCAGGAAATGTGCTCGGGCTTCAGCGCCAGGGCTTCGTCGATGGTGCGCTCCCAGGTCTCCTCCGGCAGATTGCTCAGGCCGAAGATAAGGTCCAGGCTCAGGTTCCGGAACCCGGCTTCCCGCACCAGGCGCACGGCCTCGCGGGCCTTCTGAGCGTCGTGCCTTCTGCGCATCCAGCGGAGCAGTTCATCGTCGAAGGACTGCACGCCCAGGCTCAGGCGGTTCACGCCCAGCTGCCGAAGGCTTTCCAAATAGGGAAGCCCCTTTTGGACGACGTCGTCCGGATTCGCCTCCAGTGTAAATTCTTTATAGGGGCCCCCGTGCCCTACCTCCTCCAGGGTGAGGAGGATGCGGGTCAGGCACTCCAGCGGAAGCACCGACGGGGTGCCGCCGCCGAAATAAAGGGTATGGGGCTGCCCGTCCATCTCTGCCGCGCGGCGGCGGATTTCCCCGCACAGCGCATCCGTGTAGCGTTCCATAGGACCGTTGTTCTCCGGTACGGTGGAAAAGAAGTCGCAGTAGATGCAGCGGCTCAGACAGAAAGGGACGTGGATGTAGATCATACTAGCGGAGGTAACATTCCGCGCGGCCCAGGAGGCTCTTCTCGGTGTACACTTCCAGGCTGTAGGCACCCTTGAGGAACTCTCCGGTGTCCTTCACGTAGATGGAAAGGTCCACCTCTTCGCCTTCGTAGTCCACCTCGCGGGAAGCCGTGGCCTGGAGGGCCGCTCCGCCGCTGGTGAAACTCACCGACTCGTCGTTCATCAGCAGGATCCCCTCCGGGTCCTTCACCCGCACATAAACGCGCACGGGACCTCTGTCGGCCAGGGAATTCTCCACCAGCGAGAGGGAGGCCACCAGATAGCGCACGCGGCTGTGGCGGTCGCTCACCTTGTTGCTGCTGTTGTAGCCGTTCAGGGCGATGGCGCGGGCGCGGAGCACCTTGCCGGCGCTCACCTGTTCGGAGAGACCGGCCACCTGGGCGGTGAGTTCTTCGTTGGCGCGGCGGCTTTCCGCGGCTTCGCGGCGGGCCGCGGCGGCATCGGCCGTCAGGCGTTTGTTCAGGGTATTCAGCGAGTCAATCTGCACGATATAACCCTTCATAATGCTGCGCAGGGTGCCCAGTTCCTTTTCATACTGGCGGATTTTGGCGCGGTTGGTGGCTTCCGTCTGGTTCAGCTTTTCGATGAGCTGCGCCACCTGTTCGCGGGAGGTGTCCAGCTGGTGATTGATGGATTCATAGTCCGAGCTCAGGTCCTGGAAGTCGTTCTGGAGGGCCACCATCTGCTGGGCCAGTTCCGTCTTTTCACTTTCCAGTTCGCTCACCAGCGAGTTCCGCTGATACAGCATATAACCCAGCACGCCGGCCAGGACCAGGGCGATGACCGCCAGGATGGTCATAACGCTGCGGGGACCTTTTTTCTCTTTTCTTTCACGCTCTTCGCGTTCGATTCTTTCGAGCGGATCTTCAGTCATTTTCGATGTGTTTTAAAATCATACAAATATAGTTAACTTTGTGCAAATATCGTACTATGGCAACAATCTTTGGGGAACGGGTAGAGGCCCTGCGCGGCCTTATGCGGGAAAACGGATGGGACATCGTGGTCCTCACCGGGAGCGATCCGCACGGGAGCGAGTATCCCGCCGCGCGCTGGAAACAGGTGGAATGGCTTTCGGGGTTCACCGGAGAGGCCGGGGACATCGTGGTGACGATGGACCACGCCGGCCTCTGGACGGATACCCGTTACTTCATCCAGGCGCGCCGGCAGCTCTCCGGAAGCGGCATCGAGCTGCACAAGCTGCGCGTTCCGGACCAGGTCCCCATCCCCGAGTGGCTCGCTTCGCTGGGGCTGGACGAGCCGGTCATCGCCGTCGACGGGCTGTGCCAGAGCGTTTCCGCGGTTTCCGCATTGCAGGCGGCGGTTCCATCGGCCCGCATCGTGTCGGTGCCGGATTTGCTCTCGGCCCTCTGGACGGAGCGTCCCGCCGTCTCTTCCACGCCTGTCATCACCCTGGGCGAGGACCTCGTGGGGGAGAGCCGCTCGGGGAAAATCCACCGGCTGCGCAAATGGCTGGTTCTGCAGGGGGCCGATGCCGTCTTCCTGAGCGCACTGGACCAGATAGCCTGGGTGCTCAACGTGCGCGGCAGCGACGTGGCCTACAACCCCGTGGTCATCTCCTACCTGCTGGTGACGCTGGAGGATGTTTCCTGGTTCGTCAGGAAGGATGCGTACGCCGACCTGGATTCGGAGACGGCGGACAGCTTTTCCGAACTGCAGGCCGACGGCGTTGTAATCCGCGATTACGATGAGGCGGAGTTCGCCCTGGGTGCCTTGACGGATGAGGGCGTAGACCGCATCTGTCTGGATCTCTCGTCCTTGAATTATGCCTTGCAGGAGGCGGTGGATCCCGCGGTGGAGGCCCTTCCGGTTTCTTCTCCGGTTCCCCTGTGGAAGGCGGTGAAGAACACTGCGGAAGTGGACGGGATGCGGGAAGCGCACCTGGAAGACGGCCTGGTGATGGAACAGTTCCTTTACTGGCTGTCGCGCAGCGCCGGCCGCGTGAACGAGTGGGAAGCGGCCTGCGAGCTGGGCCGTCTGCGCTCGGCCGTTTCCGGCTACCGCGGGGACAGCTTTGAGACCATATCGGCCTACGGGCCTTCCGCGGCCCTGCCGCATTACAGTACGCCTGTGTCCGGGTCTTCTCTCCTGGAAGCGCGCGGGCTCTATCTGGTGGATTCCGGCGGGCAGTACCTCTTCGGGACCACGGACATCACGCGCACCGTCCCGCTGGGCCCCTGCACGGCCCTGGAACGGGAGGATTATACGCTGGTGCTGAAAGGGCACATCGACCTCGCGATGGCCGTATTCCCGCGTGGAACGGCCGGCTGCCAGATCGACGCCCTGGCCAGGGAGCCGCTCTGGCGCGCCAAGCGCAACTTCGGCCACGGTACCGGTCACGGCGTGGGCTTCTATTTGAATGTGCACGAAGGACCGCAGGATCTGCGGCAGAATTTCAACGCCACGGCTTTGGAACCCGGGATGATTCTCTCCGACGAACCCGGCCTCTACCGCGAAGGAATGCACGGCGTGCGCCACGAAAACCTCGTCCTGGTGCGCCCGGTGGGGGACAGCGAGTTCGGCTCCTTCCTGGGATTCGAAACCCTTACGCTGTGCCACTTCGATACGTCCTGCCTGGAGGTTTCGCTCCTGACCCCCGACGAGCGCGACTGGCTCAACGCCTACAATCAGCACGTTTTCGACGTTTTGTCGCCCCGCCTTCCCGCCGACGTCACCGCCTGGCTGCTCGACGTCACAAGGCCGGTCTAGAAATAAAAAACAACGTTATGAAACATACTTTTGTTATAGTAGGCATCCTTGCACTGACCGTTCTTTCCTGCTCGAATGTGGGTGAGGGCGGGTGGCCGCCCATCAAACTTGATAAATACGAAGTGTCATTTGGAGCAGAAGGAGGGGAGGATATGATCTCTGCGTCCAATTATCCGGAGATCCTCGTTTCCGATTTGATGAATATGGCTAACGGAGAACACGGTCTCCAGACCGAATACGGAAAAACGGCCTCATTGGATGGGGTTGAGTTGGAAACGGAGGGCAATCGAATGACAATCCGTGTGTCTGCTTCGGAAGAATCCCACACCTGGAAGATTGTTCTGTGGCATTATGATGCCATCAGTCAACCGATTTACGTGTATCAGAACCATTAACCGTCCCTCCGGTGCGCCCTGGGCTGTTTTTGTTAACCAATTGATTTCGAGTGTTTTATAAAAATTCCCCCCGTCAGATTGACAGGGAGGAGTTTTTGTTTATCGCTCTTTATCAATGTTTTAACAAAAACACATCTCTATCGGAAGATGCAGATATCGTCCTATCTGCCGTGACTTGGCGCCCGTATGTTTTCGAAGGATGGCGAATAGTTCCCGTTTGCGTTCAACTGACAAGGGGAGGAACTCGTGAATATCCAGATAACCGCACACAGTCATTAAGACCCGTGTCATTTGTGCGTACGGCCTGTCGTCTTTTCCCAGGAAGATCTCGTTTAAATCGTGTTCACTGCCGATATTGGACGATATGGCGCGCAACATATCCGGGTAAGTGTCGAAGAAGCGGATAGCTGCCGGATAGTCAATGACATTATAGGTGGAGATAATATAGTCCGTCAGTTGTTCCGTCTCCTCCCGAGTAAGTCCCTTGTTCAGGTTTCTCAGCAGGGTGTAATTCATCGGCCGACCGGCTTTATACTGCGACTTAACAACACGAACAGCCATTCTAAGTGCTTTCGAGGATCGCCGGATAACAATGGGCTTGGAGAAAGGATGCGGACTTATCGCATATAACAGGTAACTCCACCGATATTGTTCCGCCTGTTCCACAAGTTGTTTTTCCGGCGGATTGTTTGCAATATAGATGAGCGTGGAGCGCGCAGCTTTTGATCCGTTTTTTGGCGCACTGCCAAATGGCGATTCAAAGACGGGGCCGCTCGTTCCGCAATATGTATTGTACATTTTCGCGAAACGAGCGTTCAGCTCCCGTTTGAAACGAACCAAATCCTGTTGACGCTGCGCCACCACCGCATCGTGGATATGATCCGGCATTTGGCAGAGGGATAACACCTGGATTCCATACTTGCGGGCCAGGGTGCAATACAGTGTAAAGAAGACCAAATGGTCGCTGCGGCTGTAAAACAGGACTCCGCAGTCCACTGTTCGCTGATAACAGTGGTTTAAAATGTTGTTTAAAAAACGTCTTGGCATAGTAAAGCTATGGCCGACGTTCATCCTGCAACAAAGGTCGGAAGCTTTCCTGATATAAGCAAGCGTAAACGTTTATTTTTGGCCGTTTTTAGTAAGGCGCTGATAATTAAATAAATATAGATTCTCCTCCCCGCAATTCACTAGGGAGGAGAATCTATAAAGCACTATCAGTCAGGCAATTAACGAAAACGGCCTTGAGCCGAAGTCTGTTGCCAGTGGTCTATTTCGCCGCTTCGGCCAGGATATTCTCCAGCTTGTCGCGGTCCATGCGGCCGTCTACGCCTAAAAAGGTGACTTCGTTCCCGTCGCGGGTGAGCATGACCAGCGACATCACTTCGTTCCCGCTGCCGGCGCTGTAGATGCGCGTGGCCTCGCCCCCTTCCTTGGCTTCCATGATGAGTTCATACTTCCCCTTGTCCACCAGACGGGTGACTTCCGAGTAGAGTTTTTCGCTCACCTTGCCGTCCTCGCAGGAGATGAGGTAGAACCCGGTCATGGTGCGGATGATGGGAGCCAGGTCCACGGACTCGTCTTCCACTTCGAATTCCGGCAGCCGGCCGATGATCCGGAACATGGACGGGGAAACATACACGGCGCTCACTTCCGGAAGGTCGGAGTACTTCTGGTAGAGTTCCTTGCCGCTCTGGGCAAAGGCGGTGACGGTGACGAGAAGGGCCGTCAGGAGTATATATAATCTTTTCATTTCCAATAAGTTATTTTATCAATATTCGCTTGTTCGTTTATGGTCCTGGCACTCTGGGCCACGGCACCGCCCATCTTCTGAAAGGCTTGTTCCACCGCGGCGTAGGCCAGGTAGGGGTCTGAGAAAGTGTCCTTGGGCTCCGGGGGACGCAACAGGCCGATGGCCCCTGCCCCAATGAGAACCGCCACGCCGGCGGCGATGCCCCACACGGCGGCGCGACTGCGGGGAAGCCGCAGCTGTAGGTCGGGGACGGCGACGCTTTCATCGGCCCCGATACGCTCGAGATCCGCCGCGCTGAGTTTTTCTATGTCTTTCAAATTCTTCATAGGCTTTGTTTGATTCTTTTTCGGGCCAGGCTCACCTGGACGCGGATATTCAGTTCGGACAGGCCGGTCTTCCGGGCGATTTCTTCATAGGAGAGCCCGGCGAGAACGCGCATACGGAGCAGTTTCTGTTGGGATTCCGGAAGCCGGCTCATGGCCGATGCAACCTCCCGCAGCATTTCGCGCAACTCCAGCGTCTCGTCGGCTGGGGCGGCCAGCGTTTCGTCGGGCTGCTCCGTGGGACGGGCCCGGCGGATGCGGTCTATGCAGAGGTTCTTGAGCAGCAGGCCGCCGTAGGCTTTAGGGCTTTGGACCAGGTCCAGATGATCCCGCAGATTCCACAGTTTCACGTACAGGTCCTGCACGGCATCTTTTGCATCGGCCTCATTCTCCATTATATAATAGGCGATGCGGTAAAAATAGCCCTGCAGCGGCAGCCAGATGCTATGGAACGCGCGTTCAGTCATTCTCCAGGGCCAGCAATTGCTCCAGATTCAAGGTCCCGCGTACGCAGATGAGCGTGCCGGACGGGTCGAAGAGAACACAGTCGCGGATGCGGCCCTCTTCGTCGACGCCGTAGATGCTCAGGTGGTTTCCTTCGTCCTTGGCCTCCAGGATGAGCTCCATCCCGTCCAGAAACGCTCTCACATGCTGCACGAAGCGCTCTTTTACATCGGCCGATGCATCCTCGAAGCTCAGGATGGAAACCTTGCGGATTTTTCTGAAGGCGTTCAGCAGCGCGAGGTCCTCTTGGTCGGCCCCGTCAAGCAGGACGGCGCCTTTGACCAGAGAAAGGGCCAGCGGGCCCATCGAGACGTGCTCGAAGCCTTCGTTGTGTCTGTACTGGTTGATGAGGGACTGTACGGAACCCGGCCCGGCGGCGCAGGAAAGCGTGAACAGTCCTGAAAGAGTAAATAAAATGAGCAGTTTTTTCATGGCGGTTTCAAGCGTTACCATACAAAAGACGCACCAGCCGCCGGAATGTTAAAAGCAGGCGGGGACTATTTTCCTGCCGAGAAATTGCGTGAGGCGAAGGGGAGGGCAATGTAGAGGGCCGAATGCCAGTACTCCCAACTGTGGACGCCGTCACGTACGCGGAGTTCACACTTGATGCCGGCCTTGCGCATTTTCGTATAGAGATCCAGGGAGAGCTGGAGCAGGAAATCGTCGTCCCCGCAGTCCAGGAACCAGGCCACGCTGTTCAAGGCCTTAAGGGTGTCTTTCGAGGCATTGTCGATGAAATCCAGGGCCGAATGCTCCCGCACGGACTGCTCCGTAAACACCAGCTTGCTCTCCGGGACTTCTTTCCCGCGCACCTCACGCTGTTTGTTGTCCAGCCAGGAGCTCATGCCATAGGCACTGGAAAACAGGTCCGGGTGCCGCTGGGCATAGACGATGGTGCCGCCTCCTCCCATGGAAAGACCCATGATGGCGCGCAGTCCCTTGCTGCCGCCGCAGTGATACTTGGTCTCTACGGCCGGCAGGAACTCCTGGAAGAAAAAATCCTCATAGGGCCAGTCCTTTACATTGAAATAGCCGTTCTGGTAATGATGGACGTCCTGGTCGCCGGCATTGGGCATGATGATGACCGCGGGCCGCAGCTCTCCCCGTGCGATGAGCAGATCCACCACATCCTTCATATGTCCCGCGTGAATCCAGTTGTTGTAATCTCCATACAGACCGTGCAGCAAATAGATGACAGGATAGGAATTCTCCGCCTTGTAGCCTTTGGGCAGATAGACGTTGTATTTTTGTTCGCACCCCAGCAGTTTGCTCTGGATGCTGTCGGTGACAATTTTACTTTGTGCGCCCGCAGTCAGAACAGACAGCAGGAGCAAAAGGGAAAAAACGAGTTTTTTCATGACTCAGGGATGCACTAAGGTGCCTATTTTTTCACCGGCAAGGAGTTTGGCGAGGTTGCCGCCTTCGTTCATGTCGAAGACGATGATGGGCATCTTGCCGTCTGCACAGAGGGCGTAGGCGGTCTGGTCCATTACCTTCAGGTGTTTGGAGATGGCCTCGTCGAAGGAGAGGGAATCGTATTTGACGGCCGATGGATCCTTCTCCGGATCCGCGCTGTACACGCCGTCCACGCGGGTGCCTTTCAGGAGGGCGTCGGCCCCGATCTCGAGAGCCCGGAGCGCCGCGCCGCTGTCCGTGGTGAAGAAGGGGTTGCCCGTGCCGCCGGCGATGAGAGCGACGCCGCCCTTTTCCAGCAGTTTCACGGCGTCGTCGCGCATATAATACTTGGCGTGCGGTTCCATCGGCGTGGATGTAAACACTTCGGCCTCAACGCCTTCCGCCTTGATGAACATCTTGAGGGCGATGGCGTTGATGACGGTGGCGAGCATTCCCATCTTGTCTCCGTCCACCCGGTCGAACCCCTTCTGGGCTCCCTGCAGGCCGCGGAAGATGTTTCCGCCGCCGTTCACGATGGCAATCTGGAGACCGGCTTTGGCGGCCGATGCGATTTCTTTGGCATACTTTTCCAGCCACTCCGTGCTGAGTCCCTTTCCTTCCGGCCCGCCCAGGCTTTCGCCGCTGAGCTTGAGTAAAACGCGCTTGTACATACGGTGTCGAATTTCTAACAAAAGTATCGAAAAAATGGGGAACTTCCAAGAAAGATTCCTATATTTGTATGATTGAACGTAATTATTACAAGATAGAATGGCTAATTTCCTAACCTCTTCCATCGGCAAGAAATTCATCCAGAGCGTCAGCGGCGCTTTCCTCATCATGTTCCTCCTGCTGCACGGAACCATCAACTTCTTCTCGGTGCTGGACTCCCTGCAGGGACAGTTCGGAAAAGTGGCCCCCGATGCCTTCCCCTATACCCACGGGGACGGCTGGTTCCAGCTGGGCTGCGACTTTATGTCCTCTCCCTTCATCAAGGTGATGGTCCCCATCCTGGCCCTGGGCTTTGTCATCCACATCCTTTATGGCGTGTGGCTCACCGCAGACAATTACATCCGCCGCGGCGGTCTCAAGCGCTATGAGGTCCCTTCCAAAGCCAAGAACGACAGCTGGAGTGCCAAGAATATGGCCATCCTGGGCATTCTCATCCTGGGCCTGCTGGGCTTCCATCTCACCCATTTCTGGGCCAAGATGCAGCTGCAGGAATTCCTGGGCGCAGAGGCTCAGAATCCGTATATGCTCCTTGTCGCCACTTTCCGTAACCCCTGGGTCGTAGCCTGCTACATCATCTGGTTCGTGGCCCTCTTCCTGCACCTGGAGCACGGCTTCTGGAGTATGTTCCAGACCATCGGCTGGAACAACAAGAAATGGCTGCCCCGCCTCCGCTGGATCGGCCGCATCGTCGCCGCCCTCATCGTGCTGCTCTTCGTCGCCACGGCCGTGAACGCCTTCATCGAAGGCAACTTCGAAACAGCGTCATCGCAGTACACGGAGCCGCTCATCTCATTATTGGGATAATAATATTTGTTTTTTTGAAATGGTTTTCACATCTTTGCAAAAGAATGAGAATTAACAGCAATAACTGGTGGCGCACTTACAGCTCAAACCTGTAAGTCGCTTCGCCGTAGTTATAAATGGAAAAGGCCCCGCTGACTTACAGCAGGGCTTTTTTTATGAATAATGGACAACTAACTATTAAACTAACGGTATATGAAACAAAAGAAATTTATGCTGCCGGAATCGGAGATTCCCACGCACTACTTCAACATCCAGGCGGTGATGCCCAACAAGCCGCTGCCGTTCCTGCACCCGGCCACCAAGCAGCCCCTTAAACCCGAGGACCTGTACCCCATCTTTTGCAAGGCCTGCGCGGACCAGGAGCTGAACCAGACGGACGAGTGGATCCCCATCCCGGAAGAAGTGCGGCAGCAGTACGCCGCCTACCGCTGCACCCCCCTCGTGCGCGCCTATGAATTGGAGGAAGCCCTGGGCACCCCGGCCCATATTTACTTCAAGAACGAGAGCGTGAGCCCCGCCGGCAGCCACAAGCTGAACAGCGCCATCGCCCAGGCCTACTACGCCAAGGAGCAGGGCATCACCAACCTCACCACGGAAACCGGTGCCGGCCAGTGGGGCGGAGCGCTCAGTTATGCCACCAAGAAGTTCGGCATCGACTGCGCGGTCTATATGGTGAAGGTCAGTTATGAGCAGAAGCCCTTCCGCCGCAGCATTATGCAGGCTTTCGGGGCCGCCGTGACGCCCTCCCCTTCCATGTCCACCCGTGCCGGCAAGGACATCCTCACCGTCAACCCCAACGACCGCGGCTCCCTGGGCTGCGCCATCTCCGAAGCCATCGAACTGGCGATGAGCACCCCCAACTGCAAATATGCCCTGGGTTCCGTGCTGAATCACGTGTGCCTGCACCAGACGGTCATCGGTCTGGAGGCCGAAAAGCAGATGGCCCTCACGGGCGAATACCCGGACATCGTCATCGCCTGCTTCGGCGGCGGCTCCAACTTCTGCGGCATCGCTCTCCCGTTTATGCGCCACGTCATCGCCGGCGAAAAGAAAACGCGTTTCATTGCGGCCGAACCCTACTCCTGCCCCAAACTCACCCGTGGCAAGTTCGAGTATGACTTCGGCGACGAAGCCGGAATGACCCCGCTTCTGCCGATGTTCACCCTGGGCCACAGCTTCAAGCCCGCCTCCATCCACGCCGGCGGCCTGCGCTATCACGGGGCCGGCGTCATCCTGAGCCAGTTGATGAAGGACGGCTATATGGAGGCGGTGGATATCGAGCAGCTGGATTCCTTCCGCGCCGGCGTCCTGTTCGCCCGTACGGAGGGCATCATCCCTGCTCCGGAAAGCTGTCACGCCATCGCCGCCACCATCAAGGAGGCCTTAAAGTGCAAGGAAACCGGCGAGGCGAAGACCATTCTCTTCAACCTCTCCGGTCACGGATTCGTGGATATGGGCGCCTACGACAGCTATTTCTCCGGCGAAATGCAGAACTACCACGTCTCCGACGAAGACCTGGCGAAGTTTATCCAGAGCGCGGATGCGCTGAATTAGTCCACCAGCACCAGCACCGCAGAGGGCTGGGAGAAGTGGAGGGAGACGATGGGGGCCGATGTCCGGTTGAGCGTAGCCTTCCACCAGGCGTCGAAGACGACCCCGTCCAGCGGCCACTCGAGACCCTCGGAGCTGATCTGCAGCGAATTGTCGGCGCTGAAAAATGAGATTCTGCGGCCTTCACCCAGGTGGAGGTCGCAGCTGTCTGTGACGGCGAAGGCGGTGCCGTAATCGGAGACCATCGAGACGCGGCGGTCGCCCAGGTCGAACAGCCGGGTGTATTCCATGAGGAGGCCCAGATTGCCCACCGTGTGATCCTCCCGCAGCCCCGTCGCTCCCAGAATGGTGATTTCGGCCACTTCGGGATGCTCCTTCAAAACCCAGCGCATGGCCTTCGTGAGGTCATTGAAGTCCTGTTCGGTCTCATGGAAAAGGACATCGGCAAAACGCTCCTGCAACTCGGCGGACAGGCTATCCATGTCGCCCACTACCGCGAGCGGCCGGGCCGACGGTGTCCTGGAAAGCCATTTTGCCAAGGCTCCGTCGCAACACACCACGCCCTCCGCGGAATCCAGCAGATACAGCGGATAGGCCTCCGTGGGGAAGGCGCCGTTGCAGAGAATGACGAGGCTATTCATCTTCCTTCGGGGCGGCTTTGGCCATTTCGGCCTTGGAAGTACCCTGGGTGGCCTTGTAAGCCGTGGGGTTGCGGAAGCCCAGCAGGAAGGACTTCACGTCCATCCGCTTCTTGCCGGCGAGCTGCAGGTCCGTGACGGCGACGGCACCGTCCTCGGTGGCGATGGCCAGGTAGGTCTTTCCGTCGCTCAGCACCGTTCCGGGTTCGGCCTTGGGCAAATCGAAACGCATTTCGCCGAAATAGATCTTCAGTTGCTGAGGGGCGACTCCGGAGGGCGACACCCCTGAGGGAGCATCGGCCTTCTTTTCAGCGACCGAAGGGGTTGTCCCCTCCGGAAGCGCACCGGCGCTCACCAACTCCGTAAAGGCGCACGGGAACGGGGACAGGCCGCGGATGAGATTGTAAACGTGCTTTGTGGTATCCCTCCAGTCGATATGCTGGAGCTCTTTGGTGAGTTTCGGGGCCGGCTTCAGCAGCTCCGATCCCTGGATGAAACTGCGCTGGACGCGTAATTCGACATTCTTCTGCACAAGACCTTCCACGGTCTCCAGGACCAGGTCGCTGCCCAGTTCCATCAGTTTGTCGTGTACGTCGCCGGCCGTGTCCGTGGGCTCCACGTGGCACTCGGACCGCAGAATGATTCCGCCCGTGTCGATGTTCTTGTCGATCATAAAGGTGGTGACACCGGTGATGTTCTCGCCGTTGATTACCGCCCAGTTGATGGGCGCGGCGCCGCGGTACTGCGGAAGCAGGGCGGCGTGGAGGTTGAAGGTGCCCAACTTGGGCATTGTCCACACCACTTCCGGCAGCATCCGGAAGCCCACCACCACGAACAAATCGGCCTTCCAGGCGGCCAGCGCCTTCAAAAACGCCTCGTCCTTGAGCTTCTCCGGCTGGAGCAGCGGCAGGTCGTGTGCGACGGCATACTGTTTCACGGCGCTCTCGTTCATCTTGAGTCCGCGGCCGGACGGCTTGTCCGGAGCGGTGACTACGCCCACCACCTTGTGGCCGGCCTTCAACAAAGCTTCCAGCGGGCCCACCGAGAACTCCGGCGTGCCCATATAGACGATGCGTGTCTTGCGGAACATACGGAAAAATTTACTTTTGATGCGGCGCCACCAGATTTTGCCGCCGTCCAGGTTGAACAGGCTGGCGTCCTTCACGGCTTTCACGGTGAGCCAGGCGCCGATGGGCGCGAGGATGAAGGCCGATATGAACTTGCCGATGAAAGCGCTGGCGGCGCCGTTGTTGGCCAGTCGCTCGCCGGTGATGTCGATCACCCAGTACAGCACGAAGAAGAGCATCGAAATGACGGCCGGAGCCCCCAGGCCGCCCTTTTTGAGCAGGGCTCCCACGGGCGCGCCGATGAAAAAGAGCAGCAGGCAGGCCAGCGCCTGGGCGTACTTTTTCCAAATCTCCACGTCGGTGCGGTAAATCAGGTAGGTATAGTCGTAGGACTCCATCGTCTGTCCCCGGGCCAGGACTTCGTACTGCCGGGCCGCAGTCGCCGCGGCGTCCAGGCCGCGTTTCTTGTCGGCGATGGAATGCCAGCGGCTCTCGGAGGGGGGATCCAGAACGGTGCGCGGCGTCTGGTTCCAGGTGGTGTCCAGCTGGTCGCGGTGGTCGATGTAGGTCTGCCGCAGGAATTCCCGCACGTGCCGCTCCGTTCCGGCATAGACCAGGTTCATCAGCGAGTCCTGTCCGTGGTGGAGGGACTTGAGGCTCATCGCCCTCACCTGGTCGCTGTAGCGGGCGCTGTCCGAGTGATGGAAGGCATAGTTTTCCAGGGGAATCACCAGTTCCTGGTTCTGGAAGCGGACCCGCCGGAGGGAAAGGGTGGTGTCGCGGTATTTGCGCACGTTCTCCTCCTGGTAGTTCACCCCGTTGTACAGCTGGAAGGTGAGGTAGTCCTTCGCTTTGGACATCCGGATGATGCCGCTGTCGGCCACCGTGAGGCGGTTGTTCCCCCGGCGGTCCGAGTGGTCGTAGACCTGGATGTCGTACATCATCCCGGTCTTTTTGTCGCGGTGCTCCACGCGGAGGATATAGCCCTCGATGCCGTCGTAGAAGGTTCCCGTGGGGATTTTGATCTCACTTTTGGTGCGGCCGATGTCGTCGCGCATCGTATAGATCTGGTTGATGGAATAGGGGACCAGCTTGTTGCCCGCGAAGAAGGCGCCGATGGCGATGAAAACGCCCACGATGGTCATCGGAATGAGGACGCGGGTGAGCGAGATGCCCGCGGCCTTCATCGCCGTGAGCTCGAACTTTTCGCCCATATCCCCCAGGGTCATCATCGCGCTCAGCAGGGTGGCCAGCGGAATGGCCATCGGGAGCGTCTGGCAGCTGCCCCACATCATAAACTCCAGAATAACCTTGAAATCCAGGCCCTTGCCCACCAGTTCATCGATGTACACCCACAGGAACTGCAGGGCCAGGATGAACGTGACAATCGCGAGGATCGCGAAAAACGGTCCCACGAAGGATTTCAGGATAAACTGGTCGAGTTTTTTCATACGCGCAAGGCTCTCGCTCTTTTTCTTCTGAGGGGGCGCTGCCCCCTACCACCCCCCGCGGCCTCTGGCCGAGCGCTCTGCAGAGCGCTTTTTAGCTGGTTGCAATACTTATCAAGTTATTCAGGGCTTCCGGGAGACCTTCCACCAGGCGGCCGCCGGCCGTGGCGAGGCCGGGTTGTCCGCCGCCGCCGCCCTGGATGGCCTTGGCGGCCTCGCGGATGTCCTTGCCGGCGTTCTTGCCTTTGGCCACCAGATCGTTCGAGTACATCAGGATCAGGTTGGGTTTCCCGTCATAGGCGAAGGCGCCCGCGAGGACGAAATTCTCCACCTTTTTCTGCAAAAGCAGGGCCACGTTGCGGGCGATGGCGGGATCGATGGAACTGTCGAAGCGGACCAGCTTTATGCCGCCGACCACTTCGGCCGATGCCTCCAGTCTGGCAGCCAGGGCCGCGGCTTTTTCGGCCGCCACGGCTTCCAGCTGCTTCCTGGCATCGGCATTTTCCAGGACCAGTTTCTCCACGGCGGCCTGCAGGTCCGGGACGTTGTTCATCAGATTTTTGAGGTTCTTCAGGAGGTCCTCCATATGGTGGACCAGTTCCTCGGCCCGGCCGCCCGTGACGGCCTCGATGCGGCGTACGCCGGCGGCTACGGCGCTCTCGGAGACGATTTTGAAGAGGCCGATGGTGCCGGTGCTGGGCGTGTGCGTGCCGCCGCAGAGCTCGACGCTGTCGCCGAAGCGGACCACGCGGACCACGTCCCCGTACTTCTCGCCGAAGAGGGCCATTGCGCCCATCGCGCGGGCCTCGTCCATCGTGGCGTCGCGCTTTTCCTGCAGCGGGAAGTCCGAGCGGATGAGCTGGTTCACGCGGGTTTCCACGTCCCGAAGCTCTTCGTCGGTCATTTTCTGGAAGTGGGAGAAGTCGAAGCGGAAGTAATCCGGGCCCACGAAGGAGCCTTTCTGCTCCACGTGCGTGCCCAGTACCGCGCGGAGGGCCTGATGCAGCAGGTGGGTGCAGCTGTGGTTGTTCTGGATGTTCTGTCTGCGGACACCATCTACCGCCAGGGAGAAGGTCTGGGTGCTGCAGGAAGGCAGACGCTCGGCCAGATGGATGGTGAGGTTGTTTTCCTTGACGGTGTTCAGAATCTGGATGCGCTCCCCGTTTTCGCCTTCGATATAGCCGGTGTCGCCCACCTGACCGCCCATTTCGGCATAGAAGGGAGTGCGGTCGAAGACCAGCTGGAAGTATTCCTTGTTCTTCTGCTTGACGGTGCGCTGCTTCAGCAGGCGGGCGCCTTTTACGCTGAGGGCGTCGTAGCCCAGGAATTCCACATCGGCCTCCTCGAAGACCATCCAGTCGCCGAATTCGTTGGCGGTGGCGTTGCGGGCGCGCTCCTTCTGCTTGCCCAGTTCCACGTTAAACCCTTCGAGGTCCACGGTGTAGCCTTTTTCCGCGGCGATGAGTTCCGTCAGGTCGATGGGGAAGCCGTAGGTGTCGTAGAGGACGAAGGCGTCGGTGCCGGGAATCACTTTCGTTCCGGCGTTTTTGGCCATATTGTCTTCCAGCATCCGGATACCGCGGTCCAGGGTGCGCAGGAAGGCGTTTTCCTCTTCCTTGATCACGTTCTGGATGAGCTGCTGCTGGGCTTTTAATTCGGGATAGGCTTCGCCCATATCGGCCACCAGCTGGGGGATGAGGCGGCACAGGAAAGGCTCGCTGAAGCCCAGGAAGGTGTAGCCGTAGCGGACGGCCCTTCTGAGGATGCGGCGGATGACATAGCCGGCCTTCACGTTGGAGGGCAGCTGCCCGTCGGCGATGGAGAAGGCGATGGCGCGGATGTGGTCCGCGATCACGCGCATCGCCACTTCCACGTTCCCGCCCTCGGCGTATTTGTGGCCGGAGAAGGCTTCCACCTGGCCGATGAGGCCGGAGAAGACGTCCGTCTCGTAGTTGCTCTTCTTGTCCTGGAGGATCATACACAGGCGCTCGAAGCCCATTCCCGTGTCGATGCTCTTGGCCGGGAGGGGCTCCAGGTGACCGTCGGCCTTGCGCTCGTACTGCATAAACACCAGGTTCCAGATCTCGATGACGTCGTCGTTGTCCGTGTTCACGAGCTCCCGGCCAGGCTTTTTGGCGATTTCCTCATCCGGCCGAAGGTCGATGTGAATCTCGCTGCACGGGCCGCAGGGGCCGGTGTCGCCCATTTCCCAGAAGTTGTCGTGCTTGTTGCCGGTGAGCACGTGGTCCGCCGGGAGATGCTGCAGCCAGGCCTGCTGCGCCTCGGTGTCCAGGGCGGTACCCTCTTCCGGGCAGCCCTCGAAGACGGTGGCGTAAAGCTTGGTCTTGTCGATCTTATAGACTTCCGTGAGCAGTTCCCAGGCCCAGTCGATGGCTTCCTTCTTGAAGTAATCGCCGAAGCTCCAGTTGCCCAGCATTTCGAACATCGTATGGTGCCTTCCGTCGTGGCCCACGGCTTCCAGGTCGTTGTGCTTGCCGCTCACGCGGAGGCACTTCTGACTGTCCACCGCCCGGGGGAATTTGGGCGCGGTATTGCCCAGGAAGATGTCCTTGAACTGGTTCATCCCGGCATTGGTGAACATAAGCGTAGGGTCATTCTTGATGACCATCGGGGCGCTGGGCACCACCGTGTGGCCCTTGGAGGCGAAGAAGTCCAGGTATTTCTGGCGAATCTCTTTAGCTGTCATATGCTTGTTATATCCTGCGGGCCCGTCGGCGGGTGCCCGCGTGCGTTTATCCTGCAAAAATAATCATTTTTTGCCGATTTTCCAGCGGTACCGTCTAGGGCTTTACCCAGTGGATGCGCACCCCGTCGCGTTCCATCCCGCGGAACCAGGTCATCTGGCGCTTGGCGAACTGGTGGATGGCGTTACCCAGAGCAACTACCATATCGTCGTAGCTGAGCTGGCCCAGGACATACTGCGTAACGAACTTATACTCAAGGCCATAATAGATGAGGTCATCGGCCTTGATGCCGCTGTCCAGGAGGCCTCGGATTTCCTCCACCAGGCCTTCCTGCAGACGCTCTTCCAGCCGCCGGTCGATGCGCGCGACACGCTCTTCGCGGGTGACCAGCGTACCTATATAATATACGTGCTGCGGGAGCTTTTCGGCCGGGACGCCGTTCTCCTTTTCGAACTTGTAGGCACGGGTCACGCTCTCGATCCACAGGCCCGACCCGCCGCAGAGGATGGGAATGACGCCGCGGCTCCTTATCTCCGCATATGCTTCAGCGAAGGCCGATTGATACTGGTAGATATTGAATTTCTCCCCGGCGGGAACGATGTCTATCAAGTGATAGGGAATGTCGCCGTATTCGCGGAGGTCCTTTCCGGTCCCAATATCCATGTTTCGATAAATCTGCCGGGAATCGGCCGAAAGAATTTCCCCCTTCAACGCGTGCGCCAACTGCACCGCGTAGCGAGTTTTACCTGAAGCGGTGGGGCCCAGAACGCAGATGAGATCGATCTCTCCGCGGCGGTAAGCATCCAAGAGTGCTGCCGGATCGATGGTCTCGGGATCCGGGAGCTTGGCCATTGGCGGGATGCCGGGGCGGTCGGGGAGCAGTTCGGTTTTGTTCATCAATAGTCCCCGCGGTCCATTTCGCGCCGCACGTCCTTTTCCTTGATGGACTGGCGCTTGTCGTACTCTTTCTTACCCTTCGCCAGGGCGATGACCAGCTTGGCGAAACCGCCTTCCGAGATGAAGAGTTTTACGGCTACGATGGTGAGGCCTTTCTGTTTATCGGCCTGCTGCAAATGCCTCAGTTCCTTGCGGTTAAGAAGGAGACGGCGGTCCCGCACGGCCTCGTGCTGGTTCCAACTTCCCCAGTGATACTGGGCGATGTTCATTCCCCGCACAAAGAGCTCCCTGCCCACGAAAAAGCAATAGGCATCCTGGAGCGAGCACTTGCCCGCCCGGATGGACTTGATCTCCGTTCCCACCAGCTGGATGCCGGCGGTATAGGTCTCCAGGAACTCGTAATCGAACGAGGCCCGGCGGTTTTTGATCTGTATGGTGCTCTTCGCTTTTGGCATCGCAGCGCAAAGATAATAAAAAAGAAGCAATTCGGCGGAGCAGTCCCCCGTTGCTCCGTTAAAGCACGAAAAGTGGCGCTGGATGCGGAAAGTGTGCTCTAGCGGGGTGAAAAAAGGGCACTAAAGCACGAAAATGGCGCTAGAAGGCCGAAAGTGTGCTTTAGCGGGGGCGGAAATGGGCGAAGGTGAAGAAATATTTTGCCGTTCTGAAAAATTGCAGTACCTTTGCCATCCCGAAAGGGAAATATGTGGATAGATTTGGCTGCTTGCAACCACGTTAAAAAATGCTAAAATTACATTCATAATAAGTGTTTTGTGTTTTAGCCTCCGCATTTTCCCGGTGGCTATTTTTTTTTGCACGTTATGAAGAACTATCTGTTTACATCGGAATCTGTGAGCGAAGGGCATCCGGACAAGGTGGCGGACCAGATCAGCGACGCCATCCTGGACGAATTCCTGAAACAGGACCCGGAGGCCAAGGTGGCCTGCGAGAGTTTCTGCTCCACCGGTATGGTGGTGGTGATGGGCGAGGTGAAGGCCGAGGCCTACGTGGACATCCAGGGCACGGTCCGGGAAACCATCCGCCAGATCGGCTACACCAAAGCCGAATATATGTTCGACGCCTCCAGCTGCGGGGTGATGAGCGCCCTGCACGAGCAGAGCCCGGACATCAACCGCGGCGTGGAGCGCGCCAAGGAAGAGGAGCAGGGCGCCGGCGACCAGGGAATGATGTTCGGCTATGCCTGCCGCGACACCGAGGACTATATGCCCCTGGCCCTGTATCTGAGCCACAAATTATTAAAAATCCTGTCCCAGATCCGGCACCACGAGATCGGCCTGATGCCCTATCTGCGTCCGGACGCCAAGAGCCAGTTCACCATCGAATACGACGGGGAAACCCATCAGCCCGTGAAGGTGCACACCATCGTCCTGAGCACCCAGCACGACGAATTCGTGCCCGCCTCCCTGGGCCGGATGAGCTATAAGAAGGCCGTGGCCCAGTTCGGCCAGGCCCGCGTGGACGAGGCGATGCAGCAAAAGATCCGCGAAGATGTGGAGGCCATCCTTATTCCTCGCCTGAAGGCCGAACTCCCGGAAGAGACGGCCAGTCTCATCCACGACTATACCCTCCATGTGAATCCCACGGGGAAATTCGTCATCGGCGGGCCTCACGGGGATACCGGTCTCACTGGCCGGAAAATCATCGTGGACACCTACGGGGGCAAGGGTGCGCACGGCGGCGGCGCCTTCTCCGGGAAGGACGCCTCCAAGGTGGACCGCAGCGCCGCCTATGCCGCCCGGTACATCGCCAAGAACCTCGTCGCGGCGGGGGTGGCCGATCAGTGCCTGGTCCAGCTGGCCTATGCCATCGGCGTGGCAAAGCCCGTCAGCGTGTTCGTGGACACCTACGGGACGGGGAAAAAATACGACGACGGAGAGATCGCCGAGAAAGTCTCCCAGCTTTTCGACCTGCGCCCCGCGGCCATCATCAAAAAGTTCGGCCTGAAGAATCCCATCTACACTCCCACGGCCGCATACGGGCATATGGGACGGAAGCCTTACCGGAAGACCGTAAAGGTGCAGGGAAAGGAGAAAATCGTCCAGTTTTTCGGATGGGAACTCCTTGACAGTGTGTCACTTATTAAGAAAAGCTTCGGATTATAATCCGGGGCTTTTTTTTGTCGTGAAATTGTCGTAACTTTGTGACGCCAAATTGCGAGCAACAACAATCAATATTTAACCTTTTTATGAAGAAATTCTTCAAAACTGTTCTGCTTACAGTCACTGCGATGATTGTGGGCACGGTCGCCTATGCCCAGGTGACCACCTCGTCCCTCGCGGGACAGATCAGCGAGGAGGGCAGCGAGCCCCTGGCCGGCGCAACGGTCGTGGCCGTGCACGTTCCTTCCGGCACCCAGTACTACGGCATCACCAACGAGGCCGGCCGTTACACCATCCAGGGTATGCGCTCCGGCGGTCCCTACAAGGTGGAGATTTCCTACCTGGGAATGAATACCGTGGAGTACAACGACATCGTCCTCAAGCTGGGTGAGCCCTTCGAACTCAACGCCAACCTCGCATCGGCCAACGAACTGGAGGCCGTGACGGTGGTGGGCGAGTCCACGTTCGCCTCCCATATGACGGGTGCGGGACAGAGCTTCAGCCTGTCTTCGGTGGAAAACGCCCCGAAGATCGACCGCAGCGTCTACGACATCGTGAAATTCACCCCGCAGGCTACGGTGAACAAGGACGGCGGTATCTCCTTCGCCGGTGCGAACAACCGCTACAACTCCTTCCAGATCGACGGTGCGATGGCCAACGATACCTTCGGCCTGTCTTCTGCCGGTACCAACGGCGGCCAGACGGGTGCCAACCCCGTGTCCATCGACGCCATTGAGGAAATCCAGGTGGTCGTAGCCCCCTTCGACGTAAGGCAGAGCGGTTTCACCGGCGGCGCCATCAACGCCATCACCAAGTCCGGTACCAACACCGTAAAGGGTTCGGGTTACACCTACCACTATACGCAGGACT
Source organism: Bacteroidales bacterium (assembly GCA_016281315.1). GTDB lineage: Bacteria > Bacteroidota > Bacteroidia > Bacteroidales > UBA932 > Cryptobacteroides. The sequence continues at coordinate 43,490 of JAEEIJ010000002.1, forward strand.
TCATCGGCACGTCCGCCGGTCCCCGCTCGGAGTATGAAGATGTCAACGAGCCCCGCACCAAGTACGAAACCCAGAGCTCCGAAATCTACGGTTTCACCCTGGGCGGTCCCATCATCAAGAACAAGCTCTTCTTCTTCGGCAGTCTGGAGTACACCAACAAGGCCTACCCCAATATCTACACGCCGCTCAACAAGAGCTATGAGAGCTACATCGGTCAGAATAAAGACTCCCAGCTGCTCAAGAACGCCGTGAACGTGAACGGTCAGCAGTACGACCACCTCACCGCAGACCTTGCGCAGGCCGTCATCGACCACTACACGAACACCTATGCCCCGGATGCCGTGGAGAACATTCTCCCGCATATGAAGAACACCCGTTCCTTCAGCGCGCTGGCCCGTCTGGACTGGAATATCAACGACGCCAACAAGCTGATGTTCCGCTACCAGCTGAACAACGCCTTTATGGACAAGTACTCTTCCAACCTGGGCACCTACTACTTCGGCAATTCCAGTTATAAGCAGATGGCAAAAACCCATACGTTGGTGGCCGAACTGAACAGCCGTCTGGGCGACAACCTGCAGAATATGCTGCGCGTTTCCGCCGTGATGGAGCGCGACCACCGCGAGGTCCCTTACAACGGTGCCTGTATGTACATCCGCGACAACATCACCATCGACCTGGGTACGGAGTACTCCTCCGGCGCCAACTCGATGGATTCGAACACCTTCACGATTACCGACAACCTGAGCTGGTTCGTGGGCAATCACGAAATCACCCTGGGTACGCACAATGAGATTTACACCTTCAACAATCTCTTCCTGCAGTATGCCTACGGTGAATATATCTTCGACTCCCTGGCGGACTTCTTCAACAACAACGCCAACAAGTTCGAGTACCGTTACGCGGATCCTGCCGTTACCGGTTCCGACGACCCTCACTGGAAGGCCACCACTTATGCCGCCCAGTTCGGCGCCTACCTCCAGGACGAGTGGAAGCCCAGCCGCAACTTCACCCTTACCTATGGTATCCGCGTGGATGTGCCGATGTACTTCAACAAACCCACGGAGAATCCGGAATTCAATGTGCATCCCATCGCCCTGGCCAATGACGAGTATGTGGGCGTCGTTCCCAAGCCCCAGCCGCTGTTCAGCCCCCGCGTGGGCTTCCGCTGGTTCCTGAACGACAGCCACACCAGTCTGCTGCGCGGCGGCGCCGGCCTCTTCACCGGACGCGTGCCGTTCGTGTGGATTTCCAACGCCTACAACAACACCGGTATGGAAACCAAACAGGTGAGCGTGGACAATCCGGGCTGGATGGGGAATGCCGCCGCCCTGAAGAATCCCAATCCTTATGAGGCTGTCGTCCAGAGCGGACTGGCCGCCGCCGGCGGTAAGGCCACCATCAACACCCTGAACGAGAACTTCAAGTACCCGCAGGTGTTCCGCGTGAACCTGGGCTATGAGCAGAACTTCGCCTATGGCTGGAAATTCACCTTCGACGGTCTCTTCTCCAAGACGCTCAACAACCTCTACGTGAAGAACCTGGCCCTCACCTCCAACAACGTGGTCTATGCCGTGAACAGCGAGGTGGGTCCCAGCGCTCCTTATTACACGGTGGACGACAGCTATGCCGCCGTCATCGCCCTCCAGAACACCAACAAGGGTTACACTTATTCCCTTACCGGCAAACTGGAGAAGCACTTCAAATGGGGTCTGGACCTGATGGCCGCCTATACCTTCACCCGCGCCAAGAGCGTGAACGACGGTAAGAGTTCCGTCGCAAAGTCCAACTGGACCGCCAACTACTGCGTGGATCCCAACAGTCCGGACGAGGTCTCCTACTCCCTGTTCGACAAGCCGCACAAGATCATTGCGCTGGCTTCCTATACCAGCCCCATCTACGGGCGCATCTTCTCCACCAACGTCACCGTGAGCTATACCGCCGGCAGCGGCCAGCGCTATTCCTACACGATGAGCGAGACGCCGGATTTCAACGGCGACGGCCAGAAGGGCAACAACCTGATGTACATCCCCACCGCCAATGAAATCGGCGAGATGAACTGGACGGATCCGGCCGATGCGGTGCTCTTCGAGAAATTCATCCGTCAGGATCCCTACCTGAACAGCCATCGCGGCCAGTGGTCGGAGCGCTTCGGCGGCATCCAGCCGTTCGAACACCACTTCGACGTTCACTTCTCCCAGAACATCTTCTTCGACCCCGCCAACAAGCGCAAGGTGGAGATTATGCTGGATATCCTGAATTTCTCCAACCTCCTCAACCGCGAGTGGGGCGTTTACTACAGCCCGAGCTGGAACCGTAACATCCTTGCTCTGGACAAGCTTACCGCAGATCGTCAGGGCAACTATACGCCCACCTATTCGTTCAACCCCAGGCCCATCTACACCAGCGATTTCGAATCCCGCTGGAGAATGCAGCTGGGTGTGCGTCTGACCTTCTAATTCCACGCGACTATGAGAAAACTTATCAATACCATCCTTACCCTGGCCGCCGGCATCACCCTTCTTGCCGCCTGCCAGGAGAAAACCGGCGACCTGAATTTTGCCACCAACCTCAGCGTGGATAAGAACGAGGTCGTCCTGGAAGCCGCAGGCGCACAGGCCACGGTTACTCTCACCGCCAACGGCGAATGGATCGCCGTCGCTCCGGACTGGCTGCACGTGAGCCCCGGCTCGGGCTCCGGCAATGCCGTCCTCACCATCACCGCCCCGGACAACGAAAACGAGTTCAAAGAAATGATGGGTCCCCGCGGCCAGGTGCTGTACATCTACGGCGAGGGCGTTACGCTCCAGGTGGCCATCAAACAGGGCGGCCTGGATGCGCTGGATGCCACCCGCATCTACAAGAAAATCAGTTCTATGGCCGAATTTGATGCCGGAAAGAGCTACATCGTGGCATTTACCTTCGACGACGTCCTGTATGCCGGCGACGCTTGGCCCGGAACTCCCGGCAGCGGCCGTTATGAGTACTGGTGCCAGAAGCCTCCGGTGGTCGTGGATGAGGACGGAAGCATCACCTATCAGGATGCATCCCTGGCCTTTAACTTCAAGGCCCTGGAAGGTGGCAACTACGCCATCCAGGAGCCCGGTGGCGGCTATATCTATCAGAGCAAGGGCTACAAGACGTCCTTCTATGCTGCTGCAACTCCCGCGGAAGGAGACGCCTGGTCGATTTCCTTCAACGAAGAGGGCCAGGTCATTCTTACCAATATGACGGAAGCCCATTCCAATGGTATCCTTCAGTATATGAAGAGCAACTACCAGGAGTTCTGCTGCGAAGCCACTTATCCGGCGTCGAACTGCTATGCGCTCTACCTTTATAAGGACGAGGCCGCTCCCACCGATGAAATCCTGAACGTGGAAGACCTCACCGTGGAGGCCGATGCCACCGCGGCCAGCATCCCCGTCACCTCGAACAAGACCTGGACCGTGCGTAACCACGACGAGTGGATCAACAGCTTCGCCAAGAACCAGGACGGCACCGCCATCGAGGTTACCTTCGACGCGAACGAAGGCGCCACCGCGGCCCGCGAGGCCAGCTTCACCGTTATCGGCGAGACCACCAACAAGGTCGTCAAGCTCATCCAGAAGGCTCCCGTGGTGGAGATCAATGTGGCGGACAAGACCGTCGCCGTGGGCAGAACCGTGGCGGCCGGCGTGAGCTCCAACTCGAAGGGCGAAATCAGCTACGTGTCCAACGATACGGGTATCGCCACCGTGAGCGCGCAGGGTGTCATCACCGGCGTCGCCCCGGGTGAGACCACCATTACGGCTACTGTGGCCGAATACGGCATCTATCCCGAAGCCTCCAAAGACTTCAAGGTCACCGTCACCGAGGCGATGCCCGAGGTGACCACCGTAGCCGGCATCACCGAGCAGATCACCGCCACTTCTTCCAGCAACGCCAGTGCCTATGAGGCCAATCTGACCGGTGCTGTAGTCTCCTATGTGAACGGCAGCAACGTCTTCATCGAGGACGCCAGCGGCGCCATTCTGCTCTACCTGAAGGATTCCGGTTTCAAGGCCGGCGATACCATTAAGGGCAAGGTGAGCGGTACCGGTTACAAGTACAACGGTCTGCCGGAAATCACCGCCCTGGGTACGGAATACACCAAGGGCACGGGCGGCACCATTCCGCTCACGGAAATCACCATCGCCCAGCTCCTGGCGAACTTCGACGCCAACATCAGCCGCCGTGTCGTCATCAAGGGCTGCAAGGTCACCGACGGAATCGGCAGCGGAGACCGCAACGGTAAGATTTCCCAGGGCGAAAGTGAGATTGCCCTCTACGACAAGACCAAGAACGTGGTGCTCGCGCAGGATGCCGAGGGTGACCTCATCGCCTATCCTTGCCCGAACAACGCCACCAAGCAGCTTGCGGTCTTCGAGAGCTCCGAATTCACCCCTGCCGGCGGCGTGGTGACAACGCTCACCGTCTCCGACAAGACCGTCCAGGTGGGTAAGACCGTATCGGCCGATGTTCAGACGAATTCGCCCGGCGCAATTACCTATACCTCCGACAACGCCGGCATCGCCCGGGTGGACGCCCAGGGTACTATCACCGGTGTCTCCGAGGGCGAGACCAACATCAACGTATCCCTGGCCGCCAGCGGCGACTATGAGGCCAAGACGGCTTCCTTCAAGGTAACCGTAACGGCCGCTCCCAGCGTGGAACCGTCCACCGTGGCGGAAATCACCTCCCAGATTACGGCCACCTCTTCCAGCAGCCCCAGCAGCTATTCGGCCAACCTGACCGGTGCGGTGGTGTCCTACGTGAACGGGAAGAATGTCTTCCTGGAAGACGCTTCCGGCGCCATCCTGCTGTACCTTTCCGATGCGAACCACGGTCTCAAGGCCGGCGATACCATCTCCGGCAAGGTGAGCGGTACCGGTTACAAGTACAACGGCCTGCCGGAAATCACCTCCCTGGGTACGGAATACACCAAGGGCGAAAATGGCACCATTCCGCTGACGGAAATGACCATTGCGGACCTGAATGCGAACTTCGACGCCAATATCAGCCGCCGTATCGTCATCAAGGGCGTAACGGTGACCAAGGGCGTGAACGGCTCCGTCAGCGCTGAACGTAGCGGCGAGATTTCGCAGAATGGAAGTACCATCGTTCTCCGCGACCAGACCAAGTCCGTGGTTGTGGCCAAGGACGCCCAGGGTGACGTGCTTGGTTATCCTCTTCCGTACAACACCACCAAGCAGTTCGGTATCTGGGCCACCTCCGACTTCACCGAAGGCGGCAGCGGCAGTCAGACCATAGTGCCCACCATTACCGTGTCCGACAAGACCGTCCAGGTGGGTAAGACCGTATCGGCCGATGTCCAGACGAATTCGCCCGGCGCGATAACCTATAGCTCCGGCAACACCGGCGTGGCTACCGTGGACGCCCAGGGTACTATCACCGGCATTGCGGTAGGTGAGGCCACCATTACCGTGTCCCTCGCCGCCAGCGGGAACTACGAAGCCAAACAGGCCACCTTCAAGGTGACCGTGACCGAGGCTTCCCAGGGCGGCGGCAACGACGGCTCCCTTGAGCATCCGTATACGGCATCCGAGGCCGCTGCAAAAGCGGCTGCCGGTGATACGGGGACCTACTATATTACCGGTAAGGTGACCAAGGTCGCCTATCAGTTCAATGCCGGTGGTACCGCCAGCGTCTGGCTGGACGAAAACGGCCAGTCAGAGTCGCTGTTCGAGGGTTATAGACTCAAATACATCGGAAACGTGAACTGGGTAGCCGGCAATGCGCTGCTCACAGTGGGCGACAATCTTGTCATCAACGGAAAGCTGAAACTGTACACGCCTTCCAGCGGGAGTCCCGTTTCCGAAACCGACGGCGGTTACATCGTGTCCTGGAACGGCAAGACCAAGGCCCTAAGCGTGCCTACGGTCACTCCCACCCCGGATAACGACAACAAGCAGATTGCTGTAGCGTGGACTGGAGCAACGGGAACGGATGCGGCCATCAGCTACGTGGTCAAGTGCGGCACGCAGAGCATTGATGCCACTGCCGCCGGCCGCCACGTCTTCACGATGGATGCCTATGGCACCTACGAGGTCTCCGTCGAGGCTTCTGCCTCCGACGCCATCGGCTCCTCGGCTACGGCCTCTGCCACCCTCACGGATCCCACTTCCGGCGGTGGCGGTAGTCAGCAGTATAAACTGGACGGGACCATCACCGGCGGGTCCAACGGTTATGCGGCAGAGTCGGAAATCACCCAAAACAATATTACTTGGAAGGTGATGGCCAATACCACTATGAGTCCTTGGCGTATTGGCGGAAAGAGCATTACCAATGAGAATCGTCCGGTGTACAGCACGACGGCTTTGTCGTTCGATGTCAAGGAAGTGGCGCTTGAGCATGGTGCCGCCTCCAGCATCACAGTCAATTCCGTAAAGTTGATTGTGTCCACCAATTCAAATTTCTCGGATCCGGTATCTGAACTGACGGGTACATTTGCTGCCAGCAGCACCCTTAAGTTTGAACGTCCTTCCGGTACTTCTTGGAAGAACTGCTATTTCAAGATAATCTACAACGTGACGGTGAGCGTATCTTCCAACAAGTTCGTCGAATTCAAGAGCGCGACCTTCAGCGAGTAACTGAGTCACCTTGAGAATGCTTAAAAAGGCGCGGTCCCGGGGAGGGACCGCGCCTTTTTTATATTTTTTCAATTAACATTTTGTAAATTACAAATTGTTAAATATCTTTGTAGTAAAGAGTATAGAAGGAGAGAATATGATTAATAATCCATTCATAACAAAGGGATATGCAGGTGAAGCATTGTTCTGCGACAGGGAGAAAGAGACGCAGCTCCTGCTGGACAACCTTCAAAGCGGGATGGACACCGTCCTCATTTCTCCCCGCCGTTATGGGAAATCGGGGCTCATCCTGCACGTTTTCGACCAGCTAAAAAAGATTGCGCCGGAGTACCATACGCTATACACCGATATCTCGGCCACTTCCTCCCTGAACGGTTTTCTGGATGCGGTTTCCGCCGCCATTCTGTCGGCCTTTCCCCAAAAAACAACATTGGGGAAGCGGTTCTTCTCTTTCCTGAAAGGACTCCGGCCATTTTTCAGGCTGAACGAAAAGACCGGCGCTATGGAAGTTCATCTGGAACTGGTCTCCCAGATACAGAAAGAAGCCACGCTTAAACAGCTGCTGGATCTGCTGGAGAATGCTCCGGAGCCAGTTGCACTGGCCATTGACGAGTTCCAGACGATAACGGAGTACCCGGAAAAGAACGTGGAGGCCCTGCTGCGCTCGCAAATTCAGCATATGCACAACGTGCGTTTCATCTTTTGCGGGAGCAAACGGAGAATGATGGTCTCTATGTTCAACGATGCAGCTAGGCCGTTCTATGCCAGTAGCACCACGCTGCATCTGCACAAACTGGACAGGGATGTTTACGGGCAGTTCATCCGCCGGCTGTTTGACGAGGAAGGAAGGTCCATCCGGGACGACGCCCTGGAATATGTACTTGAGTGGACGCGTTGCCACACCTATTACACACAGCTGCTTTGTCACGCCCTGTTCAATAACGGGGCACGTGAAATCACGCTGGACGTAGTCTATGCCGTGTGCCGGGATATCCTGGAGAACCTAAGTGAAAATTACCTCCTGCTCCGGGAAATACTTCCCACCCAGCAGTGGCGCCTCCTCACCGGCATCGCCAGAGAAGGAAGCGTCAAACAGATTACAGCCAGCGCATTTATCTCCAAATACAAGATAGGCAGCGCCGCAACCGCTCTTCGGGCCGTCCAGTCCCTGGAAGAAAAGGAACTCGTTCTGAAGCATCTGTCCGTGGATGAAGTCTCCTATGAGGTTTACGACGTCTTCTTCTCCCACTGGCTGGAGAGGGACTTCTGACATTGTTCCCGAATAATCTCCTTCAGCCCTTTCCCAAAAGGGCCGGTGTGCACCAGAGGTCTTCTGTGCTTAATAAAGCCCAAAACGCACTTTTCCCGCGCCTGTTTGAAAAACCTCGAAAAAATGTTATATTTGTAAACTGGAACAATAATCAATACTAACTATAAAGCAATGAAAACCAAGCACTTTTTCCTTGCTCTGGCTGCGGGTCTGGCCTTGTTGGTCTCCTGCAAGCCGGAAAAGCCTGTATTCGGCATTCAGGCCGATAAGGAAACCCTCCAGTTCAACAAGGAGGGCGGCACCCTGGACATCGTGGTGACCACCGGCCAGTCCTGGACCATCACCAAGCCTGCCACCGCCACCTGGATCAACGTTTCTCCCACCAGCGGAACCGGCAGCGCCACCGTTCATCTGACCACCCTTCCCAACGCCGGGAAGAAGAAGAGCGCCGCCGTCAAGATCGATGCGGGGATGGCCGGCTATGTGAACGTGAACGTGTCGCAGCTGGGCGAGCTTGCCTCCGGCGACGGCCTCACCTATGCGACGGCCTGGAGCCCGAGCGAAGCCAAGGAATGGATCCTTGCGAACCTGCCCAATGAAACCAGCGGCAGTTCGCTCGTGGGCAGCGGCGGCCAGAAATACTGGATCCACGGCTTCATCCACAAGATTAACGTCTACAACGAAAAGACCGAGAACTTCGCCAACAGCGGGGATTTTGGCAACGCTTCCTTCTACATCTCCGACAGTATGGAGGAAACCAACGACGACGTGACTTGCTACCAGGTGTACTATCTGGGCAACAAGAAGTTTACGGGTCCGTTTACGGAAGAGAATCCGGACATCAAGGTGGGCGACGAGGTTTACGTCTACGGCCCCGTGGCCAATTTCAACAGCAAGCCCAATACCCTGGGCAAGGGTGCGGCGTTCATCTATGAACTCAACGGCAAGAGCCGCGGCGGAGCCGTGACGGAGGAAACCACGCCTTCCGGCAACGGTACGCTGGAGAACCCGTACAATGCCGCCGGTGCCGTCGCGTTCATTAAGAGCGCGTCCTTCGACCCGGAGAAAAAGGTCTATGTGAGGGGCGTCATCTCCGACAAGGATGAAGTGGAAGGCCCGTTCAAGGCCACCACCGGCACGGCCATCTTCAGCATCTCCGAGGACGGCGCGGACTACAAGACGCAGTTCAAGTGCTACGGCGTCTATTATCTGGGCAACAGTCCCTGGATCGAAGGCTACAGTAATGTCAAGCCCGGCGACCAGGTGGTTGTGTACGGTAAGCTCACTTTCTATCAGGCTTCTGTCATCTATGAGACGGCCGATAAAGAAGCCTACATCTACTCCCTGAACGGCAAGACTGAACCTGAACCCGCCTTCTTCGTTCCAAAGACCGCCTACACCGTACGTGCGGCGGATACTGAAGCGGAAATTGACGTTTTCGGCAGCGTGGCCTGGACGGCCAGCGTGACCGGCGGCGCCACTATCGCGGAACCCGCTGGCGGCAACGGTGCCGGAAACGGCAAGGTGAAAATCACCTTCCCGGCCAACACCAGCAAGGATAATAACAATGTCTTCACGGTGACCATCGCTACGCAGGATGCCGCTGTCACCACGGCGAAATCCTACACCGTTACGGTTACCCAGAACAAGGATGTGGACGGTGTGGAAGTGATCTTCACCCAGGCCATCGTGGTGGCGAAGGATCCCACTTTCCCGACTTCCGGAAAGGCCTGCGACATCACCATTGACGGCGTGAAACTGGCTTTCACCAATGGCTGTATGAACGGAAACCTGAAAGACCTCCGTATCTACAAGAGCGGTTCCATGACAATCTCCGCCACCACCGGGACCATTCAGGAAATCCACCTCACCTCTTCCTCCACCGGTGACGCCCAGTCTCCGGAGCGTATGCTGAACAAGTTCGGCGCCGGCGCCCCCGCGGGCCTGGTGGTGAGCGACGACAATGCATCGGCCACCTGGACCGGTAACCAGCAGTCCGTCACCTTCACGGCTACGGACGCCCAGGTGCGTATGACTGAAATCCGTGTGATTTACCTCCCGTAATAAAAGACAACAGCTATGTCTATCAAAAGGTTTATTCAGGCGCTCGTCGCGGTGGCTCTGGGAGCCGCCGTGGCGGTCTCCTGCGAACAGAAGATCGAGCGCATTCCGGTGCTCACGCTGGAGAACACCACCATCGGCAATGGCGGCGGTTCCCAGTTCCTGGAAGTGGCCTCGGACTCCGACTGGACCATTTCCGTGGAGTACGGGATGGGGACCGGCTGGGTGCACTTCAGCCAGACCAGCGGCCCGGCCGGCATTATGAACATTGCCGTCACCTTCGACCCGAACGAGAACAAATCCGTCCGTTCTGCCACCATCAAGTTAAAGACCGCCTCCTATCCCGTGGAAGGGAAGAGCTGGGGCACGCTCAAGATCAAGCAGGCCGGCAGCCTGGCCGGCACCCTGCCCCAGTGGCTGGAACTACCCGCCATCGAGGCGACGGAGAAGATGATGGTCTTCGGCAGCTACGATATGGAAGGCGTGAAGTATAAGAACCGGGCGGAGAGCGGTCTGCGCAACTACTCCTTCTACTGGGATGTGGACGGACTGGTCTCCATCTGGGTAGCCTATCCGCTGAACAAGGACCTCTACGGAAACGGCAAGTACGACTATCAGTGGACCGCGGATCCTATCCTGACGGAACAGGGCGTTTACCAGCCGGACATCACCGAGCACTCCTACGGCGGACGCGACTGGAACGACGACCTGTGGAACCGTGGCCACCAGATGGCCCGTGCGGACCGTCAGCTCACCCAGGCTTCCGTGATGAGTTCCTGCTATCCCACGAACATCACCCCTCAGGGCTCGAAGTTCAACGGCGGCATCTGGGGCAGTCTGGAAGTGGCCGTGCGCAACAAGGCCGGCAGCTCCAAGATGGATCCCAAGAAGGACACGCTGTATGTGGTCACCGGCTGCACGCAGGAGGGTTCCAACACCTGGACCTCGTCCTACTACCAGCGTGAGGTAAAGGTCCCGTCGGCCTACTTCAAGGCCCTCCTCCGCAAGCAGGGAACTAACTATTCGGCTGTAGGTTTCTATCTCCCGCACAACGCCGAGACGGAAACGGACAACTATATGAACTACATCTATCCCATCAGCGAACTGGAGACCAAACTGGGTTACAAACTCTTCGTGAACCTGGAACTGGTACCGGAGCTGGACGCCGCCGCCATCGCGGCCATCAAGAGTCCGGCCGATCCCACCGCCGTCTTTAACGCCTGGTAGCTATGAAAAGAGTACTGTTCATCCTGTCCGTCTTTGCCCTCGTGCTTTCTTCCTGCGGTTCCTCGAACCAGGCTGGGAAGAACCAGAAAAGCGCCGGTAAAGCCTATGTGATCGGGTTCTACAACCTGGAAAACCTCTTCGACACCTACCACGACGACGGTAAGAACGACTACGAATACCTGCCGGACGGCGGCAACCAGTGGACCGAGGCCAAGTATGCCAAGAAGCTGCAGAATATGGCCCGGGTCATCGCCGCGATGAAGGAGGACAACGGGGCCTGGCACGCCGTGCTGGGCGTCTCCGAGGTAGAGAACCGCCACGTGCTGGACGACCTCGTGAACGAGCCCGCCATCGCCGATGCCGGCTACCAGATCGTCCACTACGACAGCCCGGACCGCCGCGGCGTGGACTGCGCGCTGTTCTATCGGCCCGAAATCTTCAAATTCATCACCAGCGAAGCCATTCCCTTCACCTTCACTCCTTCCCGCATCGACTGGAGCCAGTGGACGCAGGAGGAGATGGATGCCTTCCGCACGCGTGATGTCCTGATGGTGCGCGGCACCATCGACGGCGAGATGTTCGCCTTCTTCGTGTGCCACCTGCCTTCCCGTCTGGGCGGCAAGGGGGCCGATCTTCGTCCCCGCGGCGCGGAAATCGCCTATATGCGGGCGATGGAGCTCCAGAAGGAATTCCCCGGCATCAAGATCGTGGTGATGGGCGATATGAACGACAACCCCGGCGACGCCTCTATGACGGATTTCCTTCGTGGTAAGGAGACCATCGCCGAGACTACGGACGAGGATTTCTTCGACCCGTTCCTGAGTATGATCAAGGCCGGATACGGCTCGCTGTACTATCGCGGCGAAGCCAACATCTTCGACATCGTGATGGTGAACAACGCCCTGGCGCACGCGCAGGAGGGCACTTTCGCCATCCAGCCCATCGTCAAGGACAAGTTCTACGGCCGCGTGTTCTCGAAGCCCTTTATGACCAACCAGAGCGGTCAGTACAAGGGCACGCCGTTCCGCACCTTCTCCGGAGGCGCATTCATCGGCGGCTACTCGGACCACTATCCCACCTACATCGTGATTAAAAAGTAACGCAATATGACTAAACGTATTTTATTGGCAGTCACAGCCCTCCTGGCCTCCCTGGCGCTGCAGGCGCAGATCCCCACGGGCGGCGTGAAGGGTACGGTGGTCAGCCGCGGCGGCAGGCAGCCCATTGAGAATGCCCGCCTGGTCCTGATGCAGGGCGCCGCGCAGGTGGCTACGGTGGCATCGGCCCAGGACGGCACCTTCTTCATCGGGGACCTTCCCGACGGGATGTACACCCTGGTGATCGAGGCCCCCGAGTTCCTGGGAAGCCAGGTACAGGTGACGGTGAACGACGGTTACGTCAAGAATATGTTCAACCTGTCCCTCACCTCCACGCAGCAGACCGCGGAGGTGGACGACGATTCCTTCGCCGCCTTCGATATGGACGATTCCGGCTTCAACGACAACCCGGCCATCCTGTTCAGCAGCAACGACGTGTTCAACAACATCGCCGGCTTCAATTTCTCGGCCGTGCGTTTCCGCGCCCGCGGTTATTCCTCGGAGAGCCAGGAAGTGTACCTGGCCGGCGTGAAGATGAACGACGCCATCACCGGCTACGGTCCTTTCTCCCTGTGGAGCGGCCTGAATGAGGCCACCCGCAGCAAGGAGACGGTGAACGGAGCGGAGGTTTCCGACGTAGCCCTGGGCGGCTACAACGGCGTTACCAACGTCTTCGGCACCGCATCCCAGATGCGCAAGGGCCCCCGCGGAAGCATCCTCACCAACAGCGCCCTCTACCGGGTGCGCCTGATGGGATCCTACGCCACGGGGATGATGGACAACGGCTGGGCCTTCGCAGCCAACGTGAGCGCCCGCCTGGGCGGCAACGACTGGATCAAGGGCGTGTACTACCGCTCCTTCGCCTATTATTTCGCGGCCGATAAGGCGCTGAACAACCAGCACAAGCTCAGCTTCGCCTTTATGGGAACGCCCGGCGAGCGCGGTGCGCAGATGGCTTCCACCCAGGAAGTCTACGACCTGATGTACGACAATATGTACAACGCCAACTGGGGTTACCAGAACGGCCGGGTCCGCAACGCCCGCGTGCGCAAGACGCACGAGCCCATCACCTTCCTCAAGTGGGACTGGACGCCCACCGACAAGTTCGAGAGCAGCGCCACGATACTCTTCCGCTTCGGCAAGAACGGCTATACCGCGATGGACTGGTACAATGCCCAGGACCCCCGTCCGGACTACTACCGCAACCTCCCGTCCTACTTCTATAACGCCAACCCGGACTTCAAGCGTACGAACCCGGACAAGGCCCGCGAAGCCTACATCTCCTGGTACAACGAGATTCCGGAAACCGTGCATATGAACTGGGACCGCATCTATCAGGTAAACGCGATGAGCGAAGACGGCCGGTCCAAGTACGTACAGGAGGAACGCCGGACGGACCAGCGGGACTTCAACCTCGCCTGGAACTTCAAGTATCGGCCCCTGAGCTGGGCCACCCTCACGGGCGGCGCCAGCCTCCGGGTGAACAATACCGAATACTACAAGATCGTGGGCGACCTGCTGGGCGGCAAGTATTTCGTGGACGTGGATAATTTCGCGGACCGCGACTATGCAGCCACCCCGTATATGGCCCAGAACGACCTGGATTACTATCTCAAGACCAAGGGCCAGGCCCGCATCCTGCACCAGGGCGACAAGTACGGCTATGACTACTACGCCCACATCCGCAACCTGGGCGGCTGGATCAACGGCGAATTCGTCTTCGGCAACCTGAGCGTGAACGCCGGCGGCCGTCTGGGCTACCAGAGCTTCTGGCGCGAGGGCCTCATCCGCAAGGGCCTCTTCGCCGGCGTCAAATTCACCGATCCAGTCTCGGGCGCGGAAGTGGAACCGGCCAAGGACGAGAACGGCAAGCCCATCACCTCCAAGGGGAATTCCGACAAGGCCAAATTCTTCACCTATGCCGGCAAGCTGGGTGTGAACTGGATCCTGGGCGGCAATATGCGTTTCTACGGAAACCTGGGCTACTTCAACGACGCCCCCACCTTCAACCAGGTGTTCCTGAGCCCGCGCACCCGCAACTCGATGGTCTCCGACGTGAAGACGGTGAAGACCTTCGCCTCGGACATCAACTGGCAGTACAGCGGCAACGGCATCAACGTCCGCGCCACGGCCTACTACACCACCATCAAGGACCAGAGCAAGATTATGAGCGCCTATGACGACGTGCAGAACGCGTTCTCGAACTTCGCCCTGAGCGGCATCAACCAGCGCCATATGGGTATCGAACTGGGCTTCAAGACCCCCACGTTCATCATCCCCAACCTGAGCATCCAGGGTGTCCTGGCACTGGGCGAGGCCGTCTATACCTCGAACCCGGATATGGTGCAGACGCTGGACAACAGCGCTTCCCTGGTGAGCTACAACGGGGAGACCCGGATGAACGTCGCCTTCTGGCAGTACAGCCCGGTGTACCTTCGCACCGTGAAGGGCGACATCCCCGACGAAACCGGCATCAACGACTATCTGTCCATCCAGAAGCACTATGTGCCGTCCACGCCGCAGACCGCGGCCAGCCTGGGCCTGTCCTACAACTACAACTACTGGTTCATCGAGGCCGATGTGGAATACTTCGACCGTTCCTACCTGGATATGAACCCGCTCTACCGCACCTACTTCGCGGTGCTGGGCCCGGACTACAAAGCCACTCCGGAGGAAATCGAGTATATGACCACCCAGGAAAAATTCCCGGCAGCCTGGCTCGTGAACCTCTCCGTGGGCAAGTCCTGGTACATCCAGCGGAAGTACCAGCTGGGCTTCTCGGCCAACGCCAAGAACCTCCTGAACAACCTGAACGTCAAGACCGGCGGTTACGAGCAGACGCGTATGGTGGACAACACCGAGAGCAAGTCCCGTTACTACCGCTTCGACTCCAAGTACTTCTATATGGCGGGCTTCAACTATATGCTTAACGTTTACTTCAGATTCTAAGAGCCATGAAAAAGAGTTTACTGATTATCGCTGCCATCGCAGCCCTCGCTTCCTGCAAGAGTCTGAAGGAAGAGTTCGACCCGGTCTTCACCTTCGGGGATCCCGGTTACCAGGAGTTCGTCCCCGTGGATATGGATGCCGAAGTGAACGCCACCATCGCCCAGGTGAAAGCCCTGTACACCACCCACGGCAAGCCGGTGGAAATCACCAACGACTATATCATCAGGGGTGAGATCACCACCTCCGACGAAGACGGCAACGTCTACAGGGAGCTCTACATCCAGGATGCTTCCGGCGCCATCTGCCTGAAGCTCGGACGCAGTTCCTCCTACGACGACTACAAGGTGGGCCAGATCCTGTACGTCAAGTGCAAGGGCCTCACCATCGGCGAGTATGGTTACAAGAGCGGCACCTATTACGGCGCCGGCCTGCTGCAGCTGGGCCTGAAGGGCGACGGCTGGAAGGCCTATGAGGACAAGGAAACCACGGCTGTGCCCGAGTACGAGACCGCCTACATCGACCTGGTGCCCATCATCAACCAGCACATCTTCCGCGGGAAGATCCTGCCGGAGGCCGAGCGCATCAAGCCCGCCAGCTACACGGCGGCGCAGCTCACGGCCATCAAGGACGACACCCAGAGCGCCATCGTGAGCACGCTGTGCAAGCTGACGAACCTCCAGTACCGCAACAAACCCGGCGGCAAGGAGATTTTCTGCCTGTTCTATCCGGACCCGAACCTGAACCATTCCAAGAACGAGGCCTGGAACCGCGTGTTCCTCTCCTCGCCGATGAACAATTCCTCCACCAACGACTATACGTTCGGGATCAAGACCTGGGCCCTCACCAAGAACCGCTTCTACGAGCTGGCCGCGGCCGGGACCTGGGACGAAGTGGACATCGGCGAGTCCGTCCTGGGCAAGGTGGGTACCGCCCTTACCAGGGAGGACAACTTTGGCTACGTAAAGCCCTACAAGGAAGTGATTCTGGCCCATCCCAGCGCCCAGAGCGTGAGCCATTACTTCTGGTATCAGGATGCAGTGGAGGTGCAGGTGCGCACCAGCGGCTACAGCCGTTTCGCCGACGTGGAAATTCCTACCAAGGTGCGTAACGGCAGCAAGAACGTGGACGTGGTGGGCATCCTGTCCCGCTATCAGGGCGGGGTGCAGTTCACCCTCCTGGATGTGTTCTACACCGGAACCAACGAAAGTTTGATTAAATAATGAGTAATACAACCCGTTTCATTGCCAGGCTTTGCGGCCTGGCTTTGCTTATGACAGCCTGTAATAATCCCTCGGAAAACGTCTTCCTGCAGGAGTGGAATACCCCTTACGGCACCGCCCCCTTCTCGAAGATCACCACCGAAATGTACAAGCCCGCTTTCCTGGCGGGAATCAAGGAGCAGAAGGAGAACATCCAGGCCATCATCGACAACCCCGATGCGCCCACCTTCGAGAACACCGTCCTGGCGATGGAAAACGCCAGCCCTATCCTGGACCGCGTACAAGGCGTGTTCTTCAACCTGACGGAGAGTGAATCCACCCCCGTGATGCAGGCCATCGAGGAGGAGATGCTGCCGCTGCTGACGGACGCCTCCAACGAGATCATGATGAACGAAGCCCTCTTCGCCCGCGTGAAGGCGGTCTATGAGGCGTCGGCCTCCCTGGACCGCGAGCAGCAGATGGTGGTGAAGAAACTCTATGAGGGGTTCGAGCGCAGCGGCGTGGGCCTCACAGGGGCCGATAAAGAGCGCTTCGCGGCCATCCAGACGCGTCTGGCCACCCTCCAGCAGAAGTTCGGACAGAACCTGCTGGCAGAGAACAATGCCTTCAAGGAGGCCACCGGCATCACCGTAAGCGAGTACTACGACTTTATGGCCTCCTGCCCGGACCGCGCCAAGCGTCAGGCCGTCTTCGAGGCCTATTCTTCGCGCGGCAACCACGGCGACGAGAACGACAACAACGCCATCGTCCTGGAAACCCTGAAGCTGCGGGCCGAAATGGCCGGGCTCCTGGGCTATCCCTCCTTCGCCGCCTACCAGCTCGCCGACAAGATGGCGCAGAAACCGGAAACGGTGGACGCCTTCCTGCAGCCCATTATGGACGCTGCGATGCGCAGTGCGCGCGTGCAGATTAAGGAGATGGAGGCCATTGCCGGGCACAAGATCGAGGCCTGGGACTGGATGTACTATGCGGAGAAGCTCCGTGCACAGAAGTATGCCTTGGATGAGGAGCAGACCAAACCCTATTTCCAGGCCGACAGCGTCCTGAAGGGCGTTTTCACCGCGGCGGAAAAGGTCTACGGCATCCGCATCGAGGAGGCTCCCGAGGTGGAGGTGTACAACCCCACTGCATCGGCCTACAAACTCAGCGAACCGGATGGCGCGCTCATCGGCATCTTCTACAAGGACTACTATGTGCGGCCCACCAAACGGGGCGGCGCCTGGATGAACAATTTCCGCGACCAGTCGGAAGGCGTACGTCCGGTGATCGTGAACGTGTGCAACTTCCCTGCGCCCGGCGAGGACCCGACATCGGCCCAGCCGTCCCTGCTTACCATCGACAACGTGCAGACGGCCTTCCACGAGTTCGGCCACGCCCTGCACGGCTTCTTCAGCCAGTGCCGCTACAAGACGGTTTCGGGCACTTCCGTGGCCCGCGACTTCGTGGAGATGTTCTCCCAGTTCAACGAGAACTTCGCCTTCGTGCCGGAGATCCTGGCGGTCTATGCCAACCACTGCCGCACGGGCGAACCCATCCCCGCGGAACTGGTGGAGAAAATCCGCAAGGCGCTCAAGTTCAACCAGGGCTTCACCACGGGTGAACTCTGCGCGGCCAGTATCCTCGATATGAAGTGGCACGAACTATCGGCCGAAGAACTCGCCCGCTTCGAGGGGCCGGACGACATCCGCGCCTTTGAGGGCATCGTGTGCAAGGATATGGGGCTCATCGACGAGATTATCCCGCGCTACCGCACCACCTACTTCAACCACATTATGGGCAGCGGCTACAGCGCCGGCTATTACAGCTATCTCTGGAGCGAAGTGCTGGCCGTGGACGCCTGGGAGAAGTTCCTCGCCGACGGCGTCTTCAACCCTTCCACCGCGCAGTCCTTCCGGAAGACTTTCCTGGAGCGGGGCGGCTCCGAAGAGCCTATGACGCTCTACCGGGAGTTCCGCGGTGCGGATCCCGACCCTGCGGCGCTGATGCGCGCGAGGGGCCTGAATTAACGGATGTAACTGGTAAGCACCTTCATCCCGTCATCGGGAATGAAGCAAATGTCATCGGCATCGGCCGGGATGAGCACAGTCTCGCCCTGGCCGATGGTCATTTCTTCCCCGTCCACTTCCAGGGTGCCGCTGCCTTTGAGGCACATCACCACCAGGAAGGAATCGATGCCGCTGAGGTCCTTCGCGTAGGGGAGGGTGAGGTCGTAGATGCTGGTGGTGAAATAGGGACAGCTCACCACTTCCACCTCTTCGTTCTCCAAGGGGGTGTAGTGGGTTTTGTAGTCCTTGTAAACGGTATAGTCGATGGCGTCTTTCGCGAGCTCGGTGTGCACTTCGCGGGGCTTCCCGTCCAGGCCGGGCCGGTTGTAGTCGAAGATGCGGTAGGTGATGTCCGAGGTCTGCTGGATTTCCGCGATGAAGCAGCCGCCGCAGATGGCGTGGATGCGGCCTGCGGGGAGGAAGAACACGTCCCCGGGCTGTACGTCGTAGCGGCAGAGGACGTCCGTGATGGTGCCGTCGGCCACCTTCTGCGCATAGATTTCCGGAGTAATCTGCTCCTTGAGGCCCACGAGCAGGTGCGCGCCCGGCGCCGCGTCCACTACGTACCACATCTCGGTCTTGCCCTTGCTGCCGTTATGGCGCGCGGCGGCGAGTTCGTCGTTCGGATGCACCTGGATGGAAAGGTCCTGCAGCGCGTCGATGAACTTCACCAGGAGCGGGAACTCGTCCCCGGTATTTTCATAAACGTGCTGCCCGATGAGCTGTCCCTTGTATTCTTTGACCAGTTCGGCGATGCTGCGGCCGGCCAGGGGCCCTTCCGAGACCACGCTTTCGTTGCCGCTCACGCCGGACAGTTCCCAGCTTTCGCCAATTTTGTGCTGATCGGTTTCGATGCCCTTGTAGGGTGCGATGAGTTCGCCTCCCCAGATAAGGGTTTTCAGGATAGGTTTGAACTTGAGGGGGTACATAGTGCTTGGGTTATAAAAAGGTCAGCAACTGCCCCGGACCACCAGTGTGGGCGGGATCTGCTGCTGCAGGGTTTCGGGTTCGGCTTGGCCCTTGCGACGGGCCTCCATGATGGAGAAGAGCATGTTCACGGCTATCTCGGCCCCTTCCCGCAGCGGCTGTTCCACGCAGGTGACGGCCGGGTCCAGGAATTCCAGGAAGCCGTTGTTGTCGAAGGAAAGGACGCCGACGTCCTTCCCCACCCGCAGCGAGAGCTCCCTGAGGGCGCTGATGGCGCCCAGGAGGATGGTGGAGCTGAAGGCGAAGATGGCGTCGTAGCGGCGGGGGGAATCCTTGAACGCCTTCAGGGTTTCCCGGTAGCCGTTCTCTACGGAAAAAGCGTCTCCAACGATGTCATGGACGGCGTCGCTTCCCTTCAAGCTGTCCAGAAAACCGCGCACGCGTTCCTGGTTTGGAAGGGAAAGCTCCACGCCCTGGATGGCGAGGATCCTGCGGTAACCCTTCCCGATGAGAAACTCCGTGGCCATTTTGGAACCGGCGTAATTGTCTGTACAGACGTAGGGGAGGGTGGTTTGGCGGAAATAACGGTCGATGAGGACCATAGGGACCTGCCGGGCAATCTCTTCGTGCACGGCGGGGGAGGCCGATGCCGGCGCGCAGAGGATCCCGTCTACTCCGCGGCTCTGGAACAGTTGGAGTTCGTGCTTTTCCTCCGCTTCGGATTCCCGGGAATCGGCCAGCAGGGTATGGTAACCCCGGGCGTCCAGCAGGCTGATAACGATGGCCGCCAGGTTGGAGAAGAAGGGGTTTTCGATGCCGGGGATGAGCAGGCCGATGGTTTTGGTGGTCTGGGTGCGGAGGCTCTGCGCCACCAGGTTGGGCCGGTAGTGACAGCGTTCCGCTTCTTTTGTGATGATGTCCACGGCGGCCTGGCTGATGCGGTACTGCGCCGCTTTTCCGGAAAGGACACGCGATACCGTAGAAGCGGAATAGCCCGTCTGTTCCGAGATGCTCACTATGTTGTTTTTGCCGCTCATCTTCTCACAAAGGTAAGCATTTGCATATATTTTTTCAAATAAATTGCGCTGATTACGAATATTTTTCTCTATATTTGTAAACGATAGCGCAATCGTTTGCGCAAAAACCGCAAATAACACAAAGATTTTATATGTCCAAGAAAACCATTCTGGTCGTCGGCAGCAGCAATACCGATATGACTGCCAAGACCAAAAATCTTCCCCGTCCGGGCGAAACCGTCCTTGGCGGCGTATTCACTATGGGCGCGGGCGGCAAGGGGGCCAACCAGGCCGTAGCGGCGCAGCGTCTGGGCGGCAACGTCCAGTTCATCTGCAAGGTGGGCCGGGATATGTTTGGCGACAATGCCGTGAAACAGTATGAGGCGGAAGGCCTGGATACCAGCGGCATCCTGCGTTCGGAACTTCCTTCCGGCGTGGCTCTTATCTATGTAGACGAGCACGCGGAGAACTGCATCGTGGTGGCCTCTGGAGCCAACGGAGACCTGAACGAGGCCGATATTGAAGCCTCCCGCGGGGCCCTTGAGCACTGCGGCATCCTCCTGCTCCAGCTGGAGAGCCCCATCCCCAGCGTTCTCAAGGCGGCGAAAATCGCCCACGAGGCCGGCGCGATGGTGGTCCTGAATCCCGCCCCTGCCTGTGAGCTTCCGGAAGAACTCTTCCGCTATATCGACCTCTTCATCCCGAATGAGACCGAACTTTCCACTTTCAGCGGCCTTCCCGTGGAGGATGCTGCATCGGCCGAAATAGCCGCCGCAGTTATGCAGGGGAAAGGCGTGGGGAAACTCATCGTCACGATGGGCAGCAAGGGTGCTCTCATCTGCGAGGGTGGCCCGGCTATCTTCGTGCCCGCGCACAAGGTGAAGGCCGTGGACACCACCGCCGCCGGAGATACTTTCTGCGGCGCCCTGTGCGTTGCCATTTCGGAAGGCAAGAGCCTCAAGGAGGCTGCGGAATTCGCCTGTGCGGCATCGGCCCTCACCGTCCAGAAGATGGGCGCCCAGAATTCCATCCCGTTCAGAAAAGATATTAATATTTAAAAAGTATAGGTTATGTACATCGTAGGAAGTTACTCTTTGGCAGTTTTCTTCTGCTTCATCACTATGCTCTGCTGGGGTTCCTGGGGAAACACCCAGAAACTCGCCGCCAAGAGCTGGCGCTACGAACTCTTCTACTGGGACTATGTCATCGGCATGGTGCTCTTCTCTCTGGTGCTGGCCTTCACTGCCGGCAGCATCGGCGCAGAGGGACGTCCTTTCCTGGCCGATATCTCCCAGGCCAGCTGGTCCAGCATCGGCTGGGTGGTTCTGGGCGCCGTCGTCTTCAATGTGTCGAACATCCTGCTCAGCGCCTCGGTCTCCATCGCCGGCATGGCGGTGGCCTTCCCGCTGGGCGTGGGCATTGCCCTGGTAATGGGCGTGCTGAACAACCTCCTGCTGCACCCCACCGCCGGTCAGAAGACCGGCCTGCTGTGGCTGGGCGTGGCGCTTGTGGTGCTGGCCATCATCTGCAACGGAATGGCTTCCGGCAAGGTGTCCAATGAACAAAGAGATCCGAAGCAGAACCGCAAGGGCATCATCCTGGCGCTCCTCGCCGGTATCATCATGAGCTTTTTCAGCGCCCTGGTTTACAATGGCGTGGATCTGGATAACTTCGCCGCTCCCGCAGCAGGCAAGCTCACTCCTTACACCGCCATGGTCATCTTCGCCCTGGGCGTGTTCCTGAGCAACTTCGTGGTGAACACCATCGTGATGAAGAAGCCCTTCGTGGGCGAACCCGTGAGCTATAAGCAGTACTTTGCCGGCAATCTGAAGACCCACCTCGTGGGTGTGCTGGGCGGCTGCATCTGGGCTCTGGGTACCTCGCTCAACTACATCTGCGCCGGCACTGCCGGAGCTGCCGTCTCCTATGCCCTGGGCCAGGGCGCTCCCATGGTGGCCGCCATCTGGGGCGTGTTCATCTGGAAGGAATTCAAGGGGGCCGACAAAAAGGTCTACGGCCTGCTGGCCCTTATGTTCGGCCTGTTTGTCGCCGGTCTCTCCTGCGTGGTAATTGCCGGTATGTAATATTAGCAGCGTATGAAAAGAATAGCAATCTGCATCCTCTGCGCGCTGCTGGGCTGGACCGCCCTGGCCCAGACCCGCACCGTGACGGGTGTCGTCTCCGATGAATTCGGCGACCCACTGGCCGGCGCGGCCGTCGTAGCAGGGAATGCCCACGCCATCACGGATATCGATGGTAGCTTTACCCTTTCCGCTCCGCAGGGGGCTACGGTTGTCGTTTCTTTCCTTGGATACGACGACTATACGTTCTCCGTGAACGGGAATGAGAAGGTTAACATTTCCCTTACCCCATCCGCTTCCACGGTGCTGAATGAATCGGTGGCCATCGGCTATGGTAAAACCACGAAGAAAGAGGTTACCGGTTCTGTAACCAGCATCAAGGCGGAAAGCCTGGATCTGGGCTCCTATACCAATGCGGGCGGAATGCTCCAGGGTAAAGTGGCCGGCCTCGTGGTAGTGAACCCCGACGGCGGTGACCCCAACGCCTCCTATCAGTTCCTCCTGCGCGGCACCAACACCCTTAAGGCCGGACAAGGCCCGCTGATCATCATCGACGGCGTGGTGGATGCCGATATCCGCAACATCAACTTCCAGGAAGTGGAATCCGTGGATGTGCTCAAGGACGGCTCTGCCGCCGCCATCTACGGTACCCGCGGCACCAACGGTGTGATTATCATCACCACCCGGCGGGCCAGGAGTGGTGTCACGCAGGTCCAGTACGACGGACAGGTCTCCGTACAGACCGTTCAGTCCCGGGCCATTCCTATGACTGCGGAAGAATTTAAGTATACCATTCAGAATTATAACCCGGGGGCATCCGACTCCATAAAGGGTTATGATACAGACTGGTTCAAGGCCATTACCCGTACCCCCATCAGCCACAAGCACAGCCTGGCCATCTCCGGCGGTACGGACACATTCAGCCACCGCACCGTCCTGAATATTGAGAAAAACCAAGGTCTGCAGCTGAAGAACGACGCCTCCAAGTACCTGTTCAGGACCAATATCTCCCAGAAGGCCCTTCAGGGCTGGCTGGATTTGGATTATAACTTGACTTATGTCAAGCGCGTGGCCTCTCCCGCCAATTACAGCGCCTTCCGTCAGGCCTTCACCCGCAATCCTACGGAACCCATTTACACCGACGATCCCGCTATGTCCCAGTACGGCGGCTATTATGATCTCTCTGAGTCGGAGTACTACAATCCCGTGGCGATGATTTACGAACGGGAAGGCCGTGACGAGACTTCTACGGTGGCCGCCAATTTCCGCGCCACGCTGAACATCTTGCCCATCAAGGGACTCAAGTGGGACAATTTCCTGAGCTACAGCGACGAGAAATACTCCAGTCAGGAGTACAAGACCTCCTACTATCCCAGCAGCATCGGCGAAAAAGGCGTGGCCTATTCAGCGGCCAATAGCTACGACGACCTTCAATGGGAAAGCACGCTGCAGTATGCGGGCACCTTCGACGGTCATTCCATTCAGGGAATCCTGGGCTACACCTGGGAGGAAAAGATGAACTGGAGCAGCAGTATGGAGAACTTCGGCTTCGAGTCGGACTTCTACAAGTACAACAATATGGCCCTTGGAGCAGGTCTCAAGCAGGGCCAGGCCAGTATGAAGACCAACCGCTCCTCCAGCCGCTACATCGCCTTTTTCGGACGCGCCATCTATAACTATAAGGAAAAATACCTGGCGTCCGTTTCCTTGCGCCGCGACGGTTCCTCCCGTTTCGGTAAGAACAACAAGTGGGGCTGGTTCCCGGCTGTCAGCATGGGCTGGCGCATCTCGGAAGAGCCTTGGATGGACAGCCTGGAGTGGCTGTCGGAACTCAAGCTCCGCGCCGGCTTCGGCGTCACGGGCAACCAGGACTTCTCCAGCTACAAATCCCTGTTGCTGATGTCTTCCAGTTCCTACTTTTATTACAATGGTGACTGGACTCCTTCCTACGCTCCCGCCTCCAACGCCAATCCCAATCTGGCCTGGGAGCGCAAGAACGAATTCAACGTGGGTATGGACTTCTCCTTCCTGAAAGGACGGATAGGCGGTACGCTGGATTATTATTACCGGCTTACTACGGACCTTCTGTACGAATACGATGTCCCTGTTCCGCCGTATGACTACAAGACCTTGTTCACCAATGTGGGATCCATCAGCAATACCGGTATCGAACTCTCGCTGTATGCTACTCCGGTGAAAACCCGTGACTGGACCTGGACCACAAGCGTGGTAGCAGCCCATAACGAGAACAAACTCATCACCTTCACCAACGAGGAGTTCAAGAGTCAGGAATACGAAATCGGTTGGATTGCTACGCCGGTGGGCGCCAATGTCCAGCGGCTCATCGAGGGGGAAAGCCTGGGTTCATTCTATGCCCCCATCTGGCTGGGTGTGGATGCAAATGGCAAAGACGTCCTGAAGGATGAATTCAAGGGCTCCGTGGCCACTACCAAGTGGCAGCGCATCGGATCGGCCTATCCGGACCTCACGTTCGGCTGGAGCAACAACGTCCGCTTTCGCCAGTTCTCCCTGTCGATGACCCTGCGCGGCTCTCTGGGCGGCAAGGTGTTCAACAGCTACCGGGCCAACTACGAGAGCCTGCAGAATATGGGTCTGTACAACATCCTGTCCTCTTGGCTGGACCATCCCGAATTCCGGGGCGAAATCAGGTATTCCGACAAATATATCGAGGATGCCAGCTATCTGAAACTGGATAATGTTTCACTGAGCTACGATGTTCCTTTCAAGAACAAGTACATCCACGGAATCCGCGTGTTCGCTTCCGGGCAGAACCTGCTCACCATCACCGGCTACTCGGGTGTGGATCCGGAGGTGAGTCTCACCGGCCTCACGCCCGGTATCGAGAGTACCAGTTATTATCCCCGCACGCGCACCTTCACGCTGGGCGCCACGTTAACCTTCTAAACGGACCGAGTGATGAAAAAGATTCTTTATATGTTTTTGGCTGCGGCCGCTCTCTGCGCCTGCACCAACCTGGACGAGGAAATTTATTCCAAGATTTCCAGGGATAGTTTCTTCAGCAGCGAAGAGCAGTTTGTGAAGTACTCGGCCCGCGCCTATTCCACCCTGCAGCATCTGGGGACGGAAAAGAGCCTGTGGACCCTCATTATACAAAACACCAACGAGATTTGCGTACCCATCAACCCCAACGGGAAGTGGTGGGACGATGGTCGTTACTATGATGTTCACGTCCAGAACATTTCGCCCAGCAATCCGCTGCTGGAAAATGCCTGGGATTTCTGGGCCAACGGCGTCACTGCCTGTAACGATGTGCTGGACACCTTCATCAATATAGATCAAGACTTCGATGCCAAGGAACGCGCCATCGCGGAAGTCAAGGTCCTCCGTGCCTTCTATTATATGTGCGCCCTGGACAACTGGGGTTCGGCCCCCTATTCCATCGATAAGAGCAAGGGGTATCCGCCCAAGAAAGACCGCGCTTTCCTCTTTGAGTTTGTTGTGAAGGAAATCACGGACAATGTTGCAAAACTGCAGAAGGAGGTTACGCCCGCGTATTACGGTCGCGTCACTCAGGGTATGGCCTATACGCTCCTCGCGAAGATGTACCTGAATGCCGAGAAGTGGATCGGTACGCCGATGTGGGCAGAGGCCGAAGCCGCCTGTAAGGAAGTGATTAACGGGGGACAGTACAGCCTGGCCGAAAATTACAAGGATAACTTCAAGGTCCAGAACGAGACGTGCCTGGAGCAGATATTCGCCGTTCCTTTCAGCACCACCTACACTACTTCGGACCACAATGCCTTCATCATCTTTCTGTCCACCCTTCCGGCCAATCTATGCGAACCGTTCAACATCCATTCGGAGGCCTGGGACGGCCTGGTTGGAGAGCCGGACTTTATGGATTCTTACGATCCTGCGGATACGCGCAAGGCCGATACCTGGCTGTATGGGCAGATGTATGATGTTGCCGGAAAAGCGCTGGAAATCGAACCGGGAGTTCCCTATATCATCGATCCTATTTTCCCGGAATCTCATTTTGGAAGAGGACTGGGAGCGGAAGAAGATGAAAGTGTACGGCGCGGTAAACTGGAGGGTGCCCGTATCGGCAAATGGACTTATCAAACGGATGGTCGAATTTCCGGAAACGGGAAAATCGGAATGGACAACGACTTTTTCATCTTCCGCTATGCCGACGTTGTGCTGATGTATGTGGAAGCCCTGGTCCGTCAGGGGAAAGCGACCGATGCCGCCGAGGTGGCCGATTTCAAGACCATCCGGACCCGTGCCGGTCTGCCGGCTATGTCGGCCGCCGACCTTACCCTGGAGAACCTGTATTGGGAGCGCGCCCACGAACTGGCGCTCGAGGGCTGGTCGCGGCAGGATATGATCCGCTTCGACAAATTCCTGGAGCCCTGGTGGAACAAGCCGGCTATGGACGAGTCGGTGCTCTTCCTTCCCTTCCCCAAGAAGGCCAAAACCGCGAATCCTAACCTGCAGTAAGTATGAAAAAACTCCTTATACCCATCCTCGCACTGTTGGCCATCTCCTGCGCGCAAAAGCCGCTGGAGATCAGCCGGACGCAGCTGAAAGACAAGATTGCCGGCGCCTGGCTGGGCCAGATGGTGGGCAATATCTACGGCCTGGAATACGAGAACAAGTTCGTGGACGAGCCCGGGGAAGGCCCCTTCGTCTTCAACAAGGCGATGCGCAAGATGGAGGCTGTGGACGGGGCGTTCTCGGATGACGACACGGACGTGGAATACCTCTATCTGCTGATGATGGAGAAGTTTGGGGTGGATCTTACTTATGCGCAGCTGAAAGAGGGCTGGATGTACCATATCCGGGACCGGGTGTGGCTCGCCAACCGCGCCGCCCTGGGCCTGATGCACTATGGTTTCACCCCGCCGCTCACCGGCAGCAAGCAGTACAACCCGCACTGGTTCCAGATTGATCCCCAGCTCATCAACGAGATATGGGCCTATACCGCGCCGGGGATGCCCGCCTATGCCGCGGGCATCTCGGACTGGGCCGCCCGCATCACCTCGGACGACTGGGCCGTTTCTCCCACCGTGGTTTACGGCGCGATGTATTCCGAAGCCTTCTTCGAGCACGATATCCCCACCCTGGTGCGTCACGCCAAGGAATATCTGCCCAAGGGAGACCGTTTCCGCAAGGTCATCGACGAATGCCTGGCCCTCTGGAAGCAGTATCCCGAGGATTGGAAGGCGGCCCGCAAGGTGATGGCCGATGAACTCTATGTGAACGAGCCGGACATCACCCGCAGCATCTGGAACGCGGACCTCAACGGTTCCCTGGGCATCCTGGCCCTGCTGTACGGCGACGGCGATATTGAGAAGACCCTCAACATCGGCTGCGCCCTGGGCTTCGACTGCGACAATCAGACGGCCACTATCTGCGGCCTGCTGGGTGTCATCGGCGGGGTGGGCAGCGTCCCGATGGACCGCGCGATGCCATTCGAACACTGGACCAAACCCTTCAACGACCGCTACATCAACGTCACGCGCTACGATATGCCGGACGCCTCCATCGAGGATATCATCGAGCGCACTGTAGTGCTGGCCGAAAAGATCATCCTCGCCCGTGGCGGAAGCGTGCGGGAAGAGAACGGGGAGAAGATCTATACCATCAATCCCAAGGCCCGTTTCCAGGCACCTGTGGAGGCGGCGGCCACGTTCACCCTTCCGGAAAAACGGGGACGCAACCTGGCGCCCGATGCCGCGGAGATTCTGGCCCTTACCCGGGAGACCGACCGCGCTACGCTGGATTCCTGCTGGCTCACCATTCCGGTGAGCTACCGTGCCTATAATGTGGAGGTCATCAACGACGGTGTTGTAGGTGGTCCCGGTGCGGCCTTCTACTCCCTGGGAGAAAAATCCAACGCGCCCAAACAGGATTACTTCGGCTACCGCTGGGAGGAACCCGTCACCACGGATATGGTTTCCTTCCACTACGGCCCGCTGGAGGAATTCGGCGGCTGGTACAGCAACCTCCACGTAGAATATCTGGATGAAAACGGGGCGTGGCAGCCGGTTGAGGCCACCGTAACGCCGGACTGGCCCTTCAGCGACGAAGTCTTCTTCCAGCCGCACAACGGCGAGTTCGTCTTCACCTTCCCGAAGGTTACAACCACGGCTATCCGGGTTATCGGCGACGATGCCGTCCTCATTCACTGGCACAAGTACACCAAGGCGGTGAGCGCCTTCATCTCCATTACAGAACTTGAAGTGTATGAAGCTGCGTAATCTTCTACCCGTCCTGGCCCTTGTCCTGGCCTCCTGCTCCGCACCCAAGGCGCCGGAGCAGATCACCCTGTCCCGGGATGTCCTGATGGACAAGATTATGGGCGGCTGGGCCGGTCAGACCATCGGCGTGGTTTACGGCGCCCCCACGGAATTCAAGTTCCAGGGGACCCTCATTCCGGAGGAGATCCCCATCGGCTGGGGCGAAGGATACGTCAAGCACTGGTGGGACCGCAAGCCGGGTCTTTTCGACGATGTGTACAACGATCTTACCTTTGCCGAAGCCTTCGAGGAACTGGGCCTGGACGCCAGCTCAGAAGAGCTCGCGCTACGCTTCGCCTATGCTCCCTACCATCTGGCCCACGCCAATCAGGCGGGCCGATACAATGTGCGTCAGGGCATCATGCCGCCGGAAAGCGGCCACTGGCTCAACAATCCGCACGCCGACGACCTGGATTTTCAGATCGAGGCCGATTTCGTAGGCCTGATGGCGCCTGGTATGCTGCCGCAGGCGCTGGACATCGCGTCCCGCGTGGGACACATTATGAACAGCGGCGACGGCTTCTACGGCGGCGCCTTCGTGGCCGGGCTTTACAGTGCGGCTTTCATTGAAGACAATCCTGCGAAAATCGTGGATATGGCCCTGGAGGCCATCCCGGAGGAAAGCACCTTCTGGCAGTGCATCAACGACGTGCGCATTTGGCACAGGCAATATCCCAAAGACTGGAAAGCCGCCTGGTTCGAGCTCCTCAAGAAATGGGGGCTGGATACCGGTTGCCCTAAAGGCGTGAGCCTGAGCTTCGACATCGACGCCAAGCTGAATTCGGCCTATGTGGCGATGGGCCTCCTCTATGGGGGCGGTGACTTCGGCCGCTCGATGGAGATCGCCACCCGCTGCGGCCAGGATTCGGACTGCAATCCCGCCACCGTGGGCGGCGTGCTGGGCGTGGTCTGCGGCCTGGAGAAGCTGCCTCCCTTCTGGAAGGACCCCGTGATGGAAATCTGGAACCTGGACTTCGAGGGGACGGACGTTTCTCTGGAAAAAGGCAGCGAATACTCCTTCAAACAGGCCCTGCAGCTCATAGAAAAGAATGGCGGAAAGGTGACGGAGGCCGATGTGGTAATTCCCGTCGCCAGGCCGGAAGTGCTGCCGCTGGAGCAGAACTTTGTGAATACCTATCCCCTGATGCGCGATCAGAAGGACGCCTGGATGAAGGACGTGTACGAGTTTGATTTCTCCGGCAACGGCTTTGTCATCTGGGGGAACCTCGTGTGCCTGCGGGGAATATCGGCCGACTATGCCGCCCGCGTGAGCAAGAAGCACGTGGGCAGCGAAGTCTTCGCCCTGGCCGAGGAAAACGACGACTATGTAGCGGAGATTGAGGTCTGGATCGACGGGCAGCTGGATCAGGTGTCCCTCCTGCCGATGAAAGGGACCTCCCGCAAACTGGAACCCGCGTGGAAATACGGGATGGAGGAAGGCCGGCACCAGGTGAAGATGGTCTGGCGCAACCCCAAGCCGGATACTTACCTTCTCCGCATCAACGCCATCCAGTACTACAGCGAAAAACAGAACAAGGATACCTATTACCATAACTGATGAAGCGCATCCTCATACCGCTCCTCCTGCTCCTGGCGGCCTGCACCGCCAAGGTCCCTTACGGCGAAACCGTAACGCTGGACCGTGCCACTCTGATGGACAAGATTCGCGGCGGCTGGTACGGGCAGACCATCGGCTGCACCTATGGCGGGCCCACGGAATTCAAGTACAAGGGCGGGCTCATTATGGATGAGATCCCCATCCCCTGGTACGACGACTATATCTACGACACTTACATCGAGGATCCGGGTCTGTACGACGACGTCTATATGGACCTCACCTTCCTGGAGACGATGCTGAAGGATGGACTGGACGCTCCGGTGGAGGCCTATGCCAACGCTTTTGCGAACGCGGATTACAAGCTCTGGCACGCCAATCAGGCGGCCCGTTACAATATTCTTAATGGCCGCGGGGCTCCGGAAAGCGGTTTCTGGAAATACAATCCCCACGCCGACGACATCGACTTCCAGATTGAGGCCGATTTCATCGGGATGCTCTATCCCGGCCAGGTGAACAAGGCCTCTGAACTGAGCGACCGCATCGGCCACATTATGAACTACGGCGACGGCTGGTACGGCGGCGTGTATATCGGCGCCCTGTACTGCCTGGCCTATGTGTGCACGGATATTCCCACCATCGTCTCCGAGGCTCTGAAGGCCATCCCTGAGGGGACCAAGTTCCACAGTACCATCGCCGACGTAATTAAGTATTGGAAGAAATACCCCAACGACTGGAAGCAATGCTGGTTCGAAGTGACGAACCGCCACGCCAACGACGTGGGCTGCCCGGAAGGTGTCTGGAACGGCTTCAACATCGACGCCACCATCAACAGCGCCTTCGTGGTCATCGGCCTGCTATACGGCGAGGGCGACTTCCTGAAGACGATGGATATCGCCACCCGCTGCGGCAACGACTCGGACTGCAACCCGGCTTCGGCCGCCGGCGTTTTGGGCGTGATGTACGGCTACGACGCCATCCCCGATGTCTGGAAGAAAGGCGCCGAACGCATCAAGGATATCCCGTTCCCGTATACTTCGCTTTCGCTGGAACAGGTCTGTCAGGCGAATTATGACTTATTGCTCCAAAGTTGCCAGCAGAAGGCTGACGGCATTTCCTTTGCAGTGGAGGCGCCGCTGCCTGTGCGTTACGAACAGAGCTTCGATGGCGTTAAACCCGTAGAGAAGCGCGTGCTGAAGAAAGCTTTCACCACCTCGGTAGACCTTCCCTTCCAGGGGAACAGCATCGTGGTGGAGGGCAGCGTGCGCAAGACGGGCCATGCCGATGACAGCTATGTGGCCTCGGTGACGGCCCTTTTGGACGGGCAGGAAGTGGAAAGCTTCCTGATGCCCATCGACTACATCAAACGCAAATACGAGATTTTCAGCGCCTATGGTTTTGCGAGCGGGGCCCATACCCTTACGCTGCGCCTGAATAATCCTCATCCTGATTATGAACTCTATGCCTCTGAAATGGTAGTATATGATGAAGAATAAAATCCTTTTCGTTCTGGTCTGCCTGGCCACCATCGCCTCCTGCGGATGCGACAAAAAGCGGGAATTGCCTCCGGTGGATCCCGTGGAGATCCCCCGCTACAGTACCGGGCTCTCTATGTCCAGCACCCTGTTGAACCGAGTGGTCAAATACGACATCCTGCTGCCGGAAGGTTACAATGACAACCCCGACAAACGGTATCCGGTAATGTATTGCTTCCACGGCTGGGGAGACAGCAATACTTCCTGGAACGGCACCTATATGAGCTGTGAGGCCACCATCAAGTCCCTTGAGCGGAAAGGCCTGGAGCCGATGATTTATGTATTCCCTAACGCCTGGAAGACTTATTGGGTGGACCGTTTCGACGGTTCGTTCCCCTATATGACTATGCTTGTAGAGGAGTTTATCCCGATGATCGACCGGACCTACCGCACCCTTGCGGACCGGGAGCACCGGGGCGCTATCGGCTATTCTATGGGCGGCTTCGGTTCGATGGCCGTTGCGATGAAGCATCCGGAGTTGTTCTCTATGAGCGCGCCGCTTTCGATGTCCTTCCGCACCGACGAACAGTATATGGCGGAATCGCAGAGTGGCTGGGACAACCAGTGGGGAATCAATTTCGGTGGCGTGGGCGAGAGCGGCGAAGGCCGTCTGACGGACTATTACAAGTCGCTTTGCCCGCTGCATCAGTTTACGGCAGAAAACTATGACAAGTATTCCTCCGTGTACTGGTTCCTCACCTGCGGGGACAATGAAAAGCAGCTTCTCATCGCCAACGACGACCTCCATGTGATGATGCGCCGCAATGGCTATGCCCACCAGTACCGTGTGGGTGACGGCGGCCATAGCACATCTTATTGGAAAGCTGCCCTGACGGAGATTCTGCCCTATTTCTCCGCCCTGATGGCTGGGGAAACTTCCTGGCAGTTTGCCGATAAGGAAGTGGACGTGCCCGAGGGCTGTGAGTTTACTGAAGATGGCGCTTTCCTGTCCGAAGCCTATACTGCTGCGGGGAAACAGGGAGGGATGGCCCTTTTCATCGCCTATGAAGGTGTGGAGCCCGCGTTGATAAAAGACGCGATGGCCATTCTCCAGCGGGGAGTTTCCAAGGTCAAAAGGTTCGTTTTACTGCCTTGTGATCTGGACAGCAAAACCCTCCCGGAGTGGATGAGTTATTATCAGGATATCTATCCTACGGATGATATGCAGGTCTTTGCCATTGGGAACGCCGGAAAACCGGCTTTTCAGTCGCAGGGATCTTTCTCGGCCCTCTATTTCGAGGATGCGCTGCTTCCCGAGGTGTTAAACGTCAACACCCAGAAATTCTATTATATCGGCCAGAGTGACGAAGCTACGAACTACGCCTCGGCGAATGCCCTCTACAAGGCCTGCAAGCTGGACGGCGCCAGTTTCGAGTACCGTTGCCGCAACCATTTGAATGATGTCAGGCAGGATTTCCTGTACGGCATCGAACTTCTGAAATCCAATTTACACAATTTTTAATACCTTTTATTTATTAACCTTTTAACTGTTTTTATTATGAAAAAGTTATTCTATGTTCTGGCTCTGGTAGCCGTGGCTTCTTTCGCTTTCACCGGCTGTAAGAAGGGTGAGCCAGAAGGTAACAAAGTGGTCAAGCGCCTCACTCACCTCCTGGCTTATTACAGCCAGACAGGCACCGAACCCAACGCCGAACAAGGTGTTGATGATTTTACCATCTCCTACAACGCCGACGGCAAGATCGCAAAGATTGAACGTCCGGACCGTTCCTGGACTTTCTCCTACGAAGGCAACGTCATCACGGCCGCCTATGTGAAGGAAGGTTCGGCAAAGAACCCCTATGTGTTTACGTTGGGCTCAAACGGTTATGTCGCCTCTTTCGTAGACTATGAAAACAAGAGCTACACCTGCGAGTATGACGCCGAAGGCCATCTTACCAAAACTACCAAAAACGGGGAAAAGAAATCCGAACTCCAGTGGGAGAACGGGAACCTGAAGAAATTCTCCCGTTACGAGAGCAGCAAGTGGGAGTGGAAGGAGCAGACCTTCCTCGCCGAGGACAACATCGGCGGAGTCTTCCCCGATTGCGACGATAAAGCTGGTATCGACCGCTGGATGTTTGAAATCGGCCTGTTCGGCAAGCCTTCCAAGAAGCTCGTAGACCAGGCTGCTTGGGAGACCTCTGAACTGTCTGCTGTCCAGACCTATAAGAAGGATGCCGACGGCTATGTGACCCTGGTCGACAAGCTGTACAACGGCAAACACGAGTTCTTCGGCTACACCTGGGAAGTCGTGAAATAAGCGACCCCTCTCGTAAAATAGATTCAGCCTCCCACCTCCGTGGGGGGCTTTTTGTTTAGTTAGAACTCATCGCATTTTGCGATAGGTCCACGCCCTTGGCACCCTAGGCTTTGATTCTTGTCGCAAATAGACTATCTTTGTTCCCGATATGAAAAAAACTGTTGCCCTCCTTGGAATCTGCGCCTTGCTTGCCGCGGCCTGCAATACGACGGACCCGGAACCGACCGGGAAGAAAACCCTCGTTTCCATCACCAAGTCCTACTCGTTCACCTGCAATTCCGACCTGACGACCCTTGCCGACATCTCCATCGTCTATGTCGGGGCCGACGGAAAGCCGTCCACCCCGGAGAAACTGACCGGGCGGCAATGGAAAAAGAGCGGCATTGTGGTCCCCCTCAAAACGAAGGCAACGGCCGCCGTCGAGGGCAGCGAGGCCGGGTTCAGCGTCATCTGTCAGCCCAATTCAGTGCCGGAGAGCAGTGTGTACGACGTCACCTATGAGGCGGAATGCACCTATGTGCTGACCTATGCCGACGGAACCGTCATAAACCTTCCTGCCTGGAACATCAATCCCCAGATGCCCGCCGTAGAAGGGAAGGATGCGGCGGAATCCTGCAATGCGGTCAGTCTGTCCTGCACCAATGACAAGGAAATCGTCTGCGACAACCAGGGCAATACCTATATAGTCGAATCAGACTACTGGGAGCGAGAATCTGGGGCCTATGAGCCCTCCGGGGATCTCGGCGGGGCCGATCAGGAGCCGCCGACCACCAGTGTGGACGTCGAGTACGCCCGGCTGCCCGAAGCGGTCGATCTTGGGTTTACCGTGGACGGAAAGCCCCTGCTGTGGGCCACCCGTAACGTGGGCGCAAGGTCCCCCGGTGATTTCGGCGGCCTGTACGGCTGGGGAGACGCCAGCGGATACCATACGGAGACCAACCCCGTCTTCTATCCGGCCCGGCATCCGGCGAATGTCGTCGGGAAAACCGGCAACAGCATCAGCGGGACCCGCTGCGATATCGCCTATTGTATGTGGGGAAGCGCCTGGCGGATGCCTTCCAAGGCCGAGTGGGAAGCCCTTGCGGCAAACTGCAGTTGGAAGAAGTGCCAGAAGGACGGGAACTGGGGGATGGAATTCACCTCCAATAAGAACGGCAAATCCATCTTCCTGCCCGGAGCGGATCTCCGCAATGGGGAAAGCTACCACCGGAACTCAACCGCACCGGAGAACGGCTATGGCTACTATTGGGCCGGCGACTGGGTCTCGACGGATCCCCAGATGGCCTATTACTTTTATTTCTCCCTTTTCTCGACCGGCAACGTCTACTCCAAGGCGCAGGGCAACAAGGACCGTTATTACGGGATGTCCGTCCGCCCCGTAACCTCTACCAGAACCCCTGCGACAAACATCCGCTGAGTTTGGAGTATACACGCTTTCCAGGCGTGCAGGTTCCCGCTTTCTCCCGGAAGATCAGGAAGCCAGACAGCCGTCCATCAGTTTCTCCAGCGCCTCCTTGTCCAGATGCTGGCCGATGAATACGATCTTCTGCATACGGTCCCCGTACTTGGGGTCCCAGTCCGCGCGGAGCTTGCGGTCGCGGGCCATCATATCGGCCAGCTCTTCCGGATCCATCGTCGCGAACCAGAGGCCGCAGTCCCTTAACGTCTTCTGACGGCCGGCCTGCTCGAAGAGATAGCACTTGTCCGGGTCTGCGGTGAAATAGCACAGGCCCTTGGCGCGGATGATGTTTGCGGGCCATTTCGTGGCCACCATATGGTCGAACTTGTTGAGGTCCAGGGCGGGCCTGCGGGTATAGACATAGGTGTCGATGCCGTATTCCAGCGCTTCTCCTTCGGCCTCTTCTTCCTCGTCCTCGCCTTCGATGGCGGCGATCCAGGCGGCCGATGTGGCCACGGCGTCGAAGTCGAAAAGGCCCGTGTAGATGAGCTCGTCCAGGTCTACGTCGCCGTAGTTGCATTCCAGCACGCGTGCGCCGGGGTTGATGGTCTTGACGATGCCTTTGAGCTTGCCCAGTTCATCGGCCGAAAGTTCCGCGGCCTTGTTCAGGAGCACGATGTTGCAGAACTCGATCTGTTCGATGACCAGGCGCTCCAGGTCGTCCTCGCCGATATCCTCTTTCTCCAGCGCGGAGCCGCCTTCGAACTCGTCCTTCATCCGGAGGGAGTCCACCACGGTGCAGATGCAGTCCACGTAGGGGACGGCATTCCGGGTGAACTGCGGCGCAAGGGCCGGCATCGTGCTGATGGTCTGGGCAATGGGGGCCGGCTCGCAGATGCCGCTGGCCTCGATGACGATGTAGTCGAAGCGCCGGGCCTGTGTAAGTTCGCCCAGCTGGGCCACGAGGTCCATCTTGAGCGTGCAGCAGATGCAGCCGTTCTGCAGGGCGACCAGGGAATCGTCCGTCCCGCCCACGACGCCGCCCTTTTCGATGAGGCTTTCGTCGATGTTCACCGAGCCGATGTCGTTCACGATGACGGCGAACTTGATCCCTTTCTTATTGGACAGGATGCGGTTCAGGAGGGTGGTCTTGCCGCTGCCCAGATAGCCGGTGAGAAGCAGCACCGGCACCTGCTGTTTTTCCAGCGTGATTTCCATAAGACTAGAAGTTGTAACCCAGGCCGATATTAAGCGTATTCCCCAGCAGCTTGGATGCGGTGAGGAAGGAGACATCGGCCCGGAATCCGGCGAACTGTGCGCCGATGCCAAAGGCCAGATGCGACGGGATGAGGGCCTTTTCCCCGGCAAGGCGGTATCCCGCGCGGGCGAAGACGAAGCGGCCGTAATTATACTCCAGGCCGATGGCTCCGGCAGCCGCACTGCCGAAGTTGTACTCGCCGTCCAGGAGGATCTCCAGGGTGTGTTTTTCCGCCAGAGTCTGGTTCCACGCTGCACCCAGTTTGAGATAGGCGGGCTGGCCGAAGGAAGCATCCGAGGCCTTTACCTTCGGGCCCAGGTTACCCACGGAGATAGCAGCCGTAAGCTGGGGCAGGATGCGGCCGATGACGCTGAGATCTGCGCTGAAGCCGTTCACCTTGGCAGTCTGCGTGAGGTGCTGCGCTGCGTAACGGGCATTGAGGCCCACGCTCACGACATCCAGGATATTGTAGGACGCGCCCAGTGAAATGAGCAGGTCATTCGGAGTATAGCCGCCGAAGGGCACGCCCTTCTGATAGGCACCGGCCAGACCCACGCCGAAGGAACCGAAACGGAAGGCCGCGCCGCCGCCGAAGTTGGTGGTCTTGTCCACCTCATTGGTGGGCTGCCACAGCTGGACGCCCAGCGCAGCGTCGCCGAGCCCCTCCAGGAAGGAGATCTGGGCGGCATCGGCCACGGCGCTCCAGGCGCTCGCTCCGGTGCTGGCGAGGCCTGCGCCGGCAAAGGCCGACGTACGGGGATTTCTGTCGATTCGGGTAAAGGCAAGGGCCGCGTTCTGGGCCTCCTGAGCGTTTAATGCGATGGGAAGAAACAGTGCCACCGCCACAATCAATCTCTGCATTTTCATAGTGTGCAAAGATGGCCAAAATCCCCGGGATAACCAAAGATTTTTTTGCAAAAAACGAAAAAGTCTGTATCTTTGCAGTCCCTTCTTTCGGGAAGGTTATTGGAGAGATGCTCGAGTGGCTTAAGAGGCACGCCTGGAAAGCGTGTATACTCCAAAAGGGTATCCCGAGTTCGAATCTCGGTCTCTCCGCTTCAAAGGACAGCCGGTCGGCTGTCTTTTTCGCGTAGAGACCCCGCCAAGGGCGAAGCCCGACGGAATCTCGGTCTCTCCGCTTTATTTTTCAAACACGCGCACCAGCGTGCCGCTGGCATCGATGAATTCATAGATGGGGAAGAACCGCTTGCTCAGGAAGAAGGCAAGGATGAAGCCCACCACCATGATGACCGATTCTGCGAAGAAACTGATGATGCCGATAATCAGCAGCGCAACCATCGCCAGCACGCCGATAGTCCAGATGAGGGTGAACAGCGAGAACAGGATTCCGCCGATGGGCCTGAGCACCTTGATATTATTGATAAAGGTGAACAGCAGACTCAGTACTACCGCCACGGCGAAGATGATGAAGCCGATATTCACCATGGTACTGCCGTCACCCTTGCTGACGCCGCCGATCAAGATGCAGATAACCGCCGCGATCAGACCCACGACAGTGCCGATCAGGGGAGCAAGATAGGACAGGCCGTTGTCTTTCGTGGACCCGGCCATCACCAGCATGCTTGCAAACTGCAGGATGGTCACGACAAACATCAGCAGGCAGGGCCAGAAAGCCGGTCCGAAACCATATACCTTCATGTCCATCCACCAGAGGACATCGGTCCCCAGCGCATAGATGCCCAGACACTCCAGGCCCACAGCCAAAGTCAGGAAGGGTACCGTAAGCCACGCCAGAATGCGTGATCCAAAATCCATCTTCGCACCCAGAATGGCACAGAGGAAAGCGAGGACCACAGACAGTACGATGAGCCAATAGGGCGTAGATGTGGAATACCAGTGACCCAGCGGGGTATGATGGTTCACTTTTTCATTGATCCAGTCCTTGCTCCCATCGGCAAACTTCAGGTTCTCGTTTGCAACGAAATACTTTTTCCCTTTGATGGTAACGGTGGTGAACCACTTCCCACGGGTTTTCCCTTCGCGGATTATCTCCGCGAGGTGCGTGCGGCCAGAATCGGCCGCAGCGATGGTGAGCGTGTCCCCGTTGGCGAGGGTGAAAGCGACATTGCCCAGTTGATACGGGACTTTCTTGCTGTCCATGCCGTCATTCTTTACCCGGGAATACACTTTTGTGCTGTCCGCGTGGAGATTGTCAACTACATAACGCCATTGAGCCCGGGCGCTGACGCCGAAGCAGAGAAGGGCCGATAAAAACAAAAGGATGTAAGCCGATCTTTTCATAATCCGTGAGTTTAGCTGCAGACAAAGATAATAATATTTTTGAAAAAAGCTTAATACTGAGGAGATTATGACGTATAAAAGAAAAAGGCCCGTGCTTCTCAGCAGGGGCCTTTTCTTCTAACCTAAACTTAACCTATTAAAAAACTATTCGGTTTTCTTACAGCTCGTAATACGCGTCAATCGCCTCGGAGAAGCGGCCATACACGTCCTGAAGGAGGTACAGGCCGTCGACGTTGGAGCGCAGTCCCTTCAGGCCGATACGCACGGCCACTGGAGGCTCGTTGTAGGAAAGGGACGTTTCTTCACGGAGCTGCTTCGTAGAGGCATAGACCAGCCAGAGGTCGGCGTAATAATAGCCGTCCTTCCCCAGGAATTTCTCCACGACGAGTTTCGAGCCGATGGGCGTTTTCTTCTCGATGGTCTGCGGAAGGTCGTAATCCTGCGCCTGGAGGGCGGCCAGGACGCTGCCCAGATTCGAGTCGTGTCCGCACAGGAAGGTGAAGGTGCGGCGGCTGTTCTGCAGTTCCGAGAGCATGGTCTGGAGCAGCGGATGGGCTACGTTCACCGAGACGGAAGGCGCCGTGAAGAGGACGTCGCCGTACCAGTCCTTCACCTGCCCTATCTTCACCCAGTCGTCCAGGGTGAGGGTCTGGCCGAAGGCGGCCTTCTTTTCGTCGGGTTCCTCATAGTACTGCAGCACCAGGGCGTCGGAAACCGAGCAGGCCTTCTTGAGGCCGCCGCTCATCGAGGGCTCGGCGTTGAGCGAGAAGCTCACGGAAGAAGCTTCGTCGCCAAAGTGCTGAAAGCCGGGATAACAGGGGGCGTTGGTAATGTCCACCACCCGTTCTATCAGCGCGAAGCCCTCCGCCGCGGCGGCGTTCAGGTCCCCGAACTGCAGGATTTCCTGCTGGGCGCGCGCCTCTATATCGGCCGAAAGCTTGGTGATCTGCGGATTGAACACGGGATCCATCTTGTCGTACTGGATGTTCATCTCCACCTTGGGGTTGTCGCCGGGCAGGAGGGCGTCGGCAAAGCGCCGGGCCGTGAGCTGGCAGCGCTGCTTCCCGTTGGCATACAGGCGGAAGGCATAGGGGTCCCGGGCATAGCTGTCCAGAAAGCCCTTGTTCCCCAGCCACTGACGGAAAAAGGCGCCCATCTTGGTTTCCAGGCGTTCGCCCTTGGCCGTGAGATGGCTGGCCTCCCCTTCCCAGTTGAACCACTGGAAGGCGGGATTGGTGACTTCCGTCAGGATGGAGCCGGGCCCCACCAGGGGAGAGCGGATATTGTGGCGGCTCAGGACCACCATCTGGTCCAACAGGTAACGGTCCTGGAACCCGTCTTCACGGGACAGCCATTCGGTTTGTGCGGCGGGTTGCGGTGCAGGCGGATTGACGGCGGGATCTTCCCGGCGGCAGGAGAAAACGGCAAGGGCGGCAAGCGCCAGAAGGATGATTCTGTAATTTTTCGTCATAACAGGTGCAAACCTTAGATTTGCAGCGTAGTTCTCTGCACCTAGGTTTGTACTACAAAAGTAGTAAATTTATGCCGATAAAGAAAGTTTAACAAAAGGACAATGGAGCCGGGCGGTTCTGTAAATGCGCAAATGGGAAAGACCCA
>JAEEIJ010000052.1 GCA_016281315.1 Bacteroidales bacterium
CCCAGGTGGCAGGATTGGCCCGCTTTTTCAAGACGGGGCCCGGCCAGTATGGCGAGGGCGATAAGTTCCTGGGAATCAAGGTGCCGGTAACACGCGATGTGGTGAAGGAGTGCTGGCGCTCCACGGGATTCCCGGAACTGGAGGAGTGCATCTCCAGCGAGTACCACGAACTGCGTCTGGCTGCCCTGCTGACGCTGGTGGAAATATACAAGCATGCCGGCAATCTCAGACAGGACTGTATTGACTTTTATCTGGCGCACACAGCTTACATCAACAACTGGGACCTGGTGGACCTTAGCTGCTACCCGCTGCTGGGGGAATGGCTGCTGGACAAGGACCGGACGCTGTTGTACGAGTTGGCCCGGAACGGAAAGACCCTCTGGGAGCAGCGGATTGGGATGGTGAGTACCATGACGTTTATCCGCCACGGGCAGTTGCAGGATACGTTCAGGATTGCCGATATCCTGCTGCACCATGAGCATGATCTGATCCACAAGGCGGTGGGTTGGCTGCTGAGGGAAGCGGGAAAACGGGACAAGGCGGCGTTGGAAGCGTATTTGCAGGGGGCTTCTGCAGAGGCCCACGGCTTCGGTGAAATTATTTTTCCGGACGGTACCGGAAAAACCAATTTCCCCGAAGCTATCGCGAACCCCGCGCACATAGGAACAAAGCCAGCGCACGAGGAAATACCCAGATATAAGACCATGCCGAGGACTATGCTGCGATATGCTATAGAGAAGTTTCCGGAGGAGGAGCGGCAGCAGTATCTGGCAAAAGAGAGCGCAAAGTGATGAATAGCGAGAAACATCCGTTTGAGCCGTTCCTGCCGGAGGGGGCGAAGATTTTGTTCCTGGGGAGTTTTCCGCCGCAGGAGCATCGCTGGTGCATGCGGTTCTACTACCCCAACTGGATCAATGACTTCTGGCGGATCGTGGGGCTGATTTTCTATGCCGATAAAAACCATTTCTGCATCCAGGAGGAGAAGCGTTTTGACGAGGAGGCGATAAGGGCGTTCTGCGAAAAGGAGGGGCTGGCATTCTACGACACGGCATGCGAAGTGAGGAGGCTGAAGGACAATGCGGCCGATGCATTTCTGGAAGTGGTGAAGCCCACGGATGTGGCAGCCTTGCTAAGGCAGATTCCGGAATGCAGAACACTGGTAACAACGGGCCAGAAGGCCACGGAGGTAATAGCTGAAACGTTTGGCTGCGAGGTGCCCCCAGTGGGCGGCAGTGCCAAACTGGAAATACCCGAACTGCAACTTAGTCCAGCATCTGCCGGGCCCACGGCATCGGAAAAATACTTTTCGGGACGGTACCCGAAAAGCCCATTTCCCGAAGCCATCGCGAACCCCACGCGCGGAGATGCTACAGTGACTTTCTGGCGGATGCCGTCTTCGTCCAGGGCGTATCCGCTGGCGCTGGAGAAGAAGGCGGAGGTGTACAGGCGATTATTTGAACAAACCAATACTAAATAACTATGGAACAGAAGTTTTGCCAGAGCTGCGGGATGCCGCTCACTGAAGAAATGATGGGCACGAATGCCGATGGAAGCAAGAACGAGGATTACTGCATCTACTGCTACAAGGATGGGCAGTTCACGCAGGAGTGCACGATGGATGAGATGATTGAGTTCTGCGCGCAGTTTGTGGACGAGGTGAACAAGAATGTGCCGGAGCCGATGAGCAAGGAGCAGTATAAGCAGATGATGTACAGCTTCTTCCCGCAGTTGAAACGTTGGAAGAAATGAGAAACGCATTAGGATATCTGCTGGGTTTCCTGCTGTTTGACAAGAAGATTCTAAGGCCGATGAAAAGACTGATTCTGTGGGACTTGGACGGGACGCTGATAGACACGCTGGAGGATCTGGGCGCGGCGGTGAACCATGCGCTGGCGCTAAGGGGGTTGCCGCAGCACGGGGCCGATGAGTATCGGAAAATGGTAGGCCACGGGGTGCGAAACCTCGTGAAACAGGCCCTGGAGGCGTCTGTAAGGCCCACGGCATCGGAAAATTATTTTTCTGGGCGGTGCCAGAAAAACCAATTTACCGAAGCCATCACGAACCCCACGCACGAAGTAGAAACGGCATCTGCCGGGCCGGCGGCATCGGAAAATTACTTTTCGGGGCGGTACCCGAAAAGCCAATTTCCCGAAGCCATCGCGAACCCAACGCTCGCAGATGCCGGGTTAACGGATGCGTACATAGATGCGGCGCTGGGGGATTTTACGGAGTACTATTCGGCGCACATTGATGTGAAGACCAGGCCGTATGGGGGGATGCCGGAGTTGCTGAAGGAGTTGCAGGAGAGAGGGGTGAAGATGGCGGTGGCTTCCAATAAGTTTCAGGAGGGTACGGAGCGGCTGATCAGGGAGTTCTTTCCGGAGATTGAGTTTGTGGCCATACTGGGGAATCGGCCCGGATATCCGCTGAAGCCGGATCCGGCCATCGTGGAGGAGGTGCTCTCGAAAGCGGGCATCGGCCCGGAGGAGGCCATCATGGTGGGCGACTCCCCTACCGATATGCGGACGGCGGCCAACGGCGGCATCCAGGGCCTGGCAGTGGGATGGGGCTACCGGACAGCGGAAGAGCTTTCCGGTAACCCCATAGTTAACAGCGTGGAAGAGCTACGCGCGGCGCTTTTCGCCTAGCACGGCCCAGCGGACGAACGGGATGCGGCGAAGGAGCTCGTACAGCAGCGGAGACAGTGCAAACACGGCCACGGCAAGGATCACATACATGGACCACGGCGGCAGCTGGGTGTACGTCTTAAGCATATAGCCGATGGCCGCGACCACCAGATAATGTACGATGTACAGGCCATAACTGCTCCGGGTCATGTAACCCGCAAAGGCCGATGTCCGGTTGAAACACGCCTGGAACCAGCCGATGAGCGCCAGGCAGGCGAGCCAGCCGTACAGGCAGTTCAAAGGGCTGGACATATACTCCGGCTCCGTATTGCACTCCCCGAAAGTAGTGCCGATTAGCACGCCGCCGGCAACCACGGCACAGCCCAGAAGCGGGATCCAGGCCTTCTTCAAAGCTTCCTGCACGGCTTCGTGCGAGAACACAAAGTAGCCCATCAGGAAGACCACCAGATAGAATATCGGCTTATACAGATTCAGGAGACCTTCCATACCCTGCGGATCCGGATTCCGGATCACGGTCTGCCCTCCTAGCCAGAAGAGGATACCCAGCAGGATGGTCCAGACAATGCCCCAGTGGCCGCCGAAGAGTTTTCCGCACCAGAGATAGCATTTATCGGCCTTGTCCAGTTTCCTCACCAGCAGAAGCAGTAGTGAAAGCAGCCACAGGAGCTGGATGAACCACAGCGGGCCAATGCCGGTAAGCGCCCAGATAATGTAGCGGACCGGCTGAGGAATGACCGAGAGCGCCTCCGGACCGGCTCCCAGGGCATTGATATACCCCACCATCCAGTGAAATACAAACAGGCCGATGGTCCCCGGCACCAGCAGTTTCCGCGTGCGGGCCTTGAACCATTCGCGGGCGTTGTACTTCTGCAGCGCGTATCGGGCGCTGATGCCGGCCAGGATGAACAGCAGGGGCATGAACCAGGGATAGAGGATGTACATCACAACATCCTGGTATTGAGGATATTCCGGATAAGGGCCGAAGCCGCCGATACCGCCGAAAACACCCTTGTTGTTATAGAAATAAATAACGTGATAGAACAGCACCAGGAGCACCGTGACCCAGCGCAGATTGTCCAGCCAGTGCTTTCTCATTGGGTGAGCCCCTCCATGGCCTGGTCTATAACTGCCTGGAAGATTTCCGTCTTGAGGAGCACCATGCCCTTCTGGTCTCCCAGCAGCATGAGGGCGTCGCCGGGTTCTATACCGTATACTTTGCGGGCGTCTTTGGGGATAACGATCTGTCCCTTATCCCCCACCTTCACCACGCCGAAGATGTATTTGCCGTCTTGTTCCTGCATAATAGTTATACTTATTGGAAATTTCCCACAAATATAACATTTCCCAAGAAGAAAAACAAGCGAAAAAGATTAAATCCGTGCAGGACGCTTGAAAAGCACCACGGCCAGGGCGATGGCCAGGAGCGCCACGGGCATCGGCAGGTATTGCCGATAATCCTGCAGGAAGAGCCGGGTGGCCCTGAGAAGGCCTTCGGCGGAGGACTGGGCGTCTATGGGATAGAGGAAAGTGATGGCGGTGGCGAACACCCCAACGGCCAGGCCGGCACACAGCGCAACGATGAGCGCCACCCTGCCCCGGCTGCGCTGGCGGTCCACCTCGGC
The DNA here is from genome assembly GCA_016281315.1 of Bacteroidales bacterium. Taxonomy (GTDB): domain Bacteria; phylum Bacteroidota; class Bacteroidia; order Bacteroidales; family UBA932; genus Cryptobacteroides. The sequence goes on from JAEEIJ010000052.1 coordinate 4,271, forward strand.
CTTGATGCCTTCTACCTGCTCCATCCGGCGCTGCGCTTCCAGGATGAAGGTGGGATCCTCTTTCACCTGCGGCTTGTTCTCCCGCAGAAAGTCTTCTATGCTGCTCATAACTGAATGTACTGCTTAAGGTGTTGCCTTCCCATGGAAAGCTGGTATTTAA
>JAEEIJ010000053.1 GCA_016281315.1 Bacteroidales bacterium
CTTTTTCATAAGGCGGCTAGATAAAGATTTCGTCATAGATTTCACCGGAAGCGTTCCGGTCGGAAACGGTGAGGATACCGTCTTCCACCTGCAACCGAAGAACCTCGGCGCAAGGCGTCTCATAAAACAGTTTTTTGTCCATATTGTAGTTGGTGTAATTTTCCAAGCCGCAAAGATACGGCTATCAATAATAGAAAACACCACCCGAAGGGGTGGAAATCTTTGCAAGACAAGGGAATTTTTGGTATTTTTGTATGATATAAGGAATTGCAAGATGGCCAGTTTGTTCAATTTCGGGTTCTTCGGGAACCAACCGCACCGGGTGTTCAACTACAAGCCCCGGTACTACGATCCGGAGGAGGAAAAACGTCGCCAGATGTTCGGCGACGTGGATGGCAGCAACGAAAAAGCGAAGGAAAACGGCGAGTACGTCCCCGGCAGCAGCCTCCGCGGCGCCTTCCGCGGTGGCAATTACCAGAAAACCCGCAGCGATATGGGCAAGGCCCATACCATCATCACCATCGTCACCCTGGTCCTTATCGTCGTAGTCCTTATTTATATGGCCAAATTCTTTGAATTACTATAAAAGTGTAAGGAAGCATATGCCCTCAAACCTGTGGCCACCCTCGGCCACATTAGAGGGAGGGGCCCGCCGCGAAGCGGTGGGAGGGACGAAGCGAACGAAGTGAGCGAAGGGTTTGAGGGCGTATGCTTCCTGAAACGATTGAAATATGGAACTAAAGATATTACCGAAAAATATCGCCGATATGATCGCCGCCGGGGAGGTGGTGCAGCGGCCTGCGTCCGTAGTGAAGGAGCTGATGGAGAATGCGGTGGACGCCGGGGCGACGGACATCAAGGTGGTGGTGGCCGATGCCGGGCGCACCCTCATCCAGGTGATCGACAACGGCTGCGGAATGACGCCGGACGACGCCGTGCTGTGCTTCGAGCGGCACGCGACGAGTAAGCTTTCATCGGCCGAAGACCTGCACCGCATCCTCACCTTCGGCTTCCGCGGAGAGGCCCTTGCCTCCATCGCCGCCGTGGCCGAAGTGACCCTCCGCACCCGCACCGTGGAGGAAGAATCCGGCGTGGAGGTGACGATGGCCGGTTCGGAGAACAAAGGTACGAAAGAGGTGTCCTGCCCCGTCGGCACGAATATCTCCGTCCGCAATCTCTTCTACAACATCCCGGCGCGGCGCAAGTTCCTCAAGAGCGACAACGTGGAACTGCGGCACATCGTGGAGGAATTCCAGCGTGTGGCCCTCACCCGGCCGGAGGTGGCCTTCACCCTTACCCACAACGGCAAGGACCTCCACGTGGTGAAGCCCGCCAAGAGCTACAAGTTCCGCATCCAGGACCTGCTGGGCGCCGGCGTCGTGGGCGAGGTGGTGGACATCCACGCGGAGACCTCCATCGCCGCGGTGGACGGATACATCGGCCGGCCGGAAAGCGCCCGGAAGGCCCTCGGAAACCAGTTTTTCTTCGTGAACGGCCGCTATTTCCGCAGCCCTTACCTCCACAAGGCCGTGATGAAGGCCTATGAAAACCTGATTCCGGAAGGCAGCACGCCGTCCTACTTCATCTACCTGGAGGTGGACCCCGGCACCGTGGACGTGAACATCCATCCCACCAAGGCGGAAATCAAGTTCGAGGAAGACCAGCTTCTCTTCCAGACCATCCTGGCCGCCGTGAAGGAGGCCCTGGGGCGCAGCAGCATCGCCGGGGCCATCGACTTCGACAATCCGGAAGCGGCCTCCATCCCCGTGATGGGGACGCAGTTCAGCGAATACAGGCCGTCCGACACCCCCACCGTGGGAGTGGACTGGGAATACAATCCCTTCGAGTCTCCGGCGGAACCCCGCCATAACGACGTGCCGCACTCCAGCCGTCCGGCCCAGGATTACGGCGCCCTGTTCGAGGAGAAGGCCCTGCCGTCTTCATCGGCCCAGGTGCTCATCGTGGGCGGGAAATACATCCTCACCCACAGCGCATCCGGCCTGATGGCCGTGCACGTGCGCCGCGCCCGGGAACGCATTTTCTACGACCGCTTCATCAAGGCGCTGACGGCCGGGGGCCACGTCACCCAGACCGCCCTCTTCCCCGTTCACGTGACGGTGGGCGTGGAGGGACGCCTGCTCTTCGAGGCCCACGCGGAACTCCTGCACAAACTCGGCTTCGACATCGCTTCCTTCGGCATGGATACCGTGGTGCTGAACGGCGTGCCGGAAGGCTGCCCCGCGCAGCCCGGAAAGGCCGAAACCCTGGTCCGCGACCTCCTGCTGGTGCTCTCCGACGACAGCGGCAGCCTGCCCGGCGTGATGGAGCAGGCCAGCGCCCAGAAATTCGCCCTGATGGCATCGGCCGAAGGAGATAAGCTCACATCGGCCCTGGAGGCGCAGCGGCTCATCGAAGCCCTCCTCAGGAGCGACAACCCCGAATTCACCGCCGCCGGCAAACGCATCCTCTCCATCCTGCCGGAGAGCGAGCTGGACAAACGATTCTAACCTATGGCCAATCCGCTGAAAAATATCCCGCCCGTGACCCGGAACCTGCTGTATGTGAACGTGATTATGTTCATCGCCACGCTCGTGAACCGGGAGTTTATGATGGGAACCTTTGCGATGTTCTACCCTGCGTCGCCCTACTTCCACTGGTGGCAGCCCGTCACGCATATGTTCATGCACGCGAACTTCTGGCACATCTTCTTCAATATGTACACGCTGGTGATGTTCGGAATGGTGGTGGAGCGTCAGTTGGGGACGAAGAAGTTCCTCATCTTCTACGCCATCACCGGCCTCGGGGCCGTGGCCCTGCATACGGGCGTGGAGTGGCTGGAACTCACCTATATGAACGGGAACGCGATGGAGGCGATGTACACCCCGATGGTAGGCGCCTCCGGAGCCGTCTACGGCGTGCTGGTCGCCTTCGCGATGCTGTACCCGCAGGCCCGGATGACCCTCCTCTTCCCGCCCATCACCCTGGACGCCAAATGGATGGTGATCATCTTCATCGGCATCGAACTCCTTACCGGCATCACGGGTACGCAGATGGGCATCGCGCACTTCGCCCACCTGGGCGGCGCCCTCTTCGGCTGGCTCACCATCCTGTACTGGCGCAAGACGCGTAAAATCTACTGCTAAATGGCCTCCAAAAAACGGCACTGGCTCTCGCGGCTTTCCTTCGGCACCATCTCCCTGGTGGCGGCGGGACTGCAGCTGCTGAGCTATCTGTCCGTAGCCGTCAACCCCGTCCGGGGCTGGTTTTTCACCCTCTTCGGCCTACTCTATCCTGTGATTCTGCCCGTTACGCTGGTGCTGTGGGTGTGGGCGCTCATCCGCCGCTCGTCGATGCGGCTCCTGCTCACCCTGGTGCTCCTGCCCTCCCTCCTTTTCGCGGGCCGATTCTACCGTTTCACCACGCCGAAAGCCGAGCAGGAGGCAACGCTGAAGGTGGTTTCCTATAATGTGGGCCTCTTCGCACACGGGCCGTCCGGTATGGGCCGATTGGCGCTGGCGGACAGCGTGAGCCGCTATCTGTCTGGACTGGATGCCGATGTCATCTGCCTGCAGGAGTTCTTCCTTCCTTCCGGACAGCCGATGGACGCCTGGATTCTGCTGCATTTCCCGGGATATAAGGCCGAATATTACGTACGCACCGGCCGGAGCGGGAAATTCGGCAACCTCACCCTGAGCCGCCTGGGAATTGCCTCGCGCGGCAAGATCACCTTCGAGCATTCCACCAATATGGCCCTGTGGACGGACGTGAAGCTCTCTTCAGGTCCGATGCGACTGTACAACTGTCACTTCGAGAGCTACAACATTTCCCTGTCGAACCTGGTCAAAAAAGAGGGCGCCGTGGAGGAGACCGAGCAGAAGATGCGACGTTCCATCGGCGAACGGCCCAAGCAGGTATCGGCCGTGCTGGAAGACATCGAACGGGCGCCGGGGCAGGCCCTGGTGGCGGGCGATTTCAACGACACGCCCCTGTCCTATACCTATTTCCGCCTGCTGCGCGGCCGGCGGGACTCCTTCGTTCGGGGCGGGCACGGATTCGGCGCCACCTACCGGACGCTGTGGCCCCTGCTCCGCATCGACTATCAACTGTATCCCAAGGCGCTGGAGGCCGTTTCCTGTACCATCGAGCGCGTCCCCTGGTCCGACCATTATCCCGTCATTACCACCTATTATGAAAGCGGAAGAGATTCTCAGTGAAGCCCTGCGCGTCGTGCGCGCCGGAGGCGTGATCCTGTACCCTACCGATACCGTGTGGGGCATCGGCTGCGATGCCACTTGTGCGGCGGCGGTAGCCCGTGTCTATGAGATTAAAAAGCGGGCCGATTCCAAGTCCCTGGTCCTCCTGGCCAGCGACCTGGATATGGTGGCGAAGTTCGTGAAGGAAATCCCTTCCATCGCCGTGGACCTGGTGGAAGTGAACGACGCCCCGATGAC
>JAEEIJ010000054.1 GCA_016281315.1 Bacteroidales bacterium
TCCGCAAGGGCAATCCCGTCTGTACGTTCAACAGCTGTAGTTTCAACGGGAATTCCGCTGTCAATGATTCCGGCTGTATTGTCTTGAATGACGGTACAATAAACTTCAATAACTGCAGCTTCACCGGCAACGGCTGCGCCAGCAACGGTGGCGCCATTGTAGCGAATTCCGCCTGTACCATAAATATCAGCGGCGGTTCCTTCAAGGGCAACTATGTCAGCGGCGAGAGCGGCGAAGGTGGCGCCATCCGCTTGAAAACCGGCGATACAACCCTCAATATCGAGAACTGCAGCTTCGGCGGCACTCAGGCCGGCGAGCCCAACTATTCCGGAATGGACGGCGGCGCCCTCTCACTGCAGGTGGGTACGACTACGATTACGAACTGTTATTTTATTGGCAACTACGCCCTGAATGACGACCCCGCCCGTACCGAGCCCGACAAGGGCTATGGCGGTGCCATCGACTGTTACAGTTCTGCCAGCATGACCATTTCCGGAGGCACTTTCTCCGGCAACAAGGCCTGGAAGGGTGGGGCCATCAACTGTTCCGCCTCTGGAAACATCTCTATCAGCGGTGTAAGTTTTACCGGCAACGGTGGCAGTACTACCCGTCTCGGAGGAGCCATACGGGTGAATTCAAGCATAGAGTTCGAGAATTGCACCTTCGGCGGAACTTCAGCAGAGGATGGTAATGAGGCGCTCCTTGGCGGAGCTCTATATTTCGAGGGCAAGACAAGTTCCATTGTCGGATGTTCCTTCTCCCGCAACAAGGCCAATATTACCGACGACTACTTTGGCGGCGGCGCCATCTTCCTGCGGGGAGGCACCAACCTTGAGATCAGCAGCACGTCGTTTACTTCCAACAGTTCGGCTTCCTGCGGCGGAGCCATCTGCGGCTGGACCAAGGCCGAACCCGGCGCCAATTCGGACAGCGGCACGGGATCGCTGACCATTGGCGGGAATACCACTTTCTCCGGCAACCATGCGGACAAATGGGCCGGCGCAGTCCTCTACAAGCTCAAGGGCAGTTTGACCGTGCACGATACCAGTTTCATCGGCAACTATGCCAATGTGGATTCGGGAGCGCTTGATATGAGCAATTCCGCGGCTTCATTCGCTTTTGCAGACGTCCTCTTCAGTGGCAATCACGCAGATGGCAGCAACGGCGGGGTAATGTGGTTATCGGACGGGACCTACAGTTTCAGCAACTGCCAGTTCCTGAATAATTATGCGAGCGGTAACGGCGGTGCAATCTATTCGGAGAAAGCAGGAGATGTTTCCATCACAGGCTGCACGTTCGAAGGGAACCATACTACCTGCCGGCAGAATAAAGACGATGGGAAGAATGGCGGCGCACTCTATTTCCATGGCGCTCCCACGGTGAAAATCAAGGCTTCCCAGTTCAACGACAATTATGCAGGCATCGGCGGCGCGATATTTACCAATAAAGATGGGGACAATTATCCGACGGTCTTCCTGAATACCTGCTCCTTCTCCGGGAATTACGTTCAGTATCGTTACGGGGCGGCCATCAATATCGACCATGCGTCCTACTTCTGCATGAACAACAGTTCCTTTGCAAACAATCATTATGTCAACCTGACCTCCGGCGGTGACGGGCTGAAGGCGTCCTGGATTGCGCTGGACGGCATTCAGAACTGCTCGGTCATCAGCAACTGCTCGCTTATCGGACGTACCTGGAGATATAATGACGAACAAGTGACCACTAACAATGCCCTGATTGGATTATGGAATGCCAAACAGACCTATCTGGTCAACGACCTGATTATCCTTGACACGAACGGCAGTTCGTTCTCTCCGCTCCGGGGGTATAATGAGTCACCGTTACAGGCCGTCACCGCCTATTACACCCATTATACGAAAGACAATTTCAATATCGACTGGTCGGGTGATCATAATACCAAGGGCTATTGGAAGGAACATACCCGCTATGGAAACGGAGACAGCAATGCCCAATGGGAGGATGACTGCTGGAAATGGAATGGCTATTATGTTAAAAACGAGGCCACGATTGGCAACTATGACAAAATCACCAAGTCTGCTTTCACGGGATACCTGAATGACGCCTGTCCGGCTTTCGTCACCTGGCTTGGCGCGGAGATCGGCAAAGACCAGATGGGAAACGACCGCGGCGCCGGCGACTGGTGGCCGGGAGCATATCAGGCGCAGCCCGGCGTGGTCCCCGTTCTGCTCCAAGCCATTACCTGGAATATCCGTTCTTCCGCCATGGACGATTCCGGCGACCATGCATGGAGCGCCCGCCGCGGCGGTATGGCCGCCTTTATCAACGACAGACAGCCCGATATCATCTGTATGCAGGAGTGTGAGAAGGACCAGAGGGAATACCTTGTCGACCATTGTTCCGGTTACGACGACATCTTTGACAACACTTCTCTTTCCTGGTGGGAGCAGAATGTCGAGGGTCTGGAGAAATCGGCCGAGGTCATTCTTTACAAGACCAGTAAGGTCTCGGTGCAGTCTTCCGGTACGTTCTGGCTGGTCTCCGGAGCGCCCACCTCTCCGAGCAAGTCTTCCGACCAGAACTCCTTCCGCAGTTGCACCTGGATGAAGTGTACCTACGAAGGTCAGAAGGTGCTGGTGATGGATGTGCACCTCAGCTACAGGACAAAGAATAATGCCACGGTTGAATCTGACGAGGTGATTGCGCTTCGGCAGAGGGAAATGAATGTTATCAAGACCTGGATCGACTCTCACTATAACCCGTCCAGCGACGGCTGGATCCTGTTCATGGGAGATATGAACGCTTCGCACTGGGAGGCCATCTTCGATGAGTGGAAGGACGGCACCTACGGCTACTTCGCCCGTGAAGGATTTACCGGTGAGGCGCTTGGCCGTACCTACAACGACTGGAACTATGAGACCGGCAGCGTCAGCACCATCGACTACCAGTTCTACAAGGGCTTCCCTTCGGTCAAGTCCTATAGCATCCCCAGGGATACTTATTCCAGCGTCGATTACCTCTCCGACCACTGGCCGGTAGTGGTGGAATACCGCATGAATTGACCGGGGCCTGCGGGGTGCTGGGGACCACCATCGTAGAGTATTCCGCCGCGCAGGGCTGCAAGGTGGTCCTGCTGGACCTGGATCGGATGGCCGATAAAGGCAAGCAGCTGGTGGCCGGGATCAAGGCCGACGGCGTTTCCATGTAATAAAAAGATTTATGAAGCTAAGAATCGTTATCATTCTGACGGTGTCGTTGCTAAGTGTTTCCTGCGGAGCTCAAATAGCTCTCAAGGACTTTCAAGACCTTCCCAAAGACATCAGCGTGGAAACCATAGGAAATCGCGTTGCAGAGCAATTACTCGCTGCTGATCCGCTCGACTATGGAAATAATCTTCCGGGGTATCAGGCACCCTATAATTACGGACGTGGTGGCAAAGAAATGAATTATTCCGTGGTAAGCCTTTGGGTTAATGCCATCGAATTTGCCCACCTTTCCCACAACAAGAAGCTGGAGAAGCGATTGATTGATTTCTTTGAGCCGTTCTATGGAGAGAGAAAGTCACTGTGCAATCGCGATAATCATGTGGATTATTCCATCTTCGGGGCGATTCCTCTGGAGATTTATATGATGAACGGAGACAAAAGGGCATTGGAACTGGGACTTCGCTATGCCGATCATCAGTGGGAGGACCCGACCGGGGAACCCGGCCAGAAGGTGGGTGGCAATGGGAATTTCCCCATCGAGCGTCAGCGGGAACTCCTTGCAGACGGTTATTCTCCGCAGACCCGCCTGTGGATTGATGATATGTACATGATCACGGTCCTTCAGACCCAGGCTTACCGGGCCACCGGTGACCGCAAGTATATCGACCGGGCAGCCCGTGAGATGAAAATGTATATGGATAGCCTCCAGCGGGACAATGGCCTGTTCTATCATGCTCCTGAGGCTCCCTTTTTCTGGGGACGTGGCAATGGCTGGATGGCGGCAGGTCTGCCCATGCTTATGAGCTATCTTCCTAAGGACAGTGAGTATATTCCTGCGCTGAAGGAA
>JAEEIJ010000055.1 GCA_016281315.1 Bacteroidales bacterium
CGCCACTACTCAGGGTATCGACTTTTATTTCTTTTCCTCCGGGTACTAAGATGATTCAGTTCCCCGGGTTCGCCCTCTCTCACGAGAGTACTGGATCTTCAATCCAGTGGGTTGCCCCATTCAGATGTCCGCGGATCAATTCCTGTTTGCAGATCCCCGCGGCTTTTCGCAGCTTACCACGTCTTTCCTCGCCTCCGGATAGCCTAGGCATCCTCCGTTCGCTCTTAACTTCTTTCTCTCGCGTGCATCGGCCGCTCGCGCAGCCTCCGCACTGTGAATCACACATTGCTGTGTTTTGCTCTTGCCTATTGAAATTGTAGTCCGAAAATTCCGTTTGATAACTTCTTTATCAGACTAATTCTTTCTATCTTTTGCTTTACCTCTAATCTATTCTCTCAGTGTTGTCAATGAACTCGTAAAAAAGTCCCGCTTTTTAGGGCGGGACTGCAAAGGTACGAATAATATTTAAACTTCCAAAACTTTTTTACAAAAAAGCGACATTATTTTCCAAGGGCGCCGATAACCCGCAGGTTGGCTTCCCGCAGCTTCTGCTCATCGACCTTGACCACCTTGCGGTCGTAGGTCATCAGTCCGTTCACTTCAATTTCCACGTCGGTGGTCTGGGTATAGACGCCGGCGGAAACGCCGCTCTGCACCTCGGGGATGAATTCCTCGATATAGGCAACATACTTCGAGAGCACCTCTTCGCCATCCGCGCAGAGGCCCTTGTAGCCCCAGTTGCGGTCCGGCTGCCACAGGTGGCCGGGAACGGCCAGGCCGATGCCGCCGTATTCGCCCAAAACATCGATCTGGGCACCGTCCGAACGGAATTTCATCTTGGGACGGGGATAGTTGTGACTGTCCAGGATATCCCCGCACAGGTAGGAATTGCCGCCGGAAGCGGAATTCACCAGACGGGTACCGTCCATCTCATAGGTGAAGTCCACTGCCATCTCCGTATCAAACTGGCTCCAGGCCTCGTTGAAGGGGACCCACACCACGATGCAGGGGAACTTCTTCTGCTGGGCGATGATTTCACCCCATTCCTTATAATAGGTATCCTTGGCGGTTTCCGTGAGCGGATAATCCCAGCCGGTGTTGTAGCCCCACTGGCCCCACTGGGGATTGGGATCGCCCTTCTGAGCCTTAATATTTCCGGTGAGCGAAGGCATATCCTGCCACACGCAAACACCCAGACGGTCGCACCACCAGTACCAGCGGGCGGGCTCCACCTTGATGTGCTTGCGGATCATATTGAAGCCCCACTCCTTCGTCTTGACGATGTCGAATTTCAGGGCCTCGTCCGTGGGGGCGGTGTAAAGGCCGTCGGGCCACCAGCCCTGGTCCAGGGGACCGAACTGGAAATAAGGCTCGTTGTTCAGGCCGATACGGCGGTATCCTGCCTCGTCCCGTACCTCGGAGCTTTTGCGGAAGGCCGCGTAGCCGGTTACGGCATCCACCTTCTCGCCGCCCTTAAAGAGTTGAATGTCAAGCGCATAGAGATAGGGATGCTCGGGCGACCAGAGCGAGGGCGTCTCCACCTGCAACTGCACCACCTCCCCGGCAGGGACACGCTCCTGCGCCACTTCCTTTCCAGGCTTGCCGTCCAGGCTGGACCAGCCTTCCCCGCCGGCGCAAAGGCGCACCAGCACTTCATCGGCCTCCCCTTCCACCTCCGTCAGGACCGAAAGGATGCCATCGTCGATGCTGGCGATTGCGTAATAATCCTCAATGCGGGCGGCGGGAGCGGGCTCCAGCCACACCGTCTGCCAGATGCCGGTGACCGGCGTATACCAGATGCTGTGAGGGTTGGAAACCTGTTTTCCGCGCGGCTGTTCGCCGTTGTCCGTGCCGTCCAGGATCTTGAGAACCAGCTCCTGGGAACCCTCGGCCAGATAATCCGTGATATCATAGGAGAATGCGGTATAGCCGCCCGTGTGGATACCCAGGGGCTTCCCGTTCAACCAGGCTTCGCAGCTCCAGTCCACCGCACCGAAATGCAGCAGGACGCGCTCTTTCCAGGTAGGCGAGACGCTGAAGGATGTCTTGTACCAGAGCGCCTGGTCCACCCCCACCTTCTTTCCCACGCCGGAAAGCGAGGATTCCACACAGAAAGGCACCAGGATCTTGCCGTCCGAATACTTCGGCTGCGGGGCATCCGCCGGCACGATGGCATAGTCCCAGAGGCCGTTCAGGCTCTTCCAGTCCTCGCGGACCAACTGCGGACGCGGATATTCCGGATGCGCGTTGGAAGGGCTCACTTCGTCGGCCCACGCCGTGCGGATATGATCCCCGGCGGGCTGCCAGAGAGGCTCTGCCCCGAAACGGTAAACGGTGATGGAAGAATAGGTTTCGCCCGGCTGAAGGATGCTGGGCGTGAAATCCGGGTGGTTCACGGAATCCGGATAGCGCTGGCCCTCCAGGACCAGCGAACCGCGGAAAAACTCGCCCTCAAAGAAATTGCCGCTGTAGAACTGCAGGCCCGGCTGGTCCGTGAGCACCTCTACGAAGCGTCCCGTCGCAGCATCGGCCACCTTGCAAACCAGTTCCACCCCGTCCGTTTCCCTGTCCAGACACCAGTTGTGGTCGTAGCCGCGGGCATTGCGGAGCTGCTCGTCATCGGCCCCGATGAACTGGCCGATCGCGTGCGCCTGCCGGAAATCGAATGGCGTCCCCTCCACGGGGGCAATCTCCCCGGTGGGAATGCCGAATCCATCGATGGGGGTATAGGACGCCGCCTTGATCCACATCGAATACTCTTCCACCGAGCCGTTTCCCCAGCCGCGCAGGCAGAAGAAGGGGTGGTGGGCGATATTCACCGGCGTGGCCTTGTCCGTAGTGGCTTTGATATCCACGGAGAACTCCCCTGCCGCATTGAGCGCATAGGCCAGGTGGATGTCCAGGTTGCCGGGATAGCCTTCCAGCCCGTCCGGATGCAGCAGGTGCAGGCCGATAGCCGTATCGCAGACAGCCTCCACGTCCCAGACCAGGTTGTCGATGCCGATGAAACCGCCGTGCAGGGTATTCTTGCCGTTATCATTTACAGGAGTTGAATATTCCACCCCGTCCAGGGTGAACTTCGCGTTGCCGATGCGGTTGGCCACCGGCCCTACGACCGAGCCCAGGAAACGCTCGCCGGGCGGCGTAACATAGTCCTGCAGGTTGTCGTGGCCAACCACGATGTTTTCCCAATTCCCCTCACGGTCCTGGGTAAAGGTAGACACCACGCGGGCGCCGAAATTGGTAATCTGGATGCTGATGTCCCCGTTTTTCAGGGTGTACAGTTTGACGGGTTTCCCGTCCACCTCTCCCTCAAAACGGGAGGCATCCACGAGCTTCGGTCCCTGGCTGCAGGAAACTGCGGCAGCCATCAGGGCAATCAGAAAGTAAGGTCTCATAATGCGATTCGTCATAATCGCAAATATACGAAAAAAGGATGAATATACGATTGCTTACTCCTGCTTCACGAAGATCATCGCCATCAGCGGGAGCGCGAGGATGGCCATCGTGGCGCTGATGGGGAGATAGATGCCGAAGTTTACGTACTGGACCACCAGATAAGTGATGAGCAGCAATCCCACCCCCATCGCGGAGCTGATGAGGTAGTGCGCGCGGATATCCTTTTTCTTGCAGATGAGCCGGCTCAGGTTGGGAACGCCCAGGGAGATGAAGCCGATGGGACCGCAGATGCTCACGGCGCTCGTCACCAGGCACATGATGGCGAGAAGCAGCAGCGCCTTCCCCCAGGCCGATATCTCTGTCTCCCCCTTGAAGTGCCGGGTGAGCGTCCGGGCCTGAGTGAGCGCCACGGCAAGGCCGGCGGCGAACAGGACCAGCGAGAAAATGATATCCCCGGTGGTTACCCCTTCCAGCCGGAAATTGGCGGCGCCCCAGAGGTAATACTGCTTCAGGAGGTCCCCCGTGGGCGCATTGGTCACCACGATGGTTCCCAGCGAGCCGATGAAGGTGCCGAACAGGATGCCGAAGGTGATGAGCTGCTGGGTATTGACCTTCAGGGTGACGAAGAAACAGACGAGTGTGCAGATGAGCGTACAGACAAAACTCCCTACCGTGAGCGAGCACCAGCCGCTCATCGTGGCCGCTGCGGCGCCCAGGCAGGCGGCGCTGCCCAGCCCGAGGCTATAAACGTCCCCGAGCTGGTTGCGCCACAGATACTGCATCTGGATACCCCCCACGGGGAGGGCGATCCCGGCAATCAGCACATATAAAAGACTCAGAAGCATCTAAAACTTGTATTCGACGGCGGCCATCAGGCTCCGGCCCGGCATCGGATAGCCGGAAACGGTCTCGTAACGGCAGTTCAGCAGATTCCGGCCGATAACCTTGAGGCCGATGCACCCCATACGGCCCAGGCGGAAGCTCTTTCCGGCCTGCGCGTCCAGGGTGTTCCAATTGGGCATTTCCCCGGCGGCGTCCCGGCGTCCGGCCCGGAGGTTCCAGGCAGCGCCCAGGCCCCAGCCTTTCCAGGAAGCCTCTCCGGAAAGGGCCACCGTATGTTTGGCAATGTAAGGAATAGGCTGGCCAAACGAGTAACTGTCGGGCGTTTTGTCCACGGCGTTCTGGTAGCTGTAGCGGGCGCTGAAGGCGGCCTTCCAGTCGCCGGAGGCATAGTCCGCGGCGGCCAGGACATCGGCCCCGACGGCCTGCACCTTCCCCACGTTGTAAGGCAGCCAGATGTTGGGATCGGCGGGCGTGGGGGCCGAGACGATCTTGTCCGTGAGCCAGTTGTAGAAGCCGTCCGCGCGGGCCTTCAGGGTCCAGGCGCCGCAGCGGCGATGCCAGTCCAGACCGGCGTCGGCGAGCCAGGCGTCCTCCGGCTTCAGCTCCGTGTTGCCGTAACCGGGATAATAAAGCTCATTGAAGGTGGGAGCCCGGAAGGCGCGGCGGCCGAAGGCGACGAGGTCCAGGCCCGGCGCAAGCGTCAGGCGCAGATCCAGCGACGGTGACAGGCTGTGCCAGGGGCTGTGTCCTTCGTCGAAGGTGCCGGCGTACTCCAGGGCGACATCGGCCTTGAAACGGGCCCAGCGGAAGGCCGATGCCACCGCGACCACGGCCCCGATGCGGTCCTGCCTGTAGAGATTCGAGAGCAGGCCGTCCAGGGAAGCGTCGGCCGCCAGGGAAAGCGTCCACCAGGGCGCGAGCGTGAACTTGTGCACGCTGTTCAGCTGGAATTCCGTCTGCTCATAGGTGCTGTCGCCCCATTCGCTCGCATAGTAGATCTTGTCATAGGCTGTTTTCCCGCTCAGATGCAGGGCATAGACCGGCGAAACGGCTTTGCGGAGGCTCCACTGACCGAAGACATTGCGGTCGGTCTGGCGGTCGGTGGAAGGCCAGGCCGTCGAGCCGGGCGTTCCGCGGTTGGCGCCGTTGAAATAGACTTTCGCGTGGAAATCGCCGCCTTCAATCCTGCCCCAGAGATCGGCCCCGGCCTGGAGCTGTTTGAGGTCGTTGTTGGCGCGCAGGCTTCCGTCCTCCAGCGGGAATTGGCCGTTGGTGACGATGCCGCCGGCGTGCGTGGACAGGCTCCAGTCCTTGCCCAGGCGGAAAGCGATCTTCGCATAGGGCTGCCAGGTGCCGAAGGAGCCGTAGCCCAGACGGGCCGATCCCCTCACCTTTTTGCAGCAGAAGAAAGGCTGCGCCGTGCTGAACGACAGGCTGTTCTGGGCATAGTCCACCACCACGGAGGAGAGGTCGTTAAAGTCCAGGAAGCCCAGATCGGCCTGGCCGCTCTGGACGTTGCCCACGCGGACGCCGTCCACATAAATGGCGGTGTGGGCGCTTCCGAGGCCTCTCAGGGAGGCCGATTTGAGGCCGGCCGCACTGCCGTAGTCCCCTACGTACAGGGCCGGAAGGCCCGTGAGGACGCCGCCCGCATCGGATAATGACTGGATTTTTACGGTATCCGCCCTGGATACCACGACACCCCGGTCTGCCACGACGGTAACCGCCTGCAAGGTGTCTGCAGCGGGGGCTAGCAGAAGCCCCGCGAGAAGAGATAAGAACATAGTTTAGTACGTTTTACGGGAACCTGTCCCCGGGCTCCGGAGGAAAAACTTGATATCGGCCGGCATTCTGACTTTCCCCGGAGGGATTTACAGTTGCGGGCACAGCGCCGGAATTGCACCGGATTCCCCCGCCGATATCTTCAAAAAGAGGCAACTCCTCGCGGAATCGCCTCTTATAAGAAAGACTTCAAGGAAAGTGCAAGGCCTTGCACAACCGAGCAGCGCCAAGGACTAAGCTCCAAAAAGGAGGTGTTCCAGCCACACCTTCCGGTACGGCTACCTTGTTACGACTTAGCCCCAATTACCTGTTTCGCCCTAGGCCGCTCCTCTCGGTCACGGACTTCA
>JAEEIJ010000010.1 GCA_016281315.1 Bacteroidales bacterium
CCGGTTGTCTCGGACGACTCCCTCTTCGTGAAGGCGTCCGTCACCGTGCGCCGCCTGGTCTCCCAGCTCTCGCTGGTGGACGCCAGGCCGGAGGAGGACGGCACCGCCGTGGCCGGTTATCTGGCCCGGGAGCTGAACGTGCACATCCCGGACGGCTATCATTCCCTGCCGGATCTGGCGGAAGCCATCCTGCGGGATCTCCGGGAGGCCGATCCAGACACCTTCGACGCGGAAATTCCTTATATCCAGTCCTTTATGGATTATCTGCAGGATTGGACCGCTACCGGCGGCAACAATCCGGACGCCTTCCTGCGCGACTGGAAGGGGGCGGAGCCCAAAATCGCATCCCCCCGCCTGGGCGATGCCGTCCGTGTGATGACCGTCCACAAATCCAAGGGCCTGGAATTCCCTTATGTCATCGTTCCTTTTGCCGAAAAGATCAAGGTCTTCGACGCGGATGAGGCCTGGTGCGCGCCGGCCCTGGAAGGCAGTTCCCTGGAAGGGAAGGCCGACGGTGTCTACCGCGTGGAATTGAGCGGCCGGAGTACGGACACCCTCTTCGAGGCCGATTACCGGCGGGAATGTCTCCTTCAGGCGGTGGATAACCTGAACATTTTTTACGTAGCCCTTACCCGCGCCAAATACGGCCTGAAAGTGCTGGCGAAGCCCCTGTCTCCTACCAGCAAATCCGTCACGATGGCCAGCATCCTCCACGACTTTGTGCAGGCGGATGCCTATACCGTGGGAACGCCGTTCGATTTCAGGAAACTCAGTCGGAAGGAAGACGGCCCGGCGCCGTTGGAAGCAGGTTTTGCCTCCTTCCCGGCGGGGACCGGCAAGCGCCTGAAGTTCTCGCCGGAGGCGGCCGATTATTTCGGGGCCGACGGCAGCACAGGCCTCCAGGCCAGCCGCCGTATCCGGGGGAGCGTGCTGCACGGTATCCTCGCCGCGGTGAGGGTGCCTGCGGACATCGACGGGGCCGTAGCGGCTGCCGTAGCCGCAGGGGAACTTCCCGCCGCCGAAGAAAAAGCCACGGCGGCCTTCCTGAAAGAGCGTCTGAAGGGCGTGGAGGACCAGGGCTGGTTCAGCCCGGAGGCCCGCGTGCTCAGCGAAGCGCCGCTCATTGGAGCGGACGGCAGGGAATACCGTCCGGACCGTGTCATCCTGCACCCGGACGGCCTCGTGACCGTGCTGGACTATAAGTTCGGGGAAAAGAATCCCGCCTACGTCCGCCAGGTGCAGCGTTATATGGACCTGTACAAAAAACGGGGTCACGCAAAAGTTGCGGGATGCCTATGGTATTTGGACGATAATTTCATTACCTTTGTAAACTAAATCTTATTGTCGATGGAAGCCAGCGAAAACAGCATCAAACTATACTACAATACGGAAGTGGAGAAACTCCGGATGCCGGAGTACGGCCGTCTGGTCCTGGATATGGTGGAGCAGATCAAAGCCATCCCGGACCGCGCCAAGCGAACCCAGCAGGCGCAGGCCGTGGTGAAAGTGATGGAACTCCTCAATCCTCAGGTGCATCAGCAGGAAAACTACGCTCAGAAGCTCTGGGACCATCTTTTCATCATCGCGGACTATGACCTGGACGTGGATTCTCCCTACCCGAAGCCCGTTCCGGAGGTGGTGAACAGCCGTCCGGATCCCATTCCGCTGAACACCAAACCCATCCGTGCCCGTCACTACGGCCGCAACATAGAAAGCATCCTGGACCTGATCGCCGGCGAACCGGAAGGGGAAGTGAGGACGGCGATGATCCGCGCGCTGGCCATCTATATGCGTCAGCAGTACCTCATCTGGAACAAGGATACCGTGCAGGACGAGACTATCTTCCAGGACATCGAGCGCCTCTCCGGCGGCCGCGTCAAGGTCCCCGAAGGCCTGGAACTCTCCAAACTTTCGGCCGATGTCTCCTTCTCCCGTCCGGGCATCAACCTCGGCGGCAAGTCCGGCAAGGGCGGAGGCAAGTACGGCAGGGGTTTCCGCGGTAAAAAAGGCAAGAAATGAATCTGATCAAAAGGTATAAGGAAGGTCTTACGGAGCGCAAGCGCACCGGCATTCGCTATGCCGGGAATGTCCTCGTCCTCCTGCTTACCCTCTGGGTGAGCGTGTCGGTGATTTCCTACGTCTTCACCTGGCGGCAGGACCAGAGCGCCCTCGCGCAGGGCGGCGCCGTGGAGAACGCCGCCGCTTCCAGCGGGCTCTCGGCCGGTCACTTCCTGGTGAGCGAATCCTTCGGCCTGGCCGCTTTCTGCCTCGTCGCCTTCCTGATCGTCTGGACCCTCAAGCGCTTCTGGCGCGCCTGCCCGCTGAACCTGCGGAAGTGGTTCTACGGCAGCCTCACCCTCGCGTTCCTGCTTTCCTGGACGCTGGTCTATGTGGGTCGCTTCACCGGGCTGGAATACGTCTTCGGCGGCGGTCTGGGCGGCCGCGCCGGCGCCGCGCTGGTGGGCTGGATGTGGTCCAAGACGGGCGAAATCATCACCGCGGTCATCATCCTGGCCCTGTACGGTGTGTGGCTGTACTGCCTCAGCGCCCGTTTCGCGGAGCTCCTGATGGGGCACAAGCCCGAGATTCAGGATCCTGCCCCGGTGCGGGAGTCTGATACCCCTTCGGTCGCTGAAAATGAGGCCGATGCTCCCTCAGGGGCACCAGCCTCCCGCCGGGGCAAGCGGAATCCCGAACCGGTAGTCACTGCGCCTTTTGTTACTACTGCAGGAATGGGAGATGAAGCAGGGGAAGATGCCCCCGAAGGAGCATCGGCCCCCTATTCAGCGACCGAAGGGGAGCCTTCCCCCGAGGCCCAAGAAGATAATGGCCTTACCGTTATTACGGACGACACCCTGGATCATGAGGTGAAGGAACCCCTCAAACCCATCGACAACCGCCTGGATCCGCCGGACGGCCTGCCCCGCTACAAACTTCCCAAGCTGGACATCCTGGGGGACTATGCATCGGCCCGGCACGAGGTCCAGCAGGACGAACTGGTGCGCAACAACACCCTCATCCGCAATACCCTGGCCAGCTACAAGATCCAGGTGAAGGACGTGAAGGCCATCGTCGGCCCCACCGTCACCCTGTACAAGGTCTATCCCGCCCCCGGCGTGAAGATATCGGCCATCAAGCAGCTCTCGGAAGACATCGGCATCAACCTGCAGGCCCGGGGCGTGCGTATGGTCACGCTGGCGGATTCCGTGGGCATCGAGGTGGCCAACGACAAAGCCTCCATCGTGCCGCTGAAGAACCTGCTCAACGACCCTGCGTTCCGCGAGAGCAAGGCGGAGCTGCCGGTTGCCATCGGCTATACCATTTCTCAGCAGGTGAAGGTGTTCGACCTGGCCGACGCCCCGCATCTGCTGGTGGCCGGCGCCACCAAACAGGGCAAGTCCGTGGGTCTGAACGTCATTGTGGCGTCGCTCCTGTATTCCAAGCATCCTTCGGAGCTGAAGTTCGTCTTCATCGACCCGAAGATGGTGGAATTCAGCGCCTACGGCCGTCTGCTGCATCATTTCCTGGCCGTGCTGCCCAATTCGGGCACCGAACAGGAGGAGAAAGACCGCGCCATCGTCAAGAATGCCAAGGACGCCGCCGCCGTGCTGCAGTCCCTGTGCGTGGAAATGGATTCCCGCTACGAACTGCTCTCCAAGGCTACGGTCAATAACATCAAGCTCTACAACGAGAAATGGAAGGAGCATCACCTCCGTTCGGATCAGGGGCATCACTTCCTCCCGTACGTCGTCGTTGTAATCGATGAATACGCGGACCTTACGATGTCCGTGGGCGCCGGTCCGGAATCCAAGGCCCTGGCCCGCAGCATCACCACCTCGGTCATCCGCCTGGCTCAGAAGGGTCGCGCCGCCGGTCTGCACGTGATCCTGGCCACCCAGCGTCCTACGGTGGACGTGATCACCGGCCTCATCAAGGCCAACTTCCCGATGCGCATCGCCTTCCGCGTCACCTCGCGCATCGACTCGGCCACCATCCTGGACCAGCCGGGCGCAGACAAACTCATCGGCCGCGGGGATATGCTCCTGTACAGCGGCGTGGAGATGGAACGCGTGCAGTGCGCCTTTATCGGCAATGACGAAATCGTGGACCTCACCCGTGCGGTGGGGGACCAGACCGGATACCAGCAGTGCTACAATACCCCGTACTACCTGCCCGAGCCGCCCAAGGAAGAGGGCGACGCCGGCGGCGGACCGGTGGATATGCGCGCCCTGGACGACCGTTTCGAGGAAGCCGCCCGCACGGTGGTCCTGAATCAGCGGGGCTCCACCTCGGATCTGCAGCGGAAGCTTGGCATGGGATATGCAAAAGCAGGAAGGGTGATGGACCAGCTGGAAGCCGCCGGCATCGTGGGTCCGCAGGACGGATCCAAGCCGCGCGAAGTTCTGGTGAAGGACATCGCCGAACTGGAAGACATCCTGCAGCATTTCCGGGAACAATGAAAAAATTAACGCTCATCCTTCTTCTCTCCCTCCTCGGTTTTTCGGCCGGGGCCCAGAAGTCCATTGCGCTCCTGGACAAGGTGGAGGGACACCGCGTGAACTTCCACTATACCTACAGCCTGTCCCAGAAGGGGGAGCCTTTCAAGGCCGTCACGGACGGGGATGTGGTCCTGGAAGGCAATGACTATCTCCTGGAGGGCCTGGGGCTCAAGGTCATCAGCGACGGCACCACGCGCTGGACGCTGGACGAGGCTGCCGGAGAGGCCGTGGTGGAAACCGTGGAAAAGGAGGACCTCTTCACCAATCCCGCCCTTTTCATCGGCTCCTACAAACGTTATCTGGACAAGATCAAGGTGAACAGCCAGGGGAACGATTCCCTGGATGTCACCCTCACGCTGGACGAGGAAACCAAGGCCCGTTTCCAG
>JAEEIJ010000056.1 GCA_016281315.1 Bacteroidales bacterium
TAAGAATAGTGGTGGTGACCGAATATATGTTAGGGTTCTGGTTATTGGCAGTCAGATCAACAGGAATACCTACAGCCGTAGCATTAACCTGGGCAGAGCCTAAATAATGAGGCTGATAAGTTGATGAAATGTTGCTTCCGGTAGTGGATTGACCGGAATTGTCCCAAACATTGATTCTGGTGGTTGTCGCTGCGCGTCCATTGACATACACGTTGGGCTTGCTGTTGTCGTCGTTGACAGTATCGATGTTTTTAATAAACAGCGGCGGATACTGCGTGACGATCAGGGTTTTGTCGTACTGGCCGATATCGTCGTTTGCGAGCTGCAGGACGATCGTGTATGTGAAAGGCGACACATCATAGTTGTCCGTGGTGAAATCGTAGTGCAGCGTATTGCTGATATGGATAAAATCGCCGTCGGTCGCTTTAGCCACTTTTGCGGTATTGTCCTCGGTCCAGGTTGCGCCGGAACTGAAAATCTTATATTCCAGCTTTTTGCTCCTGATAGCAACGGCGCCGCTGGCGAAATAAGGAATATCCAGCGTGTTGCCGTAGAACTTGACGTTCAGGGGGTCCGGAACATTCACATCCAGGTAGTAGCCGGGAGACATGGTGGAGGAGATCTCGTTGCCGGTTCTCCAGTCCATGACCTGGTAGCCGCAGGGGACATTCACGGCCTCGTCGTCGGCATCGCCACCCAGCTGGGTAACATCCAGGATCAGGTGATACCAGTTGTTGCTCTCAAAGGTATTGGTGGGAAGCATGACCTTATAATAAAACTCCTTCTGCGATTCCTGCACGATGCCGGAAGTGCTGCGGGAAAGTTTCCAGGGAACGATGAGTTTGATGTAGGGCTCGATGGCGGAACCGTAGGTCCAGTTCTCCGGATAGGTATAGAAGGGCGCGGAGGAAAAAGCGGTGGAGAAATTGGGTTTTCCCGGAATGGTCGTATTGTCGATGTTGGGGAAATAATCGAAGAAAGTATGGTTCGGGTCCACGCCGCCCACAAGCGTTTCCGTGGTTCCGTTGCAAAGATACACGCGGATATTGCTGCCGTCGGTGAGGGGCGTCCAGGTCTCGGTGACGTGGCCTCTGTCGTGCTGGACCTCATCCTTCAGGTAGAAATCCATCGTGACCTTGGCGGGGAGGCGTTTAAGCTCCACCTCCGCCTGACCTACCAGCGTCTGGCCGGCAACCGGAGCTACGGTGATTCCCTCCGCAAGACCTGTCATGACAAGGCAAA
This sequence comes from Bacteroidales bacterium, assembly GCA_016281315.1. GTDB lineage: Bacteria > Bacteroidota > Bacteroidia > Bacteroidales > UBA932 > Cryptobacteroides. The sequence goes on from JAEEIJ010000056.1 coordinate 1,243, forward strand.
GGTCTTTGTCGGCTGCAGGCATGATGTTTCCGCCGGCTTCGGCCGTGAAGGTGTGGTGGGAAGACTCGTCGAGCGCAAGTGCCTGCAACTGGGCCATGGTGGCATTCAGGCTGCCAATGACGAAGTCGGTTTCCAAACCGGGGTAGTTTGCAATGGAGAATACCTTGTAAGTATCGTTCTCAATAACTCCGGACTGGATGAAGCAGGTGAAATTGGATTCAATCTCAGGGGAGAAGCGCCAATGGTGCTTGAATTTGGTGTCGGCGTCGCTGAACAGGAATATATCCAGCGTCTTGATCAGGTTTTCGTTGCCCACGCCGGGTTTGTCGGCCTTGGTGCTCACATCCAGGCAGGAGAACGTAAGGCGGATCCCGTCTCCTTCCGGGGCCGGAAACTCCTGCACCGGAACCCGCTCGCACGCGGCGATTGAAAGAAGCGCTGCAAAAACGGCTGTTATGATGATTGACTTTTTCATATCACACTACATGCTGGGGATGATGATTGTATAGGCGCCTTCGCGCTGAAGCTCGGAGTCCAGGGAGAACTCGCGGCCGCCGGACGCCTGAACGGAGAAACTGAGGTCGGCCGTGATGGAAGGCTGACCTGCAGCCGGACGGTCGTCGTCATTGGCGGAGATGTAGAAGTCGATGGTGACGCCGGGATGGATATCGCCTGTCGAAGTTCCGATGGATCCGGAACCGGTGTGGATGTTGGCGCCATCATTGGGGGTGATGGTGTAGTAGTTCACATTCTGCGACAGGTTGATGTGGTATGTGCATCGGGTGGGCGAGAATATCTTGAACATTCCGTGGATGGGCATCAGCCGGCCCTGAGGGTCTGTCTTGAAAGTGATATTCCTGCCGCTGATGCTGCAGGTGGCGGTATCCCAGTCTATCCACTGGGCCATGGCGGACTGATCCTCGGCCGATCCGGAAAGCTCGGTATAACTCCAGTCCCTGACGCTCTCTTCCACCTTGAAGATACCGCCCATGTAGGTAATCGTATAGGAATACTTATGACCGCCCTTCCAGTTTGTTCCTTTGGGGAAAGACAGGAGGGAATGACGGATAAGGGGATCTCCGGTGACCGGATTCGTCTCGCCGTAAATCTGGTAAACGACGTCGATAACGTCTTTCAGTTCGGCTTCGGTCGCCGGCCAGAAATAATAGAAATCCTTGATGTTGGACTGCTGCTGCGAGAGCATGTCGACGGGCATAGCCCCTTTGCCGTAAGACATGCCGCCGAAGTCCGTCCTGGCCGAGAAATTGCCGGTATGCGAGGCATTGTTGAAGACTACATCGGCCGTTCCGTCATCGTTGAATGTGATGACGGTTTCCTTGCTGTTGATGAAGTTGTCGTTCAGATAGACTCCATAAAGGTAGATGGGCTGCTCTCCGTTCGGGGTCTGGTCGGAAATCTGGAAGGACATGGCCACCTGGGCAAAAAGGTGGTTGAAGACAAGGGGAACATCCGAGTAGTCGTTACTGGACGTGTTCCGGCTCACCGGATTGGAATACAGGAAGTCATACTGGCGGGTCGAGGTGCTGAGGGCCTTCGCCGGTATGGTGAGCACATTGCCGCTGACACTCAGGCCTGTGCCGAAGAAGGCGGCGGTGCTGTAGGTCTCGTTGTTCTCCAGCCAGCTGAAGAAAAGGTGGGTGCCGCCGGTCCACTCATAATCCCTTGCGGTGCCATAGGTCCACTTGGCCCCGCCGGCATTCCACTTGAGGGTATTGTTGATGTGATAGCTGTTGTCGTTGTACCAGTCGCGGATCTGGAAAACGCAGGCGTTGTTCACGGCATCGGTTGCCTTGGTCTGTACGGGTGGGGCAAAGCGTATGCCTTTGCTTTCCGCCTTTTCGGAGATGGGCTCGATCCGGTAGCAGCCCGGAACGAGCACCAGAGCCATAAGGGCCGCGAGAAATAGGGTGTTGTGCTTTTTCATCATCTTCATCTCCTCTTTGTTATTCTACGCCTATCTCAATGTCGGAATGGGAAATCCACTGTTCCTGACGGGGATAATCGAAACTGATGTACCAGATGGCGCCGGGGACAAGGAGTCCGGAAATGTTGATTTTTGCCGCCGCCGGGAAAGTGATCCACTGGGCGTTCTGCTTCAGGCGCAGGGATCTGTCGGTGCCGTCGTTCAGATGGAAGGTGATCTTGATGCCGGTGATATCCTGAGGCAGGGCGAACACCTTGAAATTCATTTTGTTGTTGGTGGAAATAATGGGATTGTAGGGTTCATCCTTGTCGTTGTGGAAGACAACCCCGATGGTGTTGCCCGTGGTCCCGGTGGCAGAGTAGGCGAAGGACATGCCGGCAAGCGGGTCGAACGTCGCCGTTGCGGTGCCGGCCAGGGGCATGAAGGCGGCGGTCTCCGTCTCATAGGTGCCGGTTTCCATCTCGAAGCTCGTGATGGTGGTGTTTTCGTTGGCGCCCACAGTGAAGTCGAAGGTGGTGAAGGCCGGATAAAAATCCAGATTGATGCCGTTCTCTTCAGGATTGGTCTGGAGACCGGCCACCATAAATGCATTCGACATGTCGGGATTGAAAACGAAGGTGTCGTTTTCCTTTTTGCTGTAGGTCACTACCTGGGAAGAAGGGATTGCGGCCGAGAGTTTATGGTCCTCTACGGTAACCTTGTCTGCGGGATAACCCGACCAGAAGTCGTGGGTGCCCGTACCCCAGGTGAGGCCGTTCTCGGCGCCATAAGGCTTCAGGTCCGTCTTGCTGTTGACTCCCGCGACGGTGATGGTCTGCACCGAATACTCCTGGGTGGCCACCGCCACCTCGCTGTTTTTCATGGCAAGGACAATCACATCCCCGTTCGACCAGTCTATGCGTTCGTAGGTCTTGCTTCCGGTGCCGTCGTACGTGACGCCGCTGTACGAGGTCTTGGAGACAGGGGAATCGGGACGGGTTCTGGCGCGGAAACGGATGGCCCGGCCGTTCAAATCCTTGGTGCAGCCGGAAAACCCGAGCAGGCACACTGCTGCGGCTGCGATGCAGATGATAACGCTTCTTGTTTTCATGGCTGTTACTTTTCCCAATCCTGATTGAAGGATGACTGGGAGAAATCCATCGTCATCACTTCCTGTCCCAACGTTTTCACTTCGGAATCATTCTTCACCGTGGATGCGGCAAGAATTTCGGTTTCGATTTCTATTGAAACCGTCTTGATAATGGCAGGAGCAATATATCTCTTACAAGATCCCATAGATACGCTACCTTCTAATTAACATTTTATCACTCAAACGCTTACTCCAGACTATCGGCAAATCTGCCAGTTCGGGGGGGGCGGGAAATCTGCCAAAAGCCGGAAATTAATTTTGCAAAAGTAACTCTTTTTTTTGAAAAAACCTACGTTTAAACTACTTCTGATGCAGATTTTCGCGAAATAGATCTGTCAGGAATGAAACGGTTTCCCGAGGTGCGTAACGCAGGGAAAAATGGAAATTGGAGATAATCCGCCCCAGCGTGTCCATTTTTCTCCTGAAGGCCCGTTTGTTCTGGACGGTATCCAGACGGCCGTCCCGGAAATGGCCGAAGTTGCCGCCATCGGAAACGATACGGAAAAGCGGCCGGGAATCGACGTGTCCGGGGACCTCCAGGGAAGGGTCGATGTAGTCCTTCACGAACGACAGTAAGAGGGCGTGCCAGCGCGAGAGGCCGCAGCGGCCGAACAGAGCATGAATCTGCTGATAATCACCTTGATAGACCTTATATGCGAAGGCGAAATCGAAAAGCTGGCGAAGCCCCACACCCACCCCGCAGGCATGCTTGAGGATGTGCGCGGAGAGCATCAGCAGTTCGGCCTCCGGAGTTCCCACGGGCGGGAGGACCGACTCGCGCACGTGGAGGTCGAAGTACCTCCGGTGCAGCTCCACTTCGCAGCCCTTGAGGAGGAAGGTTACACTGGAATCCGGCTTTTGGGTGCAAGCGATCCCGGCGGCCCGGATGAGCTCCAGTGCCTTTTGAAACCCCGTTTCAGGGAGATACAGGTCAATGTCCCCACCGGTCCGGAGCTCGGGAGAGGGATACCTGGCGGCACAGCTGCTGCCTTTCATGACCAGCGCCTCGAGCCCGCCGGCGCGGAGCAGCCCCAGCACTTCCTTCTCGGCTTGGGCCAGTTTCTGGTTCCGGTTCACCGTCCGTCGTAATTCGGCCAGCAGGGTGTACAGGGCGCGTTCGGGGAGGCGGGTGCCTTCCGGGAAACGCTCCGCCGCCTTGTACATCAGACCGATCACCGTCTGTCGACCGGCCGTGCGGATGAGTTCCATCCAGCCATCCTCGTCCAGGTGAGGCGGGGGCAGTTCCCCTCTCAGGATCTTAAGCAGGAGCTCCAGGTTTTGTTCAGGCGTCATCGGCCAAAGAGCTTGCGGAGGAAAGAGCGTTTGTGATGATGCCGATGATGGGAATGGTGCCGGGTCCCGTTCACGATCCCGTAGATTTCCCCCCAGTCGGGCAGGCCCCCCAGGTTGCGGTCGTCGATGTAGACATCGGCAATGAGTTTGGTGGAGGTGGTTTTGTCCGAGAAGGTGAGGCTTCCCATGGGGGTGTCGCTGTTCACCGAGTAAAACGTGAGCCCGCGCTCCTTGCAGAAGCGGATGGCCTCTTCCAGCAGTTCGCCTTCGCGGGAGGTCCAGAGGATGATCTTATGCCCCTCGGAGGCCAGCCTGCGGAGCGTATCGATTGCAAAGGGCTTTTCCCTGCCTATCTTCGGGTACTTGTGTTCTACAATGGTCCCGTCAAAATCTACTGCAATAATCATTTGTCGTCTTTTTCTCCGTATCCGTAACCATAACCATAGCCATATCCGTAACCATAGCCATAACCGTATCCATATCCGTAACCATATCCGTATCCGTAGCCATAGGAGGTCCGGATGTCGCCTCCGTTAAGGATGATGCTGGGATTGTTCAGGCGGCCGCTCTGGTAAATCGCTTCCAGTTCGGGAAGCGCCCTGCGGTCCACTTTCCCATTCCGGAGGATGAACAGGTTCATGTCCACCAGCCGCTGGATAACCATCATATCGGCCACGGCATTCACCGGAACGCCGTCCAGGAGGATGAAGTCGTATTCTTTCCGGAGTGCCTGGATGAGGGTGTCCAGCCGTGCCCGCCCCAGCAGTTCGGCGGGATTGGGCGGGATATGTCCTCCGGGGATGAAGTCCACCCCGGGCATAACGTCCTTGTGCAGGATGGAGGAAAGCTGCACGGAATCGTCGAAGATGTAGTTGGACAGTCCCGGGACGCCGTGCTTGAGCGAGAAGAAATTCGAGGAGGTTCTCTTGCGGAGGTCGAGGTCTACCAGCACCACCTTCTTCTTGGCGTCGGCGAGGCAGGCGGCCATGTTGATGGTCAGGAAGGTCTTACCGGCCGACGCCGCAAAGGACGTCGTGGCGATAACGGGGGCCGAACAGCCTTCCGGGCGCATGTAATCCAGGTTGGTGCACATGAGCCTCATGGCCTCGGTGAACACCTTGGACTTGGAATTCTTGTAGGCCGTGGTCAGCGTGGAATCGCCCTTTTCGCGCTTTTTCTCCCGGGCGTAGGGGATATCGGCCAGGAAGGGCATCTTGGTGCCTTCTTCCACGTCCTTGCGGGAATGGACGCGGTTGTCGATGAGAATCCGGACAATGAGCACGACCGCGGGAGCCAGCAGGCCGATCAGGAAGGCTATCAACAACATCTTGTCGCGGGAAGGATAAACGGGATCCCAGCTCGATGTCGCCGAATCGATCATCCGGGCGTTGGTGTCGGCCATGGCCTGGGTGAGGGAGTTTTCCTCGCGCTTGTTCAGGAGGAACATATACAGGGTCTCCTTGATTTTCTGCTGCCTTTCTATGGAGAGGAACTGGCGGGCCTTGGTGGGCATCGAGGTGAACCTCCTCAGGGACTGGTGCTCCTGCTCGGCAAGGCCCTGACGCTGGGAGATGAGCATCGAGATGCGGCTGTCGATGAAACTGTTGACATCGGCCTTGAGGTCATTGATGCTGTCCTCCAGGCGGCTCACGGAAAGGCTGTACTCACCGCCGTTCTTGATGAGGCGCTCCCTTTCTCGGACCGTGGCGTTGTATTTCTGGATGGCCTCCTCGATATAGCTGTCTTCCGTGACGATGTTGGCCGGAATGACTTCGAGTCCCTGGAAGGCCGACCTTACGTAGTCGCGCAGATAACGCATCGTGCTGATCTTGGTCTCCAGGTCTACGATTTCCTTGTTCAGGGCATTGTTCTGGTTCAGATACTCGGCGGCGGTCGCTTCCACGTTGAGGATGCGTTCGTTGGTCTTGAGCCGGGACAGGTCCTCTTCCACCGAGCCCAGTTCCTCCTGGATGATGGCAAGGCGCTCGTTGATGAAGGCGGCCGTATTCACCGCAATCCGGTTCTTTTCCCTTACCGCATCTTCGTTATATTTCTGGACCAGGGTGTTCAGCACGTCGTTGGCCCGCCGGAAGGAATAGTCCATCAGGGAAAGCAGCAGGATGGAACCGTCGGTCTCGGCCTGGACAATCCTGAGCCGGGAAACGAGCTGGTTGGCCCTGGAGGGGACGGGAAGTTTCCTCACCCGGATTTCCTTGCCCAAATAGGAGCTGAAGCTGGAATTGGGGGAGAACATCACTTTGTGCCCGCTTACCAGGAGCGTGTCGCCCAGCTGCACGGTCTGTTTCTGCAGGCCGGATCCTTCCACGCTCACCTGCATTTCCCCGCAGGGAGTCACCTTAAGCTGGCACTGGAAGTCGTCGTCGTCCCTGACCACGAACATCCTCACCGGGGCGTTCCGGTACAACTCCACGTCGCGGAGCCGGTTCTTCTCTATATAGTCGATATCCACATCCAGGGCGGTTACCACCATCTGCATGAGCTCCTTGGACTGGAGCTGGAGGATTTCGTTGGACATGCTCACGTGGTTGATGAGGCTGTTGTAGGTGCCCAGCTGCACGGTGCTCTGGGTGTTGGAAGGGTCTTTGATGATAATTGTGGCGTCGCTCCGGTACACGTGCTGCATCTTGGAATAACGGTAGTACGCGAACCCCACGCACACCGCGACGCAAATGACGAACATGTACCAGTAGCTCATCAGGTAGAAGAAAAGGTCTACCAGATTGACGCTGCCGTTGTTTTTTTTCTCGTCCATAATTTATCTGCTGGTCCAAAGAAGGGTGTTTACGATAATCGATATAAGGGAAAGGCCCGCCGTGATGAAGGTCATGGTGGTCTGGCCGCTTGCGCTCAGGCGCACGCCCTTGGGCTTTACATACACCACGTCGTTCTGCTTAAGGTAGAAGGCCGGGCTGTCAAAGAGATCTTTGCTCTGAAGGTCTACCGAATAGGAACGGCGCACCCCATTCTCCGTCCGGATTACCATGATGTCGCGGATGTCGGAATGATTGGTGATATTGCCGGTGGTCGCAAGGGCCTGGAGCAGGTTCATGCTGCTCCCGGTAACGGGGACCACCGCATTTCCGGCACTGCCGATTACGGTGATGCTGAAGTTCTCCAGCGTAACCGTCACCACGGGATCGCTGATGAACCCGTTCGCCCGGATTCCGTCGGCAATGCCGTTGCGAATCTGGGAGAGGGTGGCGCCCCAGACATTGATGGTCCCCAGCACCGGGAATTCGATATTGCCCTTCCGGTCCACAACGTATTTGAGTCCGGAGCCGCCCTCGGAAAAGAGGTTGAAGGGGGCGGCGAGTTCGGGCGTGGAACAGGTGACGGTGATGCCCAGCAGGTCGTCGGGCTGGATGGCCAGCTCGGGCGCGGGCGGAACCGGATAATCGGTGTTGTACGCCATATCCATCAGGTAACTCATCTGCTTTGCCGTGGTGCAGGAGAGCATCGAAAGCAGGACAAACCACACCGGAATAACGTTAAAGAAGCGTTTCATATAGCTTAATAATTGATTGAATCATTTTCTGTTCGCGAAACCATTCGCCGTAGCGGCGCAGCGCCCCTTCGGAGAAAGAAGCGTATCGGTTCCGCACGTCCTGGATGGCATCGGCCATCGCCTGGGCGTCCCCGGGCGTCACATTCCTTCCGGAGACTCCGTCTTCGTTCACCCACGACACCCCGGAGCCGGGAATCCTGGTGGCCACGACGGGCTTTCCGCAGGACATAGCTTCTACCTGCACGATCCCGAACGCCTCGGATTTAAGAATGCTGGAAAGGACGAAGATGTCGCAGGCGCCGTAGTAGGCGGGAAGGGCTTCGGCGGGAATATAGCCTTCCAGGCACACTTTATTGCCCAGGTGCTCGCGGGCGATGAGCGCTTCCAGGTCCTTCCTGAGCGGGCCTTTCCCGCCGATGACAAGCTGAAAATCATCCGGCAGGGACTTCATGGACTGGATGAGCACCGGGAATCCTTTGTACGGAACCAGCCTGCCGATGGAAAGGATGATGGTCTTTCCCGGGAAACGGCTCCTGATCGCCGCCGCGGCGGCCGGGTCAAAGGTGACGGGCTGTATGCCGATGGGGACATACGTGCACTTTTCCTGCACATTCCTGAGCCAGGGAGAGGCCTTGATGTAGTCCGGGGTGGTCCCCACGATAAGGTCGGCCCGCCTGATGAGCCAGCCCTGGAGCGGGCGGTACAGCGCAAGCAGGAGTTTCTGGGACACGATGTCGCTGTGCCAGTGAAGCACCACCTTTCCCTTGAAACCGCTCAGGCGGAGCGCCAGAGCAGCCATGGGGTCGGGGTGATGGATGTGGATGATATCATACTGGGCCATGTTGCGGCGAAGCCACGAAACCATGGCCGGGGACAGCATGGTGGCCGATTTCTTGGCCAGTGCCTTCACCCGGAATACCCGTCCGTGGGGACCAAATCGGAAGGTGCCGTCCGGCTGCGCGAATACGGCATCCTGCGGGTCGGTCTTGCCGGGGTGGAGGCTTGCGCAGAGCATATCGCAGGGGATGCCCTCTGCGGAGAGGCCTTTTGTGAGCTTCCACATCACTTTCTCCACGCCTCCGCGGATGGGGTAGAATTTGCCGAGTTGAAGGATTCTCATGGGAGCAGGAGGTGGAATAGTTCATCCCAGCCGGCGGCATAAGGCGGCTGGATACGCTGTACGGGTACGGGGCCGAATGACTCCAGGCCCCCTTTTATCACTTCCAGCATCAGCGAGGCAAGTCTTTCGGAATCCTTGACAGGGAAAAATGCCGTCGAGGCCGCGCCGGACGCTGTACTGTGCGCATAGGGCAGATCGGCCAGGATCATCGGCTTCCCGGTAGGCAGGAATTCCGATATGGGAAGGCCCCAGGTCTCCGTCCGCGAGGGGAAAACCAGGCAGGAGGCTTCGCCATAGGCCTTTGTCAGTTTCTCCCGGGAGAGGAATCCCCGGAAGTCGATGGAATCGGTCGCGCACCAGTTCCGGCGAAGCCACTGGGCATAGCGGTTTTCGTCGCCCTGGACGGTAACCACTACCCTGAAGGCGCCTTTGCCCAGCTCTCTTTCCAGCAGTTGCGCCGCCTTGAAAAGGGTTTCGTAATTCTTGTGGCAGTCCGGCGTTCCGACACACAGGAACACCGGCCGTTTTGCAGGCACCGGTTCTATGGCAGTCGCCTGGAAAGAAGGCGGCGCCACCACGATGCGCTTTTCCGGAAAACCCAGCATCCGGGAGAGCCCCTGCCGCATCCAGTCCTGCTGTACGATGAGATAGCGGTTCCGCTGCACATTCCACTTGTAGGCATATCGCGTGAACAGGGAGAACAGCGCGATCTTGTAGTCCATCCTCCAGTCCTGCAGCGAGGGCTTCATGAAAGGAAAGGAAGTGTGGCAGTACACGGCCTGGCACCGGGCTTTTACGCGCGGCGTGGTGTCGTGAAGGGACAGCCAGAGATCGGTGGGGGGAAGCCGGCGGGAAATGTCGTGCATGGTGATGTATTCGCATTTGAGCCGCTTGAGCCAGCTTTCCGTGCTCCAGGGAAGCTCTATGTAGTCTATGCCGGGGAAGTCGCACAAGGTGCGGCTGTGTACCAGGGCGGTTACGTGAAGGTCGGCCCGGGCCGACAAGTACTCCAGGCAGTCCCGAAGCACCGTGAGCGTTCCTCCCTTCCGGATATTGACCGCCGAGACTACAATATTTCTTCGAACAGACGTATCCATTGGGGCATGATGGTTTCGGGCTGCCACTGATCTGCCTTGCGGAAGGCGTTCAGGCCCATTTCTTTTCTGAGTGTGCTGTCCTGCATCAGTCTCTCCAGCGCTTGGGCAAGGGCGGGAATGTCGCCTTCCTCTACAAGGAGACCGGTCTTTCCGTCGTCTATTATCTCGCGCGGGCCGCACCGGCAGTCGAAGGAAACGGCAGGTACGCCGAAGGCCTGGCTCTCCAGCAGCACCATCGGCAGGCCCTCGTATCGGGAAGATAGGGCCAGGATGGATGCGCTGCTGTAAACGCTTTCCATATCGTTTTCCGCCGGGCCCAGGACCACCGAGCCTTCCAGGGAAAGGCGCCGGATCTGCGCTTGAAGACTCTCCTTCAGCTCTCCGTCACCCACCAGCTTCAGCGTCCAGCCTTCCTTGTCTTTTATCAGGCTCCAGGCCTCCACCAGGCGGTCCAGGCCTTTCTGGCGGGAATATCGGCCCACGGCAATGACGGTCCTGCTGTCCAGGGCGGCCGGCGCCTCCGGGCGGAAGCTCACAGGATTGCCGATAACGCGGATCGTATCCATCGGCCCCCAGAACGCCTTGTCCTGCCGGGTTAGCACCACAAAGCGACGGTAGCGCTTCACCAGCGCGGCCTCCCGGTGGCTGCGGAACTTATCGGCCAGGGCCCAGAGGCCGTCCCTGCCGTACTGCAGCCTCTTGAAGCGGGAGAAGTGGACCTCCAGCACCTTGCGGCTGCCGTCCTGGATGCGCGGCAGGATATTCACTTCATTGCAGAACATCGAAACGGCAATGTCGGGCTTTCGCTCCATCAGGACGGCCGTAAGGGCCTTCCTGTGGCGGCGCTGCTTCCCGGGGTAATGCACCAGCTTGTCCCACAGGCTGCCGTCGTTGTTGTCTTCGTAGCCGATGGCAAGGTCGATGACCTCGATGCGCGGGTCCAGGGGGAATGCATGGGGACGGCCCTTCTGCTCGGTGGTGACGATGGTCACCCGATGCCCGTGCCCGGCGAGCCAGTTGGCCTTTTGGGCCAGCACCCGTTCCATTCCCGCCGCGCGGTAGAACCCGGCTATGTTATATAGAATGTACATTAGGGTAATATCGCGTCAAGTTCTTCAAGGAAGGTGGCGGGGGACAGGCGCCGTCTGACGTCTTCCCTTGTGTGGGGCGGGATATCCGGGACGGCCGTCATGAACGGGAGGTCAATCCGTTCCGTATCATCGCCGGGCCCGAGAACCCGGATCAGTTGGGGATCGAAGCCGGTACCGTCGGCCAAAACCGGATTGTCCGTAATGAGTTTCTTCCCGAACAATAACGCCTCGGAAACCCTCATGGTCTGGCCGGACGCCGGGTCATGCCGCAATTCCAGCAGGCATTTGGATCCGGAAACCCAGGATTGGCAATCCTTGTAAGACATGGGGCGGTCCAGAAAGGTAATCCCTTCCCGCCTGGAACCCGCCAAATCCGGATCGGCCACTTCCGAGATGAAGAAACGGCAGCGTGCTCCCTTCAGCGTCAAGGCGTCGTAGATCCGCAGTAGCCTTTCCAGCCTTCCCTTGTCTTTTCCGATGAACAGCACGTCGCAGCGGTCGCCATTCCCGTCCCCGCACAGTTTTGAGATGGGGACGCTATGATAGAACAACTGATACTTTGCCGCTTCCGCCGGGTTGCAGGTTACAACCAGGTCCAGGTCCCGCTTGTAGCGGTCGATATCCAGTATCCGGCCCGTATAAAAGTCCACGTGCGTCGCCATCAAATCGTGCAGGAACCATACGAATCTGGCATTCGGATAGCGGTTTTTGAGCCAACTGATGTACCCGGTGTACGCATCCAGGGAAACCCAGTCCCTGAACAGCACGAAACACAGGGGCTTATCATCCTTGAAAGGATTCGTGAAATACGAACGGTTCCAAAGCCCCTTGAACGGCAGTTGTACCAGGCGATTCAGTTTCTTGTTGAAGTGAGCCCGGTAAAGCAGTTTTTCCAGCCCCCGCTTGCGGGCCTGGGGACCTGCTACATAGCAAACATCCTCCCGATGGAGCACATCGGAATAAAACTGGCGGTACACGTCCCAGTCGGTGCTTAACAGGACATAATTGTATTTCATATTACAGTTATGCCGGGGCTTCTGACGGTCTGTCGCTCAGGCTTGCCGTAGACAATAACAGGGCATAGATGAAGAAGATGTCCGTGGCAACTTTCATCCATACTATGAAGGTCAGGGCAATCAGGAGGAGAGATAAGTAGACAGTCTTCGGGAATAAGCGGATGACCGCTATGCCGTTATAGATGAAGAACAGCGAGAAAAGCGTAATGCCTATGAGCCCGCAGTAAAGGATGAACCGGCAATAACCGATGTCGGTCCGGAAAACGAAGTCCCCGAACAGCCCGGATCCGATGGCCCACGTACGGGAGTCCTGGGGCCAAATCCACATGTGGCCGTTCAGTTTGTCGGTGGAATCCGTCCGGAAGGTGCCCTGTTCCACCCAGTTGAAGAAGCCTTCGAAACCGAATCGGAAGTTGCTCCGGAAACCGGGGCTGCTGTTATAGAGCCATGCCGTAATCAAAGTGGTAAGGAGGATGACGCCCGTCAGGATGAGCCAGAAACTGGCCTGGCGTGAAGAGATGCTTCCCTTCTTCAACCCAGAATACGTCAACCCCATATAGATCAAGCCCAGGGCGGCACCGACCCAGGTCGTACGGGCAATGATGGACCCGATAATCAGGATACTTGCGTAGCTTACAAAATAGAAAACGGCGAGCTTGGGATTATCCAGGGCTTTCCCATATGCCGACATCTGATGGGCCATCAGGATGAGGACGGCGGAAAAACGCACCCCCGCCACATCGAGGGAGGCGCCTATCCCGTAAAGCCGGTCCACCTGATGATAAAACTCCTGCCCCTGGATGAATATCCTGTCTACGGCCCGCTGGAATGCAGGATTATTGTCGATGACCAGGGCCAGGATACATTGCAGCAGACAAACCAGCGTCAGATATAACGTAAGGCTGTCCAGATTGATTTTTCCTTCCGTTTCCCGGATAATCCAGCAGGCCCCGTACGCGCCGCCAAGCCAGGTGGCGAAAGACAGCCAGTAGCTTGCGTAGGTGACGTCGTCGGTGCCGTTTACGGTTGCGCTGAAATAGCACCAGACCGAGAACACTATGGCCAGGATGGCCGACAGCAATACCGGCGTTGAAATGCTGAGTGACTTCTTGCGGAGACACTCGATGCCGAACGCAAGGATGCCTGCCAGGGCGAGGATCATCTTCGAGTTCAGCTGTTCCGGGAGGAAATAAAAGCTGACCGGGAAAATGACCAGGCTCACGACTATGCAGTTGAAGGCAATGATGGCAACTTTGCGGAGCATGGCGGTTAACTGTATCTCAATCGGTAAAAAGTGCGGACCGCCCAGGCATAGAGGCGCACCGGCAGGAACCATCCTTTACGGGCCCATTGCTGGATCAGGATGGTGCGCCCCGGCAGCCAGGTGTTCTGCCGGATATAGCCATTCGCCTCGGGATACCAGTCTTTCCAGAGTTGAATGTGCAAGCTGTCTCCTGCAAGAAGGAACGGCAGCTTCATGTTCAGTTTGAAGAACGTCAGGAATTCCGGATGCGGAATCGGGTGGGCGTTCAAAAAGGCGATGACGTCGTCGGCGTTGGCCTTTATGTCATCGAAATGCCGCTTCGAACGGGTCTTGGTAATGGCGTTTTCGTTCGCCCGGTTATAATGGTACAGGGCTTCGGGGACGTGGGCGCATCGCTGCGACATGCGCAGGACCTTTACCATCATGAGGTCTTCCCCTCCCTTGCAGTGCTCTTCGGGGGAACAGATGCCGTTGTCGATGTACAGGCTGCGTCTTACCAGCTTATTCCAGACGTTGTATTTCATCTGTCCGGCGAGGAAGCCCTTTTCCAGCGCCTCCATGGAACTCCCGTAATCAGGGGTGGGCATATACCGCTCACTCCCGGCAAAGGAGAGATAGAAGTCGCAGTAAACGAAATCGGCCTGATGGGCGAGGGCGGCATCCACCATTTTTTCCAGCATGGCAGGCTCCAGCCAGTCGTCGGAGTCGCAGTGGTAAACATACTCTCCGCCGGCCGCTCTCAGGCCGGTATTCCTGGCCGATGGCAGGCCCTTGTTCCCGGCGTGGCGGAGGAAGCGCACATTCCGGCCATACCCGGATGTGACGGCCCGCACGATTTCCATGCTCCTGTCGGGAGAGGCATCGTCCACAAACAGGAATTCCACATCCTCGAGCGTCTGCTCCATAAGGGAGCGGACACAGCGTTCGATGTGGTCCTCTACCTTGTAGACCGGGATGACGACGGATACTTTCATCTATTGCAGAATGGACTGTACGGCCTCCAGGCAGCCGTTTTGTTCGGCGATCGCAAGGAGCAATCCGGGGTCCTGCGATGTGAATTTCAAGGCGAAGAGCTCCGGCGCGGAGCGAAGCGCGTCAAGGTCGTTCCGGTTCCAGACATGTGCTTTGTGGTTTACCCACAGGACCTTGCGCATGCTGCCAACCCCGCCATCGGCCCTGGCAAAGAGTTTCTCCCTGAAAGGGGAGTTCCAGAGGATGCTCTGCAGGAACACTTCGTCGCAGCAAAGCGTGTGGGCAAAGGTTTTCCGGATCAACGCCTTTTGGGCGAGGAGGTATGTGAGAAACTCGTGGGTGATGCTCACGAAATGCAGGCTCTTCTTGAGTTCGAAAGGATATTTCCTTCTGATGCCCATCAGCTTCTGGATGCGGATGGACAGCCCGTGGAGACCGTAATGCCAGTAATGCGAAAAGCTGTGGTTGGTGTCGCTCAGGCTTTTGACGAAGAAATGGTAGTAGCGGGTTTTGTATTCCAGGTCCTGAAGGTAATCCGGCCCCTCGTTGTTGACGGTAACGAATTCGCTGTGAGGATGTTCCTGGTCCATGAAACGGTGGATGGCATCCTGCGGCCGCAGCGGCAGGTCCTGTCCCGACATCATGTGATAATACGAATACGGACCATGCTCGCGGGCATATTCGAAAAGGAGAAGTTCGGTGTCGATCTGCACGGTGTTGCCCCATTCCACGGCCAGCCTGTGAGGAAGGAAAAAGACCTTGCTCCAGCGGGTTTTAGCCAACTTGAAGGGCGTGATGTCCACCCGGCGGTCTATGTGAATGAAAATGTCGTTCAGCGGATGGTCCAGCATGGCCACCAGGACCCTCAGCATCACCGGATCCGTGTGGGCTATTATGCAGTATGCATGTCTGAGTTCCATCCTACAGAAGGTGCTGTTTAAACGGGCAGGCTTCTACTATGGCGTCGAAGTCGATATCCTCTGCGCAGGTAAATAATGACTCGCAGGCCAACACTTCATCCATCTTTGTCACGTCTCCGACGACCACCGGCTCCCGGATGTCCCTTCCCACCGACTGGAAGTAATCCAGATACTTGAAATTGCCGCCGTGTATGTTGTCTGAAAGGCGGATCCAGACATTCGGGATGCCGTAGCTGTCGGCCACGATGAGGCCGTGCAGCGAGCTGGAAACGATTCTTTCACAGGCGCATACCGCATCCGGAATGTCGTGCCAGTGCCGATAGCCGGACATCCGGATGATGCACACATCGTCCCTGCCCCCGAAGGCCCGGATGACGGCATTTTCCTCGTCGGTGTAATGCGGGATAATCCCGTATTTGTATTTTTTTGTGGCCCCGGGCCGATAGTAGCGGGATACCAGCAGGGCCGGATCTCCGTAAACGGCCGGGCATTCAATGCCTTGGGCGAGCAGTTTCTGCCTGGTGAGCGGGCCGCGGACGGAGTACACTTTTTCCGGGACTACTTTCATCCGGCTGTTCTCGGAGATGAAGCCGCTTCCCCACACGGACATCCTTCTTCCCTTGTACATCCCCAGGGTTGAACCTATACAGCAATAGGTCTTCCTGGCCACGATGCGGTACAGGAGGGACCGGTTGACGACAAGTACTTTGAGGTCGGAGATTTCCTCTATCATCCCCACATTGATGTCGTCCCCCCAGTTGTCATGGTCGTAGTCGAGCCCTTTCCTGCCTATATAGCCATAGACAAAAATCTTCTTTTCTGGCCCGCCCAGCCGTGAAGCATCGTAGAAGAGGCGCCTGAGGCCCGGAATCGGATTGAAGCGGGAAAGCTGCTGGAGCAGAAAGCTTTTCTCCTCTTTTTCCAGCAGCAGGGAATAGATGCTTGCCACGCAAATCAGGAGAGAGAGTCCCGAGAACAGGAACAGCCTTACCCAGACGGAGCCGATGGGGATAAGATGCAGGAGGAAGGAGAGGGAAACGGGAATGGCAGTCACCAGGAGCGGTTTTGTGATAACTTCCTTCACCCACTCCATTATAGGGAAGTCGTACCACTTCTTTCGCATCAGCAACAGCCTGGAGACGACAAGCGCCATGTCGATGGCCAGGCGGACCGCGATCACCAGATACGGGACGGCGCTTTGCGACAGGACAATCCAGCAGAAGATGAGATTGGTGGAATAAAGCAGCGAAACCGTAATCTGATAGTTCCGGATGTCCTTGTCGGAGGTTATCAGGGCAATCAGGGGATTGCAGATGCTTTCAAAATAAATGCACACAAGGGTGAGCACGCAGAACTCCACGGCATACGGCGGATAGTCTCCCAGCCAGATTCCCAGAAAATCCTTGATCTCAAAGCAGACCGGCACCAGGAGAACCAGGATCAGGTAGGCCGAGAGCCGCGACGCGCGGATGGTGAGCTTGGACAGTTCGGCGGAGTCCCTCGTGACATAGTATTTTACGATCTGCGGCCGGAAGGCGGCCTGGAAGTTCGTCACGAACTGGTTTACCACGGAAACGATCTGGTTGCTCACCCCCATCGCGGCATTGACGATGACGCCGTTGTAGAAGTTCACCAGCATCGTAACGCCTTGATTCGTCCCCACGTAAGTGGCGGTCCCGAACAGCGCCCAGCCCGTATAGGAGAAGAGTCCCTTGAAGGTATTGCGGTTTCTGGGCCGGTGGAACCGGCACATCTGGAAGGTGCGATAGCAATAGATGCGGTAGATGACGATGTTCAGGAGGCCGATGGCAAAGATGAGGAAGGCGTACAGGATGAGCTTGTCGCCGCTGATGGCCCGGATGAGGAAGGCCACGCCCAGCTTGAAGAGCACGTCGAAGATGGAGAAGTAAGCGTAGACCGACATCTTCTCGTGTGCGATGATGGTGGCGTTGAACGGCGCCTGCAGGACCGAGAAGAACGTTGACAGGATGGACAGCTGATAGACGATGTTGGCCGCTCCCATCCGCTCCGGCGGGATATTCATCACGGCGTTAAGGAACCACAGGCCGATGGTCTCTCCAAGGACGACGATGACGAGCCCGATCAGCAGGTGGGATACGATGGCGGTGGAAAACACCTCGCGCTGCGAGTCCAGGTCGCCTTCGGCCAGTTCCGCGGTGATATAGCGCTGGGTGGCTCCCGTGAGGCTGTTGTTGATGAAGGTGAAAAAGACGATGATTCCACCCACCACGCCGTAAATGCCGTAATCCTGTACCCCGAGGACGTTGAAGACGATCCTGGTGGTATACAGGGATACCAGGAGGATGACAAACATCCTCAGGTACATGTACATCGTATTCTTGGCGATGCGTATGTTGTTGGCGCTTGGCATTTTACCTACAGGAAGCGGAAGAGGTGGAGCAGGCGGATGCCCTTATCCGCGAGTAAATACAGGGGGCGGAACAGCACCGGGCTGTTGGCTTTTTTCTCCTGTAACAGCCTCAATTGCGTGTAGCAGTCCGTTTTTCTCCCGAGGGCCTGATACAACGCCGGGGAGATCCACTCCCTGGCACGGTCCAGATCGGCCCTGTACTGGGCCGCGATTCTGCGCGTGTCGAAATGACGGAGGTCCCGGCTTAAATTGTCGCCGTGAATCCGGTATTTGAGCAGCAGTCGGGCACTCCGGAGCGCGGGGCCCGTCAGCAGGGCGCGGAATCGCAGGACGCTGTCTTCTGTCTGGCAGTCGTCGGAGAGCCTTCCGAACCTGTCCAGCACTTCTTTCCGGAATGCCAGGGCGACGCCGCCCGTCATGAAGGAATCGGACCGCAGATACTGTTTGTCGTCCACCCTCAGGAGTGTGTCCTTTTCCAGGATCCCCGCTCCTGTTTCGTTCCCGTCGCCGTCGATGGTCCTGTATGACCCGGTGACGGCCGTGATCGAGGGATCTGACCGGAAATAATCCATGCCGATGGACACCCGTTCGGGCAAAGAAATGTCGTCGCCGCCGTTCAGGAAGAAATACGCCCCGTGAGACAGTTCGAACAGGAGTTTGTTCACATGGGGTACGAGCCCCAGGTTCCGCTCATTCCTGTTCAGGATGATCCTGTGAGGGCCGGTATAACCTTCCACCGCCTTCTTCAGGACGTCAAAGGTACCGTCCGGGGAATGGTCGTCGGAAAAGATGATTTCCAGGTTGGGATAGGTTTGTCCCAAGGCTCCGGCAACGGTATCCTCCACAAACTTTTCGTGTTTGTAAAAGAGTACGATGAGCGTGGCGAGAGGATATTCCTCTGCTCGGGGGGAGGTCATTCCTTTACAGGGAGAAACTGTTGATGAGGGATACCACCGCGGCGGCATCGGCCTGTGAAATGCAGGGGCCGATGGGGATGCTCAGCTCCTGCGTGGCGATCTTTTCCGTAATCGGGAGGCTGTAATGGGCTAACTCCCTGTAGCACTCCTGCTTATGCGGGGGGATGGGATAGTGGATGAGCGTTCCCACGCCGTTTTCTTTCAGATAGGCCTGCAGTTCATCCCTCCTGGAACTGAATACCGGGAAAAGATGGTACACGTTCTGCGCATCCGGAAGTCTTTCCGGCATGGATACCAGCGGGTTCTGTATATTCCCGTAATAGCAGGCGGCGATGGCCTTGCGGTGGGCGTTATCGGCCTCAAGGTACTTCAGTTTTACGTCCAGGACGGCAGCCTGGATCTCGTCCAGGCGGCTGTTGCGCCCGGTATACTTGAAGATATATTTCTTCTGGCTTCCGTAGTTCGCAAGGGTCCTGACTGCATCGGCGAGGGCCGGATCATCGGTAGTTACGGCGCCGCCGTCGCCAAGGGCACCGAGATTCTTGCCGGGATAGAAGCTATGTCCGGCGGCATCGCCTACGGAACCGGTCCGCCTGCCGTCCGGAACGTGGCAACCGTGCGCCTGGGCATTGTCTTCGACCAGTTTCAGGCCATACTTCCGGCACAGCGCGCCAATCTTTTCGGTGTAGGCATTCCGGCCATAAAGGTGGACGATGGCGATGGCCCTGGTCCTGTCCGTGATGGCTTCTTCTATGCGGGCATCGTCTATTTCCAACGTGTCCGGGCGCGGTTCCACCAGAACGGGCCTGAGCCCGTTTTCCGTGATGGCCAGAAGGGTGGCGATGTAGGTGTTGGCCGGCACGATCACTTCGTCGCCCGGCTTCATCGCGCCCAGTTCGATATAGGCGCGGAAGATCCAGATGAGGGCGTCCAGGCCGTTGGCGCAGCCCACGCAGTGGCTCGTCCCGATATACTGGGCATAGTGCCGCTCGAAGAGGGCGTTCTGTTCTCCCTGGAGATACCAGCCGCCCGCAACGACTTTCGCTACGGCCTCCTGGATTTCTTCACCGTGGAGGGCCGTAACGTCTTTTAGCGATAAAAACGGAATCACTCGTCAGTCTTTTTTATGAAACGGGCGGGATTGCCAAACCACAGCTCGCCGTCGGGAATGCTTTTGGTCACTACCGAACCGGCCCCCACCATGGCGCCTTCACCGATGGTCAACCCCGGCAGGAGCGTGGAACCGGAACCGATCACCGCTCCTTTTTTGACGACGGTTCTCAGCGGGGTCCAGTCCTTGTTTCCGGCCTTGGGATACTTGTCATTGCAGAAAGTGACATTGGCGCCGATAAAGACGTCGTCTTCTATCACGATGCCATCCCACAGGGAAACGCCGCACTTGACCGTAACATTGTTCCCGATGACCACATCGTTTTCTATGAAACAATGGGCGCAGATGTTGCAATGCTCCCCGATCCTGGCGTTCGGCAGCACGACGCAGTACTGCCAGACCTTAGTGGAATCCGGAATGGAACTATTCTGGCAGTCAGCGAGCGGATGTATCATTTTTATACTTCAGGAAAGATGAATAATCGCGGATGTAATCCTCCTTTTGATATACGTCGGAGGCAAGGACCATACATACGGCGCCGGAGGAAAAGTCGTCCAGGTCCCTCCAGATGCCCGGCCGGACAAGCAGCCCCTGATAGGGACGGTTCAGGAAGTACGTCCGTCTGGACCGGCCGTCGTCCAGCGTGACCCGGAAGGAACCGCTGGCCGCAATGATCAGCTGCGACAGGGCCTTGTGGGCGTGTGCGCCGCGCGAAGAACCTCCCGGCACGTCGTAGAGGTAATAGACCCTTCTGGTGTCAAAGGGGAACGCGCCGCCGTTTTCCACCACGGTGATGCTGCCCCGGCGTTCCCCTTCGATTTTCCCCAAATCGATTATCGGGCAGTCGTTTACGCTATAGTTTACCATCGGCCTTGAGCGCTTTCAGTTCGTCTGTGCCGCGCACGTACTGGGCGGCGTCGTAATGCTCCGACGACAGGACCATGGCCAGGGAATTGGTGGAGAAATTCCGGAATTCGTGCCAGATTCCGCGGGGGATGTACAACCCCTCGTACGACCGGTTCAGATGGACGGTCTTTTCGGCGGTCCCGTCGCTCAGGAGGACATCGAAACTGCCCGACACCGCTACCACAAAGTCATCCGTTGCGCGGAGGGCGTAGCCTGCACGGCGTTCGCCTCCCGGCACATCGTATAACCAGTAGGTCCGCTTAATCCGGAAAGGGATGTGGTTGCACTCTTCGATGAAGGACAGGTTTCCCCTTTCGTCCGGAATAATGGGCAGCTGGATGGTCTTACAGTCGTGGAGATTCATTCTTTACCACTGCCTCACCTCGACGCGGCGGTTGCGCTGACGGCCTTCCGGGGTGTCGTTTGACGCAACCGGACGGGAATAGCCATATCCGTCTATGCTGATGAGCGAAGCGCGGGCGCCGTAGTGCACGAGGAAGTTCTTCACGCTCTGGGCACGGCGAAGCGACAGGTTCATGTTGAAGTCCCGGCCGCCGACGCTGTCGGTGTGGCCTTCCACGATGATCCCCTTGCCGGGGTGCTCCTTCATCCAGTTCACGACATTCATGAGCGTGTCCTGGGCATCGGGACGTACGACGTCACTGTTGGTGTCGAAGAGCGCTTCTGCGCTGATGGTTGTGATTACCGGATGGTCGGTGTCGTGATCGCCGGTGAGGGCCTGGGAAGAAGCGGGATTGTGCGGGATTCTATCCACGACAACGGTGTCGCGGACAACCTCCGGACGCACCTCGGGAACCACTACGGTGATGGGCTGAGGCTGAACGGTTATGGTTGTGGGCCTTCTGGCCGGCTTGCCGAGGTTAATGCTTACGCCTAAAGTCGCGCTCAAGGTAAGGGCGGGGAAACTCTTGGAATCCTGATAAATGCGGCTGCTGTATGTAGTAGCCTTGATGTCCGGGACAATGGCGACCCTTTTGGTTACATAGAGCGGGAATGCGATACCGGCCCCTCCGCCCAGGGCGCTGTTGTCTATCCTGGCCCAGCCAAGGTGGAGGTAGGGGATGATGTTGCGGTGGGCCCGGATGAGCATGTCTCCGTGGAGATACTCATATCTCTTATAGCCGAAATCCGTGAATTTGTCGGAGATGGAAAGGCCTTGGAATCCGGCGCGGAAACCGCCCCAGTTGCTGAACCAGTAGCCGAAATAAATATCGTTTGCGATACCGGCGCCATTGTGCGAAGTGGAACGGTCCGTATTGCGCTGACCGTCAAAGCCGAAATTCATTCCGAGTCCGGCCCCCACGAACCAGTTGCCGCAGTCTTTGGTCTCTTCCTCCTGGGCACGTGCCGCTATGCAGAGCGAGAAAAGGGCGGCTGCGATAAGTGCAATCTTTTTCATTTATTTAAACCTGTATAATACGCCAAATGATACCAATCCGCGAAGATCCAGCGGGAAACCGCCGTAGCCTTCGTATTTGTTGGCCTGTTCTTCCGCACTGGGCATGAGGCCGTTGTATTTATCCGTATAAGCTTCGCCGCAAAGGTCGGCAAACAGGCCGATGTGCTGGTTGATGTTATATTCGACAATTCCTCCGAGGCGGAAGCCGAAAACCGTATTGGGGTCGCTGATGTCCTGCCAGGGGTGGTGGGGATCCGTCATCCCGAACGAATGGCCGAGGCCCAGGCCGCCGTAGAGTTTTATCCGCAGGGGAGTGGCAAGGTCGGAGAGACCGTGGAGGTCCAGGATGGCATCGGCAAAGACATTCACGCTGCTGAAGGTGTAGGGATAGAAGCCGCGGGCCGATGTCTCCCTGTTGTTGCAGGCGCTGGCGTTCTTGGCATAGGAGGCGCTCAGCCGCAGGCCCAGGATGTCATTGACGTCGTATCCTCCCACCAGGCCCACCTGGTAGGTGATGAGGCCCAGCGTCTTCCCGTTCTCCTTGTAGGTGAAGTGGTTCTCATTGATGTTGAGCATGGGCCCCAGCTGCAGTCCCGCATAGAAGCGGCCTTCGTGACTGAACTTCACGGGCTGTGCGGCAGCAAAGGCGCAGGACAGGAAGAAGGCAAGTGTTACGCCGAATAGTTTTTTCATTCTGCTCATTTTCTGTTGTCTTTCAAATACGGCTCCGCCGCTGGGACTGTCTGAAGCATCCCAGGGAAGGCTCCTATGGAAAGGGTTTCCATTGGAGCGCAAAATTACTGCTTCTTCGCAAAAAATGCAAATTAATAGCCCCAAAACGGCGAAAAAACGCTATATTTGTCTGATATTTATATGAAGAAGCGTTACTATATCTCTTTTTCAATTTCTCAGGACATTTTGCTGTCGCTGATCGCCTCCCTTGTCTCCGTCCTCGTGATCCGATGGACCTCGGAGCCCATTCCCGGCTTTACTACGCTCGTGTTCAAGTGGTTGGCGGCTGCGGCCGTGGGCACAATTTCCGGCATCCTGATCTCCGAATGCAGCCGGGACGTGAAAAAATATGCCACTGTAAGGTCCATCGCCAGGGTGATGACGGCCATCCTCATCAAGGAAGCCGTCCTTGTGATAACGCTGGCCGTGGGGCTGGTGTCTTTCCCGCAGATGCTTCAGTACGTGCTCATCATGCTCCTGGACCTGATCCTCACCGGCGGCGCCCTTTCGTACCTGAGGGTGGCATCCAGGCTGCTGTCCGGTCACAGCCCCAACCCCTCGCAGATGGCTTCGCGCAAAACTGCGCTCGTGGCCGGAACGGACGAGGCGGCGCAGAACCTGGCCCAGGAACTGGAAAAGGAGGGGTACGACGTGATCGGCCTGCTTTCCAGGAGTCCCCAGATGAACGGCCGCGTTATCCGGGATTATGTGGTGTATGCCTGCAAAACCGACGATGACCTGGAGAAACTGCAGTGGCGTTTCGGCGGCGTGGACGGTGTGTTTTTTCCCCGTACCGTCATGGAGAGACAAGATTCTGCCAGGGATTCCGGGGATAAGGGGGAAGTTCAGGACAGTGTCCAGCAGCGCGACAGGATGTCCCTGCTGGGTCATATGGTCAAACGTAGTTTCGATATTGGCCTGTCCGGTTTTCTGCTGCTTATTTTCTCGCCCGTGATAGCGGTTTGCGCCCTTCTGATCAAGCGGGAGGACGGTGGTCCTGTCCTCTTTGTACAGGAGAGGATCGGTCGTGGCGGCAAGCCGTTCCGTATCTATAAATTCCGGTCGATGCGGACCGATGCCGAAGCTTCAGGCACGCCTGCCCTTTATTCCGGTATGGAAGATCCCCGTCTCACCCGGGTGGGCCGCTTCCTGAGGGCGCACCACCTGGACGAACTGCCCCAGCTTTGGAATGTGCTGAAGGGCGATATGTCGTTCATCGGATACAGGCCGGAAAGACAGTTTTTCATCGATCAGATCAAGCGTTATAACCCCCGGTACGACTACCTGTTCCAGATCCGCCCCGGCGTTACCAGCTATGCGACCCTGTACAATGGCTACACCGATACCATGGACAAAATGCTCACGAGGCTGGACCTGGACCTGTACTATCTGAGGAACCATACCGTCTGGTTTGACATAAAGGTGCTCGGGCTCACTTTCCTGAGCATCGTTACCGGCAAGAAGTTTTAGCGGAGCGGGCCGATGACCGAGCAGAAAGCATATTGGTTTGTGGCAAAGACGCGTCACGGAGCGGAGCTGGGAGTAAGGAACCGGCTCACGCAACTTGGCGTAGAGAGCTTTGTGCCAACCAGGGTGCGGCGTTCCAGTCGCGGCGGCGCTATGGTCGAGGAGCCTGTTCTTACCAGTTTCGTGTTCCTGCGCGCCACCAAGCTCGAGGCGCTGAGTCTGGTTCATCTATACGGCGTGAACGCCAGTCTTATGAACGATTGCGCCACGCATCAGCTCATGTTCGTGGCCGACAAATGCATGGAAGATTTCCGCAGGGTGCTGGACGCATCCATCGAGGAAGGCGGGCTCATGGACAAGCCCCTATCTGTGGGGGAAAGGGTGCGTGTAACCAAAGGCGCCCTCAAAGGCGTGGAGGGTTACGTGCTGGAACTGCAGGGGAGAATCTACGTGGTGGTAGGGCTTCTGAACTGTCTGTTCGCGCGGGCCCGGGTTCCCAGGGCCTGGCTGGAAAAAGTATAGCGATTATGCCCGAGTCCGCCATGATGAAACAAGTTTGTTTCGGGCGGGTCGGAGCCATGTTTTCTGTGCTAACTGGGCGTTGCGGGTACGTCATTTCGACGCATTGATAATCAGTAGATTATTGAAGGGATGTATCAAAACCGATATGCAATTTTGTATCAGAATTGATCCTGCCTTAAGCGTTCTCTTTGGCAAGATGACGCTCAATTCGGGCCCTCATTTCGGGTTTTATCGTGTTTAGGAGATCCAGCCCTTTTTGCGTAAGAAGATACTTCTGTCTGGGGTGACGGGGAGATTGGGGATATAATAATGATACTATCCCGTCTACTACGGCAGGATTGAGATATAATTTAAGGAAGTTGTCCCTTCCCTTGAGGTGCAGGTGCTCCATAATCTCTTTTACAGACAAGAATTCCTCTCCGATTGCCACAAGCAGGAAGAGCAAGTTCGTGTTCTCCAGGCTCTTTTCTTTTGGCCGGGCCTTAATTATTTTTTTGTCTGTTTTTGTGCGATTTTCGACTGTAATTGGCTGCGAATCGGGGTAATTTACAGGTTCTTGACGGGTGATCTCAGCGATATCTTCCGCCTTACTTTCCTTCTTCCTGTCCTTTCCTTTTACTTTTCTTGTATCGTTCTTATCCTCTTCTTGTCCTGCGCTTGTATTGTCGTTTAGTTTCGATTGCGTACTCCACTCGGCTGCCGGACGGACATGGACGTACCGGTTTCTCAAATCCCACTGTTCTGACAGCAGTAAATTCCGGAAAAACCGCTCCAAATAGACGGGTTCATAGTCAATATTCTTCGCAATATTCCTGTAATTTGCCCTTACGAGCGCGTTATGGAAGTACCATGAATCATTTTTAAATGTATCGATTTTGTAACAAATCCCCAATTTGCGCAGGTGCAGGAGGGTTAATACTGCCGTGAAGCGTGTGTTTCCTTCTCCGAAAGGGCATATCTGCCAGATTTTAGAGATGAAGGCGACCAGATGTGCGATCATTTCATCTGAATCCGATGGGTCGTATCTATATTGGCGCTCTTTTTCTAGACATTGTTCCAGGGAGTAGATTACTTTTTCCGGACTTGCGAATGATAGTATGTCGCCGCCCAGAACCCATTCTTTTTTTGATACCTCGATCTCTCTTGGCGTGCCGGCGTTTTCATATACGCCATTATAGATTTCCTTGTGCAGTGAAGCAAGGCCAACTGCACTTAAATCAAACGTTTCTGATAGGAGAATTCCAGTGATATTTGCAGCAACTTTATCTGCTTCTTCTTTTTCTGGATCCCCTGCATCATGAATATTTCTTTCCAAATAGTAATTATTCAGCTGCTCCTTTAACTCGCCGATGCTGATTTTCCCGTTTATGTTTTTCTGCGACAGCTGCCAAATGTACTCCGACGCTCTCAGTCCGTCGGCTGCCTGGATTCCTATCGCAGTCTGCCAGGCTGCTTCTTTTTCGCTGCGGCCGGGCTCTTTTGTCTGTTTTTTATCGAGGATTCTTGCCATATCTTTCAGCAAAATTACTAATATTCACCTGAAATGCCAAACATAATAGATTTCTTGACTGCGTTCTTTCGCTGATTCTTCTTATATTTGTAAAACTATGAAGCATTTCTACCTATATCCCCTCCTGCTGCTTGCGCTGCTCTCCTGCGGGAATTGCCAGAAGGCAGCAAAGGGGCCGCAGCGGCTTACGCTGATGACCTACAACGTGGGTGTTTTCGGCAAGTATATGGAAAACAGCACAGAAGGCGTGGCCGCACTCATCAACCGGAGCGGCGCCCGCTACGTGGGCCTGAACGAGACGGACAGTCTCACCACGCGGCACTACGCCTATCAAGTGAAGGACCTGGCGCAGGCATTGGGGGCCGATTGGCACTATTACTTCGCCCGGGCGATGGCCTACCAGGGCGGAGCCTATGGAAACAGCGTGGTCACCCCCAGCCGCATCATACACCGCTACCGCATCGCGCTTCCGAAAGGGGAGGGGGCCGAGCCCCGCAGCGCGGCCGTCGTTGAAACGGAGGAGTGCGTTTTCGCCTCCGCGCACCTGGATCATCGCAGCCCGGAAGCCGCCCTTGCGCAGATGAAGACCCTCAATGACTGGTTCGCGGCTGTCTATAAAAACAGTAAAAAGCCCGTCTTCCTGTGCGGGGACTTCAATGTGGAGCCGGAGAGCGATGTGATCCAGCTGGCCAAGACCCGCTGGACGCTCCTTTCCGGAACAGCCAACACTTATTCGTCCAAAAACCTGAGGAAGTGCATCGACTACATCTTCGCTTTCAAGGATGCCGCCCCCGTGACGGTGGAAAGCGCCCAGGTCCTCACCGAGGGCACACAGGATCTCTCGGACCATTGTCCCATCGTAATTACAGTCAGATACTGATATGAAAAGGATACTGCTCGTAAGCATCGGCCTCCTTTTGGCCCTGGCCGCATCGGCCCAGCGTACGAACGTGCGCGAAGAAGTCCTCAATGACTGGAACAAGTCTTCCGGCCTGGACTGCGTCTATGACCAAAGCCCCAAGGCTGCTACGCCGGCCCCGAAGGGCTATGAGGCGGTTTACATCGGCCATTACGGCAGGCACGGCTCCCGCTATGCCTATACCGCCAGGGCCTATACCGTCCTCCTGGAAATGCTCGCCCGGGGGCAGAAGGAAGGGAACCTCACCCCTTACGGAGAGAAGCTCCTGGCCGATTTGCAGCCTTTCTGGGACATCGTGCGCTACCGCGTGGGCGACCTAACGCCGCTGGGCTGGCAGCAGCACCAGTACATCGCCCGGACGATGGTGAAGAGCTTTCCCACGGTCTTCGGCAAGGGAAGCAAGGTGGACGCCTGCTCCAGCGCTTCCGAGCGCTCAATACTCAGTATGTCCTCGTGCTGCGCCGAACTGTCCCGCGTGGCGCCCAAGACGGAGATTTACGCGCATCAGAGCATCCTGGATATGAATGCCACCCGTCCCAATGATAAGAACAATCCTTTCCGCTATGAGGGTCCTGCCACGCGTTTCCCCTATGCGGAATCGCCGGAGGCCTTCTTCCTGCGCAAGTTCCCCCAGTACAGGACCGTACTGGGCCGCCTGTTCAAGGATCCGGATGCCGGGCTGGCCTCCTATACTCCCTGGAACGCCTTCTTCAACATTTATATGTTCATCGCCGGTATGAACAGCATTCCGGAGGAGGAGAGACTGGACGTGAGCGGGCTCGTAACCAAGGAGGAATACGCCATCCTGTGGGAGACCGACAACTACGACCGCTTCCGCGAGTACATCAAGTACCGCACGCCCAACAGTTCCGTCGTGGAGGATATCGTCCGGAAGGCCGATGAAGCCCTCGCCTCCGGTCAGCGGGGCGCGCACCTCCGCTTCGGCCACGACCACGTGCTGATGTCCCTGCTGATGGTGATGGACATCGACGGATTCGACACGGTTCCCTCCGACAACGACGAGCTGGTGTACTGGTTCCAGAGTTTCCGTTCGCCCAAGGCCACGAACCTGCAGTTCGTGTTCTACAAGCCGAAGAAAAAGGGCGGCGACGTGCTGGTGAAACTGCTCCTGAACGGCGAGGAAGCGCATTTCGGCCAGCTGGAGGGCTTCCCGTACTATAAGTGGGCCGATGTCCGCACCTACCTTCTCGAGCGGGTGGCGAAGTTCGCCTACAGGCCCGCCGACGGCCAGTGGACGGTGACGGAAGTGACGCCGGGCCTGAACTATATGGAGTTCCGCGGTATGGAGCCCGTCTCCGGCAGCGCCCAGCAGATTTTCGTGGCCGATTGCGACCTCAACCAGCCAGGCTTCTCCTTCCGGTACGCAATGGCCGGGGAGGACGTCGGCGTGGCCTCGGACGTGCTGCGGAAGTACGATGCCCTGGTCTCGATGAACGCCGCCTATGAACGCACTTCGGTGGTGGTGAAGGTGGACGGCGAACTCATTTCCAATATGCCCTACAACACCGTGATGACAAGCCCCGTCCCCAACTGGAAAAGCGAGGCGGCCATCTATACGTCGGCCGACGGACGCACGGTGGAGATTGCCTATGAAGGCAAGGGACGTTCGCTTTCCGAACTTCGTCAGCTGTATGCAGCATCGGCCTGGCCGAATATCTATACCAGCGCCCCGATGCTCATCGCGGACCACCAGCCCGTGGGGGCTTCCTTCGCCGGTTTCCATACGGCCGCTGAAATCGCCAAACTGAACTACGAAGATCCCGTCCGGCACCAGGGAGTGCGGCATCCCCGCACCGCCGTGGCGCTTACAGACAACGGCCACCTGCTGATGGTAGTGGTGGACGGCCGGCGGCCCGGCGTGAGCGAAGGGATGTCGGCCCGGGAACTCACCCTGTTCCTGGAGGAGAACTTCCACCCGAAGGATGCCATCAATATGGACGGCGGCGGCTCTTCCACGCTCTGCGTCGCAGGGCAGGGGGATCCTTCCACGCACGTGGTGAACTACCCCGTGGACAACAAGCGCTACGACCACACCGGCGAGCGCCACGTCTCTACCTATTTCTATCTGGTGAAAGAATAAGGTTTCCCCGGGGGGTTCCGTCATAATGACCATCTTAAGCACGCCAGGAGGGTATGGCGTGCTTTTGATTGTTATGGCTGACATTCTTAAGCACGCAGGAAGCCCTCATCGTGCCTTAGATGGCACGATGCTGCAATCTTACCCTGGAAATGGGCTAGAAATCAAGGTAAGATCGTCGCAGGAAAAGCCGCGGAGCGAATAGGATTCTTATGATTCAGCCAAATTGCCCGTTCCAGCCTGATCACCCACCCGAAGGGGGAAGGTTGGCACAAATTCAAGCGTCAAGCGTGCCGCCGGGCTTCGCCCGCTTTAACGATTATAAAATGGCGCAGGCCTCTCGCTAAAAATGAGACCTGCGCCATTTATTGTGGGAACCAGCGCCGTTGGGGGCCTCCTGCTTAGAACGGCAGGTCGTCCGAGGTTTCGGGCGCGGGGATGGGGCCGTTGTAGTCCGGGCTCACGGGCGCCGGGGCCGGAGCGGCGGGAGCCGCAGGTGTGGCCGGAGCGTAAGCGGCGGGCTGAGGAGCGGGGGCCGATGCAGGCGCAGGGGCGTAACCGCCCTGATAGCCGGAAGAAGGCGTGGGAGCCGGCTGGCCGGCGCCTTCGCCGTCCGGGCGCTTGCCCAGGAGCTGGAGGACATCGGCCACTACCTCCGTGGTGTAGCGCTTGTTGCCGGTCTGGTCCGTCCACTGACGGGTGCGCAGTTTGCCTTCGATGTAGATCTGGGAGCCCTTGTGCACGAATTTCTCCGCTACATCTGCGTTATTGCGCCAAACGACCACATTGTGCCATTCGGTGTTTTCACGCGGTTCGCCGCTGCGGTCGCGGTAGCGTTCCGTAGTGGCCAGGCGGAGGGTGGCAACCTTCACGGCGCCGGCGGGATTCTGGGGATTGGACTCAAGGTAACGTACTTCGGGGTCGTTTCCAACGTTACCGATCAGCATAACTTTGTTCAGTGACATAATACGTATAATTTAAAAACAAGGGCGTCCTGTAAACGTCTCTGCAAGATACGAATAAATGCGGGAATTCCCTACAGGGCCGCGGACATTTTTTCTAACGAAGGCTCCTCTCCGGTGAAAAGCTTATAGCCGGCCATCGCCTGCCACAGGAGCCACTGCCGGCCGCTGATGTACCGGCGGCACTGGACCTGGTCCAACGAAGGG
This sequence comes from Bacteroidales bacterium, assembly GCA_016281315.1. GTDB lineage: Bacteria > Bacteroidota > Bacteroidia > Bacteroidales > UBA932 > Cryptobacteroides. The sequence goes on from JAEEIJ010000056.1 coordinate 31,779, forward strand.
CGCTTGTATTCCGCTTCCAGCACAAGGGCATCGGCCAGCGGCAGGCCGGAAGGCACCGGGGCGGAAGAAGGCAGCGAATAAACCACCAGCGAAGGCTGTAGAGCGCCGCAGGCGCCCAGATCGCAGCCGGAGCAGCCGAAAGCAGCAGCCAGGGCGGAAACCTTTTCCGGAGAACGTCCCGCTACGGTAACCTCACACCCCAGTTGAAGGCAGGCTGCGACGGCCGCCCGCGCGGCGCCGCCGGTGCCCACCACCAGGGCTGAATGTCCGACCGGAGATCCCAGCGCTCCCTGCACGCCATCCACATCCGTGTTGTAGCCCCAGAGCGCTCCGCCGCGGCGGACTACCAGATTCACGGCGCCGGTAAGGCGGGCGGCCGGGGAGAGCCGGTCCACCGCAGCAAAGGCATCCTGTTTAAAGGGCGCCGTTACGTTGATCCCCGTATAACCTTCTTCCAAAAACGCCATCCAGGCGTCTTCGAAGGCCGGATAATCCAACAAATCATAGGGGTAGCGCCCGTCATAGGCGGCGGAAAACAGCACCGGAGAAAGGGACCCGGCCAGCGGATGTCCTATGAGGGCGAAACGTTTCATCGGCCCCGGCGGAAAAAGCTCTCGTGCAGGTAGGACCCCAGGCCGCAGAGCGCGTGTACGATCACCTGGGACTCGTGATTGAGGACGGCATAGACCATACTCAGATCCAGCGGGACTTTCCAGACGGCCTGCATAGCGCCGGCCACCATCCCGTGGTACACGCCGAAGCCGCCGGGAACCGGCACGATGGTGCTGATGGTCCCCACCAGCGACAGGAACAGGGCATCCAGCAGCGTCCGCTCTTCCAGCAGCGGCAGGGCCCACAGGATGCAGGCGCTCATCAGCCAGTAGAAGGTCCAGATGATGAGGGTATAGAGCAGGAAGAGCCAGCCTTTCTCCATATGCCGGAAAGAGCCGATACCCTTGCCGATGCCGGCGACGAACTCCCAAGTCCGTGCCCAGAAACCGCCCTTTTTCCGGAGGAACCAGAGCAGGGGAATCAGCACGGCCACCAGGGCCAGCACGCCCCACAGCACCCAGCTCAGGGCGCTGCCCCCGCCGAACAGCCCGGAGACGAAGTCCCCGAAGTCCCCCCAGCGGGAGAGGACCACGACAACGGTAATCAGGCCCACGAACAGCAGGTCCCACACGCGTTCGGTAACGATGGTGCCGATGACTTTATCGGCCCCCAAAAGACGCTTCCCATCGGCATCCTTGGAGGAATGGCCCACCACGCAGCCCATCTTGGCCAGCTCCCCGGCGCGCGGAACGGCCAGGTTTACCACCATCCCGATGTTGTAGGCGTTGAAACAGGTGACGAGCGAGACGGAGGGGTCCAGGGGCTTCAGGAGCATCTGCCAGCGGAGAGCGCGGATGAAAAGGGATGCCACGCCCAGGAACATAGACAACAGGACATAGGACCATCGGCACTGCTGCAAGGCCGTCCAGAAGGCCGCCCAGTCGATGTTCCTCAGGCACAGCCACACCAGAACGGCCGCGACGGCCGCCCAGAAAACATACCTGAAAACTTTCTTTTTCATCCAGTAACAAAGGTAATGGAAAATTGTCAAATTATGGCTAAATTTGTGAGTTAAACTCGCATCGGCCCTATGAAATCCATCCTTGGCATCGGCAACGCCCTCACCGACATCCTTGCCGTCCTCCCGGACGACACCCTCCTCAAGAAGTTCCATCTTCCGCTGGGCAGTATGCAGCACGTGGATATGGAAACCGGCGACCGCATCTGGGAAGACCTCAAGCAGTACGGCGTGAAGTACGTCCCGGGCGGGAGCGCCGCCAACACCATCACCTGCACGGCCATCTTCGGGATGCCGTCGGCCTTCCTCGGAAAGATCGGCAACGACGACCTCGGAAACCTCTTCAAGAGCACGATGGAGCAGTACGGCGTGAAGGCGCAGATGCTTTACAGCCAGAAGTCTTCGGGCCGATGCATGGTCTTCATCACGGGCGCCAATGCAGAGCGTACTTTCGCCGATTATATGGGCGCGACGCTGGAACTGGGACCGGAAGACCTGTCCCTGGAGCAGTTCCAGGGCTACGACTACTTCCACATCGAAGGCTACCTGGTGCAGAACCAGGAACTCATCTCCAAAGCGGCCCGGCTGGCCAAGCAGGCCGGCTGCACCATCTCCATCGACATGGCCTCCTACAACGTGGTGGAATCCAACGACGCCTTCTTCCACAACCTGGTGGAGAACTACGTGGACATCGTTTTCGCCAATGAGACCGAGGCCAAGGCCTTTACCAAGATGGAGCCGCAGGAGGCCATCGGCGAACTGGCAAAGCATTGCAAGATTGCCGTGGTGAAAGTGGGCAAGGCCGGGTCTATGGTCAAGTCCGGAGACCAGTACCACTTCATCGAGCCCTGGCCCGCTACGCCCATCGACGCCACCGGTGCCGGAGACACCTATGCCGCGGGTTTCCTCTACGCCCATTCGCTGGGAATGCCGCTGAAAGTTTGCGGTGAGGTGGGCTCCATCATCGCCGCCAAAGTGGTGGAGGTAATCGGCACCAAGATAGACATCCCCCGCTGGCGGGACGCCAAGGAAGAAATCCGGGCCCTCATCGCCGCCAACACCCCCACTTTTACAGACCGATGAAAAAGTATTTCTGGGTATTCCTGATTGCAATGGTTCCGCTTATCGAAATTCGCGGAGCCGTTCCCTATGCGGTGGGTATGGAACTGCCCCTGGTGCCGTCCATCATCGTGGCGGTGCTGGGCAATATGCTGCCCGTTCCGTTCATCTTCCTGTTCGCCCGGCGCGTGCTGGAATGGGGCAAGGACAAACGGTATATCGGCGGCTTTTTCACCTGGTGCCTGGAAAAAGGCGAAAAGGGCGGCCAGAAGCTGGAAGCCAAGGCCGGCCGGGGCCTCTACTGGGCCCTGTTCCTGTTCGTGGGCATTCCGCTGCCCGGCACCGGCGCCTGGACCGGGATGCTGGCCGCCAGTATCCTGAATATGAACTTCCGGAAAAGCACCATAGCCGTCCTGGGCGGCGTGCTGCTGGCCGGGGCCATCCTCCTGGCCATCTCCCTGGGAGTCTTCGGCGCCGTTCAGCTGGTAAAATAAAGCCGCGGGCCCCCAATAGCGGGAGCCCACGGTGTAGTTCAACTACTCCGGCCGTTTATTCGGCGGCGGGAGCCTCGGCCTTGGCGGAGAAGTGCTTGTAGAGCACGGCCTCCAGACCCATCACGATCGCGATGCAGGCGATAACGGCCGCGAAGGCCAGGATGCCGCCGATGTAGGGAACGAGGGCCAGCAGGGAGCACACGACGCTGATAATCAGGCCGAACACCAGATAGAGGAAGAAGAGGGTCCACTTCTCACCGCAGGTGGTGTCGTAGCTGAGGGCGAGGGCTTTCAGCGGGGAGACCTTCTTGTCCACGAAGAAGTAGAAGGCGAACTGCCAGGCCAGGCTCACGATGGGAGCGACGAACAGCATGGCGGCGGCGATGATGCCGGCGGTCTGCAGGCCGAAGAGCAGGAAGAAGTCGCCCAGGCCCTTGTAGTTCTCCTTGGAGAAGATGCTGGTGGGCTTGATTTCCTCACCCTTGCTCAGGGCGACGATGATCTTGAAGAAGCCGATGGTGGTACCCACGTTCAGGTACGGAATCCAGACGGTGATGATCCACAGGAGGGCCGTCAGCAGCAGGTTCAGGATGTTGGCGATGCCCAGGTTGAAGGCGTCCACGAGGGTTTGTTTGAAGTTAAGTTTCTGCATAGCTTTTTATAGGTTTAAGATGAGTTCCACAGGGCAATGGTCGGAGCCGAAAACATCGTTCAGGATGTCCGTGGCGGCAATGGCCTCCCGGAGCGACTCCGATACCAGGAAATAGTCGATGCGCCAGCCCACGTTCCTTTCGCGGGCGGCCATCCGGTAGCTCCACCAGGAGTATTTCGCCTCGCCGGGATGCTGGAAGCGCCAGGTGTCGATGAATCCGGCGCCCAGCAGCTCGCTGAATTTCCCGCGTTCCTGGTCGGAAAAGCCGGCGTTGAAGTGGTTGGTGTCGGGATTCTTCAGGTCGATTTCCTCGTGCGCCACATTGAGGTCTCCGCAGAAGACGACGGGTTTCGGGAGGGCCGATAAATACTTCCTGAGCTCGTCCTCCCAGCGCATCCGGTAGTCCAGCCGCCGGAGGCCGTCCTGGGAATTGGGGACATAGGCGTTTACGAGGAAGAATTTGTCGTATTCCAGGGTGATGAGCCGCCCTTCGTGGTCGTGTTCGTCCACACCCATCCCATAGCGGACGCTCAGCGGCGTGAGCCGGGTGTAGATGACGGTGCCGGAGTAGCCTTTTTTGTCGGCGTAGTTCCAATAGGATTCATAGCCCAGGAACTCCAGGTCCAGCTGACCCGCCTGAAGCTTGGTCTCCTGCAGGCACACGAAGTCCGCGTCTAACTCTGCAAAGATGTCCGCAAAGCCTTTTCCGGCCACGGCGCGGAGGCCGTTCACATTCCAAGAGATAAATTTCATTCCAGTGTCCAGGTTGCGCCGTCTTTGGTATCTTTCACGGTAATGCCATAGCCGGCCAGGAAGTCCCGGATACGGTCGCTTTCCGCCCAGTTCTTTTCCTCGCGGGCTTTCTTCCGGGCATCCAGCACGAGCTGCATCACGCCGTCCAGGGCTTTCTGCGCCTTGCCGGAAGCATCGGCCTCCTCATCGCGGAGCCCCAGCACGCCGCCCACCACTTCGTCGAAGAGCTGCCTGAGCGAGGCTGCATCGGCCGCCGTGAGCCCGCCGGCGTTGATGAGTTTCACGGCGTCGAACAGGTGGGCGATGGCTATCGGGGTGTTCAGATCGTCGCACAAAGCCTCCAGCACGTTGTCCCAGAGGGCGGAGACGGAGGCGGACACTCCCGAAGGAGCATCGGCCTTCTTTTCAGCGACTGAGGGAGTGTTCCCTCCGGCAACGGCGGGTAACGCTCTCCACGCGGCCATCAATCGGCCCAACCCCTTTTCCGCGGCCTGGAGGGCCTCATTCGAGAAGTCCAGCGTGCTGCGGTAGTGGGCCTGGAGGATGAAGAAACGGATGGTCATCGGGCTGTAGGACTTGAACAACTCCTGCAGCGTGATGAAGTTTCCGAGGGATTTCCCCATCTTCTGGCCATTGATGGTGATCATATTGTTGTGCACCCAGTAATGCACGCCCTGCGTGCCGCGGGAGGCTACGTTCTGGGCGATTTCGCATTCGTGGTGCGGGAACATCAGGTCCATTCCGCCGCCGTGAATGTCGAACTCCTCTCCCAGGTATTTCTTTCCCATCACCGAGCACTCCAGGTGCCAGCCGGGGAAGCCTTCGCCCCAGGGGGAGGGCCAGCGCATAATGTGCTGCGGCTCCGCCTTTTTCCAGATGGCGAAATCGAACGGCGCGCGTTTGTCGCTCTGTCCGTCCAGGCTCCGGGTCCCCTCCAGGGTATCATCCAGATTCCGGCCGCTCAGCACGCCGTAATGGTGTTTCTCGTTGTATTTCCGGACGTCGAAATAGATGCTCCCGTTGCTTTCGTAGGCGTAGCCGGCGGCAAGGATGGCCTTCACCATCTCGATCTGTTCGATGATGTGGGCCGATGCCCGGGGCTCGATGGAAGGCGACTGCACGTTCAGCGCCCGCATTGCTTCGTGATAGCGCTCCGTATAGTACTGGACCACTTCCATCGGCTCCAGCTCTTCCAGCCGGGCCTTCTTCGCGATCTTGTCCTCGCCTTCATCCGCGTCGTGCTCCAGATGGCCTACGTCCGTGATGTTGCGCACATAGCGCACTTTGTAGCCCAGGTATTTCAGCAGGCGGAAAAGGACGTCGTAGGTGACGCCGGGCCGGGCGTGGCCCAGGTGGGCGTCTCCGTAAACGGTGGGGCCGCACACGTACATTCCCACGTGGCCTTCGTGGATGGGTTTGAACAGTTCCTTACTGTGGGTAAGGGTATTGGTTAAGTACAAAGGTCTCATATTCGTACAAATATACACATTTTTGCGTAACTTTGTACTATGAACATCATCGATGGAAAAGCGATATCGGCCTCGCTGAAGGAGGCCCTGAAGGAGCAGGTGGCCGGTTTCCCGGAGCAGTACGGCCGCGTGCCGCACCTGGTTGTCATCCGCGTGGGGGAGGACCCCGCCAGCGTGGTATATGTGCGCAACAAGGCCAAGGCCTGCGAGGCGTGCGGCATCCGGAACACCACGCTCGTGTTCCCGGAGAGCATCCCGGAGGAGGACCTCATTGCAGTCATCGGCAATCTGAATGCCGACCCAGACGTAGACGGCATCCTGGTCCAGCTGCCCCTCCCGGAGCACATCGGCGAGGCGCGCGTCATCGAGACCATCGCCCGGGAGAAGGATGTGGACGGCTTCCACCCCTATAACGTTGCGGGCCTCTGGCAGAAGACCCCGCATATGGCGCCCTGCACCCCGAAAGGCATTATGAAGCTTCTGGAAGCCGCCGGCGTGGACCCGAAGGGGAAGCGGGCGGTGGTCATCGGCCGCAGCAATATCGTGGGCCTGCCCGTCGCGAAGATGCTCCTGGACGCGAACGCCACCGTCACCCTCTGTCATACGCGTACGGTGGACCTGCCTTCGGTCACCCGTCAGGCGGAGATTCTGGTGGTGGCCGCCGGCCGTGCGAAGATGATGGGGGTCGATATGGTTTCTCCCGGCTGCGTGGTGATTGACGTAGGAATGGACCGCGATCCGCTCACGGGAAAGCTCTGCGGGGACGTAGACTTCGACGCCGTGGCGCCCATCGCCGGGGCCATCACGCCCGTCCCCGGCGGCGTGGGTCCGATGACCATCGCCTGCCTGATGGAAAACACCGTGGAGTGTTTCTTGGAGCGGATGTCTACTGCCGCTGACGAACGGCTTCAAACAGAAGAATAGCGGCCGATACGGAAACGTTGAGGCTGTCCAGCCGGCCCAGCATCGGAATGCGGATGTGGGCCGATGCCGCCTTGCGCCAGGCCTCCGTGAGGCCCGTGGACTCGGTGCCCATCACCAGGGCCGTGCCGCGGCGCATATCCACGTCGTAATACAGGGAGGAGTCCTGCAGCTGGGCTGTGAGGATCTGAATGCCGCGCGCCTGCAGCCAGGGAATGATTTCGGCCGAGGGTGCCGCCACCACCGGAACGGTGAACACGGCCCCGATGGAAGCGCGGATGAGGTTGGGGTTGTACAGGTCCGTGAGGGGGTCGCCGATGAGGACGGCATCGGCCCCGGCTGCGTCGGCGCTCCTTAAGACCGCCCCCAGGTTGCCGGGTTTCTCCACGGATTCCAGCACCACGACGAGGGGATTCTCCGGGATCTGAAGGTCGTTGAGGCTTCGCGCCTTGTATTCCACCTCCGCGATAATTCCCTCCGTGGAATCGCGGTAAGCGACCTTCCGGTAGATTTCCGGAGGAATTTCGAAGACGGAGGGTGTGCTGCTCCCGGAGGCATCGGCCTTATTTTTCGCCGACGGGAGCAGTGCACCCTCCGTCGAAGAAAGAATTTCCGGACAAACAAACACTGTCTTCACCTGGAAGCCGCCTTCGAGGCAGTGCTCCAGCTCGCGCTGGCCCTCCACCACAAAAAGACCCTGCTCCCGCCGCGCTTTGGATTTTTCCTGCAGCAGGAGCAGATTCTTGATTCGAGGATTCTGTGCCGATGTGATTACCACTTCTCTGGTCGCATCATAGGGAAGAATAATACGTCCTGGATACTTTCCTGCCCCGTCATAAACATCGTGAGGCGGTCGATGCCGATGCCGATACCGCTGGTGGGCGGCATCCCGTATTCGAGGGCGCGCACGAAGTCGTAGTCCACGTACATCGCTTCGTCGTCGCCTTTGGACTTGAGGGCGGCCTGCTCCTCGAAGCGGTCCAGCTGGTCGACGGGGTCGTTGAGCTCGCTGTAGGCGTTGGCCAGTTCCTTGCCATTCACGAACAGCTCGAAGCGTTCGGTGAGGGTGTCGTCGTAGCGGCAGCGCTTGGTGAGCGGAGACATCTCCACCGGGTAGTCGATGATGAAGGTGGGCTGGATGAGATTGTGTTCGCAGTATTCCCCGAAGATGGCGTCGATGAGTTTCCCCACCCCCATTTCCGGACTCACTTCTACGTTGAGCTTCTTGCACACGGCGCGGAGCTCTTCTTCATTCATCCCCTTCACGTCAACTCCGGCGAACTCCTTGATGGCGTCCAGGATCCTGAGGCGGCGGAACGGTCCTTCGAAGGAGATTTCCTTGCCGCCGATGACTTTCTTTACGCCGCCGGTAGCCTCGGCCACCTTCTGGAGCATCTTCTCCGTGAATTCCATCATCCACAGGTAATCTTTGTAGGCGATGTACATCTCCACGCAGGTGAACTCCGGGTTGTGGGTCTTGTCCATCCCTTCGTTGCGGAAGTTCTTGGCGAACTCGTATACGCCGGGGAAGCCGCCCACGATGAGGCGCTTGAGGTACAGTTCATTGGCGATGCGCATATACATATCCACGTCCAGCGCATTGTGGTGCGTGATGAAAGGACGTGCCGTGGCGCCGCCCGGGATGGGCTGCAGGATGGGCGTTTCCACCTCCAGGCAGCCGGCCTCGTTGAAGCATTCCCGCATACAGGCGATGATCCGGGCCCGCTGCACGAAGACATCCTTCACCTGGGGGTTCACCACCAGGTCCACATACCTTTGCCGGTAGCGGAGTTCCGGGTCTTCGAAGCTATCGTGTACGGTACCGTCGGCATCCCTCTTCACGATGGGGAGGACGCGGAGGGATTTCGACAGGACGGTGAGTTCCTTGGCGTGCACCGAGAGCTGGCCGGTCTGGGTGAAGAAGGCGAAACCCTTGATGCCGATGATGTCGCCGATATCCAGGAGTTTCTTGAACACCGTGTTGTACAGCGTCTTGTCTTCTCCGGGGCAGATTTCATCCCGTTTCACGTACACTTGGATGCGTCCTTCGCTGTCCTGGAGTTCCATAAAGGAGGCGGCGCCCATAATGCGGCGGCTCATGATGCGGCCGGCGATGCACACGTCCTGGAATCCGGTGGATTCGGGCGTGGTGAAGCCGGCGGCGATTTCCGCCGTGGTGGCGTTGACGGGATAAAGCGGAGCCGGGTATGGATTGATACCCAGCTCACGCAATTTCGACAAGGATTCCCGGCGACCGAGTTCCTGTTCGTTCAGTTCGTAATAGGCCATAGACTATTCATGGAGAGGTTCAGGCTCAACGGAATCTTCTTCCGAGAAGATGGCGTTGCCGTGGGCCATCCAGATGGCAAGCTGGCCGATGACGGCGTCGAAGTCCTCGCTATCGCCCAGCTCCTCGAAGGTCTTGAAGGTCTGATCCGGGAAGAGCAGACCCCAGGTCCATACCCAGGCGGGTTCGGCCGCGGTCTTCGGAACCTCGTGCTCACCTTCCTTGATGGGCTGGTAGACTAGCTGGGACTGCACCCTGCTGCCGTTGTTGTAGCAGAGGTTCACGTGCAGGTAAGGGGCCAGTTTGGCGGCATAGCGACGGGCGTCATCTTCGTCATAGATATAGGTTTCACGGGTAGCGAGTTTCAGAATCTGGTGAGGGTAGGCTACCCCGTCCAGGATGACGTTGCCGCCCATCAGCTTTACTTTGCCTTGCACTTTCTGGACAACCGTATAGATCTCCTTGATATATTCACCGATCTCATGATCGCCGACATAAATGCCGCGCTTGTTGCGGGGACCCAGCACGATGTCGTTGCCACTGTCCTCGTCAAAGACGGGGGGAAGTCCGGGATCGGCATCTCCTGCGAGGGCGTCGAACTCAATCTCGCCGTCGATGGCAATCAGGCTGTTGTTCCCGTGGAAGAGCTCGATCTTGCCTGCCAGTGCGCTGATATTGAACTTGGCGTCTGAAACCTTGAGCGTATAACCGGGGACCTGGACGGTGGCATTGGCGCAGAATTCGTCGCGCTGCGACTCGATGAAACTGTTCCAGTTGGTGTCTTTCACCTCCGGATAAATGGCAACGTCAATGAAGGTGGCGCCGTTCTCCGTCACGTGGAGGGCCACCTTGCTGGGGAAGGCGATCTGATTGATTCTTGTAAATTGACCGTCGCCAACCCAAACTTCATTCCCGTCTTGGTTGGTGGTGTAGTACCCGGTACCCGAATATTCGGAGTTCTTGAGGGTGTTGTTGTCCGAATCCACGGCTTCGAACTGGAATTTATAGGTCTTGCCGTTGAAGACATAGGTGAGGTTGAGGGGGTTCTTCGAGCGGGTATAGACAAACTCGCGGTAGCTGCCCTCTTCCGGCACAATCTCGATGGCGTCCTTCGGGATTTCCTCGCCGACCTCCCTTACGGTGATGTCACCGGTGATGAGGGAGAGTTTGGTCGTGGTGATGAAGAAGCGGACGTTGTCGCGGTCTTCTACGGCCCTGAACCAATTTTCAATGTCCTCGTCCAGGGTATAGGCTTCTTCGGGTGCTTCTTCCCCTTCGACGGCGGCTTTCACGCCCAGCATACCCAGATTACCATCGTGGATGGTTTTGAGGTCTGCAATAAGACTCTGGGCGGTTTTTGCGAATTCACCCCAATAGTTGGGATCCGCTTCCTTCAGGAGGGAAACGGCGGTGTTGGACAGCGTGTTCACCTGCGTATCGGGAGCGATGACGGGCTCCTCCTTAGATTCTTTGCTGCAGGAGAGTACGGCCAGCGCAGCAAGAGCGGCGCAAAAGAGAATACTGAGTTTTTTCATAACACTTTTTGTTTGTTCAAAAGACAAAGGTAACAATTTTTATTGTTAATCCGGCGAATTATGCGTAATTTCGTGCTGTTATGACGATAACTGTAACTTGTATCAACGACGGCCGGGACTATGAGGTGGAGCAGGGGAGTCCCATCCGGGCTCTCGCTCCGCAAACGGTAACGGATCCCAAAACGGGGAAGGAATACCCCGTGCTGGCGGCCCTGGTGGACCATCAGCTCAAGGCCCTGGACTTTCCTATTTTCTACCCGCACCGGGTAGAGTTCATCGGCTACAATCATCCGGAAGGCAGGCGCACCTACCTCCGTTCGCTGTGCTTCCTGGCGCAGCGCGCGGCCCGCAGCCTGTTCCCGGACAAGGTATTCAAGATCAACCACAACCTGCCCGCCGGCTTTTACTGCAAGTTCCGCGGGGACAAACTCCCGGACGAGGATTATATGCGCATCCGGGAGGAAATGCGCCGCCTGGTGGCGCTGGACCTGCCTTTCACGCATGGAAAAATGCGCTCGGAGCAGGCCGAGGCCCTCTTCGAGGCGCAGAAGCAACCGCTCAAGGCGGGCCTGCAGCGTTCCCTCGGGAATTACTTCTGCACGGTCTACTGGCTGGACGGCGTGCCGGACAATTTCTACGGCCCGCTGGTGCCCTCCACCGGCTTCCTCCAGGTGTTCGACATCATGCCCTATCACCACGGTTTCTGCCTGCAGTATCCCTCGGATGAGGACATCACCCGGACGATCCCGCGCCAGAAGCAGATTAAGTTGGTGAACACCCTGAAAGAGTACGGCTACTGGTGCAAGGCCACCGGTATCGTGAGCGTCGGGGCCCTCAACCGGCGCCTGCTGGACGGCGGCGCCGTGGAACTTATCAACCTGTGCGAGGCCCGGCAGGAAAGGGCCTATGCCGCGTTGGCCGATAAAATCTATGCCGCCCGGGACCGTGTGAAGATCGTCTTCCTGGCAGGACCCTCTTCCAGCGGCAAAACGTCGTCCTCGCTCAGGGTGGCCCAGCAGCTGAAAGTGCTGGAGTTGAACCCGAAGGTGATCGAACTGGACAACTATTTCGTGGACCGGGACCGTACGCCCCGGGACGAGGACGGCAATTTCGATTTCGAGGCGCTGGGAGCGATGGACCTGGAGCTGCTGGGCGAGCACCTGAATACGCTCCTTGCCGGCGGGGAAGTGGAGCTTCCGCGCTATGATTTCAAGCAGGGGCGTCCTTTCTTCGAAGGGAAGAAGATGCGGCTGGAGGAAAACGACATTCTGGTGATGGAAGGCATCCACGCCCTGGATCCGGAGATGGTCCCTTCGGTAGACCAGAGCCGCATTTACCGCATCTATGCATCGGCCCTCACTTCCCTCAAGCTGGACGAGAACTGCTGCATCTCCACCACGGACAGCCGCCTGCTCAGAAGGATGGTGCGCGACAACCGCGTGCGGGGCATTTCGCCGGAGGACACCCTCCTCCGCTGGGCCTCCGTGCGCCGCGGCGAGGGCAAGTACATCTTCCCCTTCCAGGAGAACGCGGATTCCCAGTTCAACACGGCCCTGCTGTACGAACTTCCGGCCCTGCGCTATTACGCGGAGCCGCTCCTGCGCCGCATCCAGCCGTCATCGGCCGCCTATGCCGATGCCCTGCGCCTGCTGCGCTTCCTCTCCTACATCGTGCCGCTCCAGCCTTCGGAAATCGCAGCCATCCCGCCCACCAGCATCTTCCGCGAATTCATCGGCGGACAAACGCTGTAGCGGTCGCGTTTTGCTTTCGCGCCGCCCGCCTCCCGGCCCGCGGCTGCGCCCCCGCCGCACCTATGACACAAAATCGGGCTATTTTGTGTCGCACGTGCGCCTCTATCTGCACCTATGACACAAAATCGGTCGTTTTTGTGTTACAGGTGCATTATTTCCGCCGGCCAAAATCCTTGGAGTTGAGAAATTGCTTCACCAAGTATTCCGGCATTTCCAGAACAATGGCAATCTGCGCCGGAGACAGATGATAATCCTTCCCCAGCATTACGGCAAGCCGCCCTTTTTCCTCATTGCTAATGGTCCCAAGGGTTTTTCCGTTGAACCTGTTTACCAGTAGCAGATTCATAATGCCATCCATTTCTTCGGGCGAGAAGTCAACGCTTTCTTCCAGGGTTTCCGCCACTTTCACAACCGCTTCATAATCCTTGACAAGCCGGCTCTCGTATGCCTTTGGCGTTGGAAACAATTCCAGGAATTTCCTGTTCTGAACAAAATGCTTTGGAAGAAGGCCCAGTACGGGATGGAATTCCCAATTCCCCGGTACGGGTTTTCGTGACCCGGTCAGGCGAATCAATTCCCGTTTTTTTAGGGTATCGGCACAGACACCCTTTATCACCGCACCCCATTTAGAGTGATGCAGCATTGCAGCGCTCCAAGGATATCCGCCGGGAATACTGATTTGTTTCTCATAGGCATTCCGGTCGATATAAATAAACACGTTCGCGAGCTGCTCTTTGCTCTCCACCGGGACCAGTTTAAATCCATAGTTCTCCGGAAGCGGCGGCCAGCCTGCCTCCCCGAGACGGATATTGAGTTTTCTTACCATATAGTGAAAAGCATCCGTGCAGACTTTCCCCGTCCCGCTGAGGAGCAAATGGAGATGATTGTCCATCAGGCTGAAATCATACAGTTTTAACGGGAAACGCAACGTTACGAGGCCTAGCAGTGTCATTCCGAAAGCGAATAATTCCGGCGTATGAAATATAGTTCCGTCCCACTTCCCGTCGGTCGAAAGATGGTAATACCCCTTGGGCCAGGTCTTATAAGTCTCAATTCTCACGGCGCAAACATATTCTTCCGGCACCGGATTCGCAAGTGTCGGTCGAAAAAAAGCGCGGTTTTAGCCGAATATTTTTATGTTTTAGCCGAGTGCAATAACAATGTAACAAAAACAAAAGGCCACAGGGGTTCTGCTCTCCGGCCCGTTACTCCTCCCAGACTGTCGCAGCTGCAACACGAAAACGGCCGTTTTTGTGTCGTCGGTGCAGGTGGTGGCGCACCTGCAGCACGAAAAGAGCCGTTTTTGTGTCACAGGTGCATCAAGCGCGGCACCATTAGCACGCAAAACCGCGTTTGGCGTGTCAATGGTGTGGGTAAATGGTACTGAATTCGGCGCTTTTTTGTACCTTTGTGTGAAATGGCCGAAAAGGAGTACATCCGCATCCGGGGCGCGCGGGCGAACAACCTGCAGGGAATCGACGTGGACATTCCCCGCGGGGAGTTCGTGGTGGTGACGGGCCTGAGCGGCAGCGGCAAGAGCTCCCTGGCCTTCGACACCATCTATGCCGAGGGTCAGCGCCGGTATATGGACACCCTCTCCACCTATGCCAAACACTTTATGGGCATCCTGGAAAAGCCTCAGGTGGAGGAGATTACAGGACTGAGTCCCATCATCGCCATCGAGCAGAAGACCACCGGGAACAACCCGCGTTCCACGGTGGGAACCATCACCGAAATCTATGACTTCTTAAGGCTGCTGTACGCCAAGGGTTCCCGGGCTTTCTCCCCGGAAACGGGCCGCGAGATGGTCCGCTACACGGACGAACAGATCGTGGACCTCATTCTCAAGCGTTACGCCGGCAGGAAGTGTTACTTGTTGGCTCCGCTCATCCGAGGCCGGAAAGGCCATTACCGGGAACTGTTCGAGCAGTTAAGGAAACGCGGGTATACGGAAGTCCGCATCGACGGAGAAATCCGGGAGCTGCAGCAGGTGGATGCCCTGGACCGCTACAAACCCCATTTCATCGAACTGGTGGTGGACCGGCTCAAGCCCCAGGCCGGGGACGAGGGCCGCATCCGCGAGTCCGTAGGCCGGGCCGTCGGCGTGGGAAAAGGCTCCGTCGCCGTGCTGGATATGGAAAGCGGCGCGCTGAGCCACTATTCCAAGCATCTGGTGGATCCGGAGAGCGGCCTTTCCCTGCAGGAGCCGCAGCCGCATAGTTTCTCCTTCAATTTGCCACAGGGCTACTGCCCCCACTGCAAGGGCCTCGGGACCATCGTGGACGTGAATATCGACACCATCATTCCGGACCGCAGCAGGAGCGTGGCCGACGGTGCCATCGTGCCGCTGGGCCGCGTGCGGGAGAACCGCAGGTTCGACATCCTCCGCGCCATAGCCCGCAAATACAATTTCAGCCTTTACGACCCCATCGACGCCCTGCCGGACGAGGTGGTGAGCCTCCTCGTTTATGGCTCCGAAGACCTTTTCCGCGTAGGGGAAGGCAACCTCAGTGAGATGGAAAGCTGGGACGGGGTTATCGAAAACATCGAAGACAAGATTACCTGTCCCGTCTGCAACGGCACGCGCCTGAACAAGGAGGCGCTCTGCTTCCGGATAGACGGAAAAACCATTCCGGAAGTGGCTGCGATGGAGATGACCGAGCTCCGGCAGTGGCTGGACCGCATTCCGATAGGCTTCAACGAACGGGAAAAGAACGTTTCACGGGACATCCTGAAGGAACTCCGCGAGCGCGTGCAGTTTATGCTGGACGTGGGGCTGGATTACCTGTCCCTGGACCGGCCCACCGGTTCTTTGAGCGGCGGCGAAAGCCAGCGCATCCGCCTGGCTACACAGATTGGCTCCAAGCTGGTGAACGTGCTCTATATCCTGGACGAGCCTTCCATCGGCCTGCACCAGAAGGACAACCGCAAACTGATTGCCTCCCTGAAGACGCTGCGCGACGAGGGAAATTCCGTGATGGTGGTGGAGCACGACGCGGAGACGATGCTCAGCGCGGACTGGCTGGTGGACGTGGGGCCCGGCGCCGGCGAGAAAGGCGGCCGCATCTGCCTGAACGGCCCGCTGAAAGAACTGCTTGCGCACGGAGAATCCCTCACGCTGGATTATCTTCGCGGCAAACGGCGCATCGAGGTACCATCGGCCCGCCGTCCCGGGAACGGGCATTTCCTTACGCTGAAAGGCGCCACCGGGAACAACCTCAAAAGCGTGGACGTAAGCTTCCCGCTGGGCTGTTTCATCGGTGTCGCGGGGCTTTCCGGTTCCGGGAAGAGTTCCCTCGTGAACGAGACGCTGATGCCCATCCTGAAGCAGCATTTCTACCGCTCCAAGGAGCGTCCGCTGCCCTATACCGGCATCGAGGGGGTGGAGTACATCGACAAACTCATCGAGATTGACCAGGATCCCATCGGCCGGACGCCCCGCTCCAATCCCGCCACCTTTACCTCCGTGTTCAGCGACATCCGCACGCTCTTCGAGGAGACGCCGGACGCCAAGGTGCGCGGCTACAAGGCGGGCCGATTCTCCTTCAACGTCCCCGGCGGCCGCTGCGAGGAGTGCAAGGGCGCGGGCATCAAGGTCATCGAGATGAATTTCCTGCCCTCGGTTCACGTCCCCTGCGAAGTCTGCGGCGGCAAGCGGTACAAGGAGGACACCCTGGCGGTCAAGTATAAGGGAAAGAGCATCAACGACGTGCTGGAGATGCCGGTGAGCGAGGCCTATGAGTTCTTCAGGCCCGTTCCGCGCATTGCCGCCAAGCTGAAATCTATGCTGGACGTGGGACTGGGGTATGTGCGGCTGGGACAAAGCGCCGTCACCCTGAGCGGTGGTGAGAGCCAGCGGATGAAACTCGCTGCGGAACTGTCCCGTCCTTCCACCGGGAAGACGCTTTACATCCTGGACGAGCCCACCACAGGCCTTCACTTCGAGGATATCAAAGTGCTGCTGGGAGTGCTCCAGCGCCTGGTGGATGCCGGCAATACCGTCATCATCATCGAGCACAACCTGGACGTGCTGAAATCCGTGGACTACATTTTCGATATGGGCCCCGCCGGCGGCGCCGCGGGGGGCCGCATCGTAGCTTCCGGCACACCCGAAGAACTCTCCGCCGATCCCTCTTCCGTCACAGGTCCGTTCCTGAAAGAAGCGCTATAAGGCACTAGCCGGTTTTACCCACACCATTGAAACGCTAAACGCGGTTTTGCGTGCTAATGGTGCGGAAAAGATAAGAAAAACCGCCCCGGAATCCCAGGGCGGTCGAAAAAGCATCCGAATCCTATAGCGCCTTCAGGTTGCGGGGGTTACAGATGTCTTTGGCTTCCGCCGTGTAAAGGTAATCCAGCAGATCCGCGTAGTGCTCTTCCACTTTGCCGCGGACAATCTTCATCGTGGAGTTCATCATCTTGTTGGCGATGGTGAATTCCTCGTCGCAGATGCCGATGGCCGAAGGGAGCCAGCGCTCCGGGAACATCCCCTCGTGCTTGCCGCCTTTCTTGTAGGTGTCGGCATCGGCCTGGATGAGCGAGAGCATATAGCGTTTGCCTTCCTCGCTTGCGGGATCCAGCCCCTTGCCCTTGCAGGCTTCGCCCAGGGCGTTCTTGTCCGGGACCACCAGGGCCACGCAGAAGGGCTTCTGGTCGTTGTGGAGCACGCAGGCAGCCACCCACTTGGAGGTTTCCGTGAGGTTGTCCTCATAGCCTTCCGGGGAATACTTTTCACCGTCGGAGGAGATGAGGAGGCTCTTGAATCGGCCCACCACATACAGGAATTCAGGATTGTCCGGGCAGATGTAGCCCATATCTCCGGTGTGGAGCCAGCCGTCGATGATGGTATCGGCCGTGGCCTTGGGATTCTTCCAGTAGCCGGCCATTACGTTCTCGCCGCGGATGACAATCTCGCCGCGGGTGCCGTGGGGCACTTCCTTGCCTTCGGCGTCCAGTATGACGCAGTCCATCGGTTTGACGATGCGGCCGGAGGAGCCGAAGCGGGCGTGACCGGCCGAGTTGGCGCAGATGATGGGCGTGGCTTCCGTGAGGCCGTAGCCCTGGAACATGGGAATCCCCACCGCGCAGAAGAAGCGCTGGAGTTCGATATCCAGGAGGGCGCCGCCGCCCACGAAGAACTGCATGCGGCCGCCGAAGCTCTCGCGGACCTTCTGGAACAGAATCTTGTCGAAGAGGGCCACCAGGGGTTTGCGCCAGAAGGTGCCGCCCGTGCCGCGGTTGTAGTACTCCTTATTATAAATAATGGCGTTCCTGACGGCGAAATCGAAGAGTTTCTGGGTGAAGGCACCCTGTTTCTTGATGCCGCTCTCGATGTTCTTCTTGAAGTTGCGGGCCAGGGCCGGGACGGACAGCATCACGTGCGGACGCAGCTCTTTGATGGCCGTGGGGATGTTCTTGAGGGTGGCCATCGCATTCTTGCCGATAGGGACGAAGCCGATGGAACCGCCGTAAATCATCATCGTATACATACCCGCCACGTGCGCGAAGCAGTGGTCCAGCGGGAGGATGATGAGCATCGTGGCGCCGAAGTTCACGGAGATGACCGAGTTGCCCTGCTCCACGTTCGCGGTGTAGTTGCGGTGGGTGAGGAGGATACCCTTCGGATCCGCCGTGGTGCCCGAGGTGTAGGAGATGTTCGCATAGTCATCCGGGCCGATGGACTTGAAGCGCGCTTCGAAATCGGCCCTGTGAGCCTTCAGGAATTCGTCGCCCATCTTCTGGATCTCGCTCATCCGGATTTCCTTCGCCTCCAGGGTGTCGTAGTCGAAGGCGGTGTCGTCGAAGACGATCACTTTCTCCACGGCGGGGCACTCGGCGAGGATGGCGCGGATCTTGGGCAAGTGGTTCCCCGAGACCAGGATCCACTTCGAATCCGAGTGGTTGATGCGGAAGACGAGGTCCTTCCCTTCGCCCAGGTTCACGCTCAGGGGAACGTCCGTGGCGCCGGCGTACATAGCGCCCAGTTCGGCCAGGATCCACATCGCGCGGCTCTCCGAGAGGAGGGCGATCTTGTCCCCCTTCTTGAGGCCGAGGGACATCAGGCCTGCGCCGATTCGGTAGGCTTCCTCGCGGGTCTGGCCCTGGGTGATTTCCTTCCAGGCGCCGTCGACCTTTTCGCGGAGGTATACTTCGTTTTCGAACTTGCGGGAATACTTCTCCACAAAGTCGATGATGGTGGGTCTTTCTGCCATAGTTTTATTCGGTGGGGAAAAGGCCGAAGAGTTCCGCGTCGATCTTGTCCGTGATGAACTGGAAATCCTCGGGGCTGCTTTCAAACTTGATATTGTCTACGTCGATCACCAGCAGGCGGGCTTTGTAGTCCTTGATCCAGTCTTCGTAGCGCTGGTTCAGGCCGGTGATGTAGTCGATGCGGATGCTGCGCTCATAGTCGCGGCCGCGCTTCTGGATCTGGGAGATGAGGTTGGGGATGGAGCTCCTGAGGTAGATCAGCAGGTCCGGCGGGTTCACCAGGCTCATCATCAGGTCGAACAGGTCGCTGTAGTTCTCGAAGTCCCGGGTGGACATCAGTCCCATCGCGTGCAGGTTGGGCGCGAAGATGCGGGCGTCTTCATAGATGGTGCGGTCCTGGATGATTACCTCCTTGTGTTTGGAGATTTCCACCACGTCCTGGAAACGTTTGTTCAGGAAGTAGATCTGGAGGTTGAACGACCAGCGTTCCATATCCTCGTAGAAATCCGCCAGATAGGGATTGTAATCCACGGACTCGAATTTGGGAGTCCAGCCGTAGTGGGCGGCGAGCATCTTGGTAAGGGTGGTCTTGCCACTTCCGATATTACCGGCGATAGCGATGTGCATATGCTTGTAGTTTAAAATAATCCGTAAAGTTCCGCGTCGATGCGGTCCGTGATGAGGGCAAAGTCTTCCGGCCGATTGAGAAAGTCCAGGTTGTCCGCGTCGATTTCGATGAGGCGGCCCTTGTAGTTCCCGATCCACTCCTCATAGCGCTGGTTGAGGCCGCTGAGGTAGTCGATGGAGATGGTCTGCTCGTAGTCCCGCCCGCGTTTTTGGATGTTGGAGACCAGGTGCTCGATGCTGGAGCGCAGGTAGATCATCAGGTCCGGCTGCTTCACCACTTCCATCATCACGTTGTAGGTGTCCATATAGGTGTTGTAGTCCCGCTCCGTGAGGTTCCCCTGGGCGTAGTTGTTCGCCACGAAGATGTTCACGCCTTCCAGCAGGGTCCTGTCCTGGATGATGACGTCCTTGCTCTTGGAGATTTCCATCACGTCGTGCAGGCGCACCTGCAGGAAGTACATCTCCAGGGCGAAGGACCAGCGCTTGATATCCGCGTAATAATCCGCCAGATAGGGGTTGTAGGTTACCGACTCGAACTTGGGCGTCCAGCCGTAATGGCGGGCGAGGAGCGTCGTGAGCGTGGTTTTTCCGCTGCCGATATTTCCTGCGATTCCGATGTGCATTGTTTAGCGCTGTGGTCTTGACTTACAAAGTTGGTAAAAGTTTCGTAAATTTGCAACGGCTATGCTACATTCCAGAGTATTTACTTTCAATCCGCTGGGGACCAATTGCGTGGTCCTCTGGGCCGACGGTTCCTCCGCCTGCGTAGTGGCCGATCCGGGGATGTCCGCCGACGAAGGCGAGCGTCAGCTCGTGGACTTCCTGACGGACCGCGGACTCGTGCCGGAAGCCATCGTCCTCACCCACGGACATTTCGACCACGTGTGGGGCGTGGAGCGGCTCCTCTCGCGTTTCGACGTGCCGGTATACCTGCACCCGGCAGACCGTTTCCTGCTCCGCGACGGGGCATCGGCCATCCCTGGAATGATGAGCCTGAAGTCGATGTGCCACGTTTTTCCCACGGTGGATGTGGCCGACGGTCAGTCGCTGCAGTTTGCTTGCGGGGTGTTTAAGGTGCTGCATACGCCCGGTCACAGCCCCGGCAGCGTGTGCTACTGGATCGAGGCCGACAACCTGCTCCTGAGCGGGGATACGCTGTTTGCCGGAAGCATCGGCCGGACCGATCTGGCGGGTGGCGATTACGATGCCCTGATGGCGTCCATCCGGGAGAAACTGCTGGTCCTTCCCGGCATTGCCGATGTCATTCCCGGGCACGGCCAGCCCACCACGATAGCCCGCGAGGGGATGTACAATCCGTTTTTGGAGCCGTTCAATGAAGACCCTTTGGCTGAAAACGATTGATTCCACCAATTCCGAAGCCCTGCGGCGGATGGGGGTGTTGCCTTCCGGTACGGTGCTGGCTGCCTATGAGCAGACGGCCGGCCGCGGCCAGCGGGGGAATACCTGGTTCAGTGAGCCGGGAAAGAACCTTACCTTTTCCATCGTGCTGAAGTTTCCGGCTGGATTTCTGGCGGCCGGGGATGCTTTTCTGCTGAACTGCCTGTGTTCGGTTGCGGCGGTGGATTTTCTCTCGGGTTTCGGTGTGGTCGCTTCGGTCAAATGGCCCAATGATATCTTTGTGGGCGGCCGTAAGATTTGTGGAATGCTGCTGGAAAACGGGCTCATAGGCAGCTTTGTGGCCCATTCCGTGATGGGGATCGGGATTAATGTCTTCCAGACGGAGTTTCCGAATCTCGCCAATGCCACGTCACTGGCCTTGGTGCTCGGCGCCGGAGAGGTGCCCATCCCCTCGGTCGCTGAAAAGAAGGCCGATGCTCCCTCGTGGAGGGCAACCTCTCCGGCGCCGAATCTTGCGCCTTATCTGGAGGGATTTCTGCGCTTATTTGAAGAGCGGTTGCAGATGCTGGACGATGCCGCGGGCCGGCGGGAACTGTTTGACGCCTATGAGTCGCTGCTGTACCGACGGGATGTCTCGGCCCGGTATCACGACTGCCTTCGGGGCGAGGATTTCGAGGGCGTGATCCGCGGCGTGGAGGCCGACGGACGGCTATGCGTGGTAGACTCCGCCGGTGTCGTCCGCCGCTACTATTTCAAAGAAATCAGTTACGTACTATGAATAGAGAGATCTGGCTGGATTTTCTGCGGGTGACGGCCTGCTTCCTGGTGATGGTTGTCCATTCCACCGAGCCGTTCTATCTGGGCGGGGAGGGGTCGCTGGTGCTCACATCGGCCGATGCCTACTGGGTGAGCGTATTCGAAGGGCTGGCCCGCTGCTGCGTGCCGCTGTTCGTCATCGCCTCCGGCTACCTGCAGCTGCCCCTGCGCTATTCCACGGGGGAATTCTTCCGTCGGCGGGCCGTGCGCATCCTCATTCCGCTCGTTTTCTGGACCGTAGTCTATGCGCTGGTCTGGGGCGAACCGGCGGCCAATTTCAAGGGCCTGCTGCTCAATTTCAACTATGCCGCCGGGCATCTCTGGTTCGTGTATATGCTGCTGGGGTTGTATCTGATAATGCCGCTGCTTTCCCCCTGGGCGGCCAAGGTGTCCCGCCGCGAACTCTCGGTTTATCTGGGTATCTGGGCCCTGACGCTCCTCCTTCCTTTCGTGCGTGAGGCGGCGGGCGGTGCGGCGCCCCTGATTTATGCCGCCGACGGGCTCCCGGCTCCGGCCCTGTTCCCGCTCTGGGGCGAGGCTTCGTGGAACCCCTTCGGCCTGCTTTATTATGTGAGCGGCTTTGCCGGCTATATGCTCCTGGGGCTTTATATCAAACGATTCGTTCCCTCCGGCCGCCTGGTCCGTTCCATCGGCTGGACGCTGTTCCTGCTGGGATTCATCTGGGTTTGCTTCGGCCTGTTGCGCCGCATCTGCGAGAGCGGTTATTTCCCAGTGGAGGGACCTGTGGCCATAGCTGTAGGCTGGGAAGCGGCCATCGCCTTCTGCGGCCTTCCCGTTGCCTTAACGGCCCTGGGATTGACATTGGCGTTCCGCAGCGGGGGCCGGGTGTCCCCCTCGGTCACTGAAAAGAAGGCCGATGTTCCCTCGGGGGACACACCGTCCCCCGGTGCGGAGGGAAGCCGCTTTTACCGTTGGATGATCCGTCCCCTTTCCGAGGCGGGTTACGGGATGTACCTGGCGCACATGCTGGTGCTGGGGATGGTTTCCGGCTGGCTCCGGGACTGGCTCGGAACCGGCTCCGACGGCCTGCTGGGCCTCACCTGGACCACGCCCGTGCAAATCCTGGCCACGGCCCTGATTTCCTTTGTTACCGTGGGCCTCGCCGCCGTTCTTCTTCGCCGCATCCCCAAAGTGGGCAAGTGGCTGATGGGCTAGCGCCCTTCTGCAGGCCGGGACCTCCCATTACGAATAAATGCCCCTTTTTTCGTAACGCGGCGTCCTCGAGGACGTCACATTACGAGTTTTTGCTCGAATAGTCGTAATGCGGGGTCCCGCGAATGGCGTCCTTTTTCTTTTTACCATAGTCTTTGGAGAAGAGGAACTGTTTTACGAGGTATTCCCGCATAAAGAGTGCATCGGCAATTTGGGTTGGAGTAAGGGAGTATTTGGAGTCTAATGCAACCACGAGGCGTCCCTTGTCCTCATTTGTCAGACTGTGAACACTCTTTCCGGGGAAATGTAGTTGGACCTGTTGCTGAACAATGTCAGTAATCTCTTCATTCGAGAACACGACTTCTTCACCAATCCGTTTACCCAGTTTGACAAAGGCTTCATACTCTTTAACCAAGCGTGTCAGATAGGTTTTAGGATCAGGAAAAAGGCGCCGAAACAAAGACTTGTCCACAAAGCTCTGAGGAAGAAGTCCCAATTGGGGATGGAATTGCCAGTCTGGTGGAATGAGGATCCGGCTTCCCGTTACTTTTTCCAAAGCCGTGTATTTCGGGAATGAAGATGCGGACTTTCCCTGTAAATAGTTCCCTAAAAAGGAGTAAAAAAGGTATGTGGCACCCCACGGATACCCACCGGGAAGCGACAACCCTTTTTCCAGCGTATTTCTGTCCACATACAGGAACTCAATACGCATCTGCTCCTCATCTTCAATGGGCGTTAACTTAAAAAAGTAGTTGCGGGGTAGTGGCGGAAAACCATCCTCTTGTAACCTGATTGAAATCTTCTTTTTATAGTAATCAAACGCTCGCACACATTCTGCGCCCGTTCCGCTCATTAGAATGTGAAAATGATTAGGCATCAGCGTGAAGTCGTAAATGGTCAGGTTGAATCGCAGGGTGAGTAGCCCCATAATTGTCATTCCGTAAGCATACTGCTCATCAGTGTAAAACAACTTACCTTCTTTCCAACCGTCAGAGCTAAGATGAAAGTAAGATTTCTTCCAGGACTGATATTCCTGTCTCTTTTTTCGAATCGCGTTCATATCCCAAACATACAACAGCATCGCAAGGAAAGCAATACCCTGTTAATAACTTGTGTGGTTTTAGCCGATTCCGGTGTTGTTTTAGCCGTTGTATCAGCCGGTCCACGGCGATTTTCCGCCCCGTCACCTTCCCCTGCTGCGATGACGGTTCTATATCCCCAATCATTTCGGACGGCGCCCGCAATGGAGTAGGACCTCACATTACGAATTAATGCCGCTTTTTTCGTAACGCCGCGTCTTCGAGGACGTCACATTACGAGTTTTTGCTCGAATAGTCGTAATTGGACGTCCCTGCCGGGTAGATTTGCAGAAGAGCGGGGGGAAATGTATCTTTGCAGTATGTTAATCACCCTCACAGGTTTTATGGGGAGCGGCAAGACCAGCGTCGGACGCGTGGTGGCCGATGCCCTGGGGTGTCCGTTCCTGGATTTGGACGAAATCATTGCCCAAAAGGCCGGTCGCAGCATCCCCGCGATTTTCAAGGCCGACGGAGAAGCCGGTTTCCGGAAACTCGAGCAGCAGGCGTTGGAAAAGACCGTGGCAAAATATGCCGAATCGACGGCGGTCCTGGCCCTCGGCGGCGGCACCGTCACCGTCCCGGGCGCCGTGCAGCTGCTCCAGCAAAAAACCCTCTGCATCTATCTGAAAGCCACGCCCGACACCCTTAAGGCGAATCTGGAAGGCGCCACGGAAGGCCGTCCCCTCGCCGGAGAAGGCTGGGAGCAGAGACTGGCGGAACGTGAGCCGCTTTATGAGGCATCGGCCCACATCATCCTGGACACCGACGGCCTCACGCCGGAGGGAATTGCCGACGAGATTATCATCTCCTGCTTGTAATTCTGCGCCTTTTTGCCTATCTTTGTACGAATATGGGCAACAACGAGCGCAGATGGATCATCAAAGAGACAGCCAAGCCGGAAAAAGCGGCCCGGCTGGCGGCGGAACTGGGTATCGACCGGGTTCTGGCCGATCTATTGGTCCAGCGCGGCGTAGAAAGCTTCGATGAGGCCCGTGCCTTTTTCCGCCCCCGCCTGGAAGACCTCCACGACCCTTTCCTGATGCAGGATATGGACAAAGCCGTGGAACGCATCCACGAGGCGGTGGTCAAAGGGCAGAAGATTCTCGTTTACGGAGACTATGACGTGGACGGCACCACCGCCGTGGCGCAGGTCTATTCCTTCCTGAAACATTTCACCCAGAAGGTATCGTTCTATATTCCGGACCGCTACGACGAAGGCTATGGCCTTTCGTACAAGGCGCTGGACTGGGCCGGGGACAACGCCATCAACCTGGTCATCACCCTGGACTGCGGCATCAAGGCCATCGAAAAAGTGGAATATGCCCGTTCCAAGGGGATCGACGTCATCATCTGCGACCATCACCTGCCCGAAGACAAACTGCCGGCGGCCGTGGCGGTTCTGGACCCCAAGCGGGCCGATAGCAAATATCCCTTCGACGACCTTTGCGGCTGCGGTGTGGGCTTCAAGCTGGTGCAGGGCTATGTGAAACAGTACGGCCTGGATCCCGCCCTGCTGGAACCTCTTCTGGATCTGCAGGTGGTCTCCATCGCATCGGACCTGGTTTCGATGACCGGCGAAAACCGCATCCTCGCCCACTTCGGCCTCAAGCGGCTCAATGAGAACCCCCGGAAAGGTCTCCTCGCGATGATCAACCTCTCCAAACTGGAGCCTGGACACATCGGCATCGATGATATCGTCTTCAAGATCGGGCCGCGCATCAATGCGGCGGGCCGAATGGAGAGCGGCCGCCTAGCGGTGGAACTGCTCACGGCCACCGATGACCGCACGGCCACCAAGATCGGCGAACAGATTAACGACAACAACAACGAGCGCAAATCCATCGACCGGGAAATCACCCAGGAAGCGCTGGATATGGTGAAGAACGGGAAGGCCCTCGCCACGGAGAACGCCACCATCGTTTACAATCCCGCCTGGAACAAGGGCGTGGTAGGCATCGTGGCCTCACGCCTTGTGGAAGCCTATTACAAACCCACGGTGGTGCTCACCAAGAGCAACGGCTTCGTCACCGGCAGTGCCCGCAGCGTGCAGGGCTTCGACCTGTATGCATCCATCGAGAGCTGCGCGGACCTCCTGGAGAACTTCGGCGGCCATATGTATGCGGCCGGCCTCACGATGAAGGAGGAGAACGTGGCCGAATTCTGTCGCCGGATGGACGCCTTCGTGGCCGATAACATCACCCGCGAGGAACTCACCCCCATCGTGGAAATCGACGCCCGCCTGGACTTCTCGCAGATTACGCCCAAGTTCACCCGAATCCTCAAGCAGTTCCAGCCCTTCGGCCCGGGAAACAACAATCCCGTCTTCCTGACCGAGGACGTCTACGATGCCGGCAACGGCCGCAAGGTGGGCGCAGGCGGCGTGCACCTGAAGCTGGACCTGATGCAGGAGAGTCAGCCGTACCGGCAAATCGCTGCCATCGGCTTCAATATGGCCGATTACTACGACCACATCAAGGCCGGCAACCCCATCGATGCCTGCTATTCCATCGTGGAAAATTTCTACCGCGGCTCCTCCACCATCCAACTTCGCCTCAAGGACATCCGCGAACGCGACGAACTCATCTAGAACAGCGTCGGTTCCCAGTCGTCGAAGTCCAGGGGCTTGTCGTCGGCCGGGGACTCGGAAGCAGGGACTTCCGGTGCCGGAGCCTCTGCAGCCGTGAGGTCCACATCCACATCGACAGGCTGGTCATCCACAGCGGGCTCATCCGAAATCGGCTCATCAACAGCCGGCTCGGCGATGGTGGGTTCTTCGGCGGGGAGGTCATCCTCGGGCTTGTGCAGCGGTTCGCCGAATTCCACGGTCTTCAGATCGTACGGGGAGCACTTCTTGCCCTTGGCGGTGAGGCCTTTCTTGGCGATAAACTCTTCCGCATCAATCACTTCCGCCTCGCGATGGGCGTGTTTGCCGCCGAAGGTGAGGACGATCTGCGGGTGAAGGTCGGCCGAGAAATCCACCAGTTTTGACCCGCGGGCCTCCGAGATGAAGGACACGGGCGTGTTGTTGCTCTCCACGAAGGAAAAGCGCTTCACGTAGTAGGCCTTGGCGGCATTGTCCCAGTAAAGGACGGTGTACACCAGGGCGGGATCCAGCTTGCCGATATAAACGATATCTCCCTGGTACTTGTTCACCAGGTCGTAGGTGGTGGTGTAGTAGGTGCCGTCGGCGAAGATGGCCAGCACGCGGTCCTCTCCGGCGAATTTGCCCAGATGATCTCCGCGGCCCTCTTCGTTCAGGCGCTGAATGTCCGGATCCCACCAGATGTCCTTGCCCTCCAGGGTGGTGACACCCTTGGACTTGAGCTGGATCTTCGCGATGGAGTTCTTCGTGACCAGGTTGCCGCGGGAAGCGCGTCCCTTGATGGCGAGTTCGGAGAAATCCCATTCCAGCTGGAGTTTCTTCAATCCCTTCTTCGGCCGCAGGGAAATCTTTACGGTTTCCGCCTCTCCGTTATGGTTCACGGTGAACCACAAGATCTTGGAATCCGGGGCCCCCGTGGTGATGTCGTAATCCGTGTCGCGGGTGAGGGAAGTGATGGCGAAGCGCTTGGCATAGTGCACGGGGCCCTTCCCGTCGCGGTAAATGACGTTGTAGATGGTGCGTTCGTCGCCGCGGTTGAACACGCCCACGTACAGGAGGTCTTTCCAGAAGAAAGCCTTCTCGCT
Source organism: Bacteroidales bacterium (assembly GCA_016281315.1). Lineage (GTDB taxonomy): Bacteria > Bacteroidota > Bacteroidia > Bacteroidales > UBA932 > Cryptobacteroides. The sequence goes on from JAEEIJ010000056.1 coordinate 59,221, forward strand.
CACGCGGGAAACCCGGAATTTTCCGTCGCGGCCGATGACGATGATCTCCGAGAGATCCGAGCAGTCGCCGATGAACTCGCCGCCGTCGTCGCGTTTGAGGCCGATGCCCACGAAGCCCTCGGAAAGGTTCGCGTAGAGTTTGGCGTTGTTGGAGACCACCTTCGTGGCCGCGATGCTCTCCAGCGAGGAGATTTCCGTGAGGCGGGGCCACTGGGCGCCGTATTTCTTCTTGAGCGCCTTGAACCAGTCGATGGTGTATTCGGTGATGTGCTCCAGGTTGTAGCGCACCTGCTTCATCTGCTCCTCCAGGGCATAGATTTTCTCGTCCAGGACCTTGGTGTCGAACTTGGAGATCTTCCTCACAGGCTTCTCCACCAGCTTCAGGATGTCTTCCATCACGATGGGCCGATGCAGAAGGTCCTGATACTGGAGCATCTGCTTCAGGATGTCGTCCAGCTGCTCCTCCCAGGTCTTCTGGTTCTGTTCCAGGACTTTGTAGATGCGGTTCTCGAAGAAGATGCGCTCCAGGGAGCTGTAGTGCCAGTCGTTCTCCAGTTCGCCCAGTTTCACTTCCAGTTCGGCCTGCAGGATGTCGCGGGTATGATAGGTGTCGTACTCCAGGATTTCGTCAACCCCCAGAAATACCGGCTTGTTGTCACGGATGACGCAGGCGTTGGGGGAGATCTTCGTTTCGCATTCGGTGAAGGCGTAGAGGGCGTCGATGGTCTTGTCCGGGGAGACATCGGCCGGCAGATGGATGATGATTTCCACCTTGTCGGTGGTCATATCGTCGATCTTCTTGATGTTGATCTTCTTCTTGTCCTTGGCCTTGATGATGCTGTCGATGATGCCCTGGGACGTTTTTCCGTAGGGGATTTCCGTGATGGTGATGGTGGATTTGTCCACCTTGTTGATGCGGGCGCGCACCTTCACCATACCGCCGCGGCGGCCGTTGTTGTACTTGGAGCAGTCCGCGATGCCGCCGGTAGGGAAGTCCGGGAGCAGTTCGAAAGGCTCGTTCTTCAGGATGGCGACGGAAGCGTCCAGCAGTTCGTTGAAGTTGTGCGGCAGGATCTTGGAGCTGAGGCCGGCGGCGATGCCTTCCGTGCCCTGGGCCAGCAGCAGCGGGAAGCGCACGGGCAGTTCCGTGGGCTCCTGCTTTCGGCCGTCGTAGGAGGTCATCATCGGGGTGACCTTCTTGTCGAAGCAAACCTCCAGGGCGAACTTCGACAGGCGGGCCTCGATGTAACGGGGCGCGGCGTTGGAGTCTCCGGTGAGGATGTTACCCCAGTTTCCCTGGCAGTCGATCAGAAGGCCTTTCTGGCCGAGTGTAACCAGCGCGCCCAGGATGGAGGCGTCGCCGTGCGGATGGTACTGCATGGCCTGGCCGACGATGTTCGCCACCTTCGTGTAGCGGCCGTCGTCCATCTCCGCCATCGTGTGCAGCACGCGGCGCTGGACCGGTTTGAAGCCGTCCACGATGTGCGGCACAGCGCGGTCCAGGATGGTGTAGGACGCGTAGTCCAGGTACCATTCCCGGAACATACCGGAAAGCTTGTACTTCCCGGCATCGGCCCCCAGGAGTTTGTCGAATTTCCCCGACGCGGCGGCGTCTTCGCTCAATTCTTCTTCCTGACCTTCAATATCTTCCCATTCTTCTGCCATATAGCTTAAAATTCATAGCCGAACCTTCGGAGCTCCTTGCGGCTCTCCCGCCAGTCCGGGTCCACTTTTACAAACGTCGATAAAAACACTTTCTTCTGGAAGAAGTCTTCCATTTCCAGGCGGGCCTCGGTGCCCACTTTCTTGAGCATCGCGCCGCCCTTGCCGATGATAATCCCCTTCTGGGAATCCCGCATCACGTAGATGACGGCCGATATCTCATAGCGGTCCTCGCCCTCGTGGAACTGTTCGATGGACACCTCACATGAGTAGGGGATTTCCTCCGAGTAGTTGAGGAAAATCTTCTCCCGGATGATCTCCGAGGCGAAAAAGCGCAGGTTCTTGTCTGTGAACTGGTCTTTGTCGAACCAGGCCGGGGCTTCGGGAAGGCGCGAGGAAACGGCCTCCAGAATGCTCTCGAGGTTGAATTTCTCCTGGGCCGATGCCGGAATGACCTCGGCCGAAGGGAGCTGTTCCTTCCACCAGCCCATCAGCTCCACCACCTTCTCCTGCGAGGAGATGTCGATCTTGTTGATGACCACCACCACGGGGCAGTCCACCTTCTGGAGCTTCTGGATGTAGGCCTCGTTTTTATCGGCCTTCTCCACCGTGTCCGTCACATAGAGGATGATGTCTGCGTCCCCGATGGCGGTGTCCACGAAGGCGAGCATATTCTCCTGGAGCCGATAATTGGGCTTCAGGATGCCGGGCGTGTCCGAATACACGATCTGGAAGTCCTCGCCGCTGACGATGCCCATAATGCGGTGCCGCGTGGTCTGGGCCTTCGCGGTGACGATGGAGAGTTTCTCTCCCACCAGGGCGTTCATCAGCGTGGATTTCCCCACGTTCGGATTGCCGATGATATTGACAAAACCTGCTCTGTGCGCCATTATACGTATGCTCCCATTTTGAGGACGTTCACTTCTCCCTCGGTGAGGTAGCGCCAGTCGCCTTTCTTGAGGCCTTTCTTGGTGAGGCCGGCGAAATAGACGCGGTCCAGGGCCCGGACGTCGTAGCCCAGGGACTCGAAGATGCGGCGCACCACCCGGTTCTTGCCGGAGTGGATTTCGATGCCCAGCTGACGGTGGTCGTGGGCGTCGATGTATTCGAGTTCATCGGCCGCCGTAATGCCGTCGCTCAGCTCCACGCCGGCGAGGATCTTCTGCTGGTCCTCTTCCTTGAGGGGGGCGTCCAGGACTACCTGGTAAATCTTCTTTTTATTGTAGGACGGGTGGGTGAGCCGTTCGGCCATCTCGCCGTCGTTGGTGAACATCAGTACGCCCGTGGTGCTCTTGTCCAGGCGGCCGACGGGGAACACGCGGGTGGGGCAGCCTTTGAGGAGGTCCATCACCGTTTTCTCCGCGTGCGGGTCGCTCGCCGTAGTCACATAGCCCTTGGGCTTGTTCATCAGGATGTATACTTTTTCTTCGCCTTTGAGGCGCTGTCCGTTGAAGCGGATGTCGTCCTTGAGGATGTTCACCTTGGTGCCCAGTTCCGTCACCACCTCTCCGTTCACGGTGACCACACCGCTCTGGATGAGGGTATCGGCCTCCCTGCGGGAGCACACGCCGGAATTGGCGATGAACTTGTTCAGGCGCACCACTTCCTTGATTTCGGTGGGGGCGGTGTCGTCGTCGCTGTAGCGGCCGTTCACCTGGGGCTTGCGGGAAAGCATCGCTTTCATCCCCTCGTTGGCCTCATTGTGCTTGCCAAAAGGCTTGCGGCCGGGTTTGGACGGGCCGTAACCGGGTTTGGACGGGCCGAAGGACGGCTTCCCGTAACCGCTCTTGCGGGGACGGTCTCCGTAAGACTTGGGCTTGTCGCCGAAGGCGCGGGGTTTATCCCCGAAGGTCTTGGGTTTGTCCCCGTAGGAACGGGGTTTGTCGCCAAAGTGGCGGGGTTTGTCGGAGCCGCTCCGGGGGGAATCCCCGTAGCTGCGGCTGGTGGAATAATCTACGCGCTCTGCGCGGCCCTCTGCGGGCTTTCGTACGATGCGTTTCCTCGTACCTCTTTTGCTGTCTTCCATAGTTCTTTACGACTCACGTCGTTACTTGAGTTTGAATATATAGGTGATCGTTCCCGTCTGCAGGGCGGGAGCATTTGCGTCCATATTGAAATGCGCCTTCATCGCGGCGCTGCGGGCGGCGGCCCAGAGGGCTTTATCGGCCACGGTGGTGCCTTCCGCACCGGCCACGGCCTCCGTCACGTTCCCGTACTGGTCCACCTTCACCTGCACCACCACGGTGCCGGAAAGCTGGCTGCCGTACGAGGGCTTGGGAAGGGTTCCCACCACGTTGCGGCCTTTCACGTGCGCGTTGGCGCTGCCTTCCGTCTTCCCCTCCTTGGTGTTGCCGTCCGGCTGACCGGCCTTGAAGCCCTCTCCGGCTTCCGAGGCGCTATGCGGGGTGGCGGCCGTGTTGTCCTGCTTGGACATACCCGGGAACGAGGCCCTGGGATCCAACTTGGGCTCTTCCACCGGCGGGGTGGGTACGTCCACGTCCCCGTGGGCGTCCGGCTGGGTTTCCGGCGTCACGTTCGGCCTGTCGCTCACGTGGGGCGATTCGGCCTTCTGCACCAGCTCCACCTCCCGCTCCGGGTCCACTTCCTCCGCCTGGGGCTGACGGCCCGTCCGGGATTCCAGGGGCTTCACTTCCATCTCCTCCGGCTCTTCGAACTCGATGAGGAGGGACGTACGCTCCGGCGGCGGGGGATCCAGGTACTTGAGGCCGCTGGTGAGCAGCACCACGAGGGCCAGGGCGTGCACGCCCAGCGTAACGAATACGCCGGTGACGTTAGCGGTCTTTTCCCGTTTTTCCCTGGTTCTCTGGTAGGGCTGCATACGTTATTCGGGTTGTGTGGCCAAAATGACCTTGTAATGGTTTCTTTTCGCGATGTTCATCATCTGCACCACTTCTCCCACGGGGACCGTCTGGTCGCTGTAGATGGAGAACGTGGGGTCCTCCTCCTGCGAGAGGAGGGTTACCAGCTCTTCTTCCACCACGTCGTAGGGCATCGGCTCCTGGGCACCGTTCACGTGATAGGTGTAGGTGTCGTCGCCCCAGTCCTTGATGCTCACGCTCACGGTGGCCTTGGCGCTCACCTGGCCGGTGGATTTGGGCAGCAGGAGCTTGAGGGCGTTGGGGTTGATGAGCGTGGAGGTGACCAGGAAGAAGATCAGCAGCAGAAACACGATATCCGTCATACTGGATACCGAGAACGAGGCGTCTACCTTGGTGTTTCTCTTGAGTGCCATAGTTTATTCCTGATCTTCGCCGGGTTCGTTGAGGACGATGTCGATGAATTCCAGGGTGGAACTCTCCATCTTGTAGACGAGGTTCGAAACCTGGGAGGTGAGCCAGTTGTAGCCGAAGTAGGCGATGATGCCCACGATGAGGCCGCCCACGGTGGTGAGCATGGCCGTATAGATACCGTCGCTGAGGAGGGTGATGTCGATGTTGTTCCCGGCCTTGGACATATTGAAGAAGGCCTTCACCATACCCATCACGGTGCCCAGGAAACCGATCATCGGGGCGCCGCCGGCGATGGTGGCCAGGATGGGCAGCCCTTTCTCCAGACGGGAAACTTCCACGTTGCCGATGTTCTCGATGGCGCTCTGGATATCGGCCATCGGACGTCCCATCCGGTGGATACCGGTCTCGACCATACGGGCCACGGGGTTGTCGTACTTGCCGCACAGGGTAATGGCGCTCTTGACCTTGCCCTCGTTCATATAGTCACGAATGTCCTGCATAAAATGAGGGTCGATCTTAGAGGCGTGCTTGAGGGTCCACCATTTGCGGCCGATGAGATAAATGGCAAGGATTGAGAGGGCGAGGAGCACCCACATCAGCGGGCCGCCCATCGTGAACATGGACCAGAGGCTTTCGCTCATCTGAGCGGGCTGGGCGGCTGCAGGAGCGGCTGCCGGGGCCTCGTTCAGGGTTTCCACGGCTTCCTGGACGGCGGCCAGCGTGTCGGTTTGAAGGAGAGGGAATATCATAGCTAAAAAGTTTATTTATTCTAAATAACTCGCAAAGATACTAAAAAAAGGGAAGATTTGCTACCTTTGTGTGTTATGAGAAAAACAATTTTCGTGGCGGCCCTTTTCTTTATGGCCTGCCTCTGGGCCGGGGCACAGGAATACGTTTATACGGAAGCGGCGGATCTTACCCTGGTGGGGAAACTGATGCCCGGGAAAACCGCCAATCCCTATCACCGGGTGGACACAAGCCTGTACAAAGGATTCACCAAACGGGAGAACCTGCTGGTGCGGATGTCTTCCGGGATGGCCTGTGCCTTCAGGACAGACTCCCGCAGCCTGACGATCCTCACCGAGTACGGGGAGATGGACGACCCGGTGAATACCAACCTGATATCGGCCCGCGGATACGACCTTTACATCCGCAAAGGCGGGGAATGGGTGTGGGCCGCCGCCGGCGTCAACGCCAAGGCCAAACTGGACCTGCCCCTGAAGCTCATTTCCGCTATGGACGGATCCCTGCACGAGTGTCTGCTCTATTTCCCCACCTACAGTGAAGAGCGTTCCATCAAGATTGGCGTGGAGAACGGCGCCCTTCTGGAGCCCATTGAGAATCCTTTCCGGCACCGGATCGCCATCTGGGGGTCCAGCTTCACCCACGGTTCCAGCACCACCCGCGCCGGGATGGCCTATCCCGCCCAGTTCTCCCGCGCCACGGGCCTGCAGATGCTGTCGCTGGGCTGCAGCGGCCGCTGTATGCTGCAGGATTACTTCTGCGATGCGTTGGTGGATGTAGAGGCCGATGCCTTCGTCTTTGATACCTTTTCCAATCCCCGGGCTGATGTAATCCGGGAGCGTCTGGTCCCCTTCATCGACCGGATGATTGCCGCTCATCCCGGAAAGCCGCTCATCTTCCAGCAGACGATCTACCGGGAAAAGCGGAACTTCAACGTGACGGAGGATGAGAAAGAGCAGGCCAAGATGGATATGGCCGCCCAGATTTTCAAGGAAATCAAATCCACGCGGGAAGGGCGGAAGAAATACAAGGACGTGTACTTCATCACGCCCAACGCCTGTCCGCCCAGCCACGAGGCTTCGGTGGACGGCATCCATCCGGACAATTACGGCTACACGGTGTGGATGGAATCCATCCGGAAGCCCATCCTGAAAATCCTGCGTAAATACGGCATCCGCTAGAGCGCGGCCACGGCTTTGTCGAAGGAAGCATCCGGACACACGGAATGCTTCTGGAGGATGCTGTGGTAAGAGTAGACCGTGGTCACCGACATATTCAGGACCTTGGCGATTTTCTGCCGTTTTCCGATTCCCATCCGGATGAGCGCCAAGATGCGCAGTTCCGTGGAGAGTTCGCCCTCCGAGGGCATCTCCAGCCGGTGCTCCGGCTGCATCAGCGTATTCACCTTTTCTACGAAGTCCGGGAAAATGCCCAGGAAGGCCGAATCGAAGTGGGTGAGCAGCCCGTCGAACTCGCTGTCGGCAAAGGACGGGCGCCGGAGCATCGCGTTCACGGCCTCGGAGCCGCCCTGCTTGGACGCGTGCCGCAGGGAAGAGCGGTATTCATCCACCTTATTCAGATAGTCCACGCATCGTTCCATATAATCCGCCAGGAAGCTGTCCTTGATCTTGGAGGCTTCGCTCAGTTGCCGATGGGAAAGGTCCAGACGGGAGGAGTAGCGGGTGAGCAGGAGGAGGGAAATCACCGCGACCAAAAGCAACAGGGCCACGGCGACGGTGGTGGCAAGGTAGGCGCGCCGCTTCTGCCGCTGCTGCTCCAGCAGGACATTCATGATCTCCATCTCGGAGCGGATGACGTCGTCGTAGCGGGATTCATAGTGGGAGGAGTAGGCGTCCTTGAGGGTGATGCGCATATAACGGTCGGCCCGTTCGATATCCCCGGTGCGGAACAGGATGCGGGCCAGTTCGTACAGGGAATTATAGGCTTTGGCCGATAGCCGCATATCGCAGGCGGCCGATTTGGCGAAGTACGCGATAGCATTCTGTTCATCCCCTTCGTAGAGATGTTCGCGGGCGATGAAGTAATTTGCTTTGGCGGTGTCGTTCGGGCTCACCAGGGTACAGGCGTGCAGCGTAGCGAGCGCGTCATAGGGAACGCCGTCCTGCCGGAGGATCTCGTTGTGGTAGTAGGCGCACTCGATGCGGGTGCTGTCTGCGCGCCACCATTTTTCCGATACGGCTTTCTTTTCCGCATTGAATTCCGGTTGCATATGGGACAGTTTTCCGTAAATGTGATACCCGGCGAAGCAGTACAGGTCCAGAGGGTCGCCCGTCATCCCGGCGGTGTCGATCTGCCGGAAGAAATGGAGGGCGCTCTGCAGGGAGTCCATCTTGTAGAGGATGTTGGCATAGGCGGCTTCGCTGATGTGGCGTTGCCGCCGGTCATTGCCGCACAGGCGCAGCATCTCCTTCACGCTGATGTAACAGGAGTCGATATCCCGGTAGTTGAGCCGTTTCTCCAGCTGGTAGGCCGCTTCCCATTTGGCCGAGTCCGTGGCGGCGTGCTGGTACAGCAGCCGGAGGGAATCTTCCAGGTGGGTTTGCCGGAGGTCGTAATACGGCTGATTCTCAATGGCTTTGTCCAACGCCGTGAGATACGGCTGCCGGGAGGGGGTACAGGAAGGCAGCAGGCAGAGGGCCGAAAGGAGGGATATCAATGCTTTTTTCATGGCGCAAATATACTTATTTAATCTTGTTTTACAAATATTTAGAACAATATCTTAATTTGCTAATTAATAAATGATTAACGACAAAAACAAGATTCAAATTATCTTGTTTATGGGAAAATGGAGGATAATGGCTTTCTTTTCCTGCTAAATTTGCAGTTGTAACCACGATTTCACGACAAACTGTAAGCATATGATCCATTCTTCAAAGCTGGCAGCGGCGCTCGCGTTCCTTTTTATTACGATAGGGACCGTAGCGTCTGCGCAGTCGCTTCGGGTAAGCGGTAAGGTTACCGAAGCTTCCACGGGAGAACCCATCCCCGGTGCGGCCGTTATGGTGCGTCAGGGGAGCGGCGGCGCCATCACCGACGCTTCCGGCGTCTATTCCATCACGGTAGCCCCGGATGCGGTGTTGGTCTGTTCCTGTATCGGCTATCAGGACCTGGAGAAAGCCGTCGCCGGCCAGGCAAAACTGGATTTTGCCCTGGAGGAAGACGCCCAGATGCTGGAAGAGACGGTGGTAGTGGGCTATGGCACCCTCAAGAAATCCCAGCTGGTGGGTAGCGTGGAGCAGATTTCGGGCGAGACGCTGGAGGGCCGCACCAACGCCAACGTGACCAGGACCCTGCAGGGCCAGGTTCCCGGCCTGAGCATCTTCGTCTCCGACGGTAAACCCACCCACGGCGGCTCCGTGTACATCCGCGGCGGCGCTACCAACTACGTGATGAAGAAGAACCTGAGTTCGAAGGACCTGCAGGAGTACTCCATCGGCCAGGGCGGCAGCGCCCTCGTGCTGATCGACGGCGTGGAAGGGGAACTCGCTTCCGTGAATCCGGAGGACATTGAGTCCGTTTCCGTGCTGAAGGACGCCTCCTCGGCCGCCATCTACGGCTCGCGCGCCGCGTATGGCGTGATCCTTATTACTACCAAGAAGGCCAACGCCGAGAAGATCACGGTGAGTTACAACGGGGCTTTCTCCCTGAACCGCCGTACCGTGCTGTGGGAAGACCACATTATCTCCGACGGTCTGGAGTTCACCCGCAATTTCTACGATTTCTGGCTGGGCAAGACGGAGACTTCGCAGACCGCCGGCAGCGCCCCGTCCAAGATGAACACCTATAACATTCCCTCCGACTACCTGGAGCGTTTCGAGGCCAGGCGTGCGGCCGGGAACTACGACGTATACGACCTCACCGACGCCGGTGATTACCTGTATTACGGCTCGGTGAACTACTTTGAACTCTTCTACAAACGGTACAACACCACCCGCACCCATTCGCTCAGCGTGAACGGCTCGTCCGGAAAGATGTCCTACTCGCTTTCCGGCCGCTATTACACGCAGGATGGCATCTACAAGATCGGCAACGAGGATTACAATCAGTACAACCTGCGCTCCAAGGTGTCCCTGAAGCTGCGCGACTGGCTGTCGCTGGACAACAATACCTATTTCTACCGCACCGGCTACATCCAGCCCGTCTTCGCCAAGAGCAGCGACCACGTGGGCAGCCAGGTGCAGCAGATTGCCGTGATCGGCCTGCCGGTGCTTCCGCCCGTGAACGAGGACGGCACCTACACGCTGGGCGGCGCCGCTTCCGGCTACGCTGCCTTCGCGGAGGGCAATTCGGCCCAGGAGTCCACCACGACTTCGGTCATCACCACCACCGGCCTCAACGTGGAGCCCATCAAGGGTATCCTGAAGTTCCGGGCCGATTTCTCCTACAAGTTTACCGCCAAGAACACCGAGCGCTACGTGGCCCCGACGCCCCAGAGCCTGTCTCCGGGCCGGATCACCTACTATGTGACTGCGGCCGATTCCTACAAGAAAGAGTACCACTACGAGACCAATCACATATCGGCCAACGTGGTGGGCACCTATACCCCGAACCTGGGCCCGAACCACAAACTGAACGTGGTGGCCGGCTGGAACCTGGAAGACCAGCGCTACGACGTGGAAACCATCCAGCGGCTGGGAATGATCCGCCCGGGCCTGACCAGCTTCGAGATGTTCGACGGAAGCGAAATCGAACTCAAGGAATACGACAGCAACTGGTGCACTATCGGCAGCTTCGCCAGGGCTAACTACACCCTCCTGAACCGCTACATCGTGGAGGCGTCCCTCCGTTACGACCTCAATTCCCGTTTCCCGCGCAACCAGCGCGGCGGCTGGTTCCCGTCGGCATCGGCTGGCTGGAGGGTGTCGGAGGAGCCCTGGATGCAGGGCCTGAAGGGCGTGGTGGACAACCTCAAGATCCGCGGCAACTGGGGCTCGCTGGGTAACGGCGCTATCTCTCCTTATTCCTTCCTGGAGACGATGGGGGTGGCGACGAGCTCCGTCATCTTCGACGGCGGTTTCGTCAATACGGCAGGGATGCCATCCCTGGTGCCCGACAGCCTTACCTGGGAGAAGATCACTACCTGGGACATCGGCCTGGATGTGGACCTGCTCAAAAACCGTCTCTCCTTCAGCGGCGACTACTACGTGCGCTATACGGATGACATGTATTCCAGCGGTCCCGAGCTTCCCGCCATCCTGGGCGCCGCGACGCCCAAGGGCAACTATGGGCAGCTCACCACCAGGGGCTGGGAACTTACCCTGTCCTGGAGGGACGCTTTCAAACTGGGCGGGAAGGACTTCACCTATTCCGTGAAAGGCAGTCTCTGGGACAGCCGCACCTGGGTCACCCGCTTCTACAACGAGACCCACAACATCTTCGGATTCTATGAGGGGAAGGAAATCGGCGAACTCTGGGGGTTCCGCACCGACGGTCTGTTTGCCTCCAACGAGGAAGCCAAAAACTGGTATCCGGACAAGTTCCACGACCTGCAGAACCCCGGTGCTCCTTATGCCGGCGACATGAAGTTCCTGGACCTGGACGGAAGCAAGGAGATAACGGCCGGCGCCGGAACGCTGGAAAGCCACGGCGACCTGGACCGCATCGGCAACATTATGCCGCGCTACCAGTACGGGGTGAACGTGGATATGAAGTGGAACGGCATCGGCCTCAGCCTCTTCTTCCAGGGTATCGGCCACCGCGACTGGTATCCGTCCGAGGGCTCGTCCCTCTTCTGGGGCGGTTACGAAAGGGCCTACAACTTCGCGCTCAAGGACCAGCAGACGGACCGCGCCATCCTGGACAAGAGCACCTCGAACTGGGTGCTCGTCAATGCCGATGAAAAGCCCTACTGGCCCCGCCGGATGTACGGCCAGGCGATGGCGGGCAAGGGGTTGGGCACCATGAACTCGTACAACGACTACTTCCTGCAGAACGCAGCTTATCTGCGCCTGAAGAACCTCACGCTGGACTACACCTTCCCGGCGGCGATCTCCAAGAAACTGGGCGTGGAGAAACTGCGCGTTTACTTCTCGGGTGAAAACCTGCTCACCTTCTCACCCATCTACCGGCACACCTCGATGTTCGACCCCGAGGTTATCGGCAAGGGGGACTCCGACTTCGGCAACGCCACTTCCACCAGTATGGGCGACGGCGCCAGCTATCCTATGCTGAAATCCTACACCCTGGGCATCAACGTAACATTCTAGGCATATGAAAAGAATTGCTTACCTCTTAGCGGCGCTGGCCATCCTTCCAGCCTGCCAGAATATGCTGGAGAAGAACCCGGCCAACAAGTTTGCGGCCGATACCTTCTTCGAGAGTGAAACGGATCTGAGGCTGTATGCCAACGGCCTCATCAATGCCGCCCTTCCCGACGCCACGGATATGGCCCTGGGCGAGGACCGCTACACGGACCTGTGTATGACCAAGTCGTCCAAGGAGTTCTATTGGGGCACCTATTCGGCTTCCAAGGCCGATAACTGGACCACCAGCACCTGGAGTTTCCCGCGCCGGGTGGCCTATATGCTGGAGAATATGCCCCGCTGCAAGGGGAAAGTCTCCGATGAACTCTACAACCATTATGAGGGCGTGGCCCGCTTCTGGAGGGCCTGGATCACGATGAAACGCGTGAAAGTCTTCGGCGACTGCTATTTCATCGACAAAGTGATTCAGCCCACCGATACCGAAACCCTTTACGGCCCCCGGCAGGACCGCGAAGAGATCTTCCACAAGATTGCGGAGGACCTCAAGTTCGCCTGCGAGCACTGCCTCACTTCCGGCCAGGGAATCTCCTCCGACGGCCGCGTGTACGTGAACAGGTATGTGGCCCTTTCCTTCGCCTCCCGCATCTTCCTGTATGAGGGAAGCTACCGCAAGTATCACACGGCCAATCCTTCTACCGGCAGGCCCTGGAACGGGAACTACGAGAGTGCGGAGTATCTTTTCAAGCTGGCCGAAAAATACGCGAAAGAGCTGGTGGACGACCCCGCCAAACCCTTCTCCCTGGTGGAGGATTACAGGAGCCTCTTCACCTCTGCCGTCCTGCCTAAGGAGGAAGTGATCTGGGGCCGGACCTATTCCGACGAACTGAGCGAAAAGCACGGCGTCACCTATAAATACTGTTCCACCACTTCGTCCCTGCTGTATTCCCCCACCAAGGAGTACATCCGGATGTTCCTGAAGACGGACGGCAGCCTGGCCGATCCCGCCGTGAGCGTGACGCAGGAGTTTGAGGGCCGCGATAAACGCCTCACCGCCAGCGTATTGGCTCCCGGACGCCAGATTCGCAAGAACGGGGCCGATGTGGAAATGGTTCCCAACTGGACCTGGACTTGCGGCGGCTACGAGTGGATCAAGTGGGTGCAGCTGGAGGATGTCCCGATGAGCGCCGACAACAAATCCTACAACTCGGTGCCCATCATGCGCTATGCCGAGGTCCTGCTGAACTACGCTGAGGCGGCCGAGGAACTGGGAAACATGGACGAGGCGCTGTGGAACAAGACCATCGGTGCTCTCCGCAGGCGGGCCGGTGTCGCGAACATCTACCCCGGATCGGGGAATTATGTGGCCGATGACTGGTTGCGCGATTACTATACGCAGGATGTTCTGCATCCTTCAGCCCTCAGCAACAATATGCTGGAAATCCGCCGCGAGCGCGTCACGGAACTGATGCTGGAAGGCCAGAGCCGTTACGACGACCTGATGCGCTGGCACCTGGGCGATCTGATCGAGCGCCGTTACCAGCACAAGGGCTGGTGCGGCATCTACATTACCCAGGACGAGGCCACTAACGGCTTCCAGTGGGGGAATACCGGCGTTACCTTCAAGGTGTCCAAGACCCAGAAGAGCAGCGAGACCTGCTACAAAATCACCGGGGACGCCGACGGTGCCTGGAGCCTCTCTCAGGGGAGCTACGGCTACCTCATCTACAATTATCGGCTGAAGTGGGACGATATGCTGTACACGCATCCCATCCCGCAGTCGGCCCTGAACGTGAACCCCGCCCTCGGCCAGAACGAGGGGTGGCAATGGAATTAACACTTAAAACCATAACACTATGAAATGCAAGTATTTGTTCGCGGCACTGGCCGCCGTCGCCGCTCTCGCGGCCTGTAAGCAGGACCCGCAGCCCGGCCCCGCCGATGCCGACATCAAGGTGAGCCCCAATAAGCTGGAAGCCACCTGGGAACAGAAAGTCTCCGAATTCTCCATTACGGCCAACTGCAGCTGGACCGTCTCCAAGACCGACACCGAAGGCTCGGCGGTGGACTGGGTCCAGTGCGACAAGTCTCAGGGAAGCGGGAACGCCACGCTGGGCGTGCGCGTGCTCCAGAACCCCACCGGGGAAGCCCGTTCGGCCACCGTTACCATTTTCAACGGAGACGTAAAGGCGTTCATCGCCGTCTCCCAGCAGGCCAATCCTGACCCCGACCCGGATCCGGACCCGAAGCCGAAACTGCTGGAACTGGAATTCCTCTTTGCTTCCACGCAGGCCCCGTCCGGTGCTATGACAGACTGGCCCACCACCAACGACGACTCCTGGGCCGCCCTGAAGAACTGTGACTCCGGCTGCGCCACCGACAACGGGGGAGAGGCCGTGGCTACGAACTCCCACAGGCGGGCACAGGTAACCTATATGCTCAATGGTACCGGCTATGACTTTACGCTGGCCGATCCCAACGGCGCCGAGAAACACAACATCCGTCTGGATACCAAGGGCGTCTACGTGGGCACGCTGCGTTTCTTCGGCCTGCCTGCCATCGAAGGCAAGAAACTGGTGAAAGTGGAGATGGTCCAGGGCGCCAGCAACAAGAATCCCGAGACGTTCTTCCGCAATGTGGGCATAGCGAAATGGGTCCTTCATAAGGATGTTCCGGTGGACCAGCGTCAGTATGTAGACGGTGGCGAGCCTCAGAACCAGGCGGTCACCGAAGAAGGGACTGTCTATACCTACGAACTTTCCGGTACGGCACCCAATACCGTGTACTGGATGGATGCTTCCACGAATGCAAGCATCATCGTGTTCCTGAAGCTCTCCTATGCCGATGCCACCGGCGATGAGGAACCGCTGGGGCCCGAACCGGCCGATCCCACTCCCGATCCGGAGCCCGATCCCGACCCGGAACCGGATCCGGATCCGGACGCCGTAACCTACACGTTCGATTTCACCGGTGAGCCGCAGGAAGGCTGGCCCACCGCCAAACAGGAAAGCGGTCATAATCCCGGTGTGGGCACAGAGCATACCTATGTGCTGGACGGCAAGTCCTTCAAGTTTGTCCTGGCCGACTGCGGCACGGCCGGTGCGGGCCAGGTCTTCTGGGTAGCCCCCGCAGATGAAAAGCCGGGCTACCTGGCCCTCAACGCCCAGTACCGTTACCTGGGTCTTCCGGCCCTCTCCGGCTATACCCTGGCCAAGGTGGAATGCCACAATGTGAAATTGTCTACGACGGCCCCGAAGATGGGGATCACTTCTTCCATCAGCCAGACGGCCGCCCATCCGGCCAATGACGCCTATGTGAGCGGCGGCGCGCTGCAGACCTGGGATGCCAATGGCGGAGGAACCTATACCTACACGCTCAGCGGTCTCTCGGCCAACACCATGTACTATCTGTACGGTTATGCCAAGGGTGCCATTGACATCCTGAAGCTCACCTACAACCCTGTTAAGTAAGAGATGCGTCAGGCCTATAAGACGTTGCTTCTCCTTGTGGCGGGAGTCCTGCTGGGCTCCTGCCAGGAGAAGGACGGGCCCGTGGAAAGCATCTCCGTCACGCCGGTTTCCCAGGAGGTGGAGGCCGCGCAGTCCTTCGTGGATATCGCGGTGACGGCCAATGCCCGCTGGACGCTCAGCCTGAACCAGCCCTGGCTGGAGCCCGGCCGCACCGGCGGGAACGGCGATGCGGCCTTAAGCGTCCGCGTCTTCGAAAACAAGTCCACGGAGCCGCGGGAGGCCCTTCTTACCTTCACCACGGCGGGCGGCGCCAAGGCCGAATTCACCCTCAGCCAGAAGGGAAAGGAAGGCGGGGAGCCGGAGGGAACCGTGTTGCGCCTGGGTACCTATAACCTCAGGATGCACCACCTGGACAAGGAAGGGGACAATGTCTGGGACATCCGCAAAGGACGGCTCAAATCCTCCATCCTCGCCTGTGATTTCGACGTTTTCGGCATCCAGGAGGTAAGCTCCGTGATGCAGACCTGGCTCAATTCCGAGCTCACGTCCCGCTACGCCTTCAAGTATTTCAGCCCCTATTCCCAGAGCGGGAGCGGGGACCGTGCCCAGGGCATCGCCTATAAGAAAGACGCCTTCACGCTGAGCGAGTGGCATTTCTTCTGGGCCACGGACACGCCGGACACGATGTCGGAGAACGACACTGGATCGGAGGGTACTTTCAAGCGGGGCGGGTGCTGCTGCGTGCTCACGCACAAAGCCTCCGGCAAGAAGATTTTCTTTATGAATAACCACGGTTGCCTGAACGCGGAGAGCAATAAGGCCAGCGCCCCGGCCTATATCGCACAGGAAAAACGCTACAATTCCGCCGGTCTTCCGTCCTTCTTCGTGGGCGATATGAACGCCCGCGAGTCCACGGAGGCGGGATCGGTCTACGTGACCTACACCGGCTGGTGGCAGGATCCGTTCAAGGTGCTGCCTTCCGGTTCCCGGCAGGGCCCTGCCGCCACCTACAACGGGTACGCCTCCGTGAACGGAAAAAGCAGGCTGGACTATGTGTTCTTCCGCGGCGAGGGTGTCACTCCCAAATTCTACTGTTGCGACAATACGCTGTACGGCGGATTGTACGCATCGGACCATTTCCCCGTATGGGTTGAATATTCCATTCAATGAAGTTTAAAAAGATAATATGGGCGCTCTGTGCTGCCATTCTGGCCGCCTGCGGGAGCCGGGGAGAGGCCTCTCCGGCGCAGCCGCTGCCGGAGGGCTCCCTGCGCCTGGAGAATGAGAAGATCGCCGTCGCCATCGGCCCGGACGGGTCGCTCCTTTCCCTGCGGAATGTGAGCACCGGCCAGGACTATGCCTCCGGCGGCCTGCTGTGGCGGCTCTATTACGACGCACCCTATGAGAAGGAAATCCAGATCCTGGGCTCGGAGCAGGAGCCTCAGCTGAGCCTGGAAGGAAATACCATTCTCCTCCATTACGCCTCCCTCAAGGCGCACGGCCGCGAGCTGGATATGAAGATAACCTTGCGCGTGACGCTGGAGGATGACCAGGTCCGATTCGGATCTGCTCTGGAAAACCATGAGGCGCACACCGTCATCCGCGAATTCCATTATCCGCTGGTCCATGGCGCCCGTCTGCCGGAAGACCACAAACTGTTCACCGCCGAGGCCGGCGGCAAGCTTTTCGCCCATCCCGTGACGGTCCTGAGCAGGACGCAGGCCTCGCCCTACAAGCGTCCGGAGCAGATTTTCCGTCAGCGGGACGTTAAGTACGGCGCCAAGGTGTTTATGAACTGCTTCGGCCTGTTCGGCAAGGATCAGGGCCTGTACTTCGGCTCGCACGACGAGACGTTCCAGGACACCTGGCACGGCCTCCGCGTGTATAGGGATGAAGCGGGCCGATACAGCGTGCCGGAATTCGGCTTCTTCAAGTATCCGCACTGCTTTGACGGCGAGAGCTGGAGCTGCGATGCGAACGTGATTGCTCCTTATTCCGGGACCTGGCACGTGGCTTCCGGCCTGTACCGCCGCTGGGTGAATACCTGGTGGGACCACAGGGAGACCCCGCAGTGGGTGCGGGAGATGAAGAGCTGGCAGCGCGTCATTTTCAAGCACCAGTACGGAGAGTACCTGTTCAAGTATCCCGATATGAACGGAGTGGTGAGCCAGGCCGGGGAGAGCGTGGGCTGCAATGCCCTCTTCTTATTCGGCTGGTGGGACGAAGGGATGGACCACGGCAATCCGGACTACAGCCCGGATGAAAGCCAGGGCGGAGACGCCGCCCTCAAGGAGCAGATCGCCCGGTATCAGGCCCGTGGCAATCATCTTCTGCTCTACTATAACGGCAAGCTCATCGACCGCGAAAGCCGTTTCTATCAGAGCGGTCAGGGGCCGAAGCTATGCCGCCACGACAATACGGGTTCGGAGATTCTGGAGCGCTACAAATTCACCGGCCAGGGTACCTGGCTGGGCGAATACGACCAGCGCACCTTCGCCATCGCCACCATGATGGACCCCACCTGGAACGAGGTGCTCTTCCGCCTGCAGGACCGCGCCCACGAACTGGGCGCCCACAGCGTCTTCTATGACCAGCTGGGCTATGTGGAGAGTGAAAGCGCCGATTGGGACACCTCCCGGGAATATCCCGTTCCCGACGTCTATGGCATCCTCAAGCGCGCCCAATGCCTGAAACTGCTTCGCGACCGTTATGCGACCTCCGATCCGGACTTCGCCCTGGGGGCGGAAGGAACGGTGGACGCCTTGGCGCAGTACTGCGACTATACGCACGGCTATCCCGCCAACGACGGCCCCGAGCGCTGGATCAACTTCTTCCGCTATACTTTCCCGGAACTGATCTTTACGGACAGGGGTCTTCGCGACGACGTGGATGTACCCCGGCACGTGAACAACACCGTCCTGGACGGCCAGCGTAACGATATCGAGATCTTCCGCTGCCGCGGCATCATCTCCGAAGCGCCCGTCTACCAGGCCTATCTGGCCCAGGCCAACGCCATCAAGGAGAAGTACAAGGACTGTCTCCTGCTGGGCCGCTACAACGACGTCTTCGGCTTCACCTGCTCCAATGACAGGCTGGACGCCCGTTCCTTCCTTAGTGAAGACGGCGGCCGCCTGGCCGTGGTGGTGGCCCATCAGCAGACGGATGAACCCGGTCGCCTGAAAGGCCGCATCGAGGTGCCCGGCTACTGCTTCCTGGAGGCATCCGTGACCGGAAACGGAAAGGCCGATGGTACGAAAGTGTCCCTGGGACAGTACGATATGGCCGTGCTGCTTTTCGAAAAAAGCGCCGATGACGTGCGGATCGGCACCTACAATCTCCGCCGGGTGAAACTGGACAAGGACAGCCCCGTGAACAACTGGACGCTCCGGCAGCCCCGCCTCATCGCCTCCTTCCTGGACAATCAGTTCGACCTCTGCGGCGTGCAGGAAGTGGATGCCGCCGAGCAGGAAAGCATCCCCCGCCTCCTGGCGGAACAGGGGCTCGAATACGGCAGCCATTTCTTTAATCCCTATGCCGATGACGGCGTGGGAAGCAAGGCCCACGGCCTGCTGTGGCGGAAAGACCGCTTCACCCCGGTAGGAGAGCCGCACCATTTCTGGATTTCGGATCCGCCGGATCTCAAACAGAAAAACGACACGGTCCCGTCCCTGAAGAAGAACTTCATCCGCGGCGGCTTCTGCCTCATACTGGAAGAGAAGGGAGGACGGCGATTGTTCGTGATGGTGACCCACGCCCCGCTCAATAAGGAGCAGCACGCGCAGAACGCGCACATTTTCCGGGAGATGGAGAAAAGGTACAATCCGCATGGGTATCCCTCTTTCCTTCTGGGCGACATGAACGCCAATGAAGACACGGCGGCCAGTGCCGTTTATCGCAGTTACTGGACGGACGCCTATCACGCGTTCGACGGCAATCCCGCAGCCCGTCAGGGGCCTGAGGGCAGTTTCAACGCCTGGCGCATGAGCTCGCCGCCCAGGGCCCGCCGCATCGATTTCATCTACTATCGGGGGAAGGGCGTCGTGCCGCTTTCCTACCGCTGCAACAACCGCCTCTACGACGGGGGCTATCCATCGGATCATTTCCCTGTTTATACGGATTTCAGGATCGAATAAAACAACCTAAATAACGTTATGAAATACAACGATTTAACCTGGCCGGGGAAGATGCCGTACCGCACCCCGGTTTCGGAAGCGCTTGTGCTGCAGGCGGAATCTTTCCTCTGCGCCAGCGACAAGGGCGGCACCACCGAAGAGTGGGAAGAGTATGATTTGTCAACGCTTTAAAAGGATGGAGACTATGAAACAGAATACCCTTTTGCTCTTTGCCACCGCCTTTGCCCTGGCAGCCTGCGTGGCCGAGCCTGCGCCAGAGAATCCCGCCGCACCCAAGGCCGAATTCATTCCCGGCCCTACATCGTTCAGCGTTTACGCCGAGGGGGAACCTGTCCCCGTGCCCAAAGCCGTCATCGGCCAGAATGGCAACAACAAGCCCCAGACCTTCTGGGAAGACGGTGATGCCATCTCCGTCTATTCCTCCAAGGATACCGACCTGAGCGCCGCCGCGGGGCACAAGTTCGTGACGCACCTCTCGGCCAATGCCACATCGGCCACCTTCGAACTGGCCGATGAAAACCCGCTTCCTGCGGGGAATTACCTGGCTACCTATCCCTACCGTTCGGCCGCAAGAGGCGTGAACTTCTCCGTGGACCCGTACCGGGTCGCGGCCGTGGACGTGCCCAATTCCCAGACGCTGGTGGCCGGCAGCTTTGACCGGAAGGCGAACCCCGCCGTGGCCTATATGGCCTCCGACGGAACTTCCATGCCCTTCAAGAACGCCGCCGCCCTGCTGAAATTCCGCGTGGGAGAAAGCAACATCGTCGCCGGTCGCATCGAGGTGGATCCTGCCGACATCATTTCCGGTCGTTTCCGGGCCGATGTGAACACCACTACCTACGAGCCGGTGCTGACCACCTATTCCGACCAGAGCTATTACAATTTCATCAATTTCAAGATTGATGGCACCACCGCGTTGGCAACGGGAACGGACTACTATGTGGCCGTCCGTCCCACTACCCTCACCTCAGATCTGAAGATTTACCTGAACGGAAACCTGGTGAAAACCATCAACGCCAGCCAGCTGCCTTCCATTGCCCGCAACGGGATTTACAATCTGGGAACGCTGACTACACCCTCTCAGCCGACGGAGAAGAAGCTGTTCTTCGACTTCACGGTCAATCAGGCGGATGTGGACCCGACGGAAGGATGGCCTACGGAGAAGGATCAGGCTGCGACCAATGCTTCGGGCGGCCTGCCCTGTACCTACAACCTGTATGGCGTTCCCTACGTTTTCACCCTGGCTGACTGCTCAGGCGCTTCGGGACGGCGGATATTCTGGTCAAATACCAATACTTATGGGCACCGGATTGTATTCTTTGCGGCGGAGCGGTATCTCGGAACACCGGCAATAGATGGTTACAAACTCGTTCATGTCCGCGCCACCAGCAGCCGTATGGATAACACGACGGCCTCGGAAACCCTGGAGCCGAAGATAGGAATCGTCTCCAATATCGTCGCCTCAAAGGCTACCCCGACCTATGTCACGGGCGGTGAGCTCCAGACCTGGGCCGCCGGCAACAACCACGAAGCCTACGATTATGAGCTCTCCGGAACGGCGGACAATACCGTATATTATCTGTATGCCAAGGTAAAAGGCGCCGTCCAGACCCTCACCCTTACCTACGTCCCCATTTGAAGGGACGACGAGGTGGCCCGGGTGGGCACCTACAACGTCCGATACATCACTACGGAGGAGGACGCGAACAATAACTGGGAGAACCGGAAGACGCGCGTGGTGCGCTCCATCCGGGAGAACGACTTCGACGTTTTCGGCCTTCAGGAATGCAGTCCCGACATCCAGACCTATCTGGATTCCGAGCTCTCCGACACCTACGCTTTCCGCTTCTTCAGCCCCTATGTGGCGAGTGGAAGCGGGAGCGGGGGGCAGGCTATCGGCCTGGCCTACAAGGCTTCGAAGTATACCCTGAGCGACTGGCATTACTGGTGGTGCGGCGATACGCCTTCCGTGATGAGCGTCAACGACGATCCCCACAAGCGGGGCGGCTGCTGTGCCATGTTCACCAGCATCGCCACCGGAACCAGGTTCTTCGTGATGGTCCATCACGGCTGTCTGGACGCCACGCTCCGGGAGCAGTACGCCCCGCAGTTCCGCCAGATGGAGGAGCAGTATAACCCGAACGGCTATCCGTCCTTCTTCGTGGGAGACCTCAATGCCCAGCCGTCCGACCCTGCCATGGTCATTTATCGGCAATACTGGAGCGACGCCTACTACAGCAACGCCTCCAAGAGCGGCCCTTACTGCACGTACAACGCCTTCAATCTGGACCGGAACATGTACACGCACAAGAACCATCTGGACTACGTGTACTACCGGAATGCCACGCCGCTGCGCTACGTGTGCAACGACCGCCTGTACGATGGCTACTACGCCTCGGACCACCTGCCTGTCTATGCGGAGATGAAGCTGGACTGAGTGGTAACCCGGTTCACTAAATAGACAATACTGCGATAGGGTACGCCGCCATGGGTGGTGAGCCCTATTTCGCAGGTACGGCTGTTGGAAAAGCCTTCCTGCACGCCGTCCGCTTTCAGGGCGGGCCGAAGCTTGCGCAGGGCATAGGCGTTAAGTTCGGGGTGGGTCATGCCTTTGTCACCGGCATAGGCGCAGCAGCCCACACCCTCCGGGACGATGACCTTTGTAGAACACAGCCGGGCCAGGTTCACCAGGGTGTCCCCCAGACCCATCAGGCGCGTGGAGCAGGTAATATGGACGGCTACGGGTTCATCTGTAGGATGGAATTCCAGTCGCTCGCGCAGGAACTTCCAGATGAATTCGGCCGGTTCATACAGCGGCAGGCTTTTGATATGGACGCGCATCCGGTGCAGGCAGGGGCTTTGGTCGCAAAGGACTGGGTACTTCCCGTGGCCTGATGCCTCCCAGAGCGCCTCTTCGAGTTCCCGAATCTTGCGGTCGGCCACCTCGGGCATGCCTTTGCTTTCCCAGATGGTGCCGCAACACAGCGCGTCCATTCCGGCGGGAAAGAGGACTTCATAACCGGCTTTCTCCAGGAGTGCCACGGTTTCTTCTACCAGGGGGCGCACGTTGTCTCCGGGCTTCGGACCCATGGTCTGGTTGATGCAGCTGGGGAAGTAGACCACCTTGTCCGGGTGGGACTTCCATCCGAGTTTTTCAGGCTTGTAAGGAAGCGGGGTTTCGCTCGTCCAGAGGGGCGCCCCTATGGCGTGTAGGCCTTTCCCTACGGCACTCATAGCCTTGGGGCCGATGACTGCGCGTCCGGCATTCGCCAGCCCCAGGATGCCGCGCAGGGCCTTCTTGGTGCCGCGGAAATGCTCTGCCACCCAGGCGCCGGCCTTCTGCCCGGCGGGGGAGAGGGATTCCTGTCGAAGCCGGTGGGTGGTATCGGCCACGCTGATACCCATGGGGCAGGAGAGGGAGCAAAGCCCGTCGCCGGCACAGGTGTCCAGGCCGGGATAGCGGAACGCCTTTTCCAGCGCCTTGTACGGCTTTCCGGCGGCCTTCCTTCGTGCGATCTCCCGCAGAATCACGATACGGGTGCGGGAGCTCAGTGTGAAACCGCAGGAGGTGCAGTTCACCTCGCAGAAGCCGCATTCGATGCACTTGTCAAGATCGGCCTGCAGAATAGGCACGTCTTTCAGGTTCTTCAGGTAGCACTCCGGATCCTTGTTGAAGATGACGCCGGGGTTCAGGATGCCCTGCGGGTCAAAAATCGACTTGATGCGGCGCATCACCGCGAAGGCTTCGGCGCCCCATTCGCGTTCCACGAAGGGGGCCATGTTGCGTCCGGTGCCATGTTCGGCCTTGAGGGAACCGTCGTAGCGGTCGACCACCAGGGAAACCACGTCGCGGATCATTTCATCATAACGCCGGATTTCTTCCGGGCTGTCGAAGGACTGATTGATGATGAAGTGGAAATTGCCTTCCAACGCATGCCCGTAGATGCAGGAATCGTCGTACCCATGGCGGTCCAGCAGGGCCGACAGTTCCGCAGTGGCTTCCGGCAGCCGGTCCACGGGGAAGGCGATGTCTTCGATGATACAGGTGGTCCCCGGCCTGCGGAGGCTGCCCACGGTGGGGAAGATTCCGGCGCGGAGGGCCCAGTAGCGGGCAGCTTCGGCCGGATCGGCGGTAAAGCGGACCTCTGCCTGGAACGGCTCCAGGGCTTTTCGGATGGCTTCGATTTGTGCCCGCAGTTCCTCTTCGCTGCCGGCCTGCGTCTCCGTGAGAACGGCCGTGAGGGAAGGGACGGGGAGGTCCAGGTGGGGGTCCTTGACGGAAACCAGGGAGCGTTTGTCCAGCAGTTCCGCCGCCGAGACCCGGCAGTGCCGGAGGGCTACCACCGCCCGGGCCGCCGTGACGATGTCCGGGAAATACACCATGGCGCTGGCCTTGTACGGTGTGATGGGCAAGGTTCCCATGGTCACTTCTGAGAGAAAGGCCAGGGTGCCCTCGGAGCCCACCAGCAGATGGGCGATGATCTCGAAGGGGTCTTCGTAGGCGATCAAGGGCCTCAGATTGAGCCCCATCACATTCTTGATGCGGTATTTATTCCGGATGCGGGTGGCGAGCGCCTCGTTTTCAAGCACTTCTTCCCGGAGGGCCGATATGGCCTCCAGCATTTCCGGATGGCTTTTCCGGAAGGCTTCGCGTGAAGCTCCCGAACCGGTGTCCAGCAGGGTCCCGTCGGCTAGAATCATCCGCGCGCTGCGAAGGAGCTGGTCCGAGTTCGCGTGCGTGCCACAGCTCATGCCGGAGGCGTTGTTGTTCACGATTCCGCCCACCATGCAGCTCCCGATGGAAGCCGGATCCGGGCCGAACTTCCGGCCGTTTTTTGCCAGGAGCCGGTTCACCTGTGCGCCTACAAGTCCCGGCTGCAGGGTGACGGTGGTGTCTTCGTTGTACCGGAACTTTTCCCAGTTCTTTCCCGCCACCAGGAGAATCCCCTCCGTGATGGCCTGGCCGGAAAGGGAGGTGCCGGCGGCGCGGAAAGTGACACCGGTTCGGCTTTTCGCCGCCTCCGCGAGGGTCTCGATGACATCGGCCTCCGAGCTGGCCCGTACCACCTTTTGGGGAATGAGGCGGTACTCGCCCGCATCCGTCCCCCAGGCGATGCGCCGGAGTTCGTCGGTATAAACTTTACTGCTTTGCATACTTGCGGGTTCGCCCGTCCTGAATGACTCCTTTCCAGTTAAGGCCGAAGGCAAAGTCGTAGGTGTTGCCGTCGGCATCGGTGTAGCAGCGCATGTCGTGCGGGGTGTCCTCAAACTGCTCTTCCACAGTGCGCATGTCGGCGGGGAGCTGGCAGGGAAGAAGGCCGCAGGGTTCGAAACGGCCGCTCACCACATCCAGAAGGGCGTTGTTGCATACGCCGAAACTGAGGAGGATCGCATCCGCAAAGGGCTCTACCTCTGCCGGGACGAAGGGGCGGTCCACGTGTACCACCAAAATGACCGGCTTGTCGCCCATCGCGCGGCGCGCTTCCTGAACCATCTCCATGTCGGGCTCGTTGGAAGAGGTCTCCGTACGTCCCTTATAGCTGCGGTTGGCCGATGCTTCCACGGGGTCGCCGCCGGCGAGGCTCACCTCGCGGGCGAATTCGGCCGTATAGGGGCCCCACTGGAGGCTGATGGGATTGTAGTGCCCGTCGGGGTCCTCCGCCGTGGGCATGCTATAGCCCCAGTGGCCGTAGGGAGTCTTGATGGAGACGAGGGCGAAATCGGCCTCCTCCGGCGTCTGGGCAATCTCGAAATACTGGCTCAGGAGATCGTGGGAGAAGGGATACTCGTCATACTCCGGGACGGGTTTCATCCAGTGGTTGATGCCGGCGGGAACGTGACGGAGGGGCTCCCAGACCTTCAGGCGGCCCTTTATGGGCAGGGCCTTCCCATGATTCTTGATAAGGGTGACGGACTTCAGCTGAGCCTGGTACCCGGCGGCCACGAATTCCTTGCAACCGACGAGTTCATCGGCCTTCTTAGGACTCACATACGGATTTTCAAAGAGGCCCACGCGGAAGATGTTCAGCAGGAGCCGGCGGGCCGATGTCTCAAAGCGCTCGCGGGCGCTTTCCTCCCCGTATTTGTCTATCCAAAGCTGGTAGGCTTCCAGGCTGGGGCCATTGTCGTACACGCCGCCCAACTGGTCTACGCCTGCCTCGAAGACTTTCAGACGTTTTTCGGCGGCGGAGGCCGTCTCCATCCCCCAGGGCGTACCCAGGTGTTCGTACGGTTTCTTGTAATCCTTCACGATGCCCCAGTCCGTGCACACCACGCCGTCGTAGCGGTTCTTGTCGCGCAGCAGTTCCTGGATGATGTAGTGGCTGAATCCGTTGCCCACATTCTCCCCGGAAGGGTCCTGGCCGTAGGAAATGGTGTAGTAGGGCATGACGGCCGACGCCATCTTCGTCTTCCCGGGCAGCTTGAAGGCACCCTCCTCGAAGGGGATGAGGCCCAGGGCGAAGTTCCCGCCCGGATAGACGGCATATTTGCCGATCCCGAAGTGGGCGTCGCGTCCGCCTTCGCCGGCACCGCCGCCCGGCCAGTGCTTCACCATGCAGTTCACGCTCTCCTCACCCCAGCCGGTCTTGCTGCCCGGGGTGGTCTGGAAGGCTTCACAGTATTCGCGGGCGATGTCCCGGCTCAGGTACGGGTCTTCGCTGAAAGTGCCGTAGAAGCGCCTCCAGCGGGGCTCCCCGGCAATGTCAATCTGCGGCGAAAGGGCAGTGGTAAGGCCCAAGGCACGGTATTCTTTGGATACGATTTCTCCGTGGCTCCTGATGACGTCCATGTCGAAGGTGGCTGCCATCCCAATCTCCCGCGGCCAGCGGGAAATGCTGCTGGTGCCGTCCGGGTCGAACTCTCCGTCCGGCTCGTGGTTATATGTGCTGGTATTGGCCTTCCCGTTTGTGTAGTTGCGGGGGTCGGTGGAGTTGTTGGCCGGGATGCCCAGAGGCTCGCTTTCGCAGAAAGCCTGCACCTTGTTGGCCCAGGCGGCACCCGTTCCGGGGCTGGCGATGCCCGCCACCAGCACGTGCCGCACGTGGTCCTCCTTGAGGAACTGGATCTGCTTTTCTGTGAGCGCCGGCGTGTCGATGGTCTGTCCCGAGGAGTAAATCATCAAGCCGCAGATCTGCTCGATGTCCATCCTTTTCGCCAGGTCTTCGGCGCGTTTTTCGGGCTTCAGGCGCCAGTCCTCATAGGGATTGAGCGCCCCGTCGCGGTTCAGGTCCTTGAACAGGTAGCCGTCCACCTCCAGGGTGGGGGCCGATACATATCCCAGGGTGGGGCCTTTGCTCTGATGAGCCAGGGTATAACCCTCCAGGGACTCGATTTGAATGGCGTTTTTCCCGCAGGCTGCGGTGAGCAGCACGGCGGCTGCCAGAAGGATGTGTTTGGTGGTCATTTGTTATTATAATATGGCTGGGTAAAGGTACGGCTTTCTTTGCGGAATAGCAATGTGGGAAAGGCTGCAGAAGCTCTAAACCGGTTTGCAAAAACGAAAAAACTATCAAACCAGGAGTGATGTTCGAGGATTATTCGTAGTTTTGTAACCATGAAAAAGACTGTTTGCATCCTTGCGCTGTGGGTCCTGGCGGCCGCAGCCGTTCAGGCCAAAGTGGAGCTTCCGCCGGTGCTTTCAGACAATATGGTCCTGCAGCAGAAGCAGGAAGTGGCCCTGTGGGGAAAGGCCACGGGAAAGAAAGTGACCATCACCGCCACCTGGACCAAAAAGAAGACGGTGGTAAGGCCGGAGGCCGATGGCAACTGGTTCGTCCGCATCCCCACGCCCGCCGCCGGAGGTCCCTATGAGATCACCTTCAACGACGGAGAGAAACTCACGCTGAAGAACGTCCTCATCGGCGAGGTGTGGTATTGCGGCGGGCAGTCCAATATGGATATGCCCGTGAAAGGCTTCGAGGCCCAGCCGGTGGAGCACAGCACCGAATACATCCTGCGTGCTAAGCCCTCCGTGCCCATCCGCATCTGCAAGGTGCCCAATACAAAGTCCAAGACCCCGCTTCCCAAAGTGGAAGCTTTCTGGGTGGAAAACAAGCCCGAGGAAGTGATGAATGCCAGCGCCACGGGCTATTTCTTCGCCCAAAAGCTGTATGAGATGCTGGAGGTTCCCATCGGCATCATTACCGTGGACTGGGGCGGATCGTCCATCGAGAGCTGGATGAGCCGGGAGCTGCTCGAGCGGGAATTCCCCGGGGAGTTCGACACAGCCCTGCTGGACACCGCGCCGCTGGAGGACCTCAAAGGCTCGCGCCACCCTTGTATCCTTTATAATGGAATGGTGGAAGGCCTGGCGCCGTTTACTTTCAAGGGAATGATCTGGTATCAGGGAGAGACCAACCGGGGCCGATGGGAGCAGTACACGCGCCTGCAGCCCGCCTACGTAAAGATGATGCGGGAACTGTTCCAGAACCCGGATGCGCCCTTCTACTTCGTCCAGATTGCGCCCTACACCTATCAGCCCCAGTACAAGGACCTCTTCACTTCCGGCTATTTCTGCGAAGCGCAGGAGAAGACGCTGGCCCTCATTCCTCACAGCGGAATGGTGACGACGACGGACATCGGCTCGTATTCAACCATCCATCCGCCCAAGAAACTGGAAGTGGGGAACCGCCTGGCGTACCTGGCCCTCGTGAAGGACTATGGCTTCAAGGGCATCAATCCGGTGGCGCCCACCTATAAAAGCGTGGAATTCAGCGGCGAAGAAGCCATCGTCACCTTCGAGGTGGACAGGCTGGGAATCGGGCCGATGAATACGGACCTGGGCGGCTTCGAGCTCGCCGGCGAGGACCGCGTTTTCCACCCTGCTATAGGCCGGCTCAAGAACAAGAAAGTGGTCGTCACTTCGCCCGAAGTGCCGGCCCCGGTGGCCCTCCGCTACTGCTTCCGCAACTGGTGCGTGGGCTCCGTCTTCAGCGCCTGGGGCATCCCTGCAGGCCCTTTCCGTACGGATGACTGGGACGACCTAAGACAATAAGTCGTTAGTGCTTTCTGTCCCGGATTCTTCGGGATTCCAACTTGTTTATAAAAAATCGGTCCGAAATAGGCGCGATAAGAATCAGACCAGTGCGGACCGGTTTATTGAAATGCGTACCTTTGCGGCTCATTCGAAAAATGCACTAAAATGAAGAAAAGAAACTATGAATCCCCGTTGAGCCAAGGGGTTGCGTTTCACGCGGAAGGTGTCGTGTGCGGGAGCATTACGATATACCCTACAACTTCAGCCTTTGATGAGATATCTGAGACAGATAAATCTTCAGACTGGGATGACTAATCAGTAAAAAGTTGAATTATGAAAACTATAGTAAAGATTTTCGCTCTCCTCATCCCGGTCCTTGTTCTCTCTTGTGAGAAACAAAACGTGGAAGACAATAGCATTCCCCAGATTGCGGTCAGTGTGGAAGTTGATGACATAGTGATTCCGGACACCAAGGTTTCTCACGCTTTGAATTCGGAGGACAATACCAAGCATCAGCTCGCCTGGAAAGAGGGAGATCAGTTCAGTATGTTTACTTACGTCAATCAGAGTACCGGCGATCACGCGTATGAGGTTTTGAATTATTCCGAAAACAGATTTACGAAAAGACCAGGCTATAAGCTGCAGTTTCAGGGAAATGTTCCGGATTTTCACACAATTTATGGTGATGGGGTTGCATTAGCACATGCTGCATTTCATCCTGCAGCGACTGTTGACGTGACGCACACCTCGGGACAAAGTTTTGAAGTGGTCCCCAGCTCTGCCGGGAACATCGCTATTCCCGCCATACAGGACGGTACCGGATGGGATTATGCCATCTATTGTTCAAGGACAAGCACCAGCGGATCTACGCCGGTAACGCCGTCAATCAGTAACGTTAAGTTTTCTCTGGCAAACTGCATGCTCCGGATGCGGCTAAAATCGAACAAAGAAATCACGGGTATATCCCTATCGAAGGGATCCGGTGGCAACGGTTACTTGGTCGGGAATGTGACAAAAATGATATGTGATGGCTATAAACAAAATATATACATTTCGTTGGGATGTACGACAACTACGTTGAATATCACCAACGGTGGAACGCTTGTTGAAGCCGATGCTGCAGACTATCAGGACATTTATTTTGCAGTACGTAAGTTGCAACAGGGCGTGCAGTATACATTCACCTTTACGGCTTCTGACAACACCCAAATCGTCAAACATCTTACTCCAAAAGAGGAGTATAACGTCGGCGTGTTCAATCTTGGTTCCTTTACTCTAACAAACTGGGAATAGCACCGCTGCATATCAGGTGAACACATACAAGGGGCCGGCTCACAATTGAGACGGCCCCCTTCTTGTGAGGGACCAGGGGGCCGCCCAACGGGAGAAGTTTCAGTCTCCAGTCGGGGAGCGAAAAGCGCTGGAAACTATTCGGGTTCTTTGAGATACCTCTCCAACTGTTCTTTTAGCGGAGCGAGGTCCTTGTCAATGACGTTCCAGACTTCATCCGGGTCCACTTCGTAGTAACCATGAACAAGAAAATGTCTCATGCCTATGATAATCTTCCACGGAGTGTCAGGATGTGCATCCTTGAATTCCTGCGTGAGCATGTAGGCGGCTTCACCAATGATTTCCACGTTCTTGACCACTGCAAAATAGAGGATGCCATCCTTTTGGATATCATCCTTTGAACGGCCGTCCACGAACGTGTTGATCCGTTGGATGGCCTGAAGCATATGCTCCAAACGTCCCGGGTCCCTAACAGGCTCTCTCATAGATTAGCACTTTGTCTTTATCTGCAGATTTTGCGGCAAAAGGAAGAAGCGTACCTTCCGTGACCAAGTCCACATCCATCCCCAGGATGTCCTGCAGGTCATATGTCATACCCAGATGGTCGAACAAACTGACACGGGCTTCTTTGTCAAATGTTACCAGAATGTCTATGTCACTGCCGAGCGCATTGTCGCCCCTGGCATACGAGCCGAAAATATAGGCCCTTACGACGGGTTTCGTCGCGAAGTATTCGGCAATCTTTGATGCAATACTCTGGTTCATACTCTTATGTGGCCTGACATCGCAAATTTAATATTTTTTCCTCAAAACACGAAATTGACTCCCTATAGCGACTGTCGGGGGAGGAACACCCAGGGGTTGCGGAGCGTGGGGACGTTGGTGGGGGTATTGGCATCCAGCAGCATGGAGGCCATGGTGCGGCCCATCTGGGGGAAGTCGGTGGAGAGGGCGGCAATGCCCCCGCAGAGCACTTCCTTCAAGGGGGTGTCGTTGAAGGAGAGCAGGCCGATGTCCGAGCCGATAGAGAGTCTCTGCGCCGCGGCCTTCTTGATAAGATTCACCAGTTCCCGGTCGCTGGGGGTGAGGTAGAGGGTGCCTTTGTGCAGGGTATCGTCGGCGATGGTTGGCAGCAGGAGGCTGCCGAAACCGAATTCTTCGCAGAAGCGTTTGATACCGCTATAGCGTTCTTCCGGCTCTTTGTCATCGTGCTGCACCAGCACCAGGGTGTGGTATTTCCGGATGGCGTTCAGGCCCTGGATGAGGGCGTCGTAGGTGTCCTGCTCGAAGTCCTGTCCCACGCCGGGATACTGGCCCCGGATGTCGTCCTGGAAGTGGTCCAGCAGGAAAACCCGGCCCGGAAGACGGTCCAGCAGGGGAGAGAGCCCCCGGAACTTACCAGGCATCAGGACGTAGGAGGTGAAACGGCCCTCGGCGTCCCTGAGCAGCGTTTCGAAGACACGGCGGTCATAGTGATGGAACATAATTTCCACCGAGGCTTTGTCCCCGATTCCCTCCAGGATGGAGCGGTACAGTTCCTCCTTGAAGGCGGTGAGTTCGTTGAATAGCAGCAGGATCTTTTCCTTTACGGCTACGTTGGTGCTCTGGACGTAATAGCCTACGGCTGGCTCGGCCTCGATGATGCCGCGCGATTTGAGCTCCTGCATCGCCAGGAAGATGGAACTGCGGGAAAGCGAAAAGCGGATGCGGAAGGCGTTCACGGAAGGGATGCGGTCTCCCACCTTAAGCTCTCCGCTGCGGATATGGTCCTCTACGAACCGGACCACCACTTTGTATTTGGGATCTCTTTGCATAAACCGGTTTGCAAATATAAGCAAAAAAAACGGACCAGGGCAAACCGGTTTTGAAATATATTATATATTTGTCCGGAGAACAAACAACCACATAGTTATGTTCCGGGCCGGCCACCACATATCTTTGTTTTTGCTGATTCTGCTTTCCGTTTCCTGCCAGAAAGAACGTGGAGACGAGAATGACCGTGGTTTAATGGTCAGTTTTGAAGCGATGAACGCCACCAATCCCTGGAAAAGCGGAGACAAGATTTCGCTCATTGCCCTCAAGACCCCCACAGCGGCAGGAAGCCAGGCCTCCCGGAATGTGGTGAATTTCAGTTCGAACAGGTTTACGGCCCAATCGGCCGGAACAAAAGTCCGGTTCAGCGGCCGCGTGCCGGTTCTTGACGGGACGCTTCCCTCGGGTGACGCCTCGCTTTATGGGATTTTCCCGGCCGTGAACCTTACCGTTTCGTCGGTTTCCCAGTCTGCACGCTATGAAGGCAGGGATTACGTTTATTATACCCTCACCGGTCCCAGCATTCCATCCCGGCAGGACGGCACCGGCTGGCGTTATTGCTATTTTACCTCCAGGGATGGGCACGTCTCGGTGTCCTCAAGAAGCATCACTACGGCTCCTTCATTCTCACTGGCCAACGCCCTGGTGAAATTCCGTTTCTTCTCCGGGAAATCCATTGCCCAGATCGAAATCCGGCAGGAGAACAAATCCACGCCCGGACTGGCGGGGGCTCTTACCCTGTATACCTGTGCTACGGCCGTCGCCGCGGGCTGCGAAGAGCAGTCCATCACTATCAGCAACGGGGGAGCGGCGCTTCCGGAAGAAGTCTATTTCGCCTGCGGCGCACTCAACACGGACGTCCTGCTCACCTTCAAGTTTACCTCCAAGGACGGCAGCCACGTGTCCCGCGCCGTGAAAGTCACGGAGGCCTGCTTGCCCGGATGGGTTAGCGAACTCCCGGGCTTCGACCTCAGCGAGTGGACATCGTCCGAGCTGGCCGTCCAGGCGGCGAAGAATATGGGAATGGGCATCAACGTGGGAGGTATGGACTCGGTGAGTCCCACCACGGAGGCACAGAAAGACAGGGCCGATGAAAACGGGATGCACATCCTGGACCGTACGCGTCCGGTCACCTATGAGACCAACAGTGCGCACGATCCCATCACGCAGACCACGATGAATTTCCTGAAGTCGTCTGGTTTCAGCAGCATCCGTCTCCCCATTACTTGGTTCAACCATATGGGCCCTCCGGTGAGTCCCGAAGGAATGATTGACCAGGTGTGGCTGGAGCACGTGAAAGAAGTGGTGGATATGGCCCGGAAAGCGGACCTGTATGTGGCCATCAACATCCACCACGATGCAGGCACCCCTGACTTCTGCTGGCTCAAGGCGGATTGGGCCAATTATGCATCCATCAGCGCCCAACTGAAGAATATCTGGACCCAGATTGCCAATTACTTCAGGGACTACGACTACCATCTCCTGTTCGAGGGCTTCAACGAGATCTGCGACGAAAACAAGAGCTGGTGGGCGCCCAAAACGTCAGACGGTTTCAAGGCGGCCAACGCCCTGAACCAGGACTTCGTGGACGCCGTGCGCGCTACGGGCGGCAACAATGCTGTGCGCAACCTCATCGTCTCCACCTATACCTCCAGCGAATGGGAAAAAGGCCTTGTGGGTTTTGTCCTGCCGGAGGATGTGACGGAAGGGCACCTGATCGTTCAGATTCATTCTTATCGGCCCAACGAATTCATTACCGCCCGAGAGGTGGGGGACCGCAGCCGGCTGGAGTTCTACGAAAGCGAGAAAGGGGAGATTGACGAGATGTTCGAGCGGGTGCAGCGCTATATCCTGGACAAAGGCTGGCCCTGCTTTATGGGTGAATACGGCGCTTTCTCCAAGAAGGACGCTGCCGGCAACCGCAATGAACTGGGCCGCGCGGAGCACGCCTACTATTATACTACGCGCGCCCTGCTCCGCGGCATCATCCCCATGTACTGGTATAACCCCAGCGGCTACCGGGACCGCGACGAAGGCCGGTGGACCTATCCCGTCACGGCCCAGGGCCTGATGGATGCTTGGACAGACTTTAAAGCCGGCACCGTGGTGTACAAGAAGTACAACCACGATGCGGCCTATCCTATAGGACAATAATTGTTAAACCATATGCATATGAGAAAAAAAGCATTTTATGAACCGCCTGTGAGCCAAGGGATTTGGGTCCAGGTGGAAGGCGTTGTGTGCGGGAGTGTAAACAAGAATTTCAACACCCCTGATAATACTTCTTACGATTCTTTTGCTCCGATAACCGGTGTTGATATTACTTTTGGTGATTGGGTTCTTTAATTGTTGGCGTATGAAAAAGATAAGTATTTTTGCCCTTTTAGTTCTAGTGGCATTTGCTTCCTGCAAAAAGACGGAAAAGGACTCGGAAATGAATAAAGGCCAGGTGTTGTTGTCGTTCGAAGCAGACGCACCGATGGTTTCCTTGGATGACAATACAGATCCGGACACAAAGATTATTCATAGCACAGATCCGAGCGATGACAATATTCATATTATTCAATGGAAGAAAGGGGATCAGATTTCCCTAATGGGTTTAGTGTGGGATACTGGGAAAGTTAATACTGGTGGCGGCGTTAAGTATACCTTGCATAATTTTTCCGCCAATCGATTTACGCTCAGATATAACGATGGCTCCAAGTCATTCAATGGTTATTTCCCGAACTTCGCCGAGATTTATCCGGCGACAGCGACCACGGCTCCCCAGACAGAAGCCACGGCGTCACAAAACAGAACTACCATTTATTTGTGGGGAACATACCCGGCCACTACTTATGAATGCACAGATACGGACCCTACTCCCAAGGTAGATAACAAATTTAAGCCCCTAACCCCGTTAGGATTCGCGGAAACGCAGGACGGAACAGGTTGGCCGTATGCCATTTTCTTTGCGTCTCCGCTCAGTTCATCCAATAAGTGGTATAATAGCTCTGTGGGGCAACCCCGCATAGACTCTTATTATATGTCGGCCAACGGTGTTCGTTTCCGTATTGGTTGCTGTGTTGCCAGACTCAAACTCAAGGCCAGCAAGAATATCACGAACATTACGATTGTCAAGCAAGAGGACGAGTGGCAAGGTTTCGTTGGGCCGGTTTCCACGCTGTTGGCGAACACAACCAACTTTTATATCAGCGGAGGCTGCCGCACGAGGACGCTTACCATTAACAACGGCGGCAACTTGGTAGAGGCGGATGCTGCCGAGTATGCCGATGTGTATTTTGCCTGCCGTGGTTTATTCAGCGGCAAGCACTATACATTCACCTTCGAAGCAGAGGATGGAACGAAATGCACTAAACAACTCGTCCCGACTACGAACTATACGGTGGATGTCTACAATCTAGGGGAGTTCACCATTAACACTTGGGAGTAATCTCTACTAAATTGTTTTTCCTCACGAAACAACTTTGCGGGAACCTTCGGGCTCCCGCTTTTGTTTATAAAATGCTTTGCGCAAAATTTTTTAGCGCTATTTACCCCCTCTGCGCAAAATGCTGGTCTGTTTTAATAAAACTGGTATGGAAGGGTGGAGAAAGATAATCAGACCAGTGCAGACCGGATGGGAGAAATGCGTACCTTTACCGCAGAGCCAAAAACTGGAACTATGACCGGAAATAACTATGAATCCCCGCGCTGCGAACGTTACGCCCTCTGGTGGGAGGGAACGCTCTGCGCGAGCGTGCAACAGAGTGTCAATACGGGTGCGTTCGACCCCATCATCGAAACTCCTCACGACGGTGACTGGGTCGATTAAATCAGGTGCGCTATGGAAAGAATTTTGAAATCCCTCTCGGTTATCCTGGCCGCCCTGTCCCTGATGATGGCCTGCCAGAAAGAAAACGTTGTGCCTGAACAGACACCTGTGGCCGAAGTCCTTCAAGTGCTGGTGAATCTTGACGTGGCGCCGCCCGAGACCGCTTCGCCGGCCCCGTCCTCCGTTTCCACCAAGATTGTCCACGAACTGGATCCTTCCGACAACACCAAACACGTCATCCAGTGGAAGACCGGAGACCAGTTCTCGCTGCTGGGCTATGTGACCACCCAGGGAGAGAACCGACATAAGCTGCACAATTTTTCGGAGAACCGTTTCACGCTCACCGGAGAAACCGGTTCCACCCAGTTTTCCGGTTTTTTTCCGGATTTCCGTGAGATTTACCCTACGGCCATTGCCTCGGCCCGGCAGATTATTTATCTCTGGGGCATCTATCCCGCCGCTACGGTGTCGCTTATTTCTGAAGATGTGCCTACTACGGCGACGAAAACGTTCAGGCCGGAGACAACCCTTGCTATTGCCCCCACGCAAGACGGAACGGGCTGGCCCTATTGTGTTTTCTTCTCCAGGACCGGGCAGAATGATTCCTATTACTTCAATCCCAATGCTGGGAACGGCATCAAATTCTCCCTGGGCAACTGTGTCCTGCGGCTCCGCATCAAATCTACCAAAGACATCACCCGTATCGAGCTCCTGAAGGGCTCCGGAGGCTATGATTATCTGGTGGGAGATGTCACCGAACTCACCGGCAACAGCAGCAGTATGTACATCTCCCGCGGTTGCCTCACCACCAAGCTTACGGTGGAGAATGGCGGCAACCTGGTCGCGGCGAATCAGGCCGATTACACGGACATCTACCTGGCCGTTCGTTCCCTCCAGAGCGGCGTACCGTACTTTTTCACCTTCACGGCGGCCGACGGAACCAGTTGCACCCGGCAGCTGTTGCCATCGGCCACCTACGGGAACGGAGTCCACAACTTGGGGACTATGACCATCAGCGCCTGGGTGACGCCCGAACCTGCGGCCATAACGGCCGTTAACATGGGGATGGGGATCAACGTGGGCGGCCTTGAGTCTATCGAAGCCACAACCGAGAGCATTGCGGACCGTCAGGATCCCGCAAATCCCGGGTATCATTACCTGGATCGCAGCGACCCCGTGACCTATGAGACCAACGGTGCCAAAGACCGGATTACGCAAACTACGATGAACGCACTCAAGGCAGCGGGTTTCAACGCTATCCGCATTCCCATCACTTGGTTCAACCATATGGGTGCTCCGCTCAGCAATGACGGCCAGGTGGATGCGGTATGGCTGGATCACATCGCCGGCATCGTGGACCTGGCCCGCAGCGCCGGGATGTATGCCATCATCAACGTCCATCACGATTCCGGCTCGAGCAGCCATTGTTGGCTAAGGGCCGACTGGACCGGCTATGCCACCATCAGCGCCCAACTGAAAAACATCTGGACGCAGATTGCAACGCGTTTCAAATCCTACGACTATCACCTTCTTTTCGAAGGCTACAACGAGATTGCGGATGAAACCGGACAGTGGTTCACGGCATCAAGCGCCAACGGCTACAAGGCGGCCAACGCCCTGAACCAGGACTTCGTGGACGCCGTACGTGCAACGGGCGGCAATAATACCGTACGGAACCTCATCTGCAGTACGTATACAGCCAGTGACAGGACAGAGGCCATGCAAAAGTTCGTAATGCCCACAGACATCCTCCCCGGCCACCTGATGGTCCAGATTCACTCCTATCTGCCCATCCCCTTCGTTACGGCCCGCGAAATTGGGAACGATTCCCGGATGGAGTTCTATGAGGAAGACAAGGCAGAGATAGATGCCATGTTCGAACGTGTCCAGACGAATATCCTGAACAAAGGTTGGGTGTGCGTGATGGGCGAGTACGGGGCTTTCTATAAAAAGAGCCCGAACGGGAACAGGAATGAACTCGGCCGGGCCGAACATGCCTATTACTATACCACGCGCGCCCTCGAGCGGGGGATTGTCCCGCTGTACTGGTATAATCCCATGGACTATCGGGACCGCGATACCGGCAACTGGACTTTCCCGATCATGGCCCAGGGCCTCATGGATGCCTGGAGCGACTACCAGGCCGGCACAGTGGTTTACAAGAAGTACAATCACGACGCCAATTATCCGATTCAGTAATTTACAAACTGGTTTGTGTAGGCCTTAAAAAAATCAGACCGGCACAAACCAGTTTTCTCTACTTTATTATATTTGCAGTAGAATAACACTTTAACTAAGGCCCTTCGTATGAAAAAGGAATTCTTTTATTCTCTTTGCATGCTGTTGGCTGCAGGCTTGTTGTCTGCCTGTCATACAGAAGATGTGACGTTCGGCCCCGCCTACTTAACCGTTCCAGAAGATAACGTGTCTGTCCCTTCGGACAACGCGCTCATCAGCGACCCGTTCGCGGAAGAGACCCTTCCCGTGACGGATACGGTGTGGGTGAGTGCCAGCCGTTCGTGGACGGCCGTTCTGGAAACCGCTGATGGCGGGGACTGGATTCACGCGGATGTCACCGAGCGCATCAACGTTACGGGTCAGGGGGAGAAATACCCGCTGATCGTCAGTTTCGACCGTTACCGCGGTGCTCAACCCCGAACGGCCACCCTTACCCTTTACGGCGTGGACATTGAGGATCCTGTGGTTGTGAATTACACTCAGGAAGCCTTCGTCCCCAGCCTGTCCCTTTCTACTCAGGACGGATACAACGTGGTTACCGCCGTCAGCGGTGAGTGCTATGCGCTGGTTAAGTGCAACACCACCTGGACCGTTCGGGTAGACGCCTCTGCCTCCTCCGTGGTTCCTACCCTGTCAGTTACCGCGGGTCAGGACAGCGGCGCCATCCTGGTCTCCTTCCCGGAGAATGCCGAAGATGAACGTGCCCGCATCGCGCGCCTGGTGGTATCGGCCCCCGGTTGCGCCCCGCAGTCGCTGGACCTGATCCAGGCCCAGAGCGAGCGCTACTTCATGCTGGTCCGGGAGATGCCGACGGAGATTCCGCCTTATGAGCGGGAGATTGTGATTCCGCTGCGTTCCAACGGTCCCTGGACGGCCGAAGTGACGGACTGCACCTTCGAGAATGCCCAGCTGATTCCCTCCAGTGGCCAGACATCGCTGACGGATCTTCACTTTATGTCAAAGCATGGTGATGACCCTGAAGTGGTAGAAAAACATGCCTCCATCACCATCCGCCGGGAGGGCTTTGACCCTATCGTGGTAAACCTGAGCCAACGTGGATCCATCCATCTGAGCATTATTGCCTACAATCCGGATTATGAATGGAAAGGAAGCGAGTACTTCGGTTACGACAATCCTTACAGGCCTTACCTCTATCTGGGGCTCCCGTTTGCCTATCCTACTTCCTTCCCCAACACTTTCACCTCCGGGACCTATAAAGGCGTGGAACTGGAATGTGAAACGGCCGCTGGTTATCCGTTTACCCTCTACGGCCGCGATTGCGGAGCCTGGGTGAGCACAACGGAGTTCGGCCTTTGCGTGGGCAAGATGAAAGGGGACTATGTGAAGTTTCCCGCCATTGACGGTATGCGTCTTGCCACTCTGTACTATGAAGCATCCTGCAAGGCGGCCACCCCGTACACGGTGCGCGACGAGGAAGGCACGGTCATCCAGGGCGGAGAATACACCGTCACCAAACAGGTAGTTCCCATCACCGAAGACCACAATGACGTACACGTTCATCAATTTCCCGGTACCCTTCCCGGCGAGCGTTACAGCCTGACCCTGGAAGAGGATTACCATTTTATCAGTATCAAAGATTTGTGTCTGGTCTATGAAAACTAACGTATTCATCACGGGCCTCTCGGTCCTTTTGTTCGGCGTGGCTGCAAGCGCGCAGAATGTTGTCCAGGATACGCTGGAGGTAAACAAGGCTACGGCACAGACGCCGGCCGCCCTGGTGGCCGGGCAGGTGTCCGGCGTTCGGGTATCGTCCCTGGACGGCGGTCCCAACGGTGCTGTCAACACCGATATCCGTGGAATCAACACCCTCCGCGGCCATTCGGAGCCGCTGTGGATCGTGAACGGGGTCATGCTTTCCAATGCCTTGTCACAGAACCTCAATGCATTCTGGCAGAAGGGTGGTTATACCACCAAAGGAGACGTCATTCCCGATTACTCTGAACTGAGCTACAGCGCCGTCCTCAACGGAGCGGCTTTCCTGAATCCCTACGATGTGGAGAAGATAGAAGTGCTCAAGGATATGGCGGCCACCGCCATCTACGGAGCCCAGGGTGCCAACGGTGTCATCATCGTGGAAACCCGCCTGCCCAAAGTGGAGAGCGAGCTCAGCTGGCATTCCAACATTTCCCTGGATATGGCTAACCGCACCGGTTCCGCCTTCCGAACGGGATTCAATCACAACCATACGGTTTCCTACAGCGGGAATGCCAATAATACCTATTACTTTCTGTCCGGATATCTGCGCCATAACAATGGTGTGGTGCGTCGTGCGGGCAACCTGTTTGGCGGCATGAACGCCAGGCTGGAAACCCGTGCCAACCCCTATCTGTGGTTTGGGCTCAACACCACGCTTTCCGCCGGTGCACAGCATAACGCTGCCGGAAGCGCCTATCTGGGCAAGCCTTCTACCATGATTCTGGCCCGCTATCCGGGCCGCTTTGCCGGCAATACCCTGCAGGGCTGGGAAGAGGACTACGACGACGATGTGGAAGACTACCGGGCCATCACTTCGGTGTGGCTGCAGGTGAATCCGCTTCCGTCCCTCTACCTCCGGGTCTCGGCAGGTGCGGACTTCCAGAGCAATACCCGCCGTATCTGGTACGGTAACGGCACTTCGTTCGGCCTTGCAAACTCGGGCGCCGCATCGGCCCTGTCCTCCACTCTGTTCAATTACAACGGCAAGGCGGAAGTGGGTTACTCCCTGTATATCAAGTCCCTCCATCACCTCCAGGTGAAGGCCGGCGGTGAAGCTGTGGGCAGCAACAACCGCTTTGGCGTCATGAACGGCACCACCTTCGAGCTGCCGTACCTGCGTGCCCGCGGCCTGGCCTCTATCGGCAGCCGTCCCGTACCTTATAAGTTTACCCGCGACTACATTATCTGGGGCGCCTATGGACAGCTGTCCTACGACTATAACCAGTATGCAGGTCTGCAGGCCACCTGGCGTTCGGATTTCTCCACCAAATACACACCCAAGAAGCCAATCAATACTCCCGGTGTTGAGGCCTGGGTAGACCTGCATCGCATCTTCTTCAGGGACAACGAGTTCATCAGCGCCCTCCGTCTGGAAGGGGGCTGGGGCATCGCTGCCCGGGAGGAATACATCCCGTATGAACTGCTGGGCAACTACCTCAGGACCTATCCGGAAGTGGAAGTGGGTTCGGAAGTGTACTACGACGGCCTGAACCGCCTGCTGAGCCGTGAATGGAACGTCGGCCTCACCCTGGGTATCGCAAACCGGGCCAGGCTCTCCGTCAAGTACTACGACAAGAACACAACGGACAGCATGGACATCTGGCACTTTGGCAAGATGAACGGCGTCTACTTCGACTGGGCCCATTCCGGCAGGAAGGTCTTCTCTACGGAAGGCATTCTCCGCAACAACGGTATCGAGGTGGACCTGGACGGCACCCTACTGAAGAAGGCCGATTGGAAATGGACCGCCTATGTGAACGGTGCCTGGAACTTCGGCCGTGTGACCAAGGTGGGCTACGAAGATATGGCCGGCCGGAACATCGGCAAGAACATTTGGGTGAATGTGATGGCCGAGAATCAGCCCATGGGCGCTCTCTACGGTTACCTGGACAACCCCGACGGAGGATTCATGGACCTGAACAGGGACGGTGAAATCTCCGATGCCGATAAAAAAGTGCTGGGGAACTCCATTCCCGTCTTCAACGGTGCGATAGGCACTTCAGTCAACTACAAAGCTTTCACCCTGGACGTGCAGCTCACCGGAGCCGCCGGACATCAGGTGGCCAACCTGAACAAGGTGATTGCCGAAGGCCGCACCAAACTCTCTTCCCGCTACGTGGAAAAGGCGGATTACCTGCGCCTTTCCCGTGTATCCTTTGTCTATAACCTCCCTGTCCGGTGGAAGAGTGTGCACGATGTCAAGGTCTTTGCCAGCGGGCTCAACCTGCTCACCTTTACGGGCTACATCGGATGGAATCCGGACGTGAACTGCTTCGGCGGTTCCATCATGTCGAACGGCGTGGACTATGGGTCCTATCCCACGGTCCGGAGCTTCGTCCTGGGAGTGAGTGCCAAATTTTAAGAGAAGAAGACTATGAAGAAATTAATATTCATTGCCCTTTTGTTCGCCCAGGTGCTCGCTTTTGCCCAGGGTACACACAGTGTTAAGGGCACTGTTAAAGACACCAGCGGAGACCCTGTCATCGGGGCTGCTGTGATGCTGGAAGGCAGTTCTTCCACGGGCGCCGTCACGGACCTGAATGGCAACTGGTCGATCAGTTATACGCCTGTCGCGGGCAAAAAAGCCCGTCTGACGGTGAACTGCCTGGGATATGCGGATCAAACCATCGATATCGGCAACCGGGCGGTCATCAACATCGTCCTGGAAGAGGACGCCGAAGTCCTGGAAGATGCAGTGGTCGTAGGTTACGGCTCCATGCGCCGCTCGGACCTCACCGGTTCGGTGACATCCGTGCGCATCGATGAGACGGAAGCCGGCCAGAGCGCCAGCCTCACCTCCCTGCTGCAAGGTAGGGCGGCCGGTGTGCAGGTGACCAACAACAGCGCCTCCCCGGATGCCGGCGTTTCTATCCAGATCCGTGGTGCCAGCTCCTTCAACAGCGGCTCCGAGCCCCTGTATGTGGTTGACGGCATCATCATCAATGCCAACGGCGATTCTAACCTGGGCAGCAAGCTGGGCGATTCCGACGGTGGTACCAATGAAGCCACCAACGGCCTTATGGGTATCAACCCGCTGGATATCGCTTCGGTGGAAATCCTCAAGGATGCATCGGCCACGGCCATTTACGGAAGCCAGGGCGCCAATGGCGTTATCCTGATTACCACCAAGACGGCCAGCCGTGAAAAACCCACCGTTACCGCTTCCTTCGGCCTGGATATCAACACGCCTTATAAGAAGCAGCCCATGCTGGATTTCTACGAATACGGCGAGTATTTGCGCGCCATCGTGGACAGCCCGCTGGTGGCGCAGTACAACAGCGGCATGGCCAATACGGCCAAGAGCCGTCTGAACGCCATGCGCGGAGACTATTTCTGGAACCGTTACCAGCCCATCGACTGGCAGGACTACCTGATGCGCACGGCCTGGAACCGCCGCTATTATGTGTCAGTGGCCGGTAAGCCCAAGAACAGCAACTACCTGTTCTCCGTGGGTTACAACGACACCAAAGGCATTATCCAGACCACCGGTTTCAAGAACCTCACGGTGCGTCTGAACATGGAGCACCACCTGAACAAGAAACTGCTCATCGGCATGCGTTCCGGTGTTTCCTACCTGGATTCCCACCTCACGCAGGGTGCGTCCCTGGGTACCCTTACGGCTGCGACCTCGCTTATGCGCAGTATGATCACCACCGCTCCTTTCGCCAAAATCCTGGACTACGACGATGATGGCGATGTCATTGACTGGGGCGACGATGAAAACCAGCAGTATGGCCCCAACCGCTGGATGGACGGCTTCGTGAACAACCGCGTGGAATACCGTATCAACCCCAGCTTCTACGCGCAGTACAAAATCATGCCCTGGCTCACCTTCAAGAGTACCCTGGGCGGTGACTACCGCGTAACGGAGCAGAGCCGTTTCAAGAGCCGCCTGCTCACGACTGCATCCACCGGTTCCACGGCTGCCGTGGGTCACACGGACCGTCTGGCCTGGAACTGGGATAACATGCTCAATTTTTACAAGCGGCTGAACAAAAAGCACGTGCTCCAGGGAACCCTGGGCATGTCCATGTCCAGCAATCAGACCATCGTGCAGACCACGGAAGGTAAGAACATCGACCAGTGGAAAGCCAAGGAACTCTCCCTGAATTCCGCGGCCTACGCCTACTACACCTACACGGAGGCTTCCTCCTCCCTGATGTCCTTCTTCGCCCGTAC
Organism: Bacteroidales bacterium; assembly: GCA_016281315.1. Lineage (GTDB taxonomy): Bacteria > Bacteroidota > Bacteroidia > Bacteroidales > UBA932 > Cryptobacteroides. The sequence goes on from JAEEIJ010000056.1 coordinate 102,728, forward strand.
GATCTATAATTACGCCGACCGCTACGTCCTCACCACCACCTTCCGTGCCGATGGTTCCAGCCGTTTCGCCGGTAAGAACAAGTGGGGCTTCTTCCCGTCAACTGCCTTTGCCTGGCGCATCAACCAGGAACCCTGGTTCCATGTTCCGGCTGTCTCCATGGCCAAACTCCGTCTGGGCTGGGGACAGGTGGGTAACCAGAACATCGCCTCGTACGCGACCATTTACAATTATGGTACGAGTTACTACTCAGACCATGGTAACGAATCCCAGACCGTACTCATCACCACCACAAGCAATCTGCCCAACCGTGACCTCAAGTGGGAGACCACGGAACAGACAAACGTGGGTTTGGATCTGGGACTGTTCAAGGGCCGCTTCACTTTCAGCGCCGATGCCTATTACAAGTTGACCAAGGACCTTTTGCAAACAAAGCGGCTGGCTCCTTCGGCCGGTATGGACAACCCCTGGGTGAATATGGGCTCCATCGAGAACAAAGGTCTGGAGTTTACACTGGACGCCGTTCCTGTCAAAGCCGGAGACTTCGAGTGGAGTTTGGGAGGCAACATCTCCTTCAACCGCAACAGGATCCTGTCCATCAACCCCGATGGCCTGGAGAATGATTACATTTACATGACGGCGGATTCTGCCAGTCAGCAGTATGTCTCCCTCTTCCCGGGCGACCAGATTGGTTGGGGTAACGTCATGCGCACCTACCTGAACATCTTTGTGGAAGGTCAGCCGATGTCCCTCTTCTACGGCCTTTCTACCAATGGACTGGTGCAGGAAGGGGAGCAGGGCTGCCCGTATTCGGCCTCCGACGTCTCTTATCACGGCCCCGGTTCCATCAACTACATCGATGTGGACGGCGACGGATATATCACAGATATGGACCGTACCATCATCGGCGACCCGAACCCGAAGTTCACCTACGGCTTCAATACCAGCCTGCGTTGGAAGAGCCTTACCCTTACTGCCAACTTCGTGGGCTGTTTCGGCAACGACCTCTATAACGTGAACAAGATGATGGACAGCAACACCTCCTACGTGATGACCAACATCACCAAGGATACGTTCTATCAGCAATGGACCCCCGAAACGCCGGATAACTGGTATCCCACCATCGGCGCCCTTAACGCCGACGACGTGAAGTGGGCCGTGGACCGCTATGTGGAAGACGGCTCTTACCTGCGCCTGTCCAACGTGTCCCTGTCCTGGGATGTCCCCATCAAGAAGAAGGATTTCTTCATCCGGGGCATCAACCTCACCTTCACCGGCGGCAACCTCTGGGTCTGGACCAAGTACTCCAGCTGGGATCCCGACGTGAACAGCTATGGCGGCATCAAGCGCAAAGGCGCCGATATGGGTTCCTACCCCGGCGCCCGCAGCTTCAAGCTCGATGTTAAATTCACATTCTAAGAGGAGGAACGCATCATGAAAAAGATATTAGCTATTATTTCGGTTTCCGTCCTGGCCTGGGGATGTCACTTCCTGGACGAGAATATGAACACCCATTACTCCGGCGAAGATATCTTTGGCTCGGAGGCGGCGCTCGAGGCCTATGTGACAGGTTGTTACCAGGCCTATGCCATCAGCGGCTTCTACGGCGGCCACAACAATGAATGGTTCTCTCCCGGCAGTGCACTTACGCACTGGGGCCTTACAGGGAGCCAGCTCTCCGACGGCCAGAAACGTTATATCAGCAGCCTGAACCTCACCCAGTACAGCCGTCATCCCAACAACATCGACGTGTTCAAGTTCAAGTATGCGGCTATCTACAAGTGCAACAAACTGATTGCCGAACTGCCGGCCAGCCCGGTGGACCAGACCTACAAGAATGAAATCGAGGCCGAAGGCCGTTTCATCCGGGCGATGAACTATTTCGACATTGTCCGGCGCTGGGGGAATGCACCGCTTCACCTTGAACCTCCCACCTCCATCGACGGGACCAGCCTGCCCCGGGAGAAATTCTGGGTCATCTACAAACAGATTTTGGAGGATCTCACTTTTGCCGAGAACAACGGCCGTGACTATGACAGGCAGCGGGGTATCGCCGGCCTGGGAAGCGGCCGCGTGTGCAAGACCGCCGCTACGGCACAGAAAGCCCTGGTTTACCTGACCATCGGCACGCTGCTGGCCCACGACGGCCCGAACGACAACTTCTGGGTATGCTCCAACGAGGAAGTTTACGCAGGTTTTGCAGAGGCGGGAATCACATCGGCCAGGGACGCCTTCGAGAAAGCGCTCTCCTGCGCCAAGCAGGTGATGCCGGAAACCTCCACGGATTCTCCCTACAGGCTGGCCGCTACGTATGCCCAACTCTTCCGTTGGACGGATCCCGAGGACTGGCAGCTCCGCGAGCGGATCTTCGTAATCACCTCCACCAACGAACAAGGCGCTTCCCAGCTTGCCACCTGGAGCCTTCCCGGCGGTTACAACAATACAACCGCCAATGTGAACAACAGCCGCATCCGTCCTTCCCGCTGGCTCTTCCAGAAATGGTGCGATGCTTATGGCGGTGAATTAGGTTCCGGTGCCACGGCCAACATCTACATCAAGTGTGGTGACCCCCGTATGGATGCGGCGCTCATCTATAACAGTTACATTGGCCCCAACGGGGCTGTGAGGACCTGTTATCCCGCTTCAGACTGCATAACGGTTTATGACCGCACCAAGTCCATGCCGTACTTCAAAAAGTACTATGATCCCTCTTTTGACGGTTCGGTGGCAGGTTATGCCGACTTCTACGAGATGCGTCTGGCGGAGGTTTACCTCATCGCCGCCGAGGCTGCCGCCAACTTGTGCTCGACGCCAGGCGACGCCTACGGGCAGGAAGCCATCGGTTATGTAAACATCCTTCTGGAGCGTGCCCGTCATAAGGAAGACGGTACACCTACGGTGGAACCTCGGGACTGGGAAGTGGCAGCCATTCCGGACAAAGATGCCCTCATCGAAAAGATTTTCTGGGAGCGTGCCTTCGAAATGATCGGTGAGCAGCACGACTGGTTCGACACCCACCGCATGGGCGCCACCTGGCTCTCCCAACACGTGACCATCCCGGCAAACGCTTTCCTTGCCCTTCCGGAGCAGGTTACCAAAAACGCTAACGGAAGCAGCAGTTTCCGTTCCGGTTATTATGGGGAGCCCATGCACGGGGATAATAATATCTACCCGGTAGATCCTGCCGAAGTCCGTAAGGGCCTTCTCTGCGCTTTCCCCAACGATGAGCTGGTATACAATCCATCCCTCTCGCTGGCCGACCAAAATCCTTCGGAAATTTTCTGGGAATAATTTGAAAACGAAAAGGATATGAAATACAGATACCTATTTCTGATACTTGCCGCCGCGACCTTCTGTGCCTGCGACGCTACCAAGGAATCCGGCGGCGATCCCGTAAACCCGGTGAATCCGCCGATCCAGAACCCGATCAGCTTGTCGGAGAAGACGGTTTCAATTCTGCCCGAAGCAGGAAGCTCCGTGAGTGTGGTTGTGTCCACGGAAGGGGACTGGGTTCTCTCGGGGATGACCGATGGCGTGAAGATGTGGCTGGAAGCCAGCGCTACGGAAGGCCACGGGAGCGCTACCGTCACCTTCACTTGCGTGGAGACCAACCCTTATGACGACTCCCGTATGGCGGTTCTCACCTTCAGCAACGATGAAATGCAGGTCCCGCTGGTTATCCACCAGGATGGCGATCCCACACGTACCGTTTCGCTTTCTGCCGAGGCCCTGTCGTTCTCCGGGCCGGAGAACGAGGAAATCACCGTGGATGTAATTACTACCAAGCCCTGGACGCTGGAGGGGTATACGGAAGAGGTGAAGACCTGGATGACGGTCAGTCCGCTGTCCGGGGAAGGGAATGCTACCGTAACCCTCAAGTCCCTGTCCCGAAACATGTCCCTGAACGACCGCATCAGCTCGCTGGGCTTCCGGATTGACCGTGTGCACTGCGCGAACGTGACCGTTGCCCAGAAAACCGGGATTACCCTTACGCCCAGCGTAAATGAGTTGGAGTTTGTCTGGGATCAGCCGGAGAGCAAGACGGTGACCATCATTGCCAATTCGGCCCAGTATCCCTGGCATTTGGAAAGCGCCCCCAGTTGGATTTCCGTGGACACGGATTCCTACACCGGATTGGAAAAGGAAGTCACCATCAGCACCATGGGTGAGAATCCTACCGCAGCCGCCCGTTCGGGCGAGGTTGTCTTTGCCATCTCCGATGATGTAAAGTGCATTGTCGCCGTAACTCAGCAGTCCCCGGTCCTGAAGACCATCGTCCTCAGCTGGAAGGGTTCCGGCAGCTACAACAAGCTCATCAAGGGCGGACCGGACTCGCCGCACAACAACTTCCCTTGGCTGGATGGTTCTACGACATTGAGCTCCTTCCCTCCTTTCCTCGACGGAAAGGGCGGCTCGGTTGTGGAAGACAACCTGGGCAACTATACCAAGACGGGCACCTGGCTGTTCAAAGATAAGAATACCGCCGAGTTCTTCCCGCTGGAAATGGGCCCTGCCACCACAAAGACTGCCAGCAAGACGGTTCGTATCTATTACCACAACCACGGCAACGACAACCTTCGCTGGTGCAATACCTACATCAGGATTCCTGCCAAGGCCGGTTACAAACTCACCCACGTCTATATCAACTCCTTCAACGGCGCTTCGTCCAAGTGTCTCTCGCTATCCTCGGACAAGTATGCCGAGCAAATCGTCGAGGGCTATAGCAAGGTGAGTTTCGGAAAGAACGACGTCTTTGACGTGGAACTCACCACAACCGAGCCCAACACGGACTACTATCTGAGCTCCATTGCCGACCGTTGGATGGACAGCTTTGAATTCACTTATACCGAGGTCCGATAAAACATAAATAGTTATGAAACGAATCTCCATATTATTCTTTACTGCACTTGCTTCCCTGTGGGCTTGCGACGTCAAGCCCGCAGAGGAGGAAATCGCCAACACCGGTGCGGCCAACTTCACGGCTTTCTTCGAGATGCCCATGGGGAGTGGCTCTGCCCTCTGGGAAAACGGTGACAAGGTAGTGGTGGTAGACACCAACAACAGTCTGCATCGCTTTGATATGGATGCTGGCTTATCCAAGCCGGAAGGAGAATTCTCCGGCACGGTCTCGGAAAACAGCCGGGTGAAGTATGTGATCTATTCCCACGATCCCGGTTCCGTTGTCTACAATCCGGAGGCAGAGACCTTCTCGCTTGACATTCCTGCGGTTTATACCGCAAAGGATGCGGGGGCCCTTGTTAAGGCCAATACAGCTGCCATCGGCATCCCCCAGGCTGCGGAGATCGCCCTGCAGTCCATTTGCGGCTTTCTCAAGTTCACCCTGCCCTCAAACGGGAAAACCCTGGAACAGGGAGGCAAGACGTACAACCTGACGGACATCAAAAAGGTCACCTTCACGGATGCTGACGGAAAGTACTTTGCCGGCACCCTGCACGCGTCCTGGCCAGAGGGTTCCCCCTCGCCCGTTTTTGAGGCCGTGGAGAATGGAGAATCCACCATCACGTTCTGCGCGCACGCCCTTTCCACTCCGGATGGGGAAACCTTCTACGAAGCGGGAGACTACTTTATTCCCGTGGCCCCGCAGAATTATGAACACGTGAATATTTCGGTGGAGGATTTGGACGGGAACGAAGCCGTTGCGCTGACCGGTCGGGCCCTGGATGTACAGGTGGCTGCGCTGTCCAACCTGCACGAGGTGGCTTGGCCCACCGTGGTGATTATGGCCAATTTCGAATCCAATACCAAAGCGGAATCCGACTCTCATACGAGCATCAACAGCAGTTTCTCCTCGGCCAACCTCTCCTGTGACCGGGCAGAGATAGGCAACCTCACCAATATTGTCGCTGGCCAAACCCAGAAGAAACACGAATACCCCATCAGTGAGAAAGACCCCAATACGGATATTTCCTACGATTATGTCTTCTGGACCACGAACGGCATCGGCCGAAACACCAAGGGTCTGGGGAATAATGTCTATGCGCTCATTGACGTGGTATTCAACGCTTATGTGGCCAGTTGGTCCCGGGATGGGAAAAACTGGATTGTGGGTTCGCAGCAGGAAGTGGCATGGATCAAGTTCCCGGCCTATGACGGCGTGCTCACCCGTGTGGAAGTCTATTACTACGACAATGGCTGCGGCCCTTGGAGCGTGTCGGCTGAAGTGGATCCGGATACGGGTCTGGGAACGGATAATATGGCCGCAGGACAGATTACAACCAAGTCCGGGGCATTCAAATGGCTGGATATCCTGATTCCGGATGCCGAGCGCGGAAAGCCCTATTACTTTGTAATGGGCCCTGGCGGCCAGTATCGTATCCGCGCCTGGAAACTCACATACAAAGTCTTTAACTAGTCATGCGCCTGATTTCTTGCATACTGGCCGCCTGCGCCCTGCTCCTGGCAGGGTGCAGGGAGACTGGTTTCAGGATAGCTGAGACTCCAGACCTGGAGATTAAAGCGTTCAATTCCGCTACTGCCATTCCGGCCGAAGACGGTAGCGTGGAGGTGCAGGGGACCTACGAGTATGGCACCGGCGGCGTGAGTTTCAAGGGGCACTGGGATCTGAGCCTCTACAACCGCCTGCGTTTTACGGTGGAGAATCTGGACAGTCTGGAGCACCTGGCCCTGGTGGTATCGGTCTGCAATGCGGAACAGGAAAAGATTCCCTGGAGGGGAACACCTTATGCGGGCGAAGCCAACCGCCGCTTCCACGTGAAGCCGCTGGAGACGGTAACGCTCACCTGGTGGTTCCCCGCGCCCGTGGCGCATCCGGAGATCGACCGACAGTTCACCACGATGCACAGTACGCCCTATTCGGCCGGCGATTTCACCTACAACGTGGACTGGGCCGATGTGACCGAAATCCGCTTCAACCAGCGCTGGAACAAGTACGGAATGCGCTACCGCATCTCGGACGTGGAACTGCTGGAAGGTCCCCGGAAGAAAGGCCCCGACTATCTCTCGTACAGCGAAGAAGAGTTCTTCCCCTTTATGGATAAATACGGGCAGTTCAAGCATAAGGACTGGCCCGGAAAAATCCATTCGGACGAGGAACTCGCCGCCGCCCGTGAGGCGGAGGAGGCCGATATAGCCGCCCATCCCGCTCCCGCGGACTGGGATGAGTACGGCGGCTGGGCCGCCGGCCCGCAGCTGGAGGCCACCGGCCGTTTCCGTACGGAAAAGATTGACGGGAAATGGTGGCTGGTGGATCCGGCAGGGCATCTCTTCTGGAGCCACGGCGTGCTGCGCATCTCGCCCGGCAATGCCGTGACGCCGCTCAGCGCTCCAGGTCTGGCAGACCGCCGCAAGTGGTTCGAGGAACTTCCGGAAAAGGACGATCCTGAGTTCGGGAAGTTCTACACCACCTTCGATCCGCTGCTGGGCAGCTATTACGCCGCCCGCGGCATCGATGACCACTACGACTTCTCCTCGGCCAACTGCTACCGCAAGTATGGCCCCGACTATATGGACGTCTACAACGACCTGTGCCACCGCCGGCTGCGCAGCTGGGCGATGAACACGATGGCCAACGCCACGGAGCCGTCGATGACCGCCCTGCATCGCACGCCCTGGTGCGACCGCATCGAGATTGTTTCGAAGCCGATGTCGGAGAGCGCCAAGATCCTGTGGTGGAAACTGCCGGATCCGTTCGATCCTTCGTTCAAGGCGGAGATTGACCGGCAGCTCAAGGCCCGGGCCGAAGAACTCTCGGATCCCTGGTGCATCGGCCTGTTTGTAGACAATGAACATGCCTGGGGGGATGCCACGCACGTGACGGAGTGCGCGCTGGACGCGCCGGAAGGCGCGGCCGTGAAAAAGGCCCTCCGTGCCTGGCTGAAGTCCCGTTACGGAAAGGATGTTCCGTTCGCGGCGATGACCCTTGAGGATAAGAAAGCTTTCAACGACGTCGTGATAGAGAAGTACTACAGCACGATACGCGAGGAATTCAACCGGCTTGCTCCCGGCCTGCTGTATCTGGGCTGCCGTTTCGGCGGTCATCCGGGCAATCCCCGCGTGATTGAAATCGGCGCACGGTACTGCGACCTGCTCAGCTACAATATTTATAAGTACAACCTGGATTGCTTCAAGCTGCCGGAAGGGATAGACAAGCCCGTGCTTATAGGGGAGTTCCATTTCGGCGCCACCGACCGCGGCCCGTTCCATCCCAGCCAGGTCTGGACGGAGAACCAGCAGGACCGGGGAGTCTGCTACAAGGACTACGTCCGTTCGGCCCTGGAGCACCCCAATTTCGTGGGAACGCACTGGCACCAGTTCAGTGACCAGGCCACTACCGGCCGCTTCGACGGCGAGGACTTCCAGGTGGGCTTCACGGACGTGTGCGACACGCCTTATAAGGAGACCGTGGAGGCGGCCCGGGAAATCGGGAGCAGGATGTACCAGCTGCGCTGGGATGCAAGGTAATGGACGGCATTATTTTCAGCATCGAGGAGTTCGCCATTAACGATGGCCCGGGAATCCGCACGACGGTTTTCCTGAAGGGATGTCCGCTGCGCTGTGCCTGGTGCCACAATCCGGAAGGATGGAGGAGCGAGCCGGAGAAGATGCTGAAAAAAGGTCGGGAAGAACTTTGCGGCTACCGGATATCGGCGGTCGACCTTTCCAAAAGACTGTCCAGGGACCGGGATTTGTTCCGCGAAAGCGGGGGAGGCGTCACTTTTACGGGCGGGGAACCGCTCCAGCAGGCCCCTTTCCTCTGCGAGGTGATGGATGACCTGGAAGGCATCCACAAGGCGGTGGAAACCAGCGGTTATGCCCCGGAAGAAGCTTTCCGGAGCGTCCTGGAGAGGGCCGATTGCACGCTCTTTGATATAAAACTGGTGGATTCGGCGCTGCATAGGCAGTATACCGGCGTGGGAAATGAGCCCATCCTCAGGAATCTGAAGACGCTCATCGCCTCCGGGAAACCCTTTGTGGCCAGAATCCCGTTGATTCCCGGCGTGAACGACACGCGGGAGAATATGGAAGCCACGGCGTCCCTCCTCCAGGGCGCCGAAGGCCTCCAAAGAGTGGAACTGCTCCGCTACAACCGGGTGACGGGTGCGAAGTATCCGATGGTGGGGCTTACCTATCGGCCCCCCTTTGACGAAAATCAGGCGCCGGTGGTACACGATGTGTTCACCGGCCGCGGAATGAAATTATTGGTACTGTAAGATGATACAGAGAATCGAAAACCTTCGGGCCTTTATCCGTGCCGGGAAGCACTTCGGCTTCCGGCACACCCCCGAAGATTATGGCCTGGACCGCCTGGCAACGCATTTCGCCGAGGCCGGTCTCCCGCCCGTGCAGCGCAGCTCGCGCATGCTCCGGGCCCTCCTGAATGCGGAAATGCCCATCATCCTGGAAGGCGAGAAGATCGTTGCCACGCGCACCATCAGCCGCATCCCTTCCGTTTTTACGGAGGAGGAGTGGGCCCGCATCCGGGAAAAGCACACCCTGCACGAGCGGGGCACCGTTTCCAACATATCGGCCGACTATGAAGGCATCCTTCGCGACGGTCTTGGCAAGCGCAAGGCACAGGTGCTGGAACGGGCTAAGGACCCGGACTTGAACGAGGATCAGCGTCAGTTCCTTTCGGCCGCGGTGGAGAGCATCGAGGCTGTGCAGGATTTCATCCAGAAGTACCGCGACTGCGTCCGCAGCGCCGGACTGGAGGATATCGCACGGGTGCTCAGCAACATCCATTCGGGCGGCGCGGCCACCCTTTGGGAAGCCCTCCAATTGCTCAGAATGGTGCATTTCGCCCTTTGGGAGAGCGACTGTTACCACAACACGCTGGGCCGTTTCGACCAGTACATCTATCCCTATTACCGGGCCGACAAAGCCGCGGGCCGCGTCACCGACGAAGAAGCCTTCGACCTCATCGAGGAGTTCTTCCTCACCTGCAACAAGGACAGCGACCTGTATGTGGGGATGCAGCAGGGCGACAACGGCCAGAGCATCGTGCTGGCCGGCCGTAACGAGAAAGGCGAATACCTCTTCAACGAAGTCTCGAAGATGTGCCTCAAGGCCAGCTACGAGCTCAACCTCATCGACCCCAAGATCAACCTGCGCTGCGACGCCCATACGCCGCTGGACGTGTTCGTCCAGGGCGCCCACCTCACCAAGCGCGGCCTGGGCTTCCCCCAGTACGACAACGACGACGTGGTGATTCCCGGCCTGGAAAAACTGGGTTACAGCCCGGAGGATGCCCGCAATTACGTGGTGGCGGCCTGCTGGGAGTTCATCATCCCGAAAAACGGGATGGAGATTGTGAACATCGATGCCCTGTCTTTCGCCGGGGTGGTGAGCAATGCACTGGAACATCTTGGCGAATATGACAGCTATGAGGCTTTCTACGCCTATGTAGACCGCTGCATCAAGGCCGAATGCGACCGCATCACTCAGGCACACAATAACCTCTATATCGTGCCTGCTCCCTTCATGTCCATGCTGATGGGCGGAACCATCGAGAAGGCGCAGGACATCTCCCTGGGCGGAAACTCCAACAACTACGGCGTACATGGCACCGGCCTTTCTACGGCAGCCGATTCCCTGGAGGTGATCAAGAAGTACTACTTTGAGGAAAAAACCCTATCTTTGGAAGAGCTGATGGATGCAATCCATCATAATTTCAAAGGCCATGAGGCCCTGCAGGAGCACCTGCGTAACGATGCTCCCAAGATGGGACTGGACCTCGAGGAACCCGATTCTATCGGCGCAGCACTTCTGAATTCCTTCGCGGAAGGCCTCCGCGGCAAGCGGAACGAACGGGGCGGCATCTGGCGCGCCGGCACCGGTACGGCCATGTATTATATCTTCCACGCCAAAGACCTTCCCGCCACCCCGGACGGCCGTTTTGCCGGCGAGGTGATTCCCGCCAACTTCACGCCCAGTATGTTCCTGCGGCAGAAAGGCCCCGTCTCCGTAATGCGCTCCTTCTCCAAGCAGAAACTGGAGGACACCATTAACGGCGGCCCGCTTACCATCGAGCTGGACGAGAGCATTTTCCGCAACGAGGAAAGCGTGGAGAAACTGGCGATGCTCATCCGCTCCTACATCCGCCTGGGCGGCCACCAGCTGCAGCTGAATACCCTGAACCGGGAAACCCTCCTGGACGCCAAGGCCCATCCGGAACTCCATCGGGACCTGATCGTGCGTGTATGGGGCTGGAGTGGCTATTTCGTGGAGTTGGACGAGTGCTACCAGGATCACATCATTGAACGAATCAAGTACAAGATATGAAGAATTCCATCAAAGCGTATATGTTCTGGGTGGCCTTTGTGGCTTCCCTGGGCGGCCTGCTCTTCGGTTTCGACACAGCCGTCATCTCCGGCGCGGAGAAACAGATTCAGGCGGTCTACGGCCTGAGCGACTTCGCCCACGGCTTCACCATGGCGTCGGCCCTCATCGGGACCATCATCGGTGCCCTGTTCTGCGGCAAGCCCGCAGAGCGCTTCGGCCGCAAGAAATCCCTCATCGTGATAGGCCTTCTGTACCTGATCAGCGCCGTGTTCAGCGGCGCCATCGTGAACTGGTACAGCTTTATGTTCTTCCGCTTCCTGGGCGGTCTGGCCGTGGGAGCCTCCTCCGTAGTGGGGCCTATGTTCATTGCGGAGATTTCTCCGGCGGCCTGGCGCGGAAGGTTTGTGTGCTTCTTCCAGTTCAACATCGTGCTGGGTATCGTGCTGGCCTATTTCTCCAACTACTGGATCGCCGGTGTGCCCAACGACTGGCAGTGGATGATCATGGCGGAATCCATCCCGGCCTTCCTTTTCAGCGTACTGATGTTCGCCATGCCGGAAAGCCCGCGCTGGCTGGTCAAGCAGGGTAGGGAGGCCGATGCAGTGGCCGTCTTCGAAAAGACCGGTGAAAAAGACATTCCCGGCGAGCTGGAGGCCATCCGACAGTCCCTGGCCGATGCTTCCCGCAAGGGCGGTAAACTCTTCCAGAAGAAGTACTGGAAGCCCATCCTCATCGCCTTCCTCATCGCCACCATCAACCAGCTGTCCGGCATCAACGCCATTCTCTATTACGCCCCGCGCCTGCTGGAGATGTCCGGCGTGTTCCGCGAGGGGGCCATGCTCCAGAGCATCATTATCGGCCTCACCAACCTCACCTTCTCCATGCTGGGTATGGTCCTCATCGACAAACTGGGCCGCAAGACCCTCATCGGCATCGGCGCCGTGGGTATGGTGATCTGCCAGGCCATGGTAGCCCGCGGCTTTGCCCTGGAGGCCTTCCACGGCTACTATATGCTCATCTTCCTGGTGGGCTACGTGGCCTTCTTCGCCCTTTCGCTGGGTGCCACCATTTGGGTGGTTATTGCAGAGGTCTTCCCGAACGATGTCCGCGCCGGCGGGCAGGTGTTCGGCAGTATGACGCACTGGGTCTGGAGCGCCCTCCTTACCTGGTTCTTCCCGCTGTGCCTTTCCATCGGCGGGCAGTACATCTTCACCTTCTTCTCCATTATGGCCGCCCTGGCCCTGGTTTTCGCCTGGTGGATGCCGGAGACCAAGGGGAAATCCCTCGAACAGATCCAAAAAGAACTTGTTAAAGAATAAAGCTATGAAGAAAATCCTGCTGGCCGCCCTGGCCGCCCTTTTCGTTGTCTCCGCTGCGGGACAGGAACTGAAGAAATCCGTCACTTGGGAGAAGATCCGTCATCATCCCTCACCGCTCAAGGTTATAGGCGAACTGGAGACCGTTCCGTCCAGCCTGGACCGTCCGTCCTTCTGGAGCGTGGGCTGCGAGACGATGGACCGCGACTACGCCTACTTCGACAAATTCTCCAAGTATATGCCCGAAACGGGCGTGGGCTATGCCCGTCTGCAGAGCGGCTGGGCCAAGTGCGAACCCAAGAAGAAGGGGAAGTACGACTTCGCCTGGCTGGACGCACACGTGAACGGCCTCATTGAACTGGGCATTCACCCCTGGCTGTGCCTGTGCTACGGCAATCCCCTCTACACCGACGGTGGCAAGGACCTGAACGCCCGCCTCTTCGGCGACGGCCCCGTGATGGACGGCTGGCTCAAGTATGTCAAACAGGTTGTCAAGCGCTACAAGGGCAAAGTGACGATGTACGAGGTGTGGAATGAGCCCGACGGCGCCCGTGACGCCAACGGCAAATGGGCTCCTGCGGCCAACTGGGCCGAATATGCCCTCCTCTTCGCCCGCACGGCCAAGGCCATCCGGGAAGTGGATCCGGAGGCCAAGATTGCTGCTTTCGGCGCCTTCTCCATCCGCACCGACTATTTCAAAAACGGTATGCAACGCATCGCCGAACTGGGCGCCGCAGAGGATGTGGACTTTGTGACCTACCACGCCTACTGGCCCCAGCCCGAACGCATCGTCCCGATGGTCAAGAAGATTCAGGAGGACATCCAGGCCGTGAATCCCAAGACCATCCTGCTGCAGGGCGAAAGCGGCTGTCCGTCCCGCCTGGACTACGGCCACGCGATGTGCTTCCGCGAGTGGACCGAGTACAGCCAGGTCAAATGGGACCTGCGCCACTGCCTGGTTAACTTCTCGATGGGAATTCCTTCTTCCATCTTCACCTTTGCGGACCTGCATTACAAGGATTATATGATCCAGTCCTTCGGCCTGATGTGCACCAACCTCGTGAGTGTGCCGCAGTATAAGCGCCCGAAGTTCTACGGCGTCCAGCACCTGACGAGCGTTATTACCGCCGACTGCAAGGCCTCCGACGATTACCGGATCACCGGTGCCAGCGTCACCGACGACATTACTCTGCTGGGCGTGCGGAAGGCCGACAAGCCCGTCGGTTTCCTCGTGTGGCTCTCCGGAGAAGAACCCAACAGCAGCCTGGACCGCAAACTGGTGGATTTCACCGTCCAGGGACCGCTTCTGAGCGATCCTGTCTATGTGGATATGGTGACGGGCTTTGTGCACGAGTTGAAGGATCTGGAGAAGCGCTTCGACAATACGACGCGTTTTACCGCCTTCCCTATCTGGGATGCCCCGATTTTTGTTTGTGAAAGAAGCGCAGTGAATTTTAAATAGCGTTTAAGATATGCTTACCGCCCTCCTTGTCGCAGGCCTCCTGCAGGCCCTGCCCGGTATGTTCCCTTATGTCCCCACGCACAACGCGGAGGAGAATATCACCAACGTGTCCACCTGGCCTTCCTGGGAAAAAGGGCAGGCCGGCGGCGAGGGATTCATCCAGTCCGTCGGAGACCATTTCGTGGACGGAACCGGGACGCAGCGCCGTTTCCTGGGAACCAACATCTGTTTTACAGGTTGTTTCCCTTCCCACGAGGATGCCGACAAGGTGGCGGCCGAGCTGGCGCGTTACGGCATCAATCTGGTGCGCCTGCACTATGTCCATCACAAGGCGCCCAAGGGGAAAGTCTACCCCAAACCGAACTCGGTCCTTGAACCGGTCCAGCTGGAGCGCTTCGACTACCTGTTCGCCAAACTCAAGGAACGGGGAATCTACATTTATTTCCAGTTGAACATTTCCCGTAAGTTCGGCGAGGAGAACGGAATCATCAACGCCAAACAGCTGCCCCATTTCTATCACGGAATCGACAACATCGACTACCAGTTCATCGCTCTCCAGAAGAAATACATTACCGAAATCATGGCCCACGTGAATCCTTACACCGGCCTCGCCTACAAAGACGAACCGGCGATCGGGATGCTGGAGCCTGCGAACGAGAATACCATCACCTATGCGTGGTTTACGCCCCGCTACAAGTTCCCGAACCTGGTGGAACCCTACATGTCGGAATTCAAGGCGACGTGGAACACCTGGCTCCAGAACAGGTACAGCAGCACCGCCGAACTGAAGGAGGCCTGGATGGCCGGCTTCGAAGGGGATGGAACCGAATTCTTCCCCGACGGCGTACTCACGGAGAACTACGACAAGACGAACTGGATGCTTCAGCTGGACGGGAAGGCCGAAGGGGTGATATCCCTGGAGCCCGCTACCCCGAAGGACAAGTTGAAGGGGACGCACTATATGCGTGCCGTCATTACCAAGAAGGGAGCCACGCCCAATATGCCGCAGTTCTGCAAGGGCCCCATCGCCGTGAAAAGTATGGCACCCTATACGCTGAAGCTCAAGATGAGGGCCGACAAAAACGTCCAGGTGGATATGCGTCTGAGCCAGAACCACGCTCCCTGGCAGGTGGCCGGTCTCACGGTGACGGGCATCCAGCTCACCAAGAAGTGGCAGGAATTCACCTTTCCGTTCGTGGCGAATATGGACGACGAAGCCGTTCGTCTGGTGGTCTGCAGCTTCGAACCCGGCACCTATGAGTTCGCCGACCTTTCCCTCACCGCCGGCGCTACGGTAGACTGGCCAAAGGAGTGGAGCCTGGAGCAGGGAAATATCCCCATCCCCACCCGTGCGGAATGGTCGATGCCGCCGCAGCGGGCCATCGATTTCACGGCATTCCTGAGCCACCTGGAAGACCTTTATTTCGGCCAGATGTACACCCATACGAAGGTGAATGCCAAGGCCAAACAGCCGGTGACGGGCACCCAGATCCTCTGGGGATTCTCCCAACCACACTCCCGCACGGACTACATCGACCTTCACAGCTATTACAACCACCCCATTTTCCCCAATACCCTGAAGGACTACAACAACTGGAGTATGGGATCCGGTTCCCTGGTGAACGAGATGGGGAAGAACACCGATAACAAGCTCGCCTCCGTGGCCCGTGCCCGCATTCTGGGCCGACCGCTCACCATCAGTGAGTACGACCATCCCAACCTGAGCTACTGGGCGGCCGAAGGCAATGTGATGGGGGCCGCTATCGGCGCCTTCCAGGACTGGTCCGGGATTATCCAGTTTGCCTGGAGTCACTCCGACAATTTCTTCCGGGATGTGATGGACATCCGTTTCGATATGTGCAGTGCGCCGCAGAAACTGGCCCACCTGCCCGCCTGTTATGCGATGTTCGTGCGAGGAGACGTGAAGACCGGTCCGGCCGATACCGTGCTGGTCCGCCTGGCTCGTATCGAAGACGATATCAGAACTGTGGCCATCACCCAGGGCCCGTCGGCCCATAACCGTGCTCCTTCAAGGGGTCTGATGGAAACGATCCCCGCGATGATGCGCTCCGGCACCGTGATTACGGAAAACAAGGGGCAGTTCCCGCTCGAAGGCCGCACCCTCATCACTAAGGAGGAAGAAGTGCCCCAGTACTTGAAAGATGCCTACGAGGCCCGTGAACTGCACACTTCCACCGGGGAAATCACCTGGAACTGGAAGGAGAAGGGCGCCGGCTTCTTCACGGTGGACACGGAATACACCAAGGCCTTTACCGGCTTTGTCCGGGGCCGCAGTTTTGACTACAAGGGCTTTACCCTCACGCCTGGGGAAACCCAAAAGGACTGGCTCACCCTTACCCTTACCTGCAAGGCGCCCGGCAAGCCCCAGCCCGAGGGAAAACTCGCCAAGGGCAGCTGGCTGCTGGCGGTTACCGGACAGGTACGTAACACCGATGAGGTGATTGTGACCCTGGCCCAGGGCAAGCGCATTTCGGCCAGCGAGCCCGACGGCGGCAAGGTGGGTGTGGCACCCATCCTGTGCGAGGGTGTTCCCGCCCAGCTGCGCCTGAAAGGCCTGGCCGGCCGCGTGCAGTTCTTCGCCCTGGATGTGGATGGGTTCCGCAAGGCCCTGATTCCCGTTACGGCCGACGGTGCGGACGCCCTGCTCCAGACAGGGCCGGAGTATCAGACTTTCTGGTATGAAATCGTAGTGAAATGAGAAAGTTATTCTTCCTGTACGTTTTTGTAGCCCTCCTCTCCTCCTGCGTGAACGGAAAGGAGGATGATGGGAATTGGACACAGCGGAAATACAGCCTTTCCCCGGAACCGTACAGTCTGACATTCCTGGGGATGAGCTCGGCGATGTCCACGAGTGTTCCCTGGGCGGCGGAGGAAAAGGTGCTGGTGGTTTCCGGCATTAAAAGCGCTACCGAGGCTACCGTTTCCTCCGGGCAGGCCGAGGCCCGGGTGGATGCATCGGCTAATAACATTTCTTTCGTACGTGGGAAAGCCTCCTTCTCGGGAGGCGTTGCCGTTATTAATCCGTCCTACGACGGGTCGGCCTCCGATGCCGCCCTGGCCGTGGGGCAGGGGAAACCCACCGGCGGCACCGTTAAGTTAAGCCCCATCGGGGCCGTACTGCGTTTCTCGGTGGCGAATTCGGCCATCCGGAAAGTCTCCTTCTTCAGCGCGGAATCGGTGTTCCCGGGCAAAGCTACGCTGGATCCGGCCCAGCAAAAACTGAATATAACGTCCCGGAAACAGTCGGTTACGGTCTCCGTAAGCCGGACCGGGGAGTTCTATATCCCGGTGATCGCCGGTTTCACGGCCATCTCCCTCACCCTGGAATGGAAGGATTCCTCCGGCGCCGTTCTGGGCACCAAACGCGGTACCGTCGAATGGGACTGCTCCACGGGCGCCATGCTCAACCTGGGGGACATCGAAACCTGTACGCTGGGGACGTCGGACATCCCGCTCCCGGATCCGGGCATTCCGCAGGCCGAAGGCGCCGTCCTGGCCGTTGAGGGGATGGGCGTGGGGATGAACCTGACCGGCCTGGAACACTGCTGGGAAAGTTTAATCAACAATCCCAAGCGGAATGATCCCGCTCATTATGAGCAAGCCGGAGGCTATGGCCTCATTACGGCCAAGACTATGCAGGCCATTGCCGAAGCAGGCTATAAATGCATCCGCGTTCCCGTCACCTGGCACCTGCATATGGACAGTATTACGGGACCCATCGACAAGGTGTGGCTGGACCGGGTGGAAGAGGTGGTGAACCTGGCCATCAATGCAGGGCTCTATGTGATTATCAACGTGCACCACGACGCCGGAACGATCTTAGGGGTTTGGTGCATCTCCGATATGGAGCATTACGAGACCACCAGCGCCGGATTGGTGAATATCTGGACGCAGATTGCCGAGCGTTTTAAAAATCACGACTACAAACTCCTGTTCGAAGGATTTAACGAGATGCTGGACGGGGCTAATACCTGGACCTATCCCAAACAGTCCTCTTCCATAGCCGTCTGCAACCAGCTGGGGCAGGACTTCGTGAATGCGGTGCGCCGCACTGGCGGGAAGAACTCAACCCGCAACCTCATCGTAAGCACCTATGCCGCTACGGCCACCACGCGTGCCGTGGAGGCTTTCAAGATGCCCAAGGATGTTGCCCCCGGCCATCTGTTCGTTCAGGTCCATTCCTATGTCCCCAGCGAGTTTTGCTCGCAGTCTGCCACGAGCCGCAATAACCTCGTCGAGGGCGATTTTGCGTCGATGGAGGCGGTCTTCGACCCGCTGGACCGGGTGTTCCTGTCTAAGGGCTATCCCGTGGTAATGGGAGAATTCGGGGCTGCCCCCCACGAGGGCCGCAGCGAAGACGACCGTGCCACCCACGCCGGTTATATGACCCAACTCTGTCTGCAGCACAAGGTGGTTCCCATCATCTGGTACAATCCGCTGAACAATGCCCAGCGTTCGGAAGGTGTGTGGAAATACACGAACATTAGGGATGCGATGATTAATGCGTATAACAATTATACATTCGCACAATGAAAAAATACTTTCTAATCCCGGCGCTGGCCGTGCTGTTTGTCGCCTGCCAGGGCGAAAAAAGCCCCGCCGTCACATATGACAACCTCAAGGTCCAGGTAAAGATGGCCACCATAGGCGGACGTGCCGCCACCTGGGCCGCGGACGACATCGTCTATTTCAGCGACGACGCCTCCACCAAGCCCGGCTTCCAGTTCAAGGCTGCGTCGGGAGACATTTCCGCCGACGGCAAGACGCTCAACGCCACGTACAATTCGGCCTCCACGAAGGCCAAGACCATTTATGCGTTCCACGCGCCCCAGGGCCGAATCCGTATGAAAAAGACGGAAACGGTGAACGTAACCTACGACGGTACGCTGGGCGGCGCGGCGATTCCGGCAGGCGTGGCTGCGAAAGGGAAGGTTATCACGCTTTCTCCCACCGTGGGTGTTGGGGAGTTCACCCTCCAGCGTGGATATATCGAGAAGGTGCGCATCTCCTCAAGCAAGGCCGTCTTCCCGAAGACCCTTACCTATGATTTCGGCGGGGCCGGGGTGAACATTACCAAGACAACGGACCTCATCGAAGTAACCACTGCCGGTAACGGTCCCTTCTATGTCCCGCTTGTCCCGGGCAGCGAGACCGTGACCTTCGACGTAGACTTCATGAACGGGGAAGGGCAGACAATCGCCTCCGGAAGTTTCTCCGGAACGCTGGCAGCGGCAGCCGGGACCATAACGGCTTTAGGTAAACTGGATGCGGATGCCATTGATATCCTGGATCCTTCTGTAGAGGAATTTGAATCGGCCACCCAAGCCATCAAGAATATGGGCATAGGTGTGAATCTGTCCGGTAGTTTTGAAGTCCTCTGGAAGGAATATGCCGCCCAGGCCGACCGCAATAATCCCACCTTCTATGAGCGGCAGAACGGGTGCGGCCCTACCACACAGGCCACGATGGACGCCTTCGCCACCGCCGGATTCAAGTGCGTGCGCATCCCCATCACCTGGTGGATGCATATGGACAACGTCTATACGGCCAACACCATCGACAAGGTGTGGATTGACCGTATCCAGGAGGTGGTGGATTACAGCCAGAAGGCGAATCTCTACTGCATCATCAATATGCACCACGACGCCCATGCCAGCGTAGACCAGGGAGGCGATTGGCTGTTTGCCGATATGAAGAATTACGACAAGACCTCCAAGGCTTTCAAGGAGATCTGGAAGCAGATCGCCGAGCGTTTC
The DNA here is from genome assembly GCA_016281315.1 of Bacteroidales bacterium. Taxonomy (GTDB): domain Bacteria; phylum Bacteroidota; class Bacteroidia; order Bacteroidales; family UBA932; genus Cryptobacteroides. The sequence continues at coordinate 122,543 of JAEEIJ010000056.1, forward strand.
AAGGACTATGACCAGCGGCTCATCTTTGAGGGTTATAATGAGATCACGGATGCGAGCGGGACCTGGACCTTTCCCCGGGATGCCAACGATATCACGGCGGCCAACAAACTGAACCAGGATTTCGTGAACACGGTGCGCAAGACCGGCGGAAAAAACAGCACCCGCAACCTGATAGTCAGTTCGTACTCCTGCTCTGTGTCGGACAAACCGCTCAATGCGTTCGAAATGCCGTCAGACCTGCGGCCCGGCCATCTGATGTTGCAGGTGCACAACTATGCGCCCACGTCTTTCTGCGGATTCAGTTCGGCCGACCATGAGACTTTTGGCACGGAACAGGATTATACCGATATCCAGAATGCCATGTCCACCATGAAGCGTTTGATTGTGGATAAGGGCTACCCTTGTGTTCTCGGAGAATACGGCGCACCTGGGGAGCATATGGCCAAGGTCCAGCAGCCCAACGGAAGCTGGCGCATCAAAATACCGGAAGAGGAGCGGGCCAAACACGCCTACTATTATACCCTGGAAGTTCTCAAGTTAGGCATTTGTCCGTTATTCTGGTACACCCCTCAGGAAGGGAACCATCGCTCAACGGGAACCTGGACCTATCCTAAGGTGAAAGACGCCCTTATCCAGGCGTGGAACGACTTTATAGGACCGCAATGAAAAAGATCCTTTTGATAGTGGCAGCCTGTGCTGCTTTCGTCCTGGCTGCAGCGCAGCCCGTGCTCCGGCCGGACAATATTGACGAAGTGCTCGCCGCGATGACCCTGGAGGAGAAAGCTGCCCTTCTGGTAGGCGGCGGAAAGGAGTTTCCGGGGAGGTACAAAGGCCTTCCGGCAGGCAGTACCCGGTCTTTCGAACGCTACGGTATTCCGCTGACCAATCTGGCCGACGGCCCCGCCGGTGTCCGCGTGAACCATCCCTGCACCGGTTTCCCGATCGGGACCCTGCTCGCTTCGTCCTGGGATACGTCCCTGGTGGAGGAAGTGGCATCGGCGATGGGAGAAGAGGCGCGTGCCTACGACGTAGGGCTGCTGCTGGCGCCCGGCCTGAACATCCACCGGAACCCGCTTTGCGGCCGGAATTTCGAGTATTTTTCGGAGGATCCGCTGCTCAGTGGCAAGATGGCATCGGCCTATGTGAAAGGCGTGCAGTCCCATGGTGTTGGCGCCACCGTCAAGCATTTCGCCGTCAATAATCAGGAGTCGCTCCGCACCACCCTGGACGTCCGGATAGGGGAGCGCGCTCTCCGGGAAATCTATCTCAAAGGCTTTGAAATTGCCGTCAGGGAGGCTTCTCCCTGGGCGGTGATGGCTTCCTACAACCAGCTCAACGGAGACTACACCCAGCAGAAGAAGGAACTGCTCACCGGCATCCTCCGGGAAGAGTGGGGCTTCGACGGCCTGGTGATGACCGACTGGGGTTTCAAGGCGGGCACCGTGAAGGCGGTCCAGGCTGGGAACGACCTCATGGAGCCGGGCTACGATGGAGAAATCCGGAACATCCTGGAGGCCGTGAAATACGGGAAACTGGACGTGGCCGATATAGACCGCAATGCCCGTCGTGTCCTGGAATACATCGTGAAGACGCCCGCATTTCTTGGGCAGCCCGGATCCGGTGCTCCGGATCTGGAGGGCCATGCAAAACTCTCCATCCGTGCCGCCGCGGATGGAATGATCCTGCTGAAAAACGATGGAATCCTTCCCCTTAGGGCTGGCGCTAAAATCGCCGTCCTGGACCTTTCTGAGAAGGGTTTTGTGGCAGGAGGCACTGGCTCCGGAAGCATCGGGAAGGGCGGGGTAACAAGCCTCGAAACGGCCCTGAAAAAGGCCGGTCTCGAAAATGCGGAGCAGGCCGATGTGGCCGTTGTAAGCATAGGCCGTCAGGCCGGGGAAGCGAAAGACCGCGTGCTTCCGGACGATTTTTGCCTCACGGAAAAGGAACGCTCTCTGCTGGAGCAGGCCTGTGCCACTTACCGGAAAGTAGTTGTTGTGCTCAATATCTGTGGCGTGGTAGAGACCGCCTCCTGGAAGGATCTTCCCGCCGCCATCCTGCTACCATGGGCCCCGGGCCGTGACGGCGCCTATGCCGTGGCTGATGTCCTCTCCGGCAAGGTGAATCCTTCCGGCAAACTTCCGATGACCTTCCCGGTAGATTACTGGGACGACCCTTCATCGGCCAATTTCCCCTCCGACAGCGCCTCCATCAAGCCTTTCGTCAATTACGAGGAAGGGATTTACGTAGGCTACCGTTATTACTCCACGGTGGGGAAAGCCGTTTCCTATCCCTTCGGCTATGGGCTCAGCTATACCTCGTTTGACTATTCCAAACCCAAGGTAAAGCTCCGCTCCGGGGTCATCGAGGCGCGGATTACCGTGAAGAATACCGGCTCCGTCCCCGGCCGCGAAGTGGTCCAGCTCTATGTGAGCGCCCCTTCTGGAGGCTTGGAAAAACCTGTCCGGGAGCTCAAGGCCTTTGCAAAGACGCGTCTGCTCGCACCGGGGGAGAAAGAGACCCTGGTCATGCGTTTGACCCCGTATGACCTGGCTTCCTACAATGAGGCCACATCGGCCTGGGAAACGGCTGCCGGCAAGTACGAGTTCCTTTTTGGGGCCAGTGTGGAGGACATCCGAGCTACTGCTGCGGCCCGCCTGAAGAAGCCGCAGTCCTGGCAGGTGAAGCGCCGCTGCGCCCCGGTAGCAGTAATTAAAGAAATCAAGTTATGAGGCGTTTTGTCCTGCTCATAGCCTTGACGCTTTGCTTCCTGCCGGCGAATGCCCAGTACGGCCGGAGGCAAGGGCCCGAGCCCGCGCAGAACAGTGATTTTGCGGCCTTCGAGGGGCAAAGCAGGATGCTTTTCAACTTCGACTGGAAGTTCCGCCTTGGCGCCTGTGAAGGAGCCCAGGACCCCGCCTTGGACGACAGCGCGTGGCGGCAGCTGGATCTCCCGCACGACTTCCGCTTCGAACTGCCCTGGGACGGCACGCTGCGTTCATCGGCCAACGACTTCAAACCCTCCTGCGAAGGCTGGTATCGGAAGGAGTTCAGGGCCGATCCCTGCTGGGAGGGGAAGAAGGTGTACCTGGACTTCGACGGCATTATGTACGTGAGCGACGTCTATGTGAACGGACACAAGGTGGGCTCCGGCGAGTATGGTTACATCGGCTATGCTCCGGAAATCAGCCGCTATCTGGACTACGACAAGCCCAATGTGGTAGCCGTTTACGCTTCCACGGGTGCGGCCGTGAAATCGTCCCGCTGGTACACCGGTGCCGGAATCTTCCGGGACGTGTACCTGGTGGTGAAAAACCCCACTCACATCGTCCGGGACGGCGTTTTCATTACGACGCCCCAGGTGAGTCCCTCCCGTGCGATGGTCTCCGTTCAGGTGGAGCTGGAGGGCCATTTCGGGCACGACATCGACCTCAAGGCCCGCTTCCTATCCCCTGATGGGCAGGTGGTAGGGGAAACCCGTACCCACAGTGACAAGATCTCCAAAGCCGTCGCCATCGAGGTTTCGCTGCCGGAGGTCGCTCTTTCGAATCCGGCCCTCTGGTCGCTGGACAGCCCGTCCCTCTATGAGGCGGAGGTGGAAGTCTGGGCCGATGGCCTCCTCGTAGACCGTGTGCACGAAAACTTCGGCATTCGCAAAATCGAGTTCACGAAGGAGCAGGGCTTCCTGCTCAACGGGGAGAAGATTTTCCTCAAGGGCGTGGCCATCCATCACGATATGGGCGCCCTGGGCGCCGCTGCCTTCGATACGGGCATCGAGCGGCTGTTCCGTACGCTCAAGGAGTTCGGATATAACTCGGTGCGCTGCTCGCACAACCCTTACAGCCGGAGTTTTACCCGCATCGCCGACAGGATGGGCATCCTGATCGTAGATGAACTGATAGACAAATGGGCCGACGACATCTTCTGGGGCGGACGCGTTCCCTTCTCCGATTACTGGCCCAAGATGATTCCCGCCTGGGTCAAGCGCGACCGCAACTGCCCCTCCGTGATTCTTTGGAGCCTGGGCAATGAACTGCAGGTGCGCGAGAACATGTGCGGCTATCCCACCGGGGACTGGGGCGTGACCACTTACCGCATCTTCGACGTGATGGTCAAGCGCTACGACCCCACGCGTTTGACCACGGTGGCCCTCTCTCCCGGCAAGGCCGGCGGCCTGGTGTTCTGGGACAAGGAGGCCGATCTGGTCAAGGAGCCGCCGGAGCTGTCCGCCGCTACTCAAATCGCTTCCTTCAATTATTACTGGCGTTACTATCAGCAGTTCCTGGAGTGCAATCCGGACCTGATAATCTACCAGAGCGAGGCCACCGTCCGCGAGTTCCTCTCGCCTTATTTCGGGATGGACCGGGACAAGATGGTGGGCATCGCCTACTGGGGCGCCGTGGAATATTGGGGCGAGTCCAACGGCTGGCCCAAGAAAGGCTGGGACCACAGTTTCTTCAGTCACACGCTGGAGCCTTATCCCCAGGCCTGGCTCATCAAGAGCGGCTTCTGCCCGGAGGAGCCCATCGTGCGTATCGGCGTGGTGGACGGCGCTCCCGAGGCTGAGGAATGGAACGACATCATCGTAGGAAACCAGCGTTATACTTCCAGCTGGAATCACGAAAAGGGCTCCAGACAGGCGGTGGCGGTCTTCTCCAACGCGGATGAAGTGGAACTGCTCGTTAACGGCAGGAGCCTGGGCCGCAAACCCAACGATGAGGTGGATCTGGGCCGTCCGAACGTAGTCCTGTGGGCCGATGTGCCCTATGCCCCCGGGAAAGTGGAGGCCGTAGGCTACAAGAATGGAAAGGTATGGGCCCGGCACAGAATCGAGACGGCCGGCAAGGCCGTGAAACTGCAGGTGGTTCCCGAAACGCCGGATTCCTGGCAGGCCGACGGACTGGACCTGCAATACCTGAAAGTGTACGCGGTGGACCGTAAGGGCCGTGTAGTGCCTGGTTTCGATGAAACCCTGAGCCTCTCCCTGGAAGGTCCCGCGACGTTCGTGGCGCTGGATAACGGCGACCACTTTACCGACGAGTTGTTCTACAACGTGACCGCCAAGAAAATGAAGGGCGGGTTTATGCAGGTGATTCTGCGCAGCCAACGCGGCGAAGCCGGAGCGGTGCGCGTTAAACTGGCCACCCCTTCCCTGAAAACCACTGTTAATCTGGTAACAAAATGAAGCATCTTTGGATCATAGCCGCCTTCCTGCTGCCCATTTCACTGATGGCGCAGCCGTATGCATCTACGGTGGAACCGCTTCCCGGCGAATACTGGTGGGGCGCCGTCATCGAGAAGGGCTACGTGCAGCCGTACTTCAACTTCGACAGCAACCAGCAGCGGCTGCCCTGGCAGGAAATCGAAACGGGCGTGCGCAATGCCACGCTCGGGAAAGGCGAGCCGTACGATCTGGGCCTGCACGGCTCCAAGGGCTTTACGGCACCGCTTCTGGTTTCCAATAAAGGACGTTATGTCTGGAGCGAGCGTCCCTTCGCTTTCGAATTCCAAGAGGGCGTGCTGCACCTGGTCTCCAAATACGAGCCGCTTGCGCCGGTGACGGCCGGAAAGACGCTGAAAGAAGCGTATCTGGCGGCCTGCCGGAAGCATTTCCCCTTCGACGGCCGGGAACCGGCGGAACTGATGTTCACCAAACCCCAGTTCAACAACTGGATCGAGACGGTGGTGCTGGGCATCAATCAGGAGAATGCGGAAAAGTTCGTGGACGCCCTGCACGAGAGCGGTTTCCCCTGCGGGGTGGTGATGATTGACGGCGGCTGGCAGCGCTATCACGGCTGCCGGGACTTCAATCCGGACACTTTCCCGGATGCCGTGAGGCTCTTCGACAAGATTCACGACTATGGCTATAAGGGCATCCTCTGGTGCTCCTATTTCCTCACGCCCGACAGCCGTCCCGAATATGTGAACTACCGCCCCGGCGGCCAGAACATCCTGGTGCGCCGCAAGGACAAGCCCAACGAGGCGGCCCTGGTGTGGTGGTGGAGCGGAATCAGCGTCACCATGGATCTCACCGCCCCGGCCGTCCGCAAAAAGTTCACGGACGAGCTCAAGGTGATGGCCGAGCGCTTCCATTTCGATGGCTTCAAGTTCGACGGCGGCGATCCGGAGTATTTCCGGGAGAACGCCCTTTTCAGCGAGCCCTGGATGGAGCCGGCCGATTTCGGCCACGCCTTCAACCTGGTGGGCCTGGAGTTCCCGTACAACGAGTATCGGGCGGGGTTCAAGGCCGGCGGCTTGCCGCTGGTGCTGCGCCTGCACGACGTAGGACACAGCTGGGAGGAGCTCGCCACTATCATCCCGGATATGCTGGTCGCGGGCCTCTGTGGCCAGCCCTATGTGTTCGCCGACATGATCGGCGGCGGCCTCTCTTCCTGCTTCTATCCGGGGAAGAGCTTCTCGCACAAGCTGTTCATCCGCTCCTGCCAGATCCAGGCGCTCACGCCGATGATGCAGTTCAGCGCCGCCCCCTGGCGGGTCTTGACGCCCGAGGAATGCGAGATTTGCCGGAAGTTCGCCAATCTGCACGTTGACTTCGGCCCGTACATCATGGAGCAGGTGCACCACGCATCGGCCACGGGCGAACCCATCATGCGCAGTATGGAATACGAGTTCCCGGGCTGCGGCTACGAGAAAGTGGACACTCAGTTCATGCTGGGCCCGAAATACCTGGTGGCGCCGGTGGTCCGGGAGGATGATTCCGTGACCGTGTACCTTCCTGCGGGCCGATGGAAGGACGACCAGGGCAAAAAGTGGCGCGGCCCCAAAGTGTTGAACCTGACGAACGTTCCTCTGGAACGCTTACCTTATTTTGAGCGAGTGAAATGAAAGCTTCTGTCTATGCTTTGAAAGGCGGTCGCCTGGAAATGACGGTGACCGATTATGGGGCCCGCGTGCTGTCCCTGCGGGTGCCGGACCGTAATGGCGTTTTGGCCGATGTGGCCGTGGGCTATGCCACCCTGCAGGACTATTTGGACTGTCCCGGGGAGCGTTTCTTCGGCGCGGCGGTGGGGCGCGTGGCGAACCGTATCGGCGGGGCCCGTTTCGCCCTGGACGGCAAGGAATACGCCCTTGCCGCCAATGACCACGGCAATACGCTCCACGGCGGTTTTGTAGGGATTGACCGGGTGCTCTGGAAGGTGGTTTCCGTGAGGCCGGATGCCATCACCCTGGCCCGGCGGGACCCCGACGGCAGCGAAGGCTGGCCTGGCAACCTGGACATTGAACTCACTTATACGCTCACCCCGGACGACGCTTTCAAGGTGGAATACAAGGCCGTGACGGATGCACCCACGCTTTGCAATCTTTCCCATCACACCTTTTTCAATCTCACGGGAGATGCTTCCAAAAGCATCCTGGAGCATTCACTGCAGATAGCTGCCAGTAGTTTCATCCCCGTGGACGAAAAACTGATACCCACTGGCGAAATCCGTTCCGTGGAGGGCTCTGCCTTCGATTTCAGGAAAGCGAAGCCCATCGGCCGGGATATCGAGGCGGCCGGTGGCTACGACCACAACTGGTGCCTGGACGGAAGTGGCCTGCGCCCCGTCGCCTGCCTTAGCGAACCTGTTTCCGGACGCAGGATGGAAATCCTGACGGACCAGCCCGGCATCCAGTTCTATAGCGGCAATTTCTTTGACGGCTCTTATGCCGGCAAAGACGGCCGCGTCATCGGCCATCGCTGCGCCCTGGCCCTGGAAACCCAGGTGTGGCCGGATGCCATCCATCATCCGGACTTCCCGAACACGGTTTTACGCCCCGGCGAAACCTACACCCATACCTGTATTTACAAGTTTTCGGCCCGATGAAAACCCGATTTGCCATCCTTCTGGCCATGCTGTTGGCCCTGCCGTTGCAGGCGCAGACCTATAAACTCTCTTCCGGCGCTTCCCTGAAGGTGGAGGCCTGTGCCCCGAACGTGATCCGGGTGCGCATCAGTCCCACCGGAGAATTCCCGCAGTCGCTCATGGAGCGCTACGGCATTCTAAAAACGGACTGGCCTGCCTTTGATGGCGGGGTGTCGCTCTGCTTCGATCCTGCTACGGAAACGCTTACACTTAAAGCGGCCGATGGAAAGGAACTGGTGAAAGGAATCGCTTTCCACGGGCCGGGCAGCCCCCTGTGCCTGGATCTGAGGGAAGCTATCCAGGAGGAATTCGGCGGCATCAAGACCCAGCGCAACAGTCCCATCATCGGCGACGACGACGGCACGCTCTCGCCGATGGACAAGACCGAAGGCGGGGATCCCGCCAAGAGCTGTGTCCTGCGCATTCCCATCCGCGCCGATGAACGTTTTTACGGCGGCGGCAGCACTTCCCGCGAGCACATCCAGCATCGCGGCGAACGCCTGCGGATGTGGGCCACCTATCAGCGCACGGAGATTCCGATGCCCTTTATGATGAGCTCGGAAGGCTGGGGCGTCTACTCCAACTCCACCTGCAAGAGCTATTTCGACATCGGCAAGGCCGATTCCGACGCTTTTGCCATCTACACCACGGAACCATCGGCCGACGTCTTTTTCTTCACCGGCGAAGGGATGCCGGACATCCTCAACGCCTACACGGAACTCACCGGCCGGAATTACCTCCTGCCCAAATGGGCCTACGGCTTCTGCTTCGGCCCGCATATGCAGGAAGACCAGTGGCAGATCCTCAATGATGCCCGCACCTTCCGGGAGATGGGCGTGCCCTGCGACGTCTTCTGGCTGGAGCCGCAGTGGATGAAAAAGCACTATGATTTCTCCAGCGAAAAGGACTGGAACTACAGCAAGTTCTCGCCGGAGTATTCCTGGCGGGAGAAGAGTCCCATCAAGCGCTACAATCCCACGCTGTTCATCGGCCGGATGCGCGATATGGGTCTCCATCTGGGCCTCTGGGTGTGCGAGGAGTACGACCTTTCCATCACCGAGGAAGATGCCCTTCCGGGCGCGACGCCGTCGGGTCAGGAGCACTGGATGGACCATTTGAAGAAGTTTATCATCCAAGGGGCCGAGGGATTCAAGATGGATCCGGCCCGCACCCTGGACGAACAGATGTACCGCAAGTACTACAACGGCCGCTCGGACAAGGAGATGCACAACCTGAACCAGGTGCTGCTTCCCAAGCAGATGAACCTGATGTACCGGGAACAGGCCGGCAAGCGCGGCTGGTACCATTACTGCGGCGGCTGGAGCGGAACCCAGCACTGGGGTGCTTCCACCAGCGGGGACAACGGCGGCGGAAAAACGGCCCTCTTCGACCAGCTGAACCTGGGGAACAGCGGCTATATGAACACCTCCTGCGACGTGATGCAGGTAGACCGGGAACTGGAGATGCAGAGCCTGCATTTCGGGACCTTCCTGCCTTGGCTGCAGGTGAACAGCTTCGCCAATATGATGCATCCTTTCTACTTCGTGGGAAAGGAAAGGGAAACCTATCTCAACTGCGTCAAGCTGCGTTATGAGCTGGTTCCCTATATCTACTCGGCCGCCATCGAGGGCGTGCTCACCGGGATGCCGATGGTGCGCAGTATGCCCCTCGTCTTCCCGGACGACCGTGCGGTGGACGATCTCTGGACGGAATATATGTTCGGGGAGAACCTCCTGGTGGGCATCTTTACCGACGAAATCTATCTCCCGGCAGGGGAGTGGACCGACGCCTGGAGCGGAGAGAAGATTCTCAGCCGGGGCGAATGGGTGAAGCGGCCGTATCCCGCCGACCGGGCGGGGCTGCTGTTCATCCGGGGCGGCGCCATCCTCCCAACGATGGAGGAGGCCGATTACATCGGCACGAAACCCCTGAAAACCCTCGTTCTAAAAGTCTACCCCTGCGGCGAGTCTTCCTATACTCTGTACGACTGCGATGCAGAGAGTTTCGGCTATGAGAAGGGACTCATCGCCGCCACGCGTTTCCACTGCGTGCAGAACGGCCGTAATGTTACCGTTACCGTGGATCCCGTGGAGGGAAGCTTTGAAAACATACCTTCCTCCCGCGCCGTTACCTTTGAGGTGGCGTTGGAGCGTAAGCCCTCCAAAGTGACCCTGAACGGGGCCAAAATCAAAGGCTGGACCTGGCAGGACGGCGTTTTGCGCGTCCGGGCAGGGGAGAAGGCCGTTACCGAAAAACTAGAAATTTCAATCCGATGATTATGCGTAAACTTGTCCTCCTTTTGTCCGCACTCCTGGTGTCGCTGTCTCTTGCGGCCCAGAAGCAGGTGATCATTCAGTTTGTCTCCGAGGACCCGTCGGCCATCCTTGCTGCCGTGGAAGTCTTTGATAAGGCCGACCTCCGCTTCACCATGGCGCGTACTGTCCGGAAGGACGACACGCCGGAAATGAAAGGCGCCCTGTCCCGCGTGCAGTGGAAGAACAACGAACTGGTAGGTAAAGTGCCCGAATTGCCGTCGGTGGAAGTGGTGGAAGCCACGCCGGAGAATATGGCGGCCGTGATTGCCCGGGCCAAGAAGGAGGCCTGGGTGGTCAACGTGCCCGGCGAATGGAGGCAGATATTCCGGAATGGGGTACGCAGTTATGGCGGCCGTAATTTCTACGTGGCGGAGGACGGTGACGACGAGGCCGACGGGCTCAGCCCGGAAACTGCCTGGCACAGCCTACAGAAGGTAAATGAGGTCATGCTGGGTTATGCCGATACCGTTCGTTTCCGCTGTGGGGATGTCTTCCGTGGCTGGCTTGTCCCTCAGTCTGGCAGGGCAGGTGAGTCAATGGTCTATACGAGCTTCGGAGAGGGCGTGAAACCCGTGCTGGAGCCCTCCTGGGATGCTTCTGACCCGGGAGACTGGGTAAAGGTGGGCCGAAGACTCTGGAAGTGCGAAAAGCCTTCGGAATTCGAATTGGGAAACATCATCTTCAACCACGGCGCCAAGGGCTGCGCCTGGAAGGTGGACAATCGCGATCTGCTGAAAGGAAAGGACCTGCACTACTGCTGGGTGGAGGCGGAAAAGGCCGTCTATCTGGTGAGCCGCCGCAATCCCGGCAAGCGCTTCCGTTCCATCGAACTGGCCGAAAAGCACCATATTATTTACGAGCATAATACGCACTACGTAGTCTACGACGGGCTTTGGCTGCGCTACGGCTCCGCCCACGGGATCGGCGGGGCCAATGTGGACCATGTCGTCATTCGTAATTGTGACATCTCCTGGATTGGCGGAAGTACCCTGTATTACGACGAAGGTGGCCGTGGCGTGCGCTACGGCAACGGCATCGAGTTTTGGGGCAATGCCACCAACCTTCTGGTAGAGAACTGTCGCATTTGGGAATGCTGGGATGCTGCCCTCACAAACCAATGCAATGTGGTGGGTACCGTCCAGGAGAACATCATCTGGCGCGGGAACGAGATCTGGAATAATGAGTATTCCTACGAATACTGGCAGCAGGGCGATGGCAGCCGCACCGCCAACATCGTATTTGAAAACAACGTATGCCGGAAGGCCGGCTATGGCTGGGGGCATAAGCAGCGCTGGAATCCCAACGCCGGCCATTTGATGTTCTATGACACCACGTCCGAGACAGACGGCTTCTATATCCGTGGAAACCGTTTTGAGAAGACAAAGGACTGTGGTATCCGCCTGTTCAATGCCTGGTATGACAGGATTACTGCGCAGGACAATGTCTGGAAGATACCCCGTCACTGGCTTATCCGCTACCACGGCCGTCCTACGCAGGATCTCATCCATAAGTATCCCGACCATCTGGACAAAACTCACATCGACAGCGAGGAAGAAATCCAGTCACAGACGGTGGAGCAGCCGCTGAAACTGCGCGGCAACAAGCGTGGCCTGAAGATCCTGCACGAGCAGTTCGGCCTCTAGAAGGTACTTCTTCTTACAAGGTGAAAAGGATTGTGGACTTTCCGGGGTTCCCCGGAGAGGATCATTTCCGCGGCCGTGCGGCCCATCGCGGGGAAGTCCGTGGAGAGGGTGGTAAGGCCGCCCAGCACCACTTCGTTTAACGGGAATTCATTGTAGGAGATGATGCGCACATCCCTGCCGGGCTCGAGGTCGCAGGCCTTGATGCGGCGGGCGAGCAGGGCCAGGCCGCTGTCCAGCTGGCTGTTCAGCACCAGCACCACGTCGCCTTTTTCCAGTTTGGCGGGAACGGTGTCGAAGACGGAGACTTCGATGCCGCTCTCCGTCGCGAATTCCCGCACCGACTCCAGGATCACCTTTCCGTATAAGCTCTGGGGAAGCACCACCACTTTCAAACTTCGGCCCATATCGACACGGCCCTGCAAGAGGCCTTCGCGGGCGTCGTGCCGGAAATCCTGGTACACCACGCCGTAGTTCCCGGGGACTTCCTGCAGCCAGTTGTCCACCATAATGAGCTTGCGGTTGGGAATGCGGCCCAGCAGTTTCGCCGCTCGGGCCTGGGAGCGTTTGTCCAGGGGGAAGTGCGGGCTCACCACGTAATGGTCGTAGCGGTCCAGATGTTGGTCCAGATAGTACTCCAGCACGTCCAGGTTCTGGCTGTGCAGGAGGATGGTAATATGCGCACATTCGCCCAGGGTCTCCTGGAAGGCCTGCACAAGGATTTGGTTATAGACGCTCTGTTTGTCCAGGATGAGGAGGATTTCCTTGCGGTCCGACGCCCTTTCTCCCGCCACGAAGACGCCTTTTCCCTGTTGGGCGATGAGGATGTGCTCGCGCAGCAGCTGGTTGTAGGCCTTCTTGGTGGTCTCCCGGGAAATGCCAAGGAGGATGGCCAGCTGGTTCAGGGAGGGGAGCATCTGACCCGGCAAAAGGCTGCCTTCATGCACCTGTTCGCGGATTTGCCGGCAAATCTGTTTGTAAAATGGCGTATTGTCCTGTTTGTTGATGCGGATGTTCATGCTGCAAAGATAAAAAAAGAATCAATAACTGTGGTGTGGTGTGGTGTAAATCTTCCGAAGACTTGCTATTTTTGTGCAAACACAAGAATAACCCTATGAAGAAAAACAGTTGGTACAAATGGGAGGTTCTCCTGCTCCTGTGGATGGCCTACCTCCTGAACCAGGGAGACCGGCAGGTGTTTAACACCGTGCTGCCGGCCATCCGGGACGCTCTGAATCTCACCGATACTTCGGTGGGCCTCATCGCCACCATTTTCAATTTGTTCTATGCGCTAATGGTGCCGGTAGGCGGCTGGGCGGGGGACCGTTTCTCCCGCAAATGGGTCACAACCATCAGCATCCTCTTCTGGAGCGTTGCCACGATGTTTACGGGCCTCGCCACCAGCTTTATGTGGCTGGTTATCCTGCGCTCGGTCGCAACGGGAGGAGGGGAGGCCTTCTTCGGCCCGGCCAACTATTCGCTGCTGGGGCAGTACCACACGGATACGCGGGCACGGGCGATGTCCATCCACCAGACCGCCTATTATGTGGGCGTGATTCTGGCCGGCTGGCTGGCGGGTCTGATCGCCGACAAACTGGGCTGGAAGTACTCGTTCATCATCTTCGGTGCCGTGGGCATCGTCTGGGGCATCCTGATGATTATCCGGCTCAAGGATTATCCGAAGGCCGAGCAAACTCCTACAGAGGTAGTTCCGATGGAAAAGAAACCCGGCTTCTTCGACGGATTCAAGACGGTGTTCACCACGCCTACGGCCCTTATGCTCACCATCGGCTTCAGCGGCCTCATCTTCGTCATCACGGGCTACATGACCTGGGTGCCGGCCTACCTCCAGGAGGAGTTCGGCCAGAATCAGGCCACCGCCGGCTTCAATTCCATGTTCTGGACCTATGTGGCGGCCTTCGTGGGCGTGCTGCTGGCCGGTTCGCTCTCGGACAGGCTGGCCGCAAAATCCCACAAGATCCGTATGAGTCTCCAGGCTGCCGGATTGCTGGGCGGCGCCGTGTTCCTCTTCCTGATGGGCGGACATCCCTCGCTGCTGGTGCTCTATCTGAGCTTCGCCGGTTGGGGTTTCTTCCGCGCCTTCTTCGATGCCAATACGTATGCCGTACTCTATGACGTCACGCCGGAACGGCTGCATGCATCCTGCTCCAGCGCCATGATCATGACCGGCTTTGCCGTCGGAGCCCTGGCTCCCGTAGTTCTGGGTGCCTTGAAAGAAAGCATGGGCAGCCTCAGCGCCACCTTCCCCATTCTGGCTGTGATCTGGGTGGTGTGCAGCATCCTCATGTTCATCGTAGCCAATACCAACTATCAGAAGGACTATAATAAAATGCACCATGAATAAGCAAGAAAAACTCAGAAAAGCCAAAGCCGGGCTGCTGCTCATCGCTTCGCCCCGCTTCAAGAATCTCAACGGCCCCAAGAGGGGTACCTACGGCGAGCGCAAGGACAAAGCCGTGAAGGACATCAAGGCCACCATGGACTTTCTGGACCTGGTAGATCCCGGCATCGTTTACGAACGGGAGGACGCCCAGCGGGCCATGGACCTGTTCTACAATGAGAAGGTGGATTTCATCTATGTCGAATTCCTGAGCTGGAGTGAGGACTTTGCCTGGATCAGGTTCCTTCGCGACTGCCCGGAGATTCCCATTCTCTTCTGCAATGTTGCAAAGCCGCGGATGACCTTCGAGACCACTCTGGACGAGGACGATTTCGTGGATTACCTCTGCGCCGGCACCCTCGTGGGCTCGCTGGAAGGCTCCGGTGATGTGGTCCGCACCGGCCGAAAGAATGTCAAGACCGTCATGGGCACCCGGGAGCAGATTACGGAGCAGGTCAAGACCTTTGCCCAGGCCGCCCGGGTTCGCAGCATACTCCGTCACTCCAACGTGGGCCTCATGGCCAACATGAACGAGGCTATGTGGAGCACCTACATCGACAATTACGACCTCTTCACCAAGATCGGCCCGGAAATCCATTACCTGCCCTACAGTGACTACGGAACGGAAATCGAGAACCTTACGGACGAGGAAGTGAAGGCCTATGCCGACGAGCTCACTTCCAAGTACAAGATGATGGACGACGTGGAGTACGACAAGTTCATCGGCTGCGTGAAGGCCACCCTGGGCATCAAGAAACTGGCCCAGAAGAACGACGTGGACTGCTATGTCTACAACGACATCGACCAGGCCACCTTCCGCACCGCCGGCTGCCGCGCGGGTTTCTATCCGCAGTGGTTCAACGAAAACGTGAGTGTGCTGGTCCCCGAGGCCGATATCGGCGCAGGTCTTATCACCTATATCCTGAAGCTCCTCAGCGGCAAGAATGTCAATTTCATCGAGCCTTTCCATATCGAAGACGACTTCGGGACCTTCGCCGGAGGCCATGCCGGTCCGAATGACCATAACGACCCTGCCTGGCAGGACAATGTCATCATCTCCCGCGACGTCCGCTTCGCCAAGACTTCCTGGAAGTATGCCGGGGCCCCCTTCGCCTGGTATCGCTTCTCTCCCGGCATGAAGACCGTGGCGGGTCTCTACGAGCAGGACGGCAAGTACAAGCTGATCACCTTCATGGCGGAGAGCCTCTCGGAAAAGGACACCCCCCAGAGCGCAAAGAAGCACCTCCTGGCTACCTACAGTCACACCATCTTCCGTCCCGTCGTCCCCGCCAAGGAGCTTTGGGAGAAGGTTCTTAACATCGGCGCAACCCAGCACTATGCAATTGTGGACGGCGACTATCGCGAGCAGCTACGCGACTTCGCCTCCATCATGGGCTTTGATTTCTACGACATAAGATAAAAAGGAATACGATATGAGTTTCATGTACAACCCGTTCCCCTTTCACGACCCCAAACCCGTGAACAGGCCGGAACTATCCCAAAAGACCATTGATTCCATCGTTGCCGGCGGTAATTCCGTGGTTGCCAAGCGCTTCATTCAGGCCATCGCCCCCCAGGTGGAGAAAGAAGGTGCCATCGTGGCCTTTGACGGCTACACCACCACCAAGTGGGATCTTCTGGTTAGCCTGCTGGCCCGCGAGTGCGACGTGTTCGGTTTCAGGATTGAGTTTGTGGACAGCTATAAACGCACTTTCAAAAGCGGAGAGGAGATCGACGCCATCATCGACCCGCTCCTCATCTGGGACAAAAAGATCGACCCCACCCTGCTGTACGGCAAGGTCTATCATGGCGGATACATCGGCCTGATGGATCCGGAGAAGGTGGAGGCCTTCAAGAAGGAGATCCCCGCCCTGAAGGCTCCAGGAACCCTGGTGGTGGTGTATGGCTACGGCTCCCTCATCAAGGAGTTCCGTCCGCTTTATGACGTGAAATGCTGGTTTGATATCACCCCCATGAACAGCATGCTCCGCATCCGTGCAGGCGAATATGCCAACCTGGGCAAGAAGCATACGGGCATCATCAACCGCACCATCCGCCGCTGCTATTACTGCGACTTCGAAAATGCAGTCCAGCTTCGCAAGGAACTCTTCGCCTGTGGGGAGATCGACTGGTACTTCCTGGACAACGACCGTGCAAAGCTGCAGATGATGCCGTTCGAGGCCTTCGCCGATATCTGCGCCCAGCTGGTGAAGTATCCCTTCCGCGCCAAACCCTGCTACCTGGAGGGCGTCTGGGGCGGTTCCTATATGAAGGAACGCCGGAATCTCCCTAAGGAAATGCGTAACGCCGCCTGGGTGTTCGACTTCATTCCCATGGAGGTGAGCGTGCTGGTGGAGGCCGGCAAAGAGCTGCTGGATATCAACTACTGCTCCTTCGTGCACAAGGAGGGCGTGAACCTGATGGGCGAGAAGTGCGTGCGCAAGTACAAGGGCTATTTCCCCATCCGCTTCAACTGGGACGACAGTTACCATTCCACGGGCAATATGTCCATCCAGTGCCACTCCGGCGGCCAGTTCAATATTGACAACTACAACGAATTCGGCCGGCAGGACGAGAGCTACTATGTGGTCATCACCGGCCACGAGGCCAAGACCTTCATCGGCTTCCGGGACGATGCCGACATCCCGCAGTTCTTCAAGGAAATCGAAGCGGCCGATACGCAGCACGACCCCTGCGACTACATGAAATACGTGAGCTACGAGGAGTCCAAGCCGGGCCTGCAGGTGATGCTTCCTGCCGGAACCATCCATTCCAGCGGCCGCAACCAGGTGATCCTGGAGATCGGTTCGCTCACCATCGGCTCTTATACCTATAAGATGTACGACTACCTGCGCCTGGACTTCGACGGAAAACAGCGGCCCATCCACACGCACCTGGGCGAACTCAACGTAAACCAAAACCGTCGCACAAGCGTCATTCACGATCCCAACAGCCCAGACTACATTGTTCAGAAACCCCGCCTGGACTGCGAAGGAGACGGTTGGCAGGAATACATTCTGGGCGAGAATCCCCAGATGTACATATCGCTCCGCCGCCTGGAGTTCGAGAAGCAGTGCGAGCAGGACACAAAGGGTGAGAAATTCCATGTGCTCACCCTCGTGGACGGTGACCATGTGCGCATCCGCAGCGTTGAGCACCCGGAGCGTTCCTTCGACCTGGACTTCATGGAGATTGCCTGCGTTCCGGCCGATATGGGCAAGTACGTCATCGAAAATCTGGGCAAGGAGCCCATCCGTGTCCATAAGACCTGTCTGAGGGATGGCTACGAAAACGATCCTGCTTGACGTAGGCGGCACTTTTATCAAGTGCTCCGACGGACGGGAAATCCCCATTGACTCTGCCGGCACCAGGGAGGAGATCGCCTCTTCCCTGCGTGTCGCGCTGGGGGATGCCGAGGCTGCCGCCGTGGCTATTCCGGGTCCTTTCGACTATGAAAAGGGCATTTTCCTGATGAAGCACAAGTTCGCAGCGGTGTACGGCGAGAAATTCGCCGATCTGGTGGCCCCGGCTTCGCCCGCCCTCCGTTTCATCCACGATGTGAACGGAATGCTCCTGGGCGCCCTGCAGGAGCCCATCCTGAAGGCGTACAGCCGCGTGGCGCTGATTACGCTGGGAACCGGCTTGGGCTTCACCTATGCCGTGGACGGTGTCATCCAGTGCTCGCCGATGGGCTCTCCGGCCCTTCCGCTCTACAACCGTCCGTTCCGGGACGGTGTTGCAGAGGACTATGCTTCCAAACGGGGCGCTATGCGTGCCTGGGAGGAAGTGACCGGAAAGCCCTGGCCGGAAGGGCAGACGGTGAAAAGCATCGTCGGCACTCCGGAAGGGGAGGCGGCTTTCTCCCTGATGGGCGCTCGCCTGGGAGATGCTGCGGCGCCACTCCTGCAGGAGTTGGGCATCGAATGCCTGCTCCTGGGCGGTCAGATTGCCAAGTCATTCTCCCTGATGGAGCGCACGCTGCGGGAGAGCCTTTCGGCCGTGGACAGCCTAAAGTACCTTGGCCCGCTCCCGGATCTGGATCATTCTACCTTTAACGGACTTCGCTCATTGCTGTGATTCATCTGTCCAACGCCGGACTGGAGGTGGAACTGTGCCGCCCCGGAGAATACTATCAAGGGACGCGTTTTGACCATGCGGGAGTCTTTCGGCGCATTGTCAAGGCCGGATATGTCTTTGCCGATGAATGGTTTGATCACAAGGATCCTTTCCGCCACGACCGTGTGTGCGGCCTTTCAGAGGAGTTCGTGACGGTGGACCTGGAGGACGTTCCTGTTGGCGGGCTTTTCTGCAAGATAGGCGTGGGGCTGCTCCGCCGGCCCGACGACGCACCCTATGACTGGTTCCGCCTGTATGAGGTCGCGGATCCGGGGAAGTGGGAGGTGGAGAAGACGGCTTCATCGGCCCGTTTCACCCATCGGCTTCCCGGTTGGTACCGCTATACCAAAGAGGTAAGGCTCCTGGACGGCTCCCGCCTAGAAATCCGGCATTCCCTGGACTGGGAGGCGCCCCAACCGCTCAAGGGCTTCTTCTACAACCACAATTTCCTCACCTTTGACGGCACGGAGGTGGGTCCAACCCGGGAACTGCGTTTCCCCTTCAGTCCGGCGGGGGAGTGGCGTCACCCCTACGACAATGCCCATTTCACGGCAGATGGCGTCGCCTTCACTGCTCCGGTAGATCCGGCCGATGCCGTCTACTGCGGCAACATTCATAACCCGGAAGGCCTTACTCCCTGCGAATTTACCGTCCGTGAAGGCACGCACGCCGTTCATGTGAGCGGCGACCGTCTTATGGATCATATTGTTCTTTGGGCCAACCCCCAAGTTGTCTGCCTGGAACCCTATATGTCCATACGCCTCTTCCCCAGCTCTTTTATGAGCTGGGGTTTCCAGTATCGTTTCGAATAATAGGAGGGGGGGGCGATCCGTTCGTTTCTTTACGGGGAGCCGAAGATTTGCTCCCTTTTTCCTTTAATAGTTCGCCTTTAGCCAGAGCGCCAAATACTTGTCCTGCAGGAAGTAGGTGCTTCTTTCTCGAACCACCAGTTTCTTTTTTATGAGCGCACGGGTAGCCGACTGGACGGAGCTGGCGCTGGAAAGACGATACTTCGAGATGAAGGCCGATGAAGTGAGATCGGCCACCCTCCACTCCTTGGCGATAGCCCCCAAAGCCCGTCTTTGAATGAGCGTGAGATCGTCCAGGATGTCCAGGCAACGCGAGGTGTTGGATTCAACAAGGCGGTCGACGATGCTCTCTGCTACGCCTCTCGTAAGCGTATCTCCTTCCCGGAGGAGTGAGAAAGCCTCATTCATCGTCTCCTGCATATAATAGGTAACCCCGTCGAAAAGGTGATACACATAGAGTACGGCGTCTTCATCGGCCTGCTTCCCGTATTGGAGGAACAACCTGCGGGCGAAGTCGCAGTAGACATCCTCCGGGATAGGTGCGATATCCACATTCCTTGCGCTCTTGAA
The DNA here is from genome assembly GCA_016281315.1 of Bacteroidales bacterium. GTDB lineage: Bacteria > Bacteroidota > Bacteroidia > Bacteroidales > UBA932 > Cryptobacteroides. Next base: position 142,256 of record JAEEIJ010000056.1, read on the forward strand.
AAAGGGATTGTCCTGGGAGGCAAACATAATGTCCAGCATATGGCGCTCGCTTCCCGAGAAAATGAATTTGGTGTTGTTCATCTTCTGGATGCGGGTGCGAAGAAGGGCCGCCATATTCTCCTGTGAGTAGTGCTGGATTTGTTGGAATTCATCGATGGCAACGATATTGGGCGTATCGGATTTCTCCAGGAAATCAAAAATCTCGTTAAGGGTTAGTTCGTTGCCCTTAACGTCCCCAAACCCCAGTCCAGGCATAAGTGCACCGGAAACAGGGTCCATCCCCACTTTAAGGGACAAGGACCTCAGCAGGGAAAGAAAAGCATCGGCCGCCTTCTTCTTTCTGGATGCCAGACTGGCATATACGGCGCGTCCCAGAAGAAGGGTAAACTCTTCCAGCGTGGAGGTGGCGTAGATGTCAAAATAAAACGTGTTATAATGATCGCAGATGCGTTTATCTTCGAAGATATGATGAATGAGCCCGGATTTCCCAAGCCTCCGGGGTCCTTTGAGGACCAGGTTGTTCCCATTGGTCAGAATACGGATAATACTCTCCGTCTCCTGCTCCCGGTCACAGAAGAATGGCGCCGGGATAACGGATGTAGTATAAAAAGGATTCGTTTCCATCGCTTTGGTTTTTTGCAAAGATAGTTATTTTTATTGAAAGTTCAATAATTGAAAGTTCAATAATTGGAAGTTTAATAAAATCAAATGTGGGAAAGTTGATCGTGTCAGTTTCAGCCCAATTTTACAGACCACGGACATAGGTGGGTAATGAATTGTCATATTATTTTTATAAATTTGAGCCGAATGAGCCGAAACCCTATGAAGAGATTTATACTTGCCACATTTATTTTTGCGCTGACGCTGGCCTCCTGCAATCAGCGTCCCGATGACGATCCTTCGGACAATCCCCGTCAGCCGGTGTCGCTGACGACCAAATCGGCCGAGTTCGTCCAGAAAGGCGCGGCTTTTAACCTGCAGTTCCTGGAGCGTATTGATGCCGCTGCCACCGTGGATTACATCGTTTCCCCGCTCAGTATGCAGTTCCTCCTGGGAATGATTCTGGACGGGGGACGTGGTGAAACCGCCGATGAAATCTGCTCGGTGCTGGGTTACGGACAGGGAGAAGTGGGGGCCGTCAATGAGTACTGCCTGTCGATGCTCCGGCAGCTTCCCACCCTGGATAAAAAGACCACGCTCAGCATTGCCAATGCCATTTTCGTGGACGACGGCTGGCCCCTTCTGGATAGTTACAAGGGGGCGGTCAAGCAGTATTATCAGGCCGAAGTGTCCAACCTGGATTTCTCCAATGGGGATGCATCCTTAAAGGCCATCAACGGCTGGTGCTCCCAACACACGCACGGCCTTGTCCCCAAGATTCTGGAGGAGGTGGATCCGAATATGCTGGCTTACCTATTGAATGCGATGTACTTCAAGGGCCAGTGGAAGGAGAAGTTCCCGAAATCGGCCACAACCCAGACGCTATTTACCACCGGCTCTGGCGCGCAGAAGCAGGTTCCGATGATGAAGCTGGTGAAGAACTTCGGCTACCAATCGGATGATATCTTCCGGGCGGTCCGGCTTCCCTACGGCAACGGCGCTTTCTCGATGACCGTTTTCCTCCCTCAGACCGGTCACTCCCTGAAGGAAGTCGTCAAGCGGCTCAAAGCCATCGGCTGGAGCGGCGCCGATTATATGTCTTCCAGCGAAGTGGACCTTTGGCTGCCGCGCTTCGAGACCAAGTATCACATCAAACTTAACGACATCCTTTCGCAGATGGGGATGCCCCGTTCCTTCGATCCCGAGAAGGCCGATTTCAAAGCGATGTCGCTCTATGCCCTATATCTGAGTTTTGTCCAGCAGGATGCCGTCATCAAGGTGGACGAGGAGGGTTCCGAAGCGGCGGTAGTCTCCAGCGCCGGGATGATGAAAGAGACCGCGGTGGGTCCGGGCAACATCGTGGTTTTCCACGCCGACCAGCCCTTCCTCTACGTGATCACGGAAGCCAGCACAGGCGCCATTCTCTTCGCGGGACGGTATAGTGGAGATTAAAGGTTTAACAGGAACTGCCTTTCGATGGCCCGGATCATACGTTCGGGTACGCCGCAATTGCGTGCAATCCCACCCCAGCGCGAACTCGCTTCACAAATCTGGTCGATAATCTCCCTGGCATTTTTGATGCTGTTCCTTGACGCGCAGACTAGTAAATCTGCACGGGTTATGGAGTCGAACTTCTCGTTGATGGACATTTGGTGTGTCGAGGTCCAGGCCCCGTCCGGATTATAAGCATAGCCAATGTCATAGGCGGGAGACAACGTCCATTTACCATCCCGGCTCATCAGAAATGAAATGTTCTTGGTGTGGTCGTCTTGATTTCGAACAACGACATTGAAAACCATCCTGCGGAACATTTCTGTGGCTTCCGCATAGGAAAGATGCAGACGTCGCATAACGCCGAAGGCCTGCTCGTAGGAATAAGCGTGTCGGATCCGATGATCGAAATGGGCGATTCCGCAGAGTGTCTGCATATGAATCTTTTTGCCGCTCTCGCGGTCAAAACGCTTTGTGAGGAAATGAGCCCGTCCGTTCTCCTCGATCAACTGGCAGTCTGTCATATCAATCCCGCAATTACGGGCTAACTGTGAGAATGCGTATTCCAGCCTCCCATAGTTTTCCGTTTCCCGGAAACCTGCCTGGGCTGACACGCCGTCCAGTTTGATTAAATACTGATCAAATCCTTCCGGTGCATCGGCCTGTCCCGACCGGACTTCCCCGGTCGTTTTGTTATAGGCAATGATGGCTTTGGCGCGTTGACCTCCGGCCGATGTTCCCAGCCGCAGGATTTCTGCGATGGCAGCCTTTCTGTCGGCATTCAAATTGACGCCAAATGCTTTTTTCCGTGAAAGAGCCTCACGGGCGACATCTACTAGCGCGTCAATTTCAATCTTTAAAAGCGGACTGGCATCAGGTCCGGTTGCCGGTTCAAATTCCAACGCGCCCATACATCGCTTCCCTAAATAACATAGGGATTCGACCGGATTCCCGGAAGTTCTTCCCGTGAAAGCGAGCCAGCGGTCGAAAAGAGCACGGCCATAAGTATCCGGAAGAGCATCGGCCAGCATACCGGGAAGACCGTTGAAAGTGTCCCAATTAAGGGCGCCGAAAGCGTATATTCTTCCACTTTGTACGGGCATCATAATGGGGGATGGTTCCAGCCCCGTTTCTGCGAAGGTGGGATCGTATTCGAAGCGGGCCAGGTTAAACTGACTGTCCCAACGGAATATTCCCACATCCATTCCGAACATTCTCACTTTAGCGACGTCTACCATTCCGAAACCTCCTCTTTGGCTTTGATGCGGCCTGCGGCGCGTTTTCGCTGATTTTTCCCGCTGGCGTTCCGGAGTGCGTAGTATTCGGCCGGGCTTAAGGAGTCTTCCTCCACCAGGGTTTGGAAAACATCCAGCCTCCCCAGGATACGGAGAACGCGAAGAAGGGACTCAAAAGTGCCCACATTGCCGTTTTCGATCTTTTTTACGGACGACAGGGAAAGACCTGCCGAATGGGCCAGCTGAAGTTGGGTGATGTTCTGTTTGAGCCTGGCGGCTCTTAGCCTGCTCCCAATCCGCTCCTGGATCTGTTTGTCTGAGAGCGCGAAGATGTCTTCCATAAGGTGTCAAATTTCAACTATTGCGATGCAAATATACAAATAATAGTTTAAAATCCAACCCTTATTGAGTTAAATTACCTCGATTTCTGCCGACGGAATCCAGCCCTGGCGTCCGTCGGCTAATTCTATGTTGGAGAAGCCGGCGACGTTGTCCAGGATCTTTACGCGGGTGCCTTCGTGGAGGATGAAGAGGTCCTTGGCGCCGGTCTCAGAGGGGGAGCTTTTCACCGAGGAAACGGGCCGCATCACGATGGCCTGGTCCTGCCGGAGGGCCTCCGAGCGCTGCCACTGGGCGAAATCCCAGCTCAGGAAAGTGAGGAGCAGCGCGGCGATGCCGGCGAAGAAGCCCAGGCGGCGTTTTCCGGGCGTGGAGCCCAGCAGAAAGAGCAGCGCCAGGGCGACCGTGGCGGCCAGGAAGACCAGCGAAAGGACGGCCCATGTGTTGGAGGGCAGCAGATAGCACATCGCGTGGCCCCACTGCTCGAAGAAGATCTCCGGCACCTCTTCAATCTTGTCCTGGGTAAGTCCCCGGGCGAATTCCAGGTTGTAGCGGATGTCTTTGTCCGAAGGGTCCAGCCGTAACGCGCGTTCCCACCAGAGGATGGCCGGCGCGATTTCGCCGGTTTTGAGATAGGCGCTGGCGAGATTTCCATACAGTTCCTTGGAACCCAGACCGGTGGCCTGTACGTCCTGCCAGTCCTTCAGCGCGGTCTCGAAATCCCCGGCCGTATAGGCTTCCACGCCCGCTTTCCACAGGGAATCCGGATAGGAGAGTTCCTGGGCCTTTAGCGTGCCCGGGATGATCAGCAGCAGCGCCAAAATGGCGGCGCCGAGGCCGTGAGAGGAAGATTTCTTCATAGAGGCATCGATGGCGGTAATGGTGGAGACGGCTTTCTCGTAGTGCTCGTTCATCGCCTGGTGGCCGGCGTCGGGGGCGTAGCGCGCCTCCTCGCAGGCGTCCAGAAGGCCGACGAAATCATCGGCCACTTCCTGCGGAACACTGTTTCCGGTGAGGGCCGACGAGATATTCTCCTTGTCCATATCGGCCATATTGAGCGTGAGTTTGTCGCCCACGAAGCCCAGCAGCGACCGGTGGAGCTCCTCGTAGAAGGCCGTGTAGAGGTTCTTCTGCAGGAACTCGCGGGCCTGGGCGAGGCGCTTGAGCGCCATCCGCGTGGCCTTGCGGTTGCGCGTACCCACTACATCGGCCCGCCTGGCGGCCGCCTTGCGCAGGCCCAGCCAGAGACCGAGGCCCAATAGCAGCAACCCCACAATAACGCCCCACCAGGCCCCGGAATACACCAGGAAGCGGTTTCCGCTGCCTTTCAGGGTGGTTTCCGTGCGGATGAAGCGGATGTCTTCGCCCAAATTTTTTACGCCCTTGCGGTCCACCACCAGGGTGTTGCCGCCGGCATCCGGCGTTGTCGCGGGGGAGGCGGCGCTCCGGGCCACAGCCAGTGGCAAGGCAGCGGCCGTCGCCACGGAATAGCGCCGTTTGGCGATGTCGTAATAGCCGTATTCGACGGGGCCGATGGTGAACTCCCCGGGACTGCGCGGAATGAAGGGATATTCGAAGGTCTTGGACCCGGAAGTGCCGCTTTTGTCGGTGTTCACGCTGGTCTTTACGTCATAGACCTCGAAGTCCGGCGGGAACTGCAGCTTGGGGGCTTCCAGGAGGGCGACATTGCCCTTGCCCTGGACCGTGAGGATGAGCGAAGCGGCGTCGTGCGTCTTCAGGGAATCCTTGCTCAGACGCGCGCTGATGCGGTATTCACCCACGCCGCCGCCGAAATTCGCCGGTGCGCCGGCGGGCAGGGGACTCACGTGGAGGGTGGCGCCGCGGGTGGTCACGCGCTGCCGCACGGTCATATAATCACTGCCGAAGAAATCGTCGAAGATGGAACCGCCGCTGCGCCTTTTCTGCTGGTTCACCAGGCACACCACCTCCGCGGGTTCGATGGGCTGGTCCCCGCTCTTCTGGGGGATGAGCACCCAGCGGCGCAGCACGGCGCTGTTATACATCACGCCGTCTACCTGTTCCCGTTGGAAATTGATGTTGCTGGGCGCCTCCACTTCCTGGCTCCAGAAGCCTTTAAAGGTGGGGAATTTGGCATTTTCGAAGCCCGCCAGGTTGGCGCGGTTGTAGATCTTGAGGGTGGCGGTGACGGGTTCGCCCACCACCACGCTGGTACGGCTCAGAATCAGCCGCATAAAGAGGTCGGAGGCCGTATTCTGGGCCGATGCCTGCGGCGTTCCGCTGTCGGAGGAAGACTGGGCTTGCGTCTGGGAACCGCCGCCCGGATTGACCACCTGGACAGTGGCGGAACGGGAGGTCATCTGCGTCCCCTTCACGGTAACCGTCGCCGGGGGCAGGGTGAAGGTACCGGCGGCCTTGGCCTGCAGGATGTAGGTGAAGGAGGTCTGCGAAGAACGGGAAGTCTTGCCGTTAATGATCTGGATGCTGGTGGAAGAGCCTTTCTGCGGGCCCCACACCACGTTGAAGTCGTTGCTGCACTCCCAGTTGAAGTCCGAGGGGGAATCCTCTCCCTCCACCACGAACACCAGGTTGAAGCGTTCACCCAGTTCCACGATGTTGTGCACTTCCACTTTGATGCTCTGTGCCCACGTTCCGAGGGCGACGAGCAAGGCGGCAATGACGGCAAAGAGTCTTTTCATACTACCAATTCTTTTCCTTCTGACGGGACTTCAGGGCCTGGGCCTTCTTCTCGTCCACCTTTTCCTGCGTCTGTTTTTCCTTGTCCTGGATGGCCTGGAGCAACTGCTGGGCCTGCTGGGGACTCAGCTGCACTTCCTGCGGCTGGGGCTGCTGCCCCTCCTGCTGCTGGTCGTCCTGTTGCTGCTGGTCCTGATTCTGGTCCTGGTTCTGGTCCTGGTTCTGCTGTTGCTGATCCTGGTTATCCTGGTTATCCTGGTTCTGATCCTGATTCTGGTCCTGATTGTCTTGATTCTGCTGCTGTTGCTGCTGTTCCTGCAGTTTGTTTCGCGCGTAGATATAGTTCTCCTTGGCGGCCAGGTCCCCGGGGTTTCGCCGCAGGCTCTCCTTGAACATATTCACGGCCGTCTGCCAGTCCTGTTTCGCCCCGGCCACGTCTCCCGCGTTGAAGTAATAATCGGCCGCAAAAGGCGCGTCTCCGGCCGTCAGCTGGACGGCTTCCAGCTGTTTGGCGGCTTCCTCGAAGTTCTCCTGACGGTACAGGTTGTTCGCCAGGTTGTAATGCCCGGCCACCGAGGCGGTGTCCTTCAGCAGGCCCTTGCGGTAGCTGATATCGGCCTCTGAATAATCGGCCTTCCTGAACTGGCGGTTGCCCTTGCGGAAGTCCGCCTTCTGCGCGAAAGCGGCCCCCGAAAGGCTCAGAACCAGGATGATGCACACGAACTTTCTCATACCTCAAACAGTCTGCGGCGGGGTTTGCGCTCGCCGATGAGCATTCCGATCACAAGCAGCAGCAGGGCCGCGCCCAGGAAGTACATATACTGCTCGTCGTATTCCTCGAAGACCACGCTGCCGAATTCCTCGTCCTCCATCCGGCGCACGTCCTGGATGATGGGATTGAGGCCGAACTCTTCTCCGCCGGCGTGGATGTAGGCGCCGCCGCCCGCCCGGGCAATATCGCGGAGCATCTGCTCGTCCAGCTTAGTCACCACGATGTTGCCGTCCTTGTCCTTCAGCAGTTCGCCGCCCATCGGGATGGGCTGGCCTTCGGGGGAGCCCACGCCGATCGTATAGACCTTGATGCCCAGCTCGGCGGCCTGCTTCGCGGCGGCCACGGCGTCGTCCTCGTGGTTCTCGCCGTCGGAGATGACCACAATCACGCGGCTCTTTTCGCTCTGGGCGCTGAAGCTCTTGATACTCAGGCGGATGGCATCACCGATGGCCGTCCCCTGAACGGGGATGGAACTGGTGTCGATGCTGCCCAGGAACATCTTCGCGCTCACATAGTCGGTGGTGACGGGCAGCTGGACGAAGGACGTTCCGGCAAAGATGACCAGGCCGATTCTGTCGTCCTGCAGTTTCTCCGTCAGCCGGGCGATGGAGAGTTTCGCGCGCTCCAGCCGGTTGGGGGAGTAATCCTGCGCCAGCATCGAGTTGGAAACGTCCAGGGCCACGATGATCTCTGCGCCCCGGGTGTTGTGCTCGGCCAGTTTGGCGCCGGTGCGGGGCCGTGCCAGGCCGATAGACAGCATCGCCCAGGCCAGTGCGAAGAGGACGGCCTTCACCCAGCCCTTGGAACGGGACCAGGAAGGCATCAGGGCTTCCACCAGTTCGGGGTCTCCCAGGGCCTTCACGCGGCGTGTGCGCATCCAGCGCAGGAGCCCATAACCCAGCAGGATGACGGGAACCAGCAAAAGCAGGTACAGGAAGCGGTATTCGGCGAACATCAGCATACCGGTGTCCTCCTCAGAATAGCGCCCAGGAGAACCTCCAGGGCCAGGCAGATAAGCGCGGCAAGGGCATAGCCGCTGAAGAGGTCCTTATAAACGGGGAAGGAATCCACGGTGGTGCGCGTCTTCTCCATTTTGCCGATCTCCGCGTAGATCTCGCTCAGTTTGGTGTTGTCCGTGGCACGGAAATATCGGCCTCCGGTGCCGTCGGCAATTTCCTTCAGCAGGGGCTCGTCAATCTCCACGGGCAGCTTCCTCAGTTCGATGCCCCAGGGCGTCTGGACGGGGTAGGGGGCCTCTCCGTTGGCGCCGACGCCGATGGTGTAAACCCTGATCCCGTAGGTCTTGGCAATTTCCGTCGCCATCGCGGGATCGATTTCGCCCATATTGTTCACGCCGTCGGTGAGCAGAATCACCACGCGGCTCTTGGCGTCCGAATCCTTCATCCGGGCGACGGCCGTGGCGAGGCCGTTGCCGATGGCCGTTCCATCCTCGATGAGGTCCGTCTGCACTTCCTTCATCAGGTTGATGAGGGTGGCGCGGTCCGTGGTGAGGGGGCACTGGGTATAGCTCTCGCCGGCAAAGACCACGATGCCCATCCGGTCGCTGGGCCGCTGGGCGATGAATTCGATGGCGATGTCCTTGGCGGCGCTCAGGCGGTCCGGCGTGAAGTCCCGCGCCAGCATCGAGGTGGAGACATCCATCGCGAAGATGATATCGATGCCTTCCGTGTCCACCTTCTCGACCTGGGAAGAGGACCGGGGACGGGCGATGGCCACAATCAGGAGGCAAAGGGCCGCGATGCGGAGGGCAAACGGGATGTGCCGGACGATCTCGAGGACCGATCTTCCGCCGGCTTCCCACTGGTCCAGGGCCGATACCCTCAGGTGCGCCCGCCGGTCCTTCCATTCGATCCAGACGTAGCGGAGGATGAGCAGTGCCGGAACGGCCAGCAGCCAGAGCAGATATGGATACTCAAAGAACATCTTCCTCGATCTCCTGTTGATAGGTGGTTGTTACGAACCTGACGGCCAGCGGCAGCACCTGTTTGTTGTCTTCGTCGGTGGCGGTGTACTTGGCGAACTTCACGAAATCGGCCCGTTCGAAGAGCGCTTTCAGCTCCTCGTAAAGATCGGCCGGGACGTCCGTCTTGCGCAGGTCCCCGAAGATTTCCGCGGTGGTCATTTCCAGGGCGCCCACGCCGTAGCGTGCGGCGATGTATTCCCTTAAGGCATCCGTCACGCCCGAATAGAAGGTCTTCTGATGTTCGGGCTTCCAGAACTTCTCCCCGCGGTATTTGTCCAGTTTGCGGAGCGCCTTGATGTGGGCGGGTTCGGCCTTTTCCTTCTCGATGGCTTCCTTCCTTCTCTTGCGGATCAGGACAATCAGGTAATAGATTAGGCCGATGAGGGCCAGGGCCCCGGCCACCCAGGGGAACACTTCCTTAAAGGTATAGGGGAACTTCACCTGCCCCTTGATGTCGTTGAGCTGGAAGCTTTCCATATCCACGGCGGGTTCCGTCACCTCCAGGGGCTCGGCGGCCGAGAAGATGAGGGTATCCCCGTCGAAGAGGATGGGAATGTCCGGCAGCTCATAGGTGCCGCCGTCGAAGGCGGTAAGGACTACCGAGGCCTTGATGTCGTAGCGGGCGGGCGTTTCCTTCTTTTTGGACACGCGGGTGGAATCCAGCTGCCACTCTCCCAGGATTTCCAGCGGAGCGTCCTTCTCCAGTTCGAACTGGGGGAGGGCCAGGGGCGTGTTTTCGGCGACGTCTTTCAGTTCAATCCCATAGCGGAGCTGGTCGCCCACCAGCACGGAATCCCGCTTCTGGAGGGGCTCCAGCGTGGCTTTTCCGGCTTCCTTGCGGACGCCTTCCGCCCGGGCCGTCAGGACCGGGAACAGGGCCAGCAGTATGACAAGCAATTTTCTCATCGGCTGTGAAAGAGGTTAATGAGGCCGCGGACGTAGTCTTCGTCGGTGCCGATGTCCACGTGGTCCACCTGATAGCGGAGCATCAGGCGGTCGGCGCCCTCGGTGGCGCTGCGGAACCATTCGCCGTAGGCGTCCCGCACGTGCCGGGAGGCGGTGTTGATCCAGCGGGAGGCGCCGCTCTCGGCGTCCTTCGCATGCACCAGGCCCACGTTCGGAAGGGCTTTCTCCCGCGGGTCGCTCACCCTGATCACCGAGAGGTCGTGGCGGTTCACGGCCACCTTGAGGGCTTCTTCGTAACGCGGGGTACCATCGGCCTCCACATCCAGCATATCGCTCAGGATGAACGCCGTGCATTTTTTCTTGATGGCGTTCGTGAGGTAGCGGAGGGCTTCGCCGATGTCCGTCCCGTTGTGCCGGGGCTCCCACTCCAGGATTTCCCGGATGATGTGCAGGAAATGCGTACGGCCCTTGCCGGGAGCGATGAACTTCTCCACGCGGTCGCTGAATAGGATGCAACCCACCTTATCGTTGTTGAGGATGGCGCTGAAGGCGAGGGTGGCGGCGATTTCCGCAATCTGCTCCCGCTTGGTTTTCCCCTGCGTGCCGAAGAGGCCGCTCCGGGAAATGTCCACCAGAAGCACCACGGTGAGCTCGCGCTCTTCCTCGAAGACCTTCACGTGCGGGGCGCTCATCCGCGCCGTCACGTTCCAGTCCATATTCCGCACGTCGTCGCCCCACTGGTATTCGCGTACCTCGCTGAAGGCCATACCGCGTCCCTTGAACGCAGAATGGTACTCGCCGGCAAATACCTGCCGGCTCAGCGCCTTGGTGCGGATCTCGATCTTCCGGACCTTCTTTATGAGTTCCTCCGGGGTCATTACGGCACAATCACCGCATTGATGATCTTTTCGATAATCTGCTCGGGCGTGACGTTCTCCGCCTCCGCCTCATAGGTGAGGCCGATACGGTGGCGCAGCACCTCGTTGCAAACAGCCCGCACATCCTCGGGGATCACGTAACCGCGGCGCTTGATGAAGGCGTAGGCCTTCGAGGCCTGGGCCAGCGAGATGCTGGCACGCGGCGAGGCGCCGTAGGAGATGAAGCCCTGGAGCTCTTTCAGGCCGTAATCGGCCGGGGTACGCGTAGCGAACACGATGTCCACGATGTAGCGCTCGATTTTCTCGTCCATATAGACGTCCCGCACCACCTGCCGGGCGCGGAGGATGTCCTCCGGCTTCACCACGGCATTGGCTTTCGGGAATTCCCCGGTGCCGTTCATCCGGATGATCTGGCGTTCCTCGTCCTTCTTGGGATAGTCCACCACCACCTTCAGCATAAAGCGGTCTACCTGGGCCTCCGGCAGGGGATAGGTACCCTCCTGCTCGATGGGGTTCTGGGTAGCCATCACCAGGAACGGCTCCGGCAGCTTGTAGGTCTGGTCGCCGATGGTGACCTGGTGCTCCTGCATCGCTTCCAGCAGGGCGCTCTGCACTTTTGCCGGGCTTCGGTTGATTTCATCGGCCAGCACGAAGTTGGCGAAGACGGGGCCCTTGTGCACCTCGAAGCTCTCCTTCTTCTGGGAGTAGATGAGGGTGCCGATAACATCGGCCGGCAGCAGGTCCGGGGTGAACTGGATGCGGTTGAAACTGGCGTCCACCGCCTGGGACAGGGTGTTGATGGCCAGGGTCTTGGCCAGGCCGGGCACGCCCTCCAGGAGGATGTGGCCGCCGCTGAGCAGGCCGATGAGGAGGTTCTCCACCAGCTGTTTCTGACCTACGATGACTTTCCCCATTTCCAGGGTGAGCAGGTCTACGAACTGACTCTCTTTCTGGATTCTTTCGTTTAGCTCGCGAATGTTAACAGATTCCATATATTTTAGTACATTTGCATATGCGTTACTTTTTGGCCCTCTCATACGACGGAACGGAATTCTGCGGCTGGCAAATCCAGCCTTCCTCTCCGTCGGTCCAGGCCTGCCTGGAGGCTGCGCTTTCCCGTCTTCTGGGCCGTCCGGTGCCGGTTACCGGCGCGGGCCGCACGGACACCGGAGTGCACGCTTTTTCCTACGTGGCCCACTTCGACTGGGACGGGCAGCTGCCCTTCGAGGCGACGGATTTTATCTACAAATTAAATGCCATCCTGCCCCACAGCGTAGCTGTTTTTTCGGTATCACCCGTGGCCGATGACCTGCACGCCCGCTTCAGCGCCAAACAGCGGGAGTATACCTACTTCATCCATCGGCAGAAAGACCCCTTCGCGCGGCAGTATTCCTGGCTCTGCGGCTATCCGGGTCTGGATTTCGACGCGATGAACGAGGCCTGCCGCCACCTCCTCGGAACGCACGATTTCTCCTGCTTTGAAAAGACCGGCGGGGACAACAAAACCTCCGTCTGCACCGTCACCGCCGCCTTCTGGAAACCTTATACTCCATCGCATCTTCAGGTGATGGGAGCAGCGGAAGGACAGACCCCTCCGGGGGACTCCATTCCGCTTCGCTCCATTCCGGCCCCTCCCATTGTCTCCTGCGTCCCTTCGGGACTTGTATCCAACGGGCCCCTCCCCCTATACTTGTCCGGGGGTGGACAAGCCCCCGGAGGGGTCTGTCCTCCCGCTGCTCACTCTTACTGGTTCTTCCGGATTTCGGCGGACAGGTTCCTGCGGAATATGGTCCGGGCCACGGTGGGGTCGCTCATCGAGGTGGGGCGGGGGAAACACGCGCCAGAGTGGATTGCGGAACTCATCGCATCCGGAACGCGCAGCGATGCAGGCGAATCCGTCCCCGGACACGCCCTGTTCCTGAATAAAGTCACTTATTAAAGTCCCCAGTCGGAAGCGTTGTACGTGCTCTTCGGCGCGTTGGGAACGTTCGCAAAGTACGTGAATCCCGTGATGCGCTCAAGGTCCGCAACGGACATCATATCCGTTGAAGTGACGCTGTAAACACTGCCGCTGGGCGCACTCTGGAGATGGGCGCGGACGAAGGCGGCGCACTGGAGTTCCGAAGCGCTGCAGTTCTGCACTTTCTTGCCGCTGTTGCCGCTCTTGGTGCGGAGCAGCGCATAGTAGAACATCGTGGGACAGGTGACGTCCGGGCTGCCGTTGAAGGTGATGGTCTTGGGGTCTGCGTGAATGCCCTTGGCGTCGGTGTACGACTCGAAATACGTGCCCACCACGATGTACAGGGTATCGGCGCAGACGTAGCCGTCAATCTCGTCTTCCAGCGAGTTCCAGTACTTTCCGCCGCTGTTAAAGTAGGTTCCGTGCTGCGGGGCGATATTGGTCACGTAGTTCACCTGGGCGAACATATCGCTGCTGCCTTTCCGCTCCGCGGCACCCAGCATATGGCCGCGGTTGTAAGGGGAGTTGCTCCCGCTGGCGCCCGCATACTGCACCTCCGCAGGCAGGTCCGGATCCAGACGGTAATTCCGGCTGGGCGCTTTCCCGCTTTCATAATCCTTGTGCCGGGGGGCGGCAATCCAGACGGGGCAGCGGTAGATGCCGCTCCAGCAGGCGGTGTAGTTGCGCACGACAGCCCCGTGGGGATCCTTCGCCTTGTGATGGACGTAATAAAGGCCTTCGCGGGTGTTGTCCGTATAGTAGTTGTAGCTGCCGCCGTGATGGGTATAGTTCAAGGCGGGGAGTTCCGCCCAACCTGGCGCAGACTGCTCACTGCCGACGTCCGGCGTACGCGTTGTGAAGGAAAGGACTTCTCCGGAAATGTTTCGGTAGGCGCCTTTCGCCCCATCCCACACGTCCATACTGGCGCGGAAGAAATAGGTGATTCCGCTGGAGAGCGTCGGGAGGGTGGCGGAGTAACTTCCGGCTGCCTCGGCGACGTTCTGTTCGGCCGTAATCCTGCCGCTGAGATGCTGCGCTTCCGTTCCCCATTCGAACACGGCGTTCTGCGGGGCGTGGGTCATATCAATACCCGAATACCGGGCGTGAAGGGTGGCCGATGAAATGGTGATATCGGTGGCCACATCCGTCTGCAGGATGGGGACCTCCGGATCCACGGGATCGTCCGGGTCCGGGTTGTCGGGATCGGGGTCGTCCGGGTTCTCCGGATTCTCCGGCTGCTCCGGCGGGTCTACGATAGGTTCCACGGGCATATTCCCGGGACCGCAGGCATAAACTGCCAGCAGGGTTAGCAGAATGAAAAGGATTCTCTTCATTGTCTAATAGCGATTGAGCGGCCGACCGGCGGTCATCATATGGACTTTGCGTTTCACTTCGTCCAGCACCAGCTTGTGGGCGATGCGCTGGGCGAGCTGCTGCTCGGTGGGTTCCTTGGCAGAGAGGGCTTCCGCGTTGGCGTTGGCCGATGCGAGGACGGTGTCGATCAGGTTGACGATGTTCACCATATCGTTCTCCTCGAAGCCGCGGGAGGTGATGGCGGGCGTGCCCACCCGGAGGCCGCTGGTGGCGAAGGCGCTGCGGCTGTCGAAGGGGACCATATTCTTATTCACGGTAATATCGGCCCGAACCAGTTCCTTTTCCGCCATCCGGCCCGTCAGATCCGGGAATTTGCTGCGAAGGTCGATGAGCATCAGGTGGTTGTCCGTGCCGCCGGAGATGATGTTGTATCCCTTGCCGATGAATGCCTTGCACATCGCGGCGGCGTTGGCGACCACCTGCTTCTGGTAGGCGACGTATTCCGGCTGGGCGGCCTCGAAGAAGGCCACGGCCTTGGCGGCGATTACGTGTTCCAGCGGTCCGCCCTGGATGCCCGGGAAGACGCTGGAATTCAGGATGGCGCTCATCATCTTCACCTCGCCCTTCGGCGTCGTAAGGCCCCAGGGGTTCGGGAAGTCCTTGCCCATCAGGATGATGCCGCCGCGGGGACCCCGCAGGGTCTTGTGGGTGGTGGAAGTGACGATGTGCGCGTACTGGACGGGGTTTTTCAGCAGGCCCGCCGCGATGAGGCCGGCCGTGTGGGCCATATCGATCCAGAGGATAGCGCCCACTTCATCGGCCAGTTTCCGCATCCTTTCATAATCCCATTCGCGGGAGTAGGCCGATGCACCGCCGATGATGAGCTTGGGCCTGCACTCGCGGGCCTTCTTCTCCATATCGTCGTAGTCGATGCGGCCGGTCTCGGGATCCAGGCCGTAGGCGACGGGATGGTAAAGGATGCCGCTGGCGTTCACGGGGGAGCCGTGGGTGAGGTGCCCGCCCATCGAGAGGTCCAGGCCCATAAAGGTATCACCGGGCTTTAAGATAGCCATCGTGACGGCCATATTGGCCTGGGCGCCGGAGTGCGGCTGCACGTTGGCGTATTCCGCGCCGTAGAGCGCCTTGAGCCGGTCGATGGCCAGCTGCTCGATCTGGTCCACTACCTCGCAGCCGCCGTAATAGCGCTTGCCGGGGTAGCCTTCTGCATATTTGTTGGTGCACACGGAGCCCATAGCGTCCAGCACCTGCTGCGAAACATAGTTTTCCGAGGCGATGAGTTCCAGGCCGCTGCTCTGGCGCTCGTTCTCCTGCTTGATGAGATCAAAGATCTGGATGTCTTTTTTCATACGAAGTGATTAGGATTACAAATATACGATTTTCCCCGTAAAAAACCTTACCTTTGCGGTATGAAAGACAGGAAACTGTTAAACAGCGAACTGGGGCGCCTCACGCCGGAGGAATACCGCACCGTACGGCCTTCCAGCGGCATCGTGCTGGTGCTGGACAACGTGCGCAGCGCCCACAACGTGGGCAGCGCCTTCCGCACGGCCGATGCCTTCGGGGTGGACAAAGTCTACCTGGGCGGCATCTGCCCCGTCCCGCCCTCGCCGGAGCTGCACAAAGTGGCCCTGGGCGCCGAGGAATCGGTGCCCTCCGAGCACGTGGACGACGTAGTGGACCTGGGCCGCCGCCTCCAGGCCGCCGGCTACACGGTCATCGCCGTGGAGCAGACGGAGCATTCGGTGAAACTGGATGAATTTTGCGCAGGTGTGGAGGAGGGTGTGTCCCCCAGGGGGGCTTGTCCACCCCCGGACAAGGGCAGGGGGAGGGGCCCGTTGGATACAAGTCCCGAAGGGACGCAGGAGACAATGGGAGGGGCCGGAGTGGAGCGAAGCGGAACGGAGTCCCCCCTGGGGGACACACCCTCCTCCAAACCCCGTTATGCACTGGTTTTCGGAAACGAAGTGCACGGCGTGCAGCAGGAGGTGGTGGATGCCTGCGATTTCGCGCTGGAAATACCCCAGAAGGGCACGAAGCATTCGCTCAACGTGTCCGTCAGTATTGGGGTAGTGTTGTGGGCTTTAGTCCAGCGAATGAATTGCCAGGCCGGAGCGTAGTTTAGGCTCGAACCAGGTGGTCTTCGGGGGCATAATGTTGCCGGTATCGGCAATGTTGATGAGCTGCTCCATCGAAACCGGATAGAGGGCGAAAGCCACCTTCATTTCACCGGAGTCCACGCGGCGGGAGAGTTCCCCGAGGCCGCGGATTCCACCCACGAAGTCGATGCGGTTGGAGGTGCGCAGGTCCTTGATTCCCAGAATCTTATCCAACACCAGGTTCGAAAGGATGGTCACATCCAGTACGCCGATGGGATCGTTGTCGTCGTAGCGTCCGGGCCTCGCCGTGAGGCTGTACCACACGCCCTCGAAATACATCGAGAAGTTGTGGAGGCCTGAAGGGTGATAGATCTCGGAGGATTTTTTCTCCACCACAAAGTCCTTCTCCAGGGCCGCGAAGAATTCCTTAGCGGAAAGGCCGTTCAGGTCCTTCACCACGCGGTTGTAGTCGATGATGGCGAGATGGCTTTGCGGGAAGCACACGGCCATAAAGTAATTGTATTCCTCATTGCCGGTGTGGCGGGGGTTCTGCGCCTTTTTCTCCGCGCCCACGCGGGCGGCGGCCGCCGTGCGGTGGTGACCGTCGGCCACATAGAAGGCGTCGATGTCCCTGGTGAAAATTTCCGTGATGCGGGCGATCACCGCATCGTCCGAGATCACCCAGAAGGTGTGCGTGAAGTTGTTCTCGTCCACGAACTTGTATTCGGGTTCGCCGGAAGCCGCGGCAGCTACGATGGCGTTCAGCTCCGCATTGTCTTTATAGGCGAAGAACACGGGCTCGATATTGGCGTTCTGGATGCGCACGTGCACCATCCGGTCGTCTTCCTTGTCCTTGCGGGTGAGTTCGTGTTTCTTGATGATGCCGTTGGCGTAATCATCCGTGTGGGCGCACAGGACCAGGCCGTACTGCGTGCGGTCTCCCATGGTCTGGGCATAGACATAGTACTTCTCTTTCTCGTCCTGCACCAGCCAGCCGCGCTCTTTCCAGGCCTTGAAGTTCTCCACGGCTTTGTCGTAGGTGCGCTGCTCGTGCTCCCCGGCAAGGGGCTTGAAGTCGATTTCCGGCTTGGTGATGTGCAGGAGGCTCTTTTCGCCGGCCATCGCCAGCGCTTCCTCGGAGTTCAAAACGTCATACGGGGGTGCCGCAACTTCGGTCACCAGGTTCTTGGGCGGACGGATGGCCGCAAAGGGTTTTACTCGTACCATATCATTTGTTCACTTGAAATCTCGTATTGCCCGTGGCGAAGAAATCCACGATCTGACGGGCGGCGGCGAGGCCGGCGTTCACGTTGGCTTCGGCCGTCTGGGCGCCCATTTTCTTGGGCGTGGCGAAAACGCGCGGGCCGAAGGCTTCCTGCAGGGCGGCGTAATTGTCCGGCATCACGTCCGTGACGTATTTGAGGTCCGGGCGGTCCGTAAGGGCACGCAGCAGCCCTTCCTCGTCGATAACCTCCTTGCGGGCGGTGTTCACGAGCGTGGCGCCCTTGGGCATCCGCGTAATGAGGTCGTAGCCGATGCTGCCGATGGTGGAAGGCAGGGCCGGAATGTGGATGGAGAGATAATCGGCCGATGCATACAGCTCCTCTACGGAGTGCACGGGCTCCGCGCCGCCGGCGACAATCTGTTCGTCCGTCAGGAACGGATCCAAGGCGTGGACGCTCATCCCGAGGGCCTTGGCTTTCTGGCCAACGAGGCGGCCGACGTTGCCGTAGGCCTGCACGCCCAGGCGTTTGCCCTGCAGTTCGGAACCGGTGGCTGGGGTGAACTGGGTGCGGGCCATAAAGATCATCAGGCCCAGGGCCAGTTCGGCCACGGCGTTGGAGTTCTGGCCGGGGGTGTTCATCACCACCACGCCGTGGGCGGTGGCCGCCGCCAGATCCACGTTGTCGTAGCCTGCGCCGGCGCGCACCACGATCTTGAGCTTCGGGGCGGCGTCCAGGACCTCCGCGGTCACTTTGTCCGAACGGATGATGAGGGCTTCTGTATCGGCCACGGCGGCCACAAAGTCGCTTTGCGCCTCATACTTCTCGAGTTTGGCTACTTCGTGCCCGGCGGCCTCCAGGATATCGGTGATGCCCTTCACGGCGGCCGCCGCGAAAGGTTTCTGGGTTGCTAATAATACTTTCATTATTTATGCAGTTTTTCGAATTCTTGCATACAATCTACCAGCGCCTGGACGTCTTCCAGGGTGCAGGCGTTGTAGAGCGAGGCGCGGAAGCCGCCCACGCTGCGGTGGCCCTTGATGCCCACCATGCCGCGTTCCTTGGCGAAGGCGAAGAACTCGTCCTGGAGATCTTCGTGGCCCGGGGCCATCACGAAGCACACGTTCATCAGCGAACGGTCTTCCTTTTCCGCCGTACCTACGAACAGGCTGTTGCGGTCGATTTCTCCATACAGGAGGTCGGCCTTTTTCTGGTTGATCTTCTGGATGGCCTCCACGCCGCCCATCGACTTGATCCATTTAAGGGTTTCGTTCATTACGAAGATGTTGAAGACCGGCGGGGTGTTGAACATCGAGAGTTTGTCGATGTGCGTGCGATAGTC
The DNA here is from genome assembly GCA_016281315.1 of Bacteroidales bacterium. Classification (GTDB taxonomy): domain Bacteria; phylum Bacteroidota; class Bacteroidia; order Bacteroidales; family UBA932; genus Cryptobacteroides. The sequence goes on from JAEEIJ010000056.1 coordinate 161,093, forward strand.
CAGCATCGTGGGGATGTGGCGGGATACTTTGCCCAGGGCGTCCTTCCGGATGATGGCGAAGACCACGCCGGCGGGGCCCACGTTCTTCTGCGCGCCGCCGTAGATGAGGGCGTACTTCGAAACGTCCACCGGGCGGGACATAATGTCCGAGGACATATCCGCGATGAGCGGGCAGGGAACGTCCCAGTCTTCCTTGATCTCCGTGCCGTAGATGGTGTTGTTTGTGGTGATGTGGAGGTAGTCAAGATCGGCCGGCACCTCAAAACCCTTCGGGATATAGGTGTAGTTCTTGTCCTTGGAGCAGGCGATGGCCGATGCCTCCCCGATGCCCTGCGCCTCCACGAGGGCTTTGTGGGCCCAGACGCCGGTATCCAGGTAGGCGGCCTTCTTCTCCAGGAAGTTCATCGCCACATAGAGGAACTGGAGGGAGGCGCCGCCGCCCAGGAACACCACCTCGTGGGTGTCCGGAATGTGGAGGAGTTCTTTCCAGAGGGCGCGGCACTCGTCCATCACGGCGTCCCATTCCTTGGTGCGGTGGGAGATGGAGAGGACGGAAATGCCCGTGCCGCTGAAATCCTTCAGGGCCTCGATGGCCTTGTCGATGGCCGCCTGCGGCAAAAGGCAGGGGCCTGCATTAAAAACGTGAACTTTCTTGGACATAATATGTTTAGTTTTAGCTTTTAAAGTTACGATATTTCTTCCAGATTGGCAATTTTTTCCAGCTTTTCCTTAAAAACCGTTTCCGCAGAGAGGCGCACCCGCACTTCCAGCGAGCAGCTTTCCCCGAAGTCCTGGGCCTTGGGCTGCAGGTCCAGGTCCTTGAGCGCCTTCATCACGTCGTTCATCGCCAGGTATTCGAAACGTACGCGCCAGTTCTTCCCGGCCAGTTTGGTGATGACGGCGGCCTGGGAGAGGGCATCGGCCGTAGAGGTCTTATACGCGCGGATGAGGCCCGGGATGCCCAGCTTGATGCCGCCGAACCAGCGCACCACCACCACCAGGATGTCGCTCAGTCCCAGCGAGTCGATCTGCCCCAGGATGGGGCGGCCGGCGCTGCCGGAAGGCTCGCCGTCGTCTGCGGCACGCCAGACATCGGCCTTATACCCGATTCTATAGGCAAAGCAGTGGTGCCGGGCGTCGTGATACTGCTTCTTCAGGCCGGCGACGATGTCCTTCACCTCCTCCTCCGTCTCCACGGGATAGGCCAGCGCGAGAAAACGCGAGCCGTTGTCCTTGAAAAGGCCCTCCGAAGGCGCTGCGATGGACTTGTATTCGTCGAATGCTTGCATAGACACACAAATTTAGTGTTTTTTCTACAAAAATTCGCTATCTTTGAACTATGGTATTTCAGTTACGGGTAACCCTTTCGGGTATCAAAGGATTCTATAGAGTGTATAAGGTGAACGGCGCCACCACGCTGTACACCCTGCACAAGCAGCTGCGCGCAGACCTCGAGTTCCCTCAGGACCAGCTCATTATGTTCAAGGGCTTGGATATCACCGGAGCGGTGGTAGGCCGATGGGGCCTCTTCGACCTGGGCGCGGGCACCGCGGACCAGATCCCTCTGGAGAAGGCCGTGAAAGCCGGCGTAGACACCTTCGTGTACTTCTACGACGTCACCAACAAGAAGAGCGTGAACATCACCGTGGAAGGCGAAATCCCCGGCGCAAAAGTGCATCCGGATTACCCGCAGCTCGCGGAGGTGAAAGGCCCGAATCCCATCGAGTTCGAGAACGGCTACGTGGCCTTCGAGGATCTCCCGGAGCGCCAGCGTCACCTGCCCGGAGAGGAGGATGACGAGGACTTCGACGATGAAGACTTCGACGACGAAGAGGAAGAGGAGGAGGCCGACGAAGACGGCGAGGAGATTTACGACGAAAACGAGTGAGCCGCCGCGTAGAAATCATACTGGGGCCCACGGGCGTGGGGAAATCGGCCTATGCTGTCAAGCGCGCCCTGGAACTGGGTTCTCCCGTCATCTCCTGCGACTCCCGCCAAATCTATGAGGAATTAAAAATAGGCACCGCAGCCCCTTCCGATGAGGAGTTGGCTGCGGTAAAGCATTATTTTATTGGCTGCGTCCCCGTGACGCGGAACTACACCGCCGGCATCTATGAAGTGGAGGCGCTGGAGCTGGTGAACCGCCTTTTTGCCGAGGGTCACGAAACCCTGGTGATGTGCGGCGGCTCGATGCTCTACATCGACGCCTTCTGCTACGGCCTGGACGACTTTCCGGAAGTGCCCCTGCAACTCAGGGAGCATCTGATGGAATGCTTAAGGGACGAGGGGGTGGAAGTGCTGGCGGAACAGCTGAAGGAACTGGACCCCGTGTCCTATGAGGAACTGGACCTTTCCAACGGCCAGCGCGTCATCCGCGCCCTGGAAGTGAGCCTTTTCACCGGACAGCCGTTTTCATCATTCAAGACCCGCAGCTTCAAGGACCGGGACTTCGAGATCGTGAAAACGGGCCTGGAACGGCCCCGGGAGGAGCTTTACGAACGCATCAACAGCCGCGTGGAGCAGATGATCTCCGACGGCCTCGAGGCCGAAGCCCGCGCGATGCTCCCGCACCGCGACCTCCCGGCCCTGCAAACCGTGGGTTACAAGGAAATGTTCGAATACTTCGACGGCAAATACGATTTGGAGACCACCGTCCGTCACATCCAGGCCGCCACCCGCCACTACGCCAAGCGCCAGCTCACCTGGTGGCGCCGGGACGGGGGAATCCGGTGGAAGAAGGCAGATTAGTCTTTCTGAAAGATCTCATACGGCGGGGACATCTGCATATTTTTCATTCTCTCGTCCGGGGGATATGACAATCTAAAATCAAGCGCGATGAAATCGTCCAGGGTGAGTTTATAACAAACTAACTTAAAGTCATTCAAAACGACTGCTTCGTCAGTATATGACGGGAAGACATATACACAAATAACATTATATTCTTTCAAATAGGACTCATAGGAGAGCCAGCCTCCTGGGCATAAACTATTGTTAGTAGTTCTGGAGTCAACCCTATGGAATTCTATTGGATACCCGAAAAGGTAATGAATTGATACGTCTGGTCCAAACGTATCGATATAGATAGTGTTATCACTTGTATTTGTACAGGCGAAATAATAATGCTCGTTAGGGTCCTTGTGAAGGAGTATATCACATGAAACGAAAGCGTACTCTAATAGAACAATAAATAGTATATTTTTTTTCATCGGTTATCTTTTTATAAAATACAAACCGCAGTCTCGGAGGTTTCAGGGAATAATATGTGGGAGTTATTGTTTTCAACGGGGATAGTGCTAATAGGGAGAAAAAGCGATAAAATGGAACCCCGTAATACTGATATGTTATCGTTATAAGATTTGCTCCTATCGTATCCATCGATTGGATTAAAATCGAAATCCCATACCTTTACGGCATAATCCTCACCATATTCTTCTACCAGATATTTAAAGGATCTTGCGTTTGCGTCTTGTTCTGTGTAGACGTGATCATGTTCCCTAGGCTTGTTAACGCTAGCACTAATCCCGCTCTCTATCGCATAGGTCAATAACCATAACAGGCCATGTTCCTGACTTTGAAGATAGTGGCCAAATTCATGTTGAAACAACCGGTTCTCATCGTCAGCACGTATGCTCGAATCACCAGTGATAAAACTGCCAAAAGTTATGGCGCCCCAATTACTATCATTTGATCTCAACACAGTTGCTCCATGAAGGTAATCAACACTTTCAACACCCCCGGCCAGATGAAATGTGTTCACTGTTTGAGTGAAGAGAAAGCCTATAACTGTTTGAGGCAACTGCCAGGTAAAACGGGAAAGAAGTTCCACGAAGCCTCCGAGTCCTCCTTTGTTCTTGTCTACATTGAACAATCCTCCCCAGATTTTCAAATCATTTTCGGCCATCTGGCAGGCTCTATCCCAACCACCCGTAAATAAGCCGACAAGGAAGGAATCGATGATAAAGAACTCTCCACTTGGATCCGTATACTTCATCGGATTATTGAGCGCATAGGAGTACCGATTCAGACTCTGCGTGAAGTCCGGAGCCTGGACATACGGATCAGGGTTCAGGAAGCGGCCCAGGAGCGGATCGTAGAGCCGGGCGTTCATATTGATGAGCCCGAACCAGGGGAGGTGTTCGTGGCCGGTGAAGCCGCGGCCGAGGAAGAGGTCGGGCTCGTTTCCGAGCGTATAGATGGCCAGGGTGGCCGGATTTCTCAGACGCCCCCAGGGATCGTAACTGTATTCCGCCACGAGGGTTCCGTCCGTGGTGGCGATATGGGTGATGCTGCCCAGATAATCCCGGCCGATGTTATAGGCCGTCCAGCCACCGCTGCCGCCCGTGCGGACATAGACCATCGGGGCGGAATAGGCGTCGCCGCCAAGGTACAGGCGTTCTTTGGTAGTGCTCCCGGCGATATCCAGTTCATATTGGCCGCCGATATAATAGCGCGAGAGGAGGGTCCCCGTGCTGTCTGTCACCTGCATCCTCACCCGGTCATGGTCCACATTGTAGGTGAACGAAGCGCTTCTGCCCCCTTCTGTAATGATGGACGGATGGACGTACCGGTCGTAAAAGATGATTTGACGCCGCTCGGGGGCGATGCCGCCGACTTCGGGCGTCAGGTGAGTTATCTGATACGGATGGGACGAATCGCCGTACGTCAGGTCACCCACCCCGTCAATCGACAGGATGTCGCCATTGGTACCGTAGGTGATCTGCCGGGTGCCGATGGAGGTAAGCCGGTTCAAAGCGTCATAGCCGAAAGTTTCAGATTGGTTATGGATGCCGTCGCTCCGCTGGAGGAGGTTCCCCGTGGTCGTATCAAAAGAATAATTGAAATCTTGCAAGTCGCCGCCATCCATCGCCCTGCTTGTGGGAAGGCCGAATGCCGTGTAGCCATAGGTCCGGCTGATGGTTCCGCTGGTGATCGCCGTCGGGTTGCCCTGATCGTTTTCTGAAGTGAGACTCCATACAATTGTCCCGTCCGTTAGCGTTACACCGGTGAGATAGCCATTGGTGTAGGTATGGTTCTCCGTCGTGATGGTATCTGTTTGCGAGATATACTGGATGCTGGCAATGTTACTCCCGGGGCCATAGACGTATCTCTTTTTGAGCCATTTCCCATCCGGGACGGACTCTACGGTTTCTGATATACGGTCCAGATTGTCATAGGTGTATGTGGTTTGAATCGAGCTTTGCAGGACCTGCTTGCCGGAAAGCCGGCCATCGGCATCATATGAAAAGACCTCCGAATTCTTATAGCTCATCTTCCAGGGTATGCAGATTGCCGTTACACGTCCGTACTGGTCTACCTTGGTCTTGTACCGTCCGTTCGCGTCAATGTGAATGCGCTCGGAGGTCCCGTTGGCCATCCATATGCAAGTATCCGTCTGCACGCCGGCGCTGGGATCATTGATTTCCCACCTGTTGCCGTATTTGTCATACGTGATGGTGGTCTGTACATTCCCCGGAGCTGTAATGGTGTGCGGCTGCCCGTCGTCCCGGAGCGTGTACGTGATAGTCCCGCCCGCATCCGTTGCGCTTACCAGATTACCATTTGCGTCCGTAGTCTTGGTAGAGGCGACACCGTCCTGAATGGTGGTGACGCTGGTGCCGCTGTAGGACCAGGTGGTCTGTTTCCCGGATGCTTCCAAGAGGGTGTCCGGACGGTTATACACATCATAGTGGTATGTGTTCCAATACGACGGAGTATTCCCCCGGTAAGGAAGGGACGTACGTTTTATCTTACCGGCGTTGTTGTATTCTCTGTCCACCCATTGCCACTGTCCGTCGAAGCGTTTTATGCCGCTCCTGATTTCCCGGCCCATGGCATCGTAATGGGTTGCCCGCTCCGGTTTCCCGGTCGCGGTGGACGTGACCGTGTAGAGCCCGTTGCCGCCCCAGGCGGTGGTTGTCTGCGTAACCGTGCTGTCGGGTGAGACCGTTCTTACGAGATTGCCCCAGTCGTCGTAGTAATAATAGGTCGTGTTTCCGTGATAGTCGGTGGCCGATGACGGTTTCCCGAACTTGTTGTGTCCGGCATAGGTGGTAGTGTGCCCCAGGGCGTCGGTCTCCGTGAGGAGATATCGGCCGGCACTATCATAGGTATAGGTATTTCCCGTATACTGCGTCGCATTATAGGGTGCTGACGTTTCGGATATGACGTTGCCGTGTATGTCGTACTGCCACTGTGTGCGGGAGACCAGGTTTGTACCCAGTGGCGGAAGGTTAATCTCGCCTCCCGGGGCGCGGGAATTCGGCATGGGGCCAACGAAAACACTTTGTGTCAGCGGATGGAAATCACTGTCGTACGTTATTTGAGTCACTTCCCGCCAGGTGCTGTTGGAATGACCATCACTCTCCTTGAGAACATCCTCCTGGGTCATGGTCCCGAGAACGTATTTAGAGGTAATGGGGTTATGCTGATAGATTCTGGTTGTATTCTCCGTCTTTGCAGGGCCCGTTCCAATCCGGCGACTGACGTTGATACTTGTCGGGAAGTCGTAACTATCGTACGTATACGTCGTCGTTGTGTTAATATGGGTAAGCGTATCAACGGCGACGCTTTGTGTCAAGCGGGGATTGAGTTTACCGTACGTGGTTGTGTGGCTATCATACGTGTTGACAACCGAGGAATAAGGGGCCCCATTATAGGATCCTTTACGTTTCTCCACTGTTGTAACGACGCCCATCTTCTCCGGATTGAAAACCTGATCCGTGAAATCCCGCAGACCCTCATTTAGGTAATCGTCCGTTCTTATCTTCGAGAATCCGCAGAATCCCAGTCCCCCATTATGGGCCACGCCGTTGAAATAGGAGTATCGCCTGTCCTTGAAAAGTCCGGACACAGATTGAGCGTTTTGGTATGCTTTTTCTTCCTCCAAAACGTAGAGAGGGAGCGTTTGGAAGACATAACCATTAGCATTGTTTACCGTAAACGAATTGTCACTCCAATGAGAATAGCTATGGGAGGGTAGGTATTCGTAGTGGTTGACAAATAGCCGCTGTCGGCTGTCGATGACGGTTGTCAGTTGGCGCATTTTCGGCGAAAGAGGCTCATACTCGTATTTGTCCACGAAAAAACCATCTACCTTAATAAAGGCACTCATGTTCCAACGGTCCACTACGTTGGCCGGGATGATGCCTTTTGTGTTTGTCAAGGTCGGGATGAGACACTGATATGACCCGTATGAATTACCGTTGATGTTCATGCAAGACCCAAGACCATCTTCGCTTACCTTTACCAGGTCCGCCAACCCGTCTCGATTCAGATCGATGAACATGAACTCGTCTTCATCCTCAAGACGGTAAGTCAAATTGATGAAAGAGTGCATGAATGAGTTCCCGGTATATGCATATCGGTGCCAGGTGCTGTCATAACCGGTCGATGGGGCCCGGAGAATATCAACATAGCCGTCTCCGTTCAAATCCGTCACGTAATAGGGTTGATTCGAAGAAGAGAATACGTTGTCGGTGATATTGGAGTAGAAGGAATCCGTGACGAATCCCTGCCCCTGAAGAAAACGGTAAGCCGTCAGACCGGCACTCGTTGCATAACACAATTCCGTCTGTCCGTCGTTGTCCAAATCTACAACAAGCAAACTCCCGGCGTTGTCAATCGGATAATCAAACAGGGCGGCATCATATCTCTTTGTATGAGATGCCACATCTATGAGCGCGGCATAAGACGTCTGCGAGTAGGTGATGCCAGACGAGCTATTGTTCTGATTATAAGCAATTGCAAGCAGCTGGACTTTTCCGTTTCCCAGGAAGTCTCCCCACCGATAGGTCCGGTAGGATGGACTTTCATAGATGCCGCTGACTACCGTCCCCTGGATCTGGACCTCGAACTGGTCATTCTGAACGGGAATGCCGGAGGCATTGCACTTGTATACAGTTATCAGGAGTTTGGTATTTCCGCCTGATGCCCCGTTGAAGTTCACCTTTACAAGTTCATCCAGGCCGTCCCCGTCTACGTCTACCGCCTCGATGGTCTGGAAGCCACTTCCTGTAGTGATGCTGTTATCATATTGGCTGTAAATGTCCAGGGTCGGGAAAAACAGGATAACCTGGTCTGAAGGATAAGAGCTGCCGAATAGAAAGCTGTAGCCATCGAAGATATTGTAATGTGCGCTAAGGTAATCATATTCCGGGAAATGCGGATGTATGATAATCCCGTCATTATAATTATCTTTGACAAATTTTCCACGGCGGTAAATGCAGTCCGCCGAAGATGAGAAATTGCTTGGCAGGAAATAGAAGTCTTGCTTAAAAAGCCTGCTTGTCGGCGGATCGGGTTGATATTCGAAATCTTTGTATTCAAAACGTATCGGGCGAAGTAGAGTGCTATCGTTTGTACAAGAGACTTGATTCAACAGAAACACATTATCCGCCTGCTCATAGGTCAGGCCGTAGCGCGCAATGGTTTCTGTCCCATTCTTTGAAAGCACTTCAGTGAGTCGATAGTCCCGTACCCGCTTCGCCCCGGCGAAGTATCGGACGGGGCTTCCAGAAGAATAAACATAAGTAAAGGATATTTCGGCTTGATATTGATTGCCCGCATCAAAGCCGTAACGGATCGCGTCCAGGCGGAAGTCGCCGTCTTCTTCGGGATCGGTATAAGAAAAAACAATCCTATTCCCTTCAAGGTCTGTCATCTCCGTGATGGGATATGAGAGACAAAGGGTCCCATAGTCCAGATTGCTGCCATACCGGGCCCTTACGCCATTCGGGTATAGCACATCGAATCCCCAGATGCACCCGGCGGGGCCTTCATCCAAAGGGACGGCTAGGATATTGCCCCGGGCCGTAATCAATGGATAGGATGATGCTGACTGGGACTGTGTGTTGGTCACCAGCGGAACGCCGTCCAGAGCGAATACCGGGTCATTCGCAATGACATTCGCGCCTTTGGCCTCTCCATGATAATACTTGTTCTTATTGATCAGTGTTATGGAAGAGAGGCCCTGAATGTCCCATCCATATCCTGCCCAGCCCTCATCGGCCTGACTGTTATAGCCGATGGCGACAGATGGGACAAATCTATACCCGGCGGCTGTAGGGATGGGTATCGAATAAGTCCTTCCACCGGAGGGAGTCATTCCCTCCTGCAACGTAATCTCACCGAAGGCATAGGTGGTAGTGTCCGGGGTGCTCCTGACGGACCTGAGGGCTACCGTGCGGATGGCGTCACTCTCCTTTACCCACTTCTCATAAGCGGCAGCCTTCTGCTCAGGGGAGAGGACTAAACTTCTCCGGGATGTGTCAAGGGATACCAGCGATACGGATTGATTCTGTTTAACATCCAGAGATTGGGCGGACGGGAAATGCGTAATCTTCTGTAATGCCGAATCCCTCGTCTGCCGCTGCAGTAGTGTGCTAACGGGGATAGAGTCCCTACCTGTCCGATTGCCACCCTCATCATAGGTATAAACAATCGTACTCTGCGATTGTCCCCATGCCGCAAGTGGCAAAAGGAGGGAAAAGAATAGTAAAACGGAATGAGAAAGACGCATGCCCCGGATCTTTTCCCCAAAGATAATGAAAATGCGTAATACGGGAAAACTTAGCCTATCTGCGCCCCGTTGGCAACAACTTCCTGCGGGGTGATGAAACGCATCGCACCGTCGCCCTGCTTGGCCATCAGGATCATTCCCTTGGACTCGATGCCGCGAATCACGCGCGGGGCGAGATTCGCCAGGATGCAGATCTGCTTCCCGAGCATATCTTCCGGGCTGTAATACTCCGCGATACCGGAGACGATGGTGCGGGTGTCGATGCCCGTGTCGATGGTAAGTTTCAGGAGTTTATCCGTCTTGGGAACGCGTTCCGCGGCCAGCACGGTGGCGGTGCGGATGTCCATCGCGCCGAACTGCTCGAAGGAAACCTCTTCCTTCTGCGGCTCCACCTTCTTCGCGGCCTCGGCAGCGGCCAGGGCCTTCTCGGCCGCTTCGCGTTCGGCCCGGATGGCCTCCAGGCGCGCGATCTGCGCGTCCACCACGCTATCCTCGATCTTCTGGAAGAGGAGCACCGCTTCGCCCAGTTCGTGCCCGGCCGGCAGCAGCTCGGCATCGCCCAGCTGGTTCCAGTTTAGGGCGATGGAGGGGACACACCCCTCGGTCGCTGAATAGAAGGCCGATGCTCCCTCGGGGGTGTCGCCCTCCTTCGCCCTTGTGTGAATGGCCTTCCCTTCATCGGCCTTGTAGAAGTTCACCGTAGGCTCGCCCTCGCCGGCACGGTAGTCCCAGCCGGCGTCGATCCCCACGCGGAGGATGCCGCGCAGTTTCTCCGCGCTGAAGGGGAGGAACGGCTCGAAGGCGATGGCGCAGTCCGCGCAGAGCTGCAGGCAGGTGTAGAGGATGCTGGCCGTGCGGTTCATATCCTCCTTCGCCACCTTCCAGGGCTCCATATCGGAGATGTATTTGTTGCCGATACGCGCGATGTTCATCGCTTCCTTCAGGGCCTCGCGGAAGTGGAAGGTCTCCACATAGCGTTCCAGCGCTTCCCGGCAGGGCTTAACAGCCGCAAGCGTCTCCGCATCGATGGGCAGCGGTTTCAGATTCTTGGGCACCGCGCCGCCGAAATACTTCTGCGTGAGCACCACGGCCCTATTCACGAAGTTCCCGAAGACGGCCACCAGTTCGGAATTGTTCCGGCTCTGGAAATCCTTCCAGGTGAAGTCGTTGTCCTTGGTCTCCGGCGCGTTGGCGGTGAGCACATAGCGGAGCACGTCCTCCTGTCCGGGGAACTGCTCTTCGTATTCGTGCACCCACACGGCCCAGTTCCGGGAGGTGGAAATCTTGTCGCCTTCCAGGTTCAGGAACTCGTTGGAGGGGACGTTGTCCGGGAGGATATAGGTACCCTCGGCCTTGAGCATAGAGGGGAACACGATGCAGTGGAAGACGATGTTGTCCTTGCCGATGAAATGCACCAGCCGGGTCTCGGGGTCCTTCCACCATTTCTCCCAACTCTCAGGAAGCAGTTCCTGCGTATTGGAAATGTAGCCGATGGGAGCGTCGAACCACACGTACAGCACCTTTCCTTCGGCCCCTTCCACCGGGACGGGTACGCCCCAGTCCAGGTCGCGCGTGACGGCGCGGGGCTGCAGGCCGCCGTCCAGCCAGCTCTTGCACTGGCCGTAGACGTTGGTCTTCCACTCCTTGTGCTGCTCCAGAATCCAGTCCCGCAGCCAGGGCTCGTACTTGTCCAGGGGCAGATACCAGTGCTTGGTCTTTTTCTTCACCGGGGGCTCGCCGCTCAGCTTGGAGCGCGGGTCCAGCAGTTCCTCCGGGCTCAGGGTGGAGCCGCATTTCTCGCACTGGTCGCCGTAGGCGTGGGGATTGCCGCATTTGGGGCAGGTACCCTCGATGAGACGGTCCGTCAGGAACATCCCCGCCTTCTCGTCGTAGAGCTGCTCGCTCTCCTGGGTGATGAAATCGGCCTGATCGTAGAGTTTCCGGAAGAAGGCCGATGCATTCTTCGCGTGCACCTCGGAGGACGTGCGCGAATAGATGTCGAAGTTGATGCCCAGACCCGTGAAAGCGTCCTTCATCACCTTATGGTAGCGGTCCACGATGTCCTGCGGGGTCACGCCTTCCTTGCGCGCTTTGATGGTGATGGGCACGCCGTGCTCGTCGGAGCCGCAGACGAAGACCACGTCCTCGCCCCGCATACGCAGGTAGCGGACGTAAATGTCTCCGGGAATGTAGGCGCCGGCCAGGTGGCCGATGTGGACAGGACCGTTGGCGTAGGGAAGCGCGCAGGTCACGAGGGTTCGCTTATAACTCATTTCGGTAATCTCCCGAGTTTAATGTTGATACTCTTTTTCAGTGCGTTCAGGCTGCTCAGCTGCTGCATCAGCGACTGGATTTCCTGGGCCGATTCAGCCGTCTTCAGCTGCCGGCCGATCTCCTGCTGCCGGGCGGTGACGCGTTTGTCGTGGTAGGCCAGGATGGCGCGCGGTACGAAGGTCACGAGCCACGAGTCCGTGGTGGTCATAGCGTCGGAGAAATTGTGGACGGAGAGAAGGTATTTTTCCTGGGACAGTTCGCCGGCCACGGCCGCCACGGTGCGGTCCTCTCCGTTCATCAGGGCCAGCACAATGGCGTTCTGGTCCAGGCCTTCGTCGTAATGGGCGAAATAGGCGTCGTAGGTGTCCTGAAGGGCTTTGTTGGCAAAGCGGGTGTCGTCGGCCGCCAGGGCCGCGTCGATGAACTCCGCCACCGTCTGCTGCCCCTCGGGGTCGTAGAACTCCGAGTCCGTCTCGAACTTGAGTTCCGTGCGGCCGTGCTGCAGGAGGAACTTCAGCAGTTCGCGCTCCGACGGCAGGAGGATCTGCTCCTCGCGGGTCAAAAGCGTTGCAGATCCGGAGAGGGATGGCGCATTTTCCGGAACATCGGCCTTCTTTTCAGTGACGGAAGATGCGTCATTCCTCGACGGATCTGCCTTCGCAAAGGCGCGTTCCTTCGCGGAGGCGATTCGATGAGCCTCCCGCGTCTTGTGCACGCGGTCCTGGATGATATCGGCCTCGATGTCGAAGCGGCGGGCCACTTCGTCGATGTACACCTGGCGCTTGATGGCGTCGGGTATATCGGCCACGGTGTCCGCGATTTCGTTGATGAGGTTAGCCTTCTTGAGGGGGTCTCCGTCGGCCTCCTCCAGCATCAGGTCCGTCTTGAAGGTGATACCGTCCTTCTCGTTCTCCTTGATGTAGTCCTGGATTTCCTCCAGCGTGTGTTTCCGCGAGAAGGAATCCGGGTCGTCGCCGTCCGGCAGGAACACCACCTTCGGATTCATCCCTTCCTTGAGGATGAGGCCGATGGCGCGGATGGCCGCGTGGAGGCCCGCCGAGTCCCCGTCGTACATTATGGTGACGTTGGGCGTGAACTTGCCGATGATGCGCACCTGCTCCTCGGTGAGGGAGGTGCCGCAGGAGGCCACCACGTTCGTGATGCCCATCTGGTGCATCATCACCACGTCCACGTTGCCTTCCACCAGGATGCAGCGGTTCTCCCGGGCGATGGCGCTCTTGGCGAGGTACAGGCCCAGGAGGTTCCGGCTCTTGACGTAGATTTCGGTTTCCGGAGAGTTGACGTATTTGGCGGGATTGTCGGCCTTCAAGGTGCGGCCGCTGAAGGCGATTACACGCCCGCTTACCGAGTGGATGGGGAACATCACCCGTTCGCGGAATTTGTCGTGGAGGGTGCCGTCGTCGGCTTTTACGGCCAGCCCGGCGGCCAGAAGATACTCGTCCTTGTAGCCGGCGGCCCTGGCCGCGTCCAGGAGCGAGGTTCGGCCCGACGGCGCCCAGCCCAGGCCCCACTGCTGGATGGTGGTATCCTCGATACCGCGTTTGCGGTAGTAGGCATAGCCCACCGCGCGGCCTTCGCCGCTTTCCAACTGTTCGGTGAAGAACTTGCGGGCGAATTCGCTCACGGCCATCAGGCTCTCGCTGCGCTGCCGGGCGGCGATCTGTTCGGCCGTCTCCTCCTCTTCCTGCACGTCGATATGGTATTTCTTCGCCAGGTAGCGGAGGGCGTCCGGGTAGGACATATGGTCGTAATCCATCAGGAAGCCCACGGCGCTGCCGGATTTTCCGCAGCCGAAGCACTTGTAGATGCCCTTGGAAGGAGTTACGTAGAAGGACGGTGTCTTTTCGTTATGGAAAGGGCAGCAGGCCACGAAGCTGATTCCGCGGCGCTGCAACGTCACGAAATCGCCCACCACCTCTTCAATGCGGGCGGTGTCCAGAATCTGGTCTACTGTCTCTTTAGGTATCATTATTCCTTTCTATAATCTACTTCCTTAGCATCAGTCGTCAGGGTGATTTTATCATCCTTCGGGGCGGCGGTTTTGATATTGGGCTCCTGCTGGGGGGCTTTGTAGTGCTTTTCCTGCCACAGGGCTTTTATCTGGAACCAGGCGTCGCGGCCGTACCAGAGGAGGGCGAAAATGCCCAGAACTCCCGCCAGGATGCGGCCGGTGCTCACCAGCCACACGCCCAGCGCCAGGAACAATATGTCTTTCACCAGCCTCAGCCAGCGGTTGTTGTATACGAATCCGGTCATAGACTACAAAGATACAAAAAACCTTCGGATTGTGCCGAAGGTTTTTTTGCTGTTAGAAAGGAAGGTCGTCTTCCGGAAGATCTGCCGGCATATCGTCCAGCGTGGGAGGCGGGACCGATGCAGGGGCTGCCGCTCCTGAGGGAGCATCGGCCCTATTATCAGCGACCGAAGGGGCGGCAGGTCCCGCAGCGGGTGCGCCCGCGGGGGCGATGCGCCAGATGCTGAGGTCGTTGTACCAGCGGCCGTTATACTCGCGGCCCTTGAGGTTGAAGGAGACCTTGATGCGGTCGCCCACCTGGTACTTGTCCAGCTCCGCCACCTTGTCCTGCCCGAAGGCGATGAAACACGCCTGGGCGGTGAAGTTGCCGTCCGGATACTCCAGGACGAATTCCTGCTTCATCCAGGGACCACGGGCCGATGCACCGCTCTGGACGAGCAGTTTCTGCCGCAGGGTGCCTTCCAGTTCCAGTGCCATCGCTTACTTCTTCTTTATCACCTTCTTGGGAGCGGGCTCTTCCACGGGCTCGACATAGGGGTGAACCTCGAGCAGGTCCACGTCGAAGATGAGGGTGGAGTTGGCGCCGATCTCACGAGGGCCACGCTCGCCATAGGCCAGGTTGCCGGGGATCACGAGGGTGATCTTGCCGCCTTCGCCCACGAGCTTCATTCCCTCGGTCCAGCCGCGGATAACGCGGTTGAGCGGGAACTCGATGCCTTCGTTGGCGTCGAACTCGGTGCCGTCGATGAGGGTGCCGCGATAGTTCACCTTCACGGTGTCACGGTCGCTTACGGCGTGCACTTCGCTGCCGGAATCCTGGATGAGGTAAACGATACCGGAAGCGGTGGAGTCTGCGTTGTTCTTCACGAAGAAGTCCTTGCGGAAGTTGTCGCCTTTCTCCTTGTTCAGAGCGCCTTCATAGGCGGTGCGCTGCTGCAGGTAGGAGTTGATGATCATATTCAGCTCGCTGGGATCGATGCGGAACTGCTTTACGAACACGGAGTCCATCGGCTGGCCTTCCTTGGCCTTGAGCGCGTCGTTCATACCCTTGCGGAGCTGGCACATATCCAGGTCACCGAAGTTGTTCTGGGAGATTACCAGGCCGAAGTTGACGCCCAGCATATAAGAAGCGGTGTCGATCTGGCCCTTGGAGGGATACAGGTCACGAACTTCCTGGGAGCCCTCCACCTTGGGAGAGCCGCAAGCCACCACCAGGATGCTGGCGGCAGCGATGATGAAAGATTTAACGAGTTTCATTATACTAAACATTTAACGTTTTTTCGTTTTAGCTTACAAAGATAATAAACATTTCCGACATTGCATAATGTGATTGATTTGCAAAAGATTTTTTGCTTTTTTCGCTGAAATTGATTAATATTACATACCAAAACTAAACGATAACCATGGTTGATGACGCTACGCTGCACGCTAAGCTGAAGACCTTCTTCGGTTACGACGCTTTCAAGAGCGACCAAGAGCGTATCATCCGGCATCTGGTAGGGGGCGGCAACGCCTTCGTCCTGATGCCCACGGGGGGCGGCAAATCCCTTTGCTATCAGCTTCCGGCCCTCGTGATGGACGGCACCGCCATCGTCATTTCCCCGCTCATCGCCCTGATGAAAAACCAGGTGGACGCCATCCGCGGGTTCGAGGCAGGGGAGCCGGGCATCGCCCATTTCCTGAATTCATCGCTCTCCAGGGCCCAGATCCTGGAGGTGCAGGAGGACCTCCTCCGCGGGGTGACGAAGCTCCTCTACGTGGCGCCGGAATCCCTCACCAAGGAAGAGAACATCGCCCTCCTCAAGGAAATCAAGATATCCTTCTACGCCGTGGACGAGGCCCACTGCATCTCCGAATGGGGCCACGACTTCCGGCCGGAATACCGGAAGATCCGCTCCATCATCGACCAGATCCAGCCCGCGCCCCTGATCGCCCTCACGGCCACGGCCACGCCCAAGGTCCAGAGCGACATCCTCAAGAACCTCCGCATCCAGGACGCGCAGGTGTTCAAGTCCTCCTTCAATCGGCCCAACCTCTACTACGAAGTGCGGGACAAGGTGGACACGGAGAAGGACATCATCCGCTTCATCCGGCAGAACCCCGGCAAGAGCGGCATCATCTACTGCCTCAGCCGTAAGAAGGTGGAGGAGATGGCCCAGATGCTCGCCATCAACGGCATCAAGGCGCTGCCGTATCACGCGGGCCTGGACGCGAAGACGCGGGCCGACAATCAGGATATGTTCCTCACGGAGGAGATTGACGTCATCGTGGCCACCATCGCCTTCGGGATGGGCATCGACAAGCCGGACGTGCGCTTCGTCATCCACTACGACATTCCCAAGAGCATCGAGGGCTACTATCAGGAGACCGGCCGTGCGGGCCGTGACGGACAGGAAGGACAGTGCATCACCTACTATAGTTATAAGGACATCCAGAAGCTGGAGAAGTTTATGCAGGGGAAGCCGGTGGCCGAACAGGAAATCGGCAAGCAGCTCCTGCAGGAGACCGTCGCCTATGCGGAATCCAGCCAGTGCCGGCGGAAACTGCTCCTGAACTACTTCGGGGAGGATTACCCGGAGGAGAACTGCGGGGCCTGCGACAACTGCCTGCACCCGAAGAAGCGCTACGACGGGAGGGAGGAACTCTCGCTCGTGATCGAGCTCATCGAATCCCTGCCGGAGCGCTTCAAGCTGGAGCACCTGGCAGCTGTCCTGGCGGGGGACACCAACGCGATGGTCAAGTCCTACAAGCACGACGAACTGCCGCTTTTCGGCGCCGGGAAGGACCATCCCGCCCGTTTCTGGGAGGCCGTGATGCACCAGGGACTCATCCTGCACTATCTGGAGAAAGACATTGAGAATTACGGACTCATATCGGCCACCGACAAAGGACTGGAATTCTACCTGGACCCGCACGAGGTGATGCTGGTGGAGGACCGCACCTTCTCCGAGGGCGTGGACGACGAAGACGACGACGATTCCGGCCCGGCCGGCGTCGCAGGGGGCGGCGGGGGAGACCAGATTCTCCTCGCGATGCTTAAGGACCTCCGGCGGGACGTGGCGAAAAAGCTGCACCTGCAGCCCTGGATCATCTTCGGGGACCCTGCCCTGGAAGATATGACCATCCTCTATCCGCTCAGCCTGGAAGAGCTCAAGAAGTGCCAGGGCGTGGGCGAAGGCAAGGCCCAGAAGTTCGGCGGCCCCTTCGTGGACCTCATCGCCAAGTACGTGGAGGAGAACGAGATCGAGCGTCCGGACGACTTCGTGGTGAAATCCGTGGGCTCGGAATCCAACAACAAGGTCTATATCATCCAGTCCATCGACCGCAAGATGGACCTGGAGGACATCGCATCGGCCAAGGGGATGGATATGAGCGCCCTTTTAAGCGAAATCGAACGCATCGTCTCCACGGGTACGCGCATTAACATCAACTACTACATCGAGCAGGAGCTGGACCCGGACGTGGTGGACGAAATCTACACCTGGTTCAAGGAAGAAGCAACCTCAGACAGCCTCCAGGAGGCCCTGGAAGCCCTGCAGGGGGACTACGAAGAGCTGGAAATCCGCCTCGTTCGCATCAAATTCCTCTGCGAGGTCGCGAACTAAAGATAAATCAGTGTGGAAAGTTGGTCCGGGGCGAAGAGCCGCCGGGCCATTTTTTGTAAGTCCTGGGCCGATATGGCCGTGATAGCGGCGCGGGTCTCCTCCGGGGACATCACGAGCCCCCAGGCGAGCATACTCTTGCCCATCGAGAGGCACTGGGCTTCACCGGCCTCCGAGCCGATGGCTAGCTGCCCCAGCAGCTGCCGGCGGAAAGCGGCCAGCTGCCGCTCCGAGAACGGCTTTTCCTGCAACCGCGCGAGGATGCGCGCAATCGCCTTCCTGCAGTCCTCCAGATTGTCCTTGTCGCAGCCGAAAGAGATGGCGATGATGCCGGTATCGGCATACTGCGTATAGCTGCATTCGATGCCGTACACCCATCCTTTCTTCTCCCGCAACTCCTTGTTCAGCAGGGAATTGGACGCAGGCCCGCCCAAAATGTTCGCGAGCATCGCGCACACCAGCCGCTCCGGCGTCTCGTACAGCGACGGCGCCCTGGACCCCATCACGGCATTCACTTCGTGATGATGTTTGTTTACGACTTTTTCGAACGCGGAGGGGGATACCCCTGAGGGAACATCGGCCTTCTTTTCAGTGACCGAAGGGGTGTGCCCCTTCGCCGAAAAAGTCGAAGAGAGGATGTTCAGGAGTTGTTTTTCCAAAAGCGCTTCGTCCATATCGGCCACTACGGAGAGCACCATCCTTGAAGGAATGAACTTTTCCGAGACGAACTGACGGAGCATCGCGGGGGTGATTTTCTTCACGCTGGCGCAGGTCCCCAGAATGGGGGTTTCGAGGGGCGATCCTTCGAAAAGCAGGCTCTCGAAACGGTCGTATACGTCCTCTGCCGGGTTGTCCTTGTAGGAGATGATCTCGTCCAGGACCACGCCGCGCTCGGTCTCTACCTCGGCGTCCGGGAAGGTGGCCTCGGTGGCCAGTTCCAGCAGCAGCCGCACCGCCTTCTTCCAGTCCTCTTTCAGGACCGTGGCGTGCAGGACGATCTCCTCTTTGGTGGTGTAGGCGTTCAGTTCGCCGCCCAGGCCTTCCAGGCAACCGTTAATGGCCGATGCGCTCTTGCGCCGGGTGCCGCGGAACAGCGTGTGCTCCGTGAAATGCGCGATGCCGGCGGGGTATCCTGCCTCGTCCCGCGTGCCGCAACCGATGGTGAGCGCGCAGAAAGCGACGGCCCGTCCGCTCCGGCGGAGGGCGTAGGAAAGACCCTGTGGGGAAGTGCCTGTGGTCATTTGGTCAGGCGTTTGAGGTCTTCGGGCAGGAAACCGACGCCGTTCCGGGCGCTGATTTTATGCTTGCCGAAATAAACAAGGCTATGGGAAGCGGTGTCGAAGACCATTTTATAGCAATAGGCGCCTTTTTCGGGATTCGCGGGAGCGACGACATAGCCGGCGAGCGCATCCGGGCTGTAATCCAGGAAGGCTTCATCGGCCTGGTCCGGCTCCAGCAGCAGCGGCTTCCCTTCCTTGCGGAAGCGCTTCCGGAACCACTGCTCCATCCCGTAGGCCGCTTTTTCCGACTCCCGCGCCGCCAGGGCGTATTCCTGGACGGCCTGCACCAGGGCGCCCAGGTAGGTGAGCTCCCGGCCGTCGCCGCCTTCGGACGCGACCAGCGGCAGGGCGGCCACTTCAAACAGCCCGTTCAATCCTTTCTCGCCCTCCGGCCCGCCTTTCAGCAGGGTGAGGAAGCTCACGCCGGGCGTGTCCAGGATCATCAGGAAATAGTATTTCTCGCTGGTGCAGCGCTCCTGGAACTGCTCCAGGGTGCAGAATTCAAAGGCCGATGCCGTCCAGCCGCTCACTACCTCTTCCTGCAGGGCGGCCGTGAGGATGGGGTTTCCGGTGAGGACTACCTGCGTGACTTTGTCGGGGAAGTCCGAGAGCCGATGGGCGCGGGTAGAGACCTTTCCCTGTCCCCAAAGGGGGAGGGAAGCGGCCAGGGCAACGGCTACAAGTATGTCTTTCAATCTCATTGTGCGATAAAAGCGTATGTAATGCTTCCCATCTGCCGGGCCGGCGCTTCGGCCGATGCGTTGAACTTGGAGAGCCTTGCGGCGCGGATGGCGAAGGCCTGCAGGCAGCCGTCCGGGCTGGAGCTCCCTTCATCCACCTTGGCGTTCACCACGTCGCCCCGGTTGTTCACCGTGATAATCACGGTTACGGCGCCGCCGCCGTAGCAACGGTAGGCGGGGATGGGAAGGTGTGTGGCCCGTCGGCCGTCCAGGCTCCAGGAGAGCACGGAAGGGCCGCTGTAGGGCCTTGCTTCCTGTTTTTTCTCCTCTTTCCGTTCCGTTTGGACGGCGGCGAAGTTGTCATCGGCCTCCTCCTGGCGGCTCTGCCCTTCCTGCAACTCCCGCGCCAGACGCTCGGCCTCCCGGTAGAGTTCGTCGGCGTTGGTGCCGCGGTCGTCCTTCAGGCTGGCGCGGTCCACGGTGACGTTCCGGATGGGAACGCCCTGGGCGGCGAGGAGCTGGGCCAGTTGTTCGGCCACGCTCTCCTGCAGCTGCACTTCCTCCTTCTGTTTTTCGGCCTCCTCCTGCGCGGTGAAATCCAGTACGAAACTGTTCTCCCGCTGCACCTCGAAGCCGATCCGGACTGCGAGCAAGACAATAATCACCGCGAGATGGATGCTCACGGTGATGTAAATGCCTGCTTTCTGGTCCGGGGTCAGTCTCATTTCTTGCGGCGTTTCCGCTGGGAAAGGGCTTTCTCCACGGTGTTGGTGATGATGTCGATGGCTACCTTGTTGTGGCCGCCCTGAGGCACGATTACATCGGCATACCGCTTGGACGGCTCGATGAATTGCAGGTGCATCGGCTTCACGGTGTCGCAGTAGTGGTCGATGGCCGTCTCGATGTTGCGGCCGCGCTCGGCGATATCCCGCACGATGATGCGCATCAGGCGGTCGTCGTCGTCCGCGTCCACGAAAATCTTGATGTTCATCTGGTCCCGCAGTTCCTTGCAGGTGAAGATGAGGATGCCTTCGATGATGATGACATCGGCCGGTTCCACCGTCACGGTTTCCGTGGTGCTGCGCGAGCAGGTGATGTAGGAATATACGGGCTGCTCGATGGTGTGGCCGCTCTTGAGCTCGCGGATCTGCTGGCACATCAGTTTCCAGTCGATGGCGTCCGGATGGTCGAAATTGATTTTCTTCCGCTCTTCCACGGGGACGTGGCTGGAATCCTTGTAATAGGAGTCCTGGGGAATGACTACCACGCGGCCCTGCAGCTGCTCCGTGATGGCGCGCACGACCGTCGTTTTACCTGAGCCGGAGCCTCCGGCGATACCAATGACAAGCATATCTTAGAATTCTGCGTTTTTCGGGGTTCTGGGGAAGGGGATGACGTCGCGGATGTTGGCCATTCCGGTGACGAAGAGCAGGAGCCGCTCGAAGCCCAGGCCGAAGCCGCTGTGCGGGACGCTCCCGAAACGGCGGGTGTCGATGTACCATTCGAGGTTCCCCCGGGACATCCCCAGTTCGTCAATGCGGGCTTCCAGCTTCTCCAGGGAGGCTTCACGCTCGCTGCCGCCGATGATTTCGCCGATCTTCGGGAACAGCACGTCCATTCCGCGCACCGTGCGGCCGTCCTCGTTCTGCTTCATATAGAAGGCCTTGATGTCCTTGGGGAAATCCGTGAGGATGACGGGCTTGCCGAAGTGTTTTTCCACCAGGTAACGCTCGTGCTCGCTCTGGAAATCCGTGCCCCAGTGCACCGGGTACTCGAATTTTGTTCCCGCGGCTACGGCTTTTTCCAGGATGTCCACGGCTTCTGTATAGGTGACGTGCTGGAATGGAGTGGCCAGCACGCCCTGCATCCGTTCGATGAGGCCTTCGTCGTATTTGTCGTTGAGGAACTTAAGGTCGTCCATACAGTTGTCCAGGGCGTACTTCACCAGGTACTTGACGAATTCTTCTGCCAGGACCATGTTGTCCTTGAGGTCGTAGAAGGCCATTTCCGGTTCGATCATCCAGAACTCCGCCAGGTGGCGCGGCGTATTGGAATTCTCTGCGCGGAACGTGGGGCCGAAGGTGTAGATCTCGCCCACGGCCGTTGCGCCCAGTTCGCCTTCCAGCTGCCCGGAAACGGTGAGGGAGGTCTTCTTGCCGAAGAAATCCTTGCCGAAGTCCACGTTTCCCTTCTTGTCCAGCGGGATGTTCTTCAGGTCCAGGGTGGTTACCTGGAACATATCCCCGGCGCCTTCCGCGTCGCTTTCCGTGATGAGCGGGGTGTGGAGATATACGAAGCCCTTGTCATTGAAGAACTTGTGGATGGCAAAAGCCATCGCGTGGCGGATCCTCAGAACTGCCCCGAAGGTGTTTGTGCGGAGGCGCATATGCGCGACGCTGCGCAGGTATTCCAGGGTGGTGTCCTTTTTCTGCAGGGGGAAGCGCATAGGGTCGCAGTCGCCCAGCACCTCGATTTCCCGGGCCTGGATCTCCACGGCCTGGCCGCTGCCCACGGACTCCACCAGCTGGCCCTTCACCGCAAGGGAAGCGCCGGTGGTGACCCGCTTCAGGAGTTCTTCATCGAAGAGCTCCGTATTGGCGACGATCTGGATATTATTGATGGTGGAACCGTCGTTGAGGGCGATGAATTTCACCTGTTTGTTGCCTCTCTTGGTGCGCACCCAGCCTTTGGCCAGCACCTCTGCTCCCGGCTTTGCGGCGAGCAGTTCCTTGATTTTGCTTCTTTTTACGCTTTCCATTGCAGAAGATATGCTTCAACCTACAAATATAGCAAATCTTCCCGAATTGGGCAATTGTTTATCGGCTCAGCATTTCCAGGTATTCCTCTTTCCGGGGACAGGCCCGGCAGTTCAGCAGACCCCTCATATAGTTTTTCATCGAGGAGACCGCCCCTTTGCTGGAGATATCGGCCCGCTTGCAGATCTCTTCCACGGAAAGATGTGCGGCCGTGTAGCAGAACACCAGAAGGTTCTTTCGGGTGAGCCGGGGATAATAGGTCCGCAGGTCCTCCAGGATGTCGCTCATATCCTCTTGGAGATGCCCGTCCTCTTCCAGTGAGCCATAATACTCTACGAACAGGTGATCCAGCCGTTTTTCCATCTCTTCCCGGCAGTTGAAATGTCGGTTCCGTATCCTTTCCTGGTCCGCAATATAACGGCTCAGATAATAGTAGGCATCTGGCGTTTTCCTCATTCCGTAAAATTAGATTCCGGACGTGGGATAAGGAAATTTTTGGGGTGGAAAAAGTTTAGACGGGAAATGGCTGAAAGTCAGACAGTTGTGCGTGTGGCGTGCACGGGTAGGAAAGAAAATCGGCCTCCCACGTGCGTAGAAGGCCGATTCTCATCTAAGAAAAAAGATTAGGCTTACTTCGCGGGTTTCCGCGCAGCATACATAATCCTAAGGGCGGAGCAGCGGCGCAGCTCCTGCTTTACGTCGGAGACGATACCCATACGGACATCCTGGTCCACGCGCAGGTTCACGGTCATCAGGGATTGCTCGGCCTCTGACATAGCGTCGCGCTCGGATGCGATGAAGTCACGGATGTCGGCCACCGTCTTGAAAGCGTCGTTGAGCTGAATGCGGGCATCGGTGCCGTACAGAGCCTGATACTGCAGGGTGGGGCTGCCGATGTTGATGACGGCACTCAGGTCCTTTCTCTCGAGCTTGGCCACTTCGGACGCTTCGGGCATCACCACTTTCACCTTGTTCTCGGTTTCACGCATCTGCGTGGTAACCATAAAGAAGAACAGGAGCATGAACACGATATCGGAAAGGGAGTTGGACGATGCCTGCGGGACTTCCTTCTTATTGCTGGAACTTCCAAATTTTGACATAATCTAGGTCCTCCTATTATCTTTTACCGGTGTCCTTAGGCTCTGCCTCGGAGATGTTCTGGGGCACGGCCTTTTTCACAATATCCTGTTCCTCCTCGGTGAGGCGGGAGAATTTCTTGCCGAAGTTGGCACGGGAGAAATCGTCGCGGAGTTCGTTCACGGCTTTCACCAGTTCGTTCTGCACTGCAATATAGGCCTGGTAACTGGTACCACGGTCGTTCTGCAGGGAGATAACGCCCTTGGAGACCATATAGGTCTTGCCTTCGATTTCCTTGGCTTCCTTTTCGGGAAGGTTGGGGTCGTTGGTGGGATTGGTGAGGAACTCTTTGATCTTGTCTTTCAAGTAGGCAATGTCCATGGCTTCGCTACCGGCAAACAACCTATCGGCAGAATTGATTCTGACGATGATGATGTTGCGGCGGTTGACCTTCTGGTCCTGGGCGGTTTTCTCGTCCGGGATGGGGGGAAGGCGGCGCTGCAGACCCGACTGGTCTCCCATGGTGGTGGTCATCAGGAAGTAGCACAGGAGCAGGAACGCGATGTCAGCCGTCGAACCGATTGCTTCAAATTTTCTTCTTGCCATGGTTCAATCTACTTTTTGTTGCGGACAGTCATCAGGACTTCGCCTGCAATGATGGAGATGATAGCGGCTCCACCCACGATGTAGGCGACGTTGAGGATGGTATCGGTGAGTTTGAGCTCTCCAGGGGTGGTGGGCTTGGAGCAGTTGATGGCCGGGGCGCCGGATGCCAGAAGATAGGCAATGCCGAACAGGACGGCGGCACCCAGGACTGCAATGCCGATCTTGACAAGGCTCTTGGGATCGGTGGTGGCACGGATGTAGATGCCGATGCCGATCACCGCCGCCAGGGCGATGCCAATCACGATGTAGGCCCAATAGATGAGCGGAGCAACGGTCCCGTTGTCCGGTGCGCCGGACTCGGGATAGCCCTTAATCATACCCCAAAGCAGAACCGCAACGCTCACAATTATCAGAACCACAAGGAGGATCTTGAATATTTTAGCGTATTTCTGGTTTTCCATTGTATCTGGAATTAAAGGGGTTGATTACTTTTTGTTGTTCTTTACCATCAGGTCCACAAAGCGGATGGAAGAATCTTCCATATCGATGCTCAGGGAGTCAATCTTAGCGATAATGTAGTTGTAGAAGATCTGGAGAATCATAGCCACGATGAGACCGCCCACGGTGGTGATGAGGGCGACCTTCATACCGCCGGCCACAACGTTCGGGGAAATATCGCCGGCAGCCTGGATGGCGTCGAAGGCCTGGATCATACCGATAACGGTACCAAGGAATCCCAGGGACGGGGCGATGGAAATGAACAGGCCGATCCAGCTGAGGCCGTTCTCCATGAGGCTCATCTGAACGCCGCCGTAGGAGACGATGGTCTTTTCAACGACATCCACACCCTGATCTGCACGGAGCAGGCCCTGGTAGAAGATGCTGGCAACGGGGCCGCGGGTTTCACGGCATACCTTCTTGGCTTCTTCGATACCGCCCTTGGCAAGAGCCTCTTCCACAGCGTCGAGGAGCTTGGTGGTGTTGGTCTTGGAGAAGGCCAGGTAAAGGATACGCTCGATGGCGAGGGCCATACCGATGATCAGGCAGATGATGATCAGGGACATAAAGCCTGCGCCACCTTCGATGAACTTGGTCTTGAGGGCCTGGTGGAGGGGAACGTCCTCACCGGAACCGGCGAACAGATCCACGGGGGCTTCTTCTTCATCGGCGGCGGGAGCGGCTACCTGCTCTTCAGCAGCGGGAGCGGCTTCCTCATCCTGAGCGGAAGCGATGTTTGCAGTGAAGGTCACGAGACCGGCGACTGCCAAAAACATGAAAAGCTTTTTCATAGTCTTTTTTTGAGTTGTTGGTTATAAAATTAGTTGACTAAATATTCTTTTGGTCGTGCAATTTAGCAATAAAAATCCGAAATCCCAAAGATTATTTGCTTATCTCGCCGCAGAGGTCCTTCTCCAGCATCGTTTTCACCCACTTGTTGTCCTCGCTCCGGCCCAGCAGGCAGAAGAGTTTCCCGAGGGCGGCTTCCGTGGTGATATCGGCCCCGGAAAGGACGCCGGCGTGCTTGAGGGACGCTCCCGTGGCGTAGAGGTCCATATTCACCGTGCCCGACTTGCACTGGGTGACGTTCAGCAGGATCTTCCCTTTCCCGTCGGCCTCCCGGAGGATGTCCAGGAACCACGGTTTGGAAAGAGCGTTTCCGCTGCCGTAGGTCTCCAGGATGACGGCGCGGGTGAGCGGGTCGCAGACTACCGAGCGCATCACCTGCTCGGTCATCCCGGGATGCACCTTGAGGATGGCCACCCGCGTGTCCAGATGGGTCTGCACCCTCAGCTGGGCGTCCCAGTAGATGGGTTTCCGGATGAGCTCCGTGTCATACGCGATGCTGATGCCGGCCCGGGCGAGGGGCGGGCAGTTGGGGGAGGAGAAAGCGTTGAAGGCCTCCGCGCTGTACTTGGTGGAGCGGTTGCCCCGCAGCAGTTTGGAGTCGAAGTAAATGGCCACTTCGGGCACTCTGGCGTGGCCTTTTTCGTCTTTGGCGGCGGCAATTTCCACGGCCGATATGAAGTTCTCCTTCCCGTCCGTGCGGGGGACGCCGATGGGCAGCTGGCTTCCCGTGAAGATGACCGGCTTGGTGAGCCCCTCCAGCATAAAACTCAGCGTGGAGGCGCTGTAGGCCATTGTGTCCGTCCCGTGGAGGATGACGAAACCGTCGTAGTCGTCGTAGCGGTCGCGGATCACCTCGGCCAGGTTCACCCACATCCCGGGCTCCACGTCCGAGGAGTCGATGAGCGGGTCGAAGGTGAGGGCGTCCAGCTTTACGCCGAACTTGTTCAGCTCCGGCACTTCCGCCAGGATCTGGTTGAAGTCGAAGGGCTTGAGGGTGCCGTCGGAGGGGTCTTCCTTCATTCCGATGGTCCCGCCGGTGTAGATGATGAGGATGGATGCGTTCATATTGCGAACAGCCGTTCGGCGTTTTGGGTTGTTATGGTTTCGATTTCTTCGAGGCGCACGCCTTTCACTTCGGCCACTTTCGCGGCGATCAGCGGCAGGAAGGAGCTCTCGTTTCGCTCCCCGCGGTGCGGGGTGGGGGCCAGGTAGGGGGCGTCGGTCTCCAGCAGGATTCTTTCGAGCGGAATGCGCTGCAGCACCTGGACCAGTTTGTTGTTCTTGAAGGTGATCACGCCGCCGATTCCCACCGACCACTCGCCGCTGCGGTTCGCCCGTTCGTAGGTCTCGTAGCTTCCGCTGAAGCAGTGGAGATTCCCCCTCAGATGCAGGTGCGCGCAGTCTTCCAGCACTTCGAAAAAGTCCTCCCAGGCATCCCTGAGGTGGATGTTCACCGGCAGGTTTTTGGCCGATGCCAGCTCCAGTTGTATCCGCAGCGCTTCCTTCTGAATCGCGGCGTATTCCTTCCCCTCGTGATAATCCAGCCCCACTTCGCCGATGGCGATGAACTCGCCGAAGGGAGCGGATACCCCTGAGGCGAGGGAGAACACCTGGTCCAGTTCGTCCTGCCAGTTTTCGGCGGTGAGGGAGCCGGGATAGACCCCCAGCATCTGGAAGAGCACGCCGGGATATTTTCGGCCTATCTCCCACATAAACGGACGTTCGCGGGAGTCGATATCGGCCTGCAGCATCTTGCCCACGCCCGCATCCAGCGCCCGCTGCACGGCCGCTTCCGCGTCCGGCCGCAGCCACTCGTCGTAAAAATGCGTATGCGTGTCGACAAACATCCCGGCTAGAAAGCAAACGCCAGACCGAAGCCGTTCTCCGTATTCCCCCAGCGGAGTTCCGGTTGATAGGTGAGTGACGTGTTGTAATGCTTAACGGCCCGGTTCATTTTGACGGATCCGGGAATCCCGACAGCCAGACCAGCGACCATCACTCCTAAACCAACCCATAAGCAGGTCTTTGCTGTCTGATAGCTCGGATGGTCGGTGGGGCCTCCTCCTGCGCGCCACCCCAGGACATACCCCAATCCATACCCAAACGGAATGGCGCCAACGGTGGCAACGATGCCGCCCACGTCGTTCATAATTTTTCCGCTCTTGAAATCGGCCAGGTCTTCGGGAGAGAAATACCGGTCCCAGAGTTCTTTCTCAATGGTAACGCCGCCTACACTAAGTTTGCCGGTCCAGGGGCTGATGGACATAGGACCTTGAGGGAATGAACTGGTCTGCTGAGCGTGGCAGGGAATCATCATTCCCAGCAAGCATACAAATAGAAATAAGGTCTTCTTCATAGTTAGCTCTTTTATTCACACAAATTTCGTCCATCCCGATGAATTTTCCAAATCTTTCTGCTTTTTAAGGCCAAGGGCGCGGCAGACCTCTTCCCGTGACAGGGAGAAAACCCTTGCAAGTTGATGTACGGTTGTTTTTCTGGTTCGATGGATGTAGGTAAGAAGCCGGTATTTCCTTTCTTTTGTCAGGTCGGCCATCCCCTGGGAAAACCAGCGGAGAGCCGTTTCGGAAACCACTTTATAGAGTTCGCTGTCGGGTAGTATCTTCCTTGGCGCTTCCACCAGTTTTTCCTCCATTTCCGCCGGGTTCAGCGCACCGATGGTTTTCAGCCAGAATGCCTGGTCGTGGTTGAAAGCCTGTTCCAGGTAGTCGGAGTCACAAAAGGTTTCGGGCATCAGATCTCCGTCTGTATCTATGAGCCAGGAGACGTCTTTAAGCGAATCACGGGTGTGCATAATCCGGTCCTGTTCACGCCGGGTAAACTTGCACACGGGAAGCCCGGACAGTTTTTTTGCTTTATCGGAAAACATAGCCCGGTAGCCGCTCCACTTGTAAGTGTCTACGGCAAATCCATTGTCAATAGCATTGCGCGGAATGTATGCGAGGGCGTTTCTGACGTACCATTCCGAATCCAGCAGAAGTGCTTGCACGTCTGTATCCTTGAGGATATGCTTCTCAAAATATTTGATTTGGAACCATTGGGCATAGGTCCGCTTCAGTTCGTCGGCGTAATCACAGGCCTCCTGATAAGTGGCGGACAGCACGGCGACGTGGCAATGATTGGAGTTGACTTCATAAATAATGACGATTACGTTCTTGCGCTTGGCACAGATGGCAATGTATTTGACAAGGACGCCGTAATCTTCATTGTCCCTACAGAGAAGGGCCGCCGAGAGACCCTTCATACAAACGTGGTAGGGGTGAACGCTTTTCGTTTTCCCCGAAGGGAGTTTTCTTGTTACGGATAGGAGCATATTGTTTTTGTTTATGGGTTGTCTTGTTTTGGACCTGGTCCAGAGCGATAATGGACGAGGTGTGGTTAATAATTGGACGAGGTTCGTTTAAATGTGCTGGACCAGGTCCAGCGGGTGTGGCTCTCAGATGGCTGGAAGGCCGATGTGGTGGACCAGGTCCAGGGGGTGGAATCGAACCTCGTCCAAAAAGTGCCTGGACCTGGTCCAAGGCGAAGGAAGGCCCAAGGCGGGTGCCGTTCAGGATGGGGGAATGGCGGGTGTTGACCACGGAGGGCACCAGGGTGGGGCTATTTCGGGGCCAAGTCTTTGCCCGGGCCGATGACTGAGCCTACGCATACGCCTGAGAGAGGGCGCAGCGGCGCAGGAGGTCGGTGGTGATGATGCCGTGGACTTCCAGCAGGCCGATGCCCTCGAGCACGGCGGCGATGGGAAGGCCGGTGAGGGCGGCGAGGTCGTCGGCCGTGGCACCTCGATGGTCGCGGACGGCCAGCCCCACCTTGTAGGGGGCCGATTCCGGGCCGAACTCCTTCTCCAGCACCCGTTCCAGCGAGCGGGCGCCCTTGCCCCAGGAGCCTCCGGCCCCGCGCACCGCCGCTCCCAGGCCCAACTGGCCCACCAGCTCCTCCGGCGATGTAATGAGCTGCGCCATATTGTGGGCGATGAGCGAGTTGCAGCCGGCGCTGCGGAGGTCATCGGCCCGCCCTGGGAGGGCATACACGTCGCGGGAATACTCCACCGCATAGCGCGCGGTCATCAGAGAACCGCCCTTGGACTTGGATTCCACCACGATGACGCCCCTAACCAGCCCGGCGATGATGCGGTTGCGGCGCAGGAAGTTCAGCGCCACGGGAGCCGTCCCCATCGGATAGTCGGTGACGAGGCCGCAGCCCGGCGTGCGGACGATGTCCATCGCCAGGTCCGTATGGCGCCAGGGATAGATGCTGTCGATGCCGGTAGCCATCACTCCCACCGTGGTGAGGCCGCAGTCCAGAGCCGTGCGATGTGCGATGCCGTCGGCCCCGAAGGCGAGGCCGCTCACGATGCAGGGCTGTACCGCGGCCGCGGCGAGCGCCTCCACGATTTTCCGGCACCATTCCCGCCCGTACGGGCTGATGTCCCGCGTGCCGACGATGCCCACCATCGGCCTCAGACCAAAGATTTCCGTGGGAGAACTGCTCCCGTTCAGGTACAGCCCCAGCGGCGGGTCCTCGCATTCGCGCAGCGCCTCCGGGTAGTCCTCGTCGTTCAGCCCGATGAAGCGGAATCCTTTTTCCTCCACTTTCGCCAGCTCCTTCCGGGCCCAAATGAGGGTCGCGGGGACCAGCTGGGCGAAAGGCGATGTTCCCGGGCTAGTATGTCCTTGTGCCAAGGACACGCCCTCCGCCGGCGCGCTGCAGCGCGCTTTTGTCGGAATATCATACGAGGCCAAAGATCCATCAAATAAATCGATGGGATTCCCGAATTCCTCAATTAAGGAAAGGGCCAGTTTGGGTTGATACCCGAGGATGTTGTTCAGGGCGCAGAGCGCCACTTGTTCGTCCGTGTAACTCATAGCGCCAAAGATAGGGAGGGGAAATGAAAAACCGCACAGGTTGTTGATAACTTGTGCGGTTTTAGCCGATTGGAATGTTGTTTTAGCCGTTGTATCAGAGAATCAGGAGGGCGTCTCCGTACGGGCCGAAGCGGTAGCCTTCCTTGAGGGCTTCGTCGTAGGCGGCCATCACGTTCTTGTAGCCGCCGAAGGCCGCGACGCTCATCAGCATCGTGCTCTGCGGCAGGTGGAAATTGGATACGATGGCATCCGGCACGGAATACTGATAGGGCGGGAAGATGAACTTGTTGGTCCATCCGTCGAAGGGATTCACCTCGTGCGTGGTGGTGACGTACGTCTCCAGACCGCGCATCACGGTGGCGCCGATCGCGACCACTTTCCCGTGGGCCCGTTTGACCTTGTTGATGGCGGCCGATGCCTCCTCGGAGATGATGAGCCGCTCGGAGTCCATCCGGTGCTTGGAGAGGTCCTCCACATCCACGGTGCGGAAGTGGCCGATGCCCATATGTACGGTGATGAAAGTCTTCTCGATATCCTTGAGAATCATCCGGTTGAAGAGCTCGCGGCTGAAGTGCAGGCCGGCCGCCGGAGCGCTCACGGCGCCCTCGTGCCTGGCGAAGATGGTCTGGTAATTCTCCGTGTCTTCCGGCGTCACCTTGTCCTTCACCCAATCGGGCACGAAGGGCTCTCCCAGGGCGAAAAGGGCTTCCTTGAAGTCCTCATACGGGCCATCGAAGAGGAAGCGCAGGGTGCGGCCGCGCGAAGTGGTGTTGTCAATCACCTCGGCCACCAGGGACTCGTCCTCCCCGAAGTAAAGCTTGTTGCCGATGCGGATTTTCCGCGCCGGATCCACGATCACGTCCCAGAGGCGCTGCTCGCGGTTGAGCTCGCGAAGGAGCAGGACCATAATGTCGGCCCCGGTCTTTTCCTTCTTGCCGTACAGGCGGGCGGGAAAGACCTTGGTGTCGTTGAGGACAAAAATGTCTCCCTTGCCGAAATAGTTGATGATATCCTTGAAGAGGCAGTGCTCGATTTCGCCGCTGTCCTTGTGCAGGACCATCAGACGGGCTTCATCCCGCCAGCGGGCAGGCTCCCGGGCGATACGGTCCGCGGGAAGCTCAAAGTTGAATTGAGAAAGTTTCATTACTCGCTGAAGTGTCGATACTCTTTATATACGACTGCCGAAGGAAAAAAGTTTCACTATATCCTCGCTTCGCGGAAGACTTCCTGGATGGAAGGATAGGTATTCTTCAGGAAAGGCGGCAGGGAACTCTTCGCCACCCAGGCGGCTTTGGTGATATCTTCTTCCCGCTGGGGCGTGAGGTTGGTGGGGTCCGTATAGAGCATATCGTACCACCAGGTGTGCTTGAGGTGCCAGCGGTTATCGCGGAAATACACGTGGTCCGTAATGCAAATGAGCCTGCGCAGTTCCAGTTGGTCCACGCCCGTCTCTTCCTGCACTTCCCGCATCGCGCACACTTCGATGTCTTCGCCGGCTTCCTGATGGCCCTTCGGGAGGTCCCAGAGGCCGTTTCTGGAAATGAGAAGGAAATCTCCCCGCCGGTTGGACACCAGCCCGCCGGCGGCGTTCACCTCCTTGAACTCGGAACATACGCGCCGATAGGTTTTCTCGATGTCGTCGGTGGGAATATAAATCCGGGAAAGGGTGTCCTGCACCTCGAACATCCGCACCAGAGCGTGGATGTCCAGCACTTCGCCCACGTGGAATTCCACGGAATTGGGGTCCGACAGGGCCTCTTCCGTAGGGGCGCAGATGATGATACACCGTTTCTCGAAATAGATTTTGTGCATTTTTTATTACCTTTGCGTATGGCGGGAAGGGGGGCGCTCCCTCGGTCGCGAAAAAGAAGGCCGATGCTCCCTGCGGGAGCGCCCAGCCCTTCCGCCACACAAATATAAGAATTTATGACCAATATCGAAAGCAAACACGGGATCGTTTCGCGCCAGCCGCACGAACTGTATATGGCCTTCACGGACCTGCAGAACTTCCGGAATATGCTCCCGGAAGACAAGAAGGAGATGGTCACCGCCACCTTCGACACCCTCACCGCCACGGTGCAGGGCTTTAACATCGGCGTAAAAATGCACGAGCGGGTGCCCTATTCCCGCATCGAACTGGTGGACTTCGGCGCCCCCTTCGCCTTCCACATCGTGATGCATTTCGACCCGTCGGCCCAGGACCCGTACAAGACGGATTTCTGGATTCAGGTGGAGGCCGACCTTAACCTGATGATGAAGATGATGCTCTCCGGCAAGCTGAAAGAAGCGCTGGACAAAGTGGTGGACGGTCTGGTAGACGCCTCCAACGGCAAGATGCCGGAAGGCTTCGACCTCTCTCAGTGGGAGAAATAATGAACTTCCCGGACGGATTTCTGGACCTGCTGCAGGCCTCGACGGGCCGGGCTTCAGCCGTGGCAAAAGCCCTCGGCGAGTCGCCTTCGGTTTCCATCCGTCTGAATCCCTCCAAAACCCGAACCTGCCCCTTCGACGACGCGGCTCCCGTTCCCTGGAGTCCGTATGGCTATTTGTTTAAGAATCGGCCCGTATTCACGCTGGACCCGCTTTTTCACGCGGGATGCTATTATGTGCAGGATTCCTCGGCGATGTTCGTGGGGCACGTGTTCCGCCAGGTGACGGGCGCCCTGCAGCCAGGCTGCCGCGTGCTGGATCTGTGCGCCGCTCCCGGCGGCAAGACTACCGACCTCGCCGCTTCGCTGCGGGAGCGCTTCGGCGACCGATTCACCCTGCTCGCGAACGAAGTGATGCGCGGGCGGTACAGCGTCCTCCGGAGTAACCTCGAGACCTGGGGCGACGCCCGCGTGGGCTGCGTGTCGCGGGATCCGTCGGCCTTCGGAAAGGACCCTCTCTTCGACGTCATCCTGGCCGATGTCCCCTGTTCCGGCGAAGGGATGTTCCGCAAGGACGCCCAGGCCGTGGCGGAATGGTCGCTTTCCACCGTCGATTTCTGCGCCGCGCGCTCCCGGAGAATCCTGGCCGATATCTGGCCCACCCTGAAGCCCGGCGGCCTTCTCATCTATTCCACCTGCACCTTCAATCATCTGGAAAATGATGATACGGTGGCTTGGATCGCCGATGAGCTAGGGGCCGATATCCTCCCGCTGCAGGATTTCCCGCCCGTCGTGAAGACCCGTCACGGCCAACTGCTCCTCCCCGGCCTCGTGCCCGGCGAGGGTCAGTTTGTGGCAGCGCTGCAGAAAACAGGGGACGCTCCGGTCCTCTCCGCGGATCCCTTCCTTGTTTTCAAGGCCGAACGCCCGGCCGCAAGCGATGCTCCCAGCGACCCGCTCGTGAACGTAGACCGCGTGACGGCCCTCCGTTACCTGCACGGCGATGCGCTGGTGCTCCCGGAAGATGCCCCCACCGGCTTTGTGACCATCTGCTTTGAAGGCCATCCCCTGGGCCCCGCGAAAAACCTGGGCACGCGCTGCAACAACCTTTATCCTAAGACAAAACGCATCCGGATGGATGTGCGGTAAGGGACGCCCTTACCGCGGATAGAGCCGTGAATAGTAGGCGTAGGTGTTCAGCACGTTATTGACGTAAGAGACAGTGTGATGCCCCTTCGGGAGGAGGGTGGCGACGGCGTCCCAGCAGGTGGCGTCCAGGCTGTCGGCGGCGGCCTGAGCGACAAGGGATTCCACGCGACCGTCCCCCAGGTTAAAGGAGGCCAGGGCGAACTTGATGGCTTCGTCGGGTCCGGCGGCGTCCAGATAGCGGTTTTCCAGTTTCCGCAGATAGCTTGTGCCGATGGAAAGGTTCCGGGCGGGGTTCAGCAGTTCTTCTTCCGTATAGCGCTTGCTGCGGATCTGCATCAGGCCGCGGGCCCCCTTCGAAGAAGCGGCCTCGTTGTGGAAGCGCGATTCGTGATAAATCACGGCCGCCAGCAGCCGCCAGTCCCAGCCGATGCTGTCCGCCGCCTGCCGGATAAGGGCGTCGTACTGGCTGATGGCGGAAAGGTTCACCGACTTGCTCCTCAGAAAACGCTTCTGCATCCAGAAATGCGCATCACCACGTTCCAGCAGGGTGCGTTGGAGCGCCGCATCTTCCAGGGAAGGAACGGGCTCTCTCGTGACAGGAATCAGGAGCAGGACAAGCGTGATGGCGACGCCGATCAGAAGGGATTTGCGTGCCATCGCTATAAACCGGACTGGAATCCGCCCAGGCCGCCGCCGCCTCCCAGCCCGCCGAATCCACCGAATCCGGAGCCGCCGCCGGAGCCGGAAGAACTGCCGCCGAACCCGCTTCCGGCGCGTTCAGACAGCGTCTTGGCCTTGTTGAGCGGCGGGTAGAACGGCCAGGAAATGCCGAACTTGATGGTGGGCTCGGTCTGGATGTAGTGATGGGCCGTGAAGAAGTCGTGCACCTTGGAAGGCCAGCCGCGGCCGGCGTTCTCGTACTTGAAGAAGACGCAGCAATTCTTCCACTGGGCGTTGATGAAAATGTCTGAAACCGGGGTGTTCCCGTATCGGACCTCGTCCTGGAGCATAAACACGCCGGCCACCGGATTGTAGGCCGGCGCGTACCACAAGGTGGTATAACGGGTATTGAGGCCGATCTGCAGCTTCAGCACTTCAGGGGAAACGACGTTGAACTGAAGATACCAGCGGGCGTTCACCGCCAGGGCGGGGAGGGGCAGCACCTCGGGGGCCGATGACCCCTGTGCCAGCAAAGTGTTCTCCAGATGGACCGGTCCCAGCGTAAGATGATGCGAAACGGACCCCATAATCACGCTGAACGCGTTTCCGTGCTGCTGGGAGATGCCCTGCGTGTCGTAGTAATTGTATCCGCCCACCAGGGCATAACCGGCCTGTGCTTTCAAGTTCCAATAGGGAATGTCCACCGTAGCCGTGAGCCGGGTGAGGGAAGACTTCCCGAAGTCGTTCTCCCACTTGAAGTGGTTGGAATAGAAATGTTGCCGATAATACTCCGGCTCCGTGAGCGATGTCTCGAAACGGGCCCCCAGGGTGACGGGACTCTTCCGCGCCCGCCGGAACGGGTAGAAACTGAACTTGGCATTGGCCCGAACGAAGAAGTCTCCAGCCTCCGCGCCTGCAAAAGTGATCAGTCCCGTCGCATCCCAGTCGAAGTATTTCCCTACGCCGCCTTCTACCCCGGCATAGGCATAGAAGCTGTTCCAGCGCGGATTGTCGGCCTTGTATAGGGCATCGTAGGGCCCCTGCAGGTAGAAGTGCTGCAGCCGGTTGCCCACGCCGCCTTCGATCTTGGAGACGATGGCGTCTTCCTTCCAGGGCTGCAGCCGCAGGAAAACGCGGTTCTCCAGCCGGGTGGTGCGCAGGGAATCGGCGCTCTTCGAGAGATTGATGTAGAAGAGGTCGTTGTAGAAGGAGGACAGCTTGGCCGATGTATTGTCCACGTACTTCTTCGTGTAGGAGCTGTATTCCGTGGAGGTGCCGATGTAGGCGGTGGTGATGTCCTTGTTCAGGGTATCGGCCGGGGTCCAGGTGCTGTCTCCGCGATGCTTCAGCCGCTCCAGGAAGGTGAAGGGAATGCGGTAGCTCTGGTCGTAGAAGAAGGTCATCTTGCGGTAGCGGTTGCTGGCCGCAGCCAGGTTCACGTCGATTTCCCGCACGTCCACCGTGGTGTCCCGCACCCACGCGTTGTCCTGTACGCCGCCGTTCTCCTCCTTGGTGCTCTTGTTCAGGATGAAGCCGCCGTGGGCCAGGTAACGCCTGCCCAGGTAATTGCCGGCCACCACGTAACTGCGGTTGTCGGTCTTGTCGTTCTGCAGGTTGCCGGCGCCGCCGTAACGGCGCATTTCCAGATTGATGTTCAGCGACGGCAGGATGTTCTGCGTGGTGAACACCCGGAAATTGTCGGCCGCCAGATTGCTGCTGCTGAAGAGATTT
This sequence comes from Bacteroidales bacterium, assembly GCA_016281315.1. Classification (GTDB taxonomy): domain Bacteria; phylum Bacteroidota; class Bacteroidia; order Bacteroidales; family UBA932; genus Cryptobacteroides. The sequence goes on from JAEEIJ010000056.1 coordinate 197,299, forward strand.
CCCGAATACTCCAGTTCCGTGTAGGGCGTCTTGGTGTTGAACTGGGGCAGGTTCTCCCGCGTCCAGGTCCAGCCTTCCAGCGGAGCATAGAAGCCCGGGGCTTCGGAATCCCGGTGGAAGAAGTTGTAGGACTGGTAGGCGCTGCCGGGCATACCCAGCCAGGAGGCGCCGGCCTCACCGTCCCGCATAAAGGGATAGTCGTAGAAATGATAGTTCGCGGTGGTGTCCCAGTCGAAGGTCTCCACGGTGTTGAACAGCGATCCGTGCCGCCAGCTCACCAGGCGCTTGTAGTACAGGGAATCCGCTAGGAAGCCCGTTTCCAGGATGCGCGGCGTGTTCTGACGGATGCTGTCCCGGATGGCCTGCAGGCTGTCTTTGACCTTGAAGATGGAGTCCTGCTTGCGCAGCTGCTTCGGGAGTTCCACGTTCTCGTAGTACCAGCGCTTGCGCTCGGCTTTGGTCATTGCGGCGAGCTTGCGCTCCAGGGCCAGTTTGGCGGCGGCGGTGGAATCCGCCAGGAAAAGCGAATCGATGCGCGGCCAGATGAGCGAATCGCCGGCTTCCCGCAGGGAATCCACCACGATCTTGTGCGTGTAGCTGTCCTTGGTGGCGACGTACCACTCGTACAGGAAAGGATCGGTGGTACGGAGGCTGTCCGGCACCTTCATCGTGTCGCGGGCGAAGACCTTGGGGAGGGTGTCCTCCTGCTCCTCTGCGAAGAAGTCGAAGTCCTCTTCGTCGGCGAGGGAATCCGGCGGTGCGGCCAGCGTGTCGGGCAGGCTCCGGATGGTGTCCGGCAGCACCGGCGGGACGGTATCCCTCAGGACAGACGGCTCCCACACGCCCAGGCGGGCGGCGCGGTGCACCTCCACTCCGGCGGTCTGGGCGACGAGGGCGCCCGCGACGGCCAGCGGCAGCAGAATATCTGTCCAGATCTTTGCCATATTCCTGCAAAGATAAGAATTATTTTCTTATCAGTCGGCCTTGACGGTTTTGGCGGGATCCACGCCGACGACCAGCCGGGAGGGCAGCCAGATGAGCGCGAGGATGCCGGCGAAAGCGACGGCATCGGCCCCCAGAATCCACAGGAGATTCACTTTTACGGGCACCCAGGAGACGAAGTAGTTCGCCGGATCCAGCGGAATGAGGTGGGTGGTTCCCTGCACCAGGCAGAAAAGGAGGGCGAGGGCGTTCCCCCAGAGCATTCCTTTCACGACGGCCCGGGCGCCGATGCGGAGGAACAGTTTCCCCACGGCCTGGTTGCTCATTCCGAGGGTTTTGAGCGTGCCGATGGTGGGAATCTTCCTCAGCAGCATAATCAGCAGGCCGCTCACCATATTGAATCCGGCCACCACCGTCATCAGGATGAGGATGACCAGTACGTTCATATCCAGCAGGCCCAGCCAGTCGAAAATCTGCGGATAGCGGTCCTCCGAGGAGGAAATGTAGAGTCCGGACTCGACGGAATCGTCGCTGTTGAGGAGGATGTGGCCGATGAGTCCGGAAACCTCCTTCCTGGAAGCCCGGTCGCTCAAGGAAACGTCCAGGCAGGAAACCTCGTCCGCGCTCCAGCCGTTCAGGCGCTGGATATCCTCCAGACGGGCATAGACGAGGAGGTTGTCGTCCACTTCGATGAGGTCGCGGTGCACCTCGGTGATCTTGAATTTGCGCACGCGGACCTTCTCTCCCACGAAGTAGGTGACGAGGTCGTCGCCCACGCCCAGTCCGGTGATTTCGCTGAGCCGATGGGGGATGGAGACGCCGAGCGCCGTACTGTCCGGGCGGGCGGTGCCTTTCACCACCACGCCGTGCACGATGTCCCCGCTCTTGACGATGCCGGCGCGGAGGGCGACCGGATGGATGTCCACCACCCCCGGAAGGGCCTTCACGGCGTCTTCCGAGGGTAGATGAGCAGGCATCGGGGTAGGATCGGCCCCCACCGAAGAGGCGTAGGGTTCGATGCGCACGTCCCCGCTCAGGGCCGCCACCCCTTCCCGGATGGCGCTGCGGAAACCGGCGCTCACCGCGACGGCGACGATGATAACGAAGAAACTGACGGCGATGGCAGTCGCCGCCAGATTCCCCTGAAACTTCAGTTTACGGGCTATGAAGCTCTCCGCTACCAAATGTGTACGCGTTCTTCTTCCGGGCGGAACATCGCGTCACCCTCGTGGATATCCCAGGCGTCGAAGAAGGTCTGGAAGTTGCGCACGCTCACGTTCACGCGGTTGACAGCCAGCGAGTGCGGATCCATATTGGTGAGGCGGGCCTTTTCCTGGTCCGTGATGTTCTGGGCCCAGATGGCGCCGTAGCTCAGGTAGAAGCGCTGGGCGCGGGTGAAACCGTCGATCATCGGATCTTCGCCCTCCACGGCCTTCTCCATAGCGGTGAAGGCGATGGACAGACCGCCGTGGTCGCCGATGTTCTCACCCAGGGTATAGCGTCCCTTGGCGTGTACGCCGGGAAGGACCTCCACCGCGTCGAACTGGGCTACGAGTTTGTCGCCCAGGGCGTCGAATTTGGCCTTGTCCTCTTCGGTCCACCAGTTTTCCATATTGCCGTGGGCGTCGAACATCGAACCCTGGTCGTCGAAGCCGTGGGACATTTCGTGGCCGATGACAACGCCGATGCCGCCGTAGTTCACGGGTTCATCGGCCTCGGGATCGAAGAAGGGCTTCTGGAGGATGGCCGCCGGGAAGCAGATCTCGTTGGTGGTGGGGTTGTAGTAGGCGTTCACCGTCTGGGGGGTCATTCCCCATTCGGTCTTGTCCGTAGGTTTGCCCAGCTTTTGGAGGTTGTCCTGCACATACCAGGCGTGGGCTTTGCGCAGGTTCTCGTAGTAACCGTTTTCGGGATTGATTTCCAGCGTGCTGTAGTCCTTCCACTTGTCCGGATAGCCGATTTTGACGGTGAAGGCGGCCAGCTTTTCGCGGGCTTTCGCCTTGGTTTCGTCGCCCATCCACTCCAGGGAGTCGATGTGCTCGCCCAGGGCGCTGCGCAGGTTCTCCACCAGCGTCACCATCTTCTGCTTGGAACTCTCGGGGAAGTAGCGGCTCACGTACATCTCGCCCACGGCTTCGCCCAGCAGGCCGTTCGGAACGGCCATCGCGCGCTTCCAGCGGGGCTGCTCTTCCTGGGCGCCGGCCATCTGGTGGGAGAAGAACTCCCAGCTGGCGGTATAGAATTCATCCGAGAGGGACCCGCACTGTCCGGCCACGAACTGGCACAGGAGATAGGATTTGAGGGTCTCCAGCGGGGTTTTCAGCAGGAATTTGGAAAGGGCCGCGAAGTAGGAAGGCTGCTGCACGATGATCTTCTCCTGCGGGGCCACGCCGGCGGCCTCGCTGATGAGGTCGAAGCGGATGCCGGGATAGGTCTTGCAGACCTGGGCCGATGACATCGGGTTGTAGATGGCCAGCATATTGCGGTTCTGCTCGCGGGTCCAGGAAGCTTGTGCGAGGGCGTCCTCCACCTCCATATCCTGCGCCGTCACTTTTTCGGCATCGGCTACGCCGGCAAGGGTCAGCACCTTGACGAGGAACGCCTTGTAGCCTTCTTTCAGGGCGGCGTTCTCTTCCTTCAGGTAGTAATCCCGGTCGCCCATTCCCAGGCCGCCCTGGCCCATGTAGAGCACCTGGGCGTCGCTGTCCTTCAGGTCGGCCTCCACATAATTGCCGAAGAAGCCGCCTTCGCCGTAAAGGTTCATCTTGCCGAGGAGAGAGGCGAGTTCCGCCTTGTCCTTCACGGCGAGAATATCCGCGATGTAAGGCTGGATAGGCTCCGCGCCGGCGGCGTTGCGGGCGGTGGAGTCCATCGCCATCTTATAGAGGTCCGAGATCTTCTGCTCCACGCTTCCGGGGACAGTTTCCAGTTCCGTCATACTCTGGAAGAGGGCGTTCAGGTTCTCCTGGGCCTGCTCGCGCAGGGCGTCGAAGCTGCCGTAGCGGGAGAATTCCGGCCGCAGGGGATTGTTCTTCTGCCAGCCGCCGGTGGAATACTGATAAAAGTCTTCCTTCGGGCTCACGGAAGGATCCAGATTCGCCATATCCAGGGCCGGGGCACCTCCTTTGGGGCCGCAAGCCGCGAAGGCAAGCATAGACATCATAACGATAAAGGTCTTTTTCATTTCCATTGTTTTTGGTAGTTTGCAAAATTACACAATAATACGGATATTTGTAATCCCTAAGCGACTTTTATGCAGTTGAAAAACATAGCCATCCGATACGGCATCTCCACGCTGGGCCTCATTATCGTAGCCCTGGGTGTAGCCATTTCCATTAAATCCAACCTGGGCATCGCGCCGCCCTCCTGTCCGCCCACCATCCTGAATCTGCAGTGGACGGCCATCAGTATCGGCACCTTCACCTGGATGATGCACCTGGTTTTCATCACGCTGCAGGCGCTCATCCTCCGGAAGAAATTCAAGCTGGAGTACCTGATGCAGATCCCTGCGGCCTTCGTGTTCGGCTATATGTGCGACGCGTCCATCTGGCTCTTCGACGCTATCGGTAGTCCGGCCACGCAATACTGGGCGCAGATCCTGCTGTGCCTGGCGGGGGTCGTGCTCACGGCCATCGGCATCAAGCTGGAAGTGGTGGGCGACGGATGGATCCTGGCCGGCGACAAGACGGTGGCCGTTCTCGCCGATGTCTTCCGCAAGCCTTTCGGCGTGGTGAAAGTGTGGTTCGACGTGGCCCTGGTGGTGCTCACGGCCGCTTTCTCGTGGATCGCCTTCGGCCTGCTCACCGGAAACGGCAGCACCGTGGTCATCCGCGAAGGAACGCTGATCCTGGCCCTTTTCACCGGCCTTTGTATGCGCCTGACGGATCCGCTCATCGACAAGCTTTTCGGCCCCCTTGTCCCCAAGAATGAATAAGGCCGCCCAACTGGTCCGCGACTGGATGCTGCCCGCCGCCCTGCTGCTGGGCGTGGGCCTTTACCTGGGTTATCATTCGCTCCCGGCCCTGCACTCGCAGGGATATTGGCTGCATCCCTTTGTGTCCGTGGGACAGCGGGTGGGCATCGCCCTGCTGCTGTTTTTCCAGTTCGTGAAAGTTTCTCCCCACGACCTGAGGCCCAGCAAGTGGCACGCCGGGGCGCTGGCGCTGCAAATGGGCTGTTTCCTCGCGCTGGCCCTCGTGATCCGGCATCTTTCGCCGGGCGTGGGCAGGATGCTCCTCGAATGTGCGATGATCTGTCTTATTTGCCCCACGGCATCGGCCGCCGGGGTGATTACGGACCGCCTGGGAGGCAACCTGGCCGCCACCGTTACCTACCTGGTGATGATCAATGTGGCGGGAACCTTCCTCATTCCGCTTGTTATTCCGTTGGTGAACCCTTCCGAAAGCCTGGGGTTCTGGACCTATGTGGGGCATATCGCCATCCGGGTGTTCCCGGTACTTATCCTGCCGGGACTGGTGGCCTGGCTCATCCGTTACACCTGCCCGCGCCTCCAGCGCCGCCTGATGCGCTGGGCCGGCAATGCTTTCTACATCTGGGGCGTCTGCCTCACGATGGCGATGACCCTGGCCACCCGCGCGCTGGTGCTCAGCGGCCTGGGCCTGGCGGCCGTCGGGGGGATCGTGGCCGTCTCCCTGGCCTGCTGCGCCTTCCAGTTCGCCGCCGGCCGCCGCATCGGGGGACAGACCGCCGGCCAGGCCCTGGGCCAGAAGAACACGGGCTTTCTCATCTGGCTGGGCTACAGTTATTTAACCCCCGTCACTTCCGTGGCCGGGGGACTATATGCCATCTGGCAGAATCTATTTAACTCCTGGGAACTCTACCGCAAGGAGCATCCGCGCGTCTGACGCCAGGCGCAGGCACACAGCGCCGAATCGTCGCTTCGCGACCCCTCCCATCCATCGGCGCAAAGCGCCTCCGTGGGCCCCTCCCTCTTACGTGGCCGAGGGTGGCCACGGATTCGGACGCTGTGCACCTGCCCCTGCCGTCCCGCGCCGGAAGAACGCTGCAGGTCGAAAGAAAATTTGCAGAAAAAGGGACAAATCGTTAATTTTGTGGGCTTTTTGACAGAAACGATTAACTAATAATACATTTTTATGGCAACTACTGCTGATCTGAAAAACGGAATGTACATTATGTTCAACGGCAAACCCTGCGTTGTAGTGTACTTCCAGCACGTGAAACCCGGCAAGGGCCCTGCCTTTGTCAAAACCAAATTGCGCAACCTGGAGAACGGCCGCATCCTGGAGAACACCTTTACTGCAGGCGTGAAGCTCGATACCATCAGCGTGGAGCGTCGTCCCTATCAGTACCTCTATGACGACGGCGAGGCCTTCAACTTTATGCACGAAGAGACCTACGAGCAGATTACCCTTTCCCACGACGTTGTGGAGAACGCAGACCTGATGAAAGAAGGCCAGCGTGTGGAAATGATGTTCCTCACCGAACCCGAGGAGCGCTGCCTCACCTGCGAACTTCCCACCTACGTAACCCTGGAGGTTACCTACAGCGAACCCGCTGTGAAGGGCAACACCGCCTCCACCTCGGCCCTCAAGGAAGTCACCCTCGAGACCGGCGCCAAGATTATGGTTCCCCTGTTCATCGAAACCGGTGAAGTCATCACCGTGAACACCACGGACCGCAGCTACGGCCAGCGCGTGAAATAAGCGTTTCCGGCAACTCATTGACGGTAAACACTTTACGAAAAGTCCTCCCTCTTTATCGGCAGGGAGGACTTTTTGTATTCGATTGACTGTTAATAATATAGTGAAAACGGGGGCAAGACAAAACCCTACGCCTTCGGATATTTCACGGTGAAGCAGGCGCCGCCCAGGGTGAAGGAGCGGCTGTAGGCGATGGAGCCGCCACAGTGCTCCACGATGCGCCGGCAGATGGCAAGGCCCAGGCCGCTGCCGCTGGTCTTGGTGGTGAAGTCCGGGGTGAAGATGAGCTCCTGCTGGTCCTCGGCCACACCCGGGCCGTTGTCTTCCACCACGATGTCGTAGAAGCCGTCTTCCACGGCGTTCCTCACGGCTACTACCAACCGCTTGGCCTCTTTCTGGCCCTCCATAGCCTGGATGGCGTTGGTAATCAGGTTCACGATCACGCGTGTGAGCTGCGGGCGGGGGGCCGATACCCAGGAATCCGGCAGGCCGAAGTAATCGATCCGGACGTCCTCGCGGGCGTCGAACAGATCCACTTCCTGCCGCACCAGGGCATCCAGGTCCAGCCGCTCGCTCTTCTGGTCGTAGAGCTTGGCGAAGGTGGAGAACTGGTCGGCGGAATCGGCCAGCAGATCCACGTGGTATAGGACGGTTCCGGCCACTTCGTCGAAGCGGTCCTGCCAGGCCGGATTGCCCGATGCCTTCATCCGCATCAGCATCTGCAGCTGGAGCTTGATGGGGGTGAGCGGGTTCTTCAGGTCGTGCGCCACGCGGCGGGCCATATCCGTCCAGGCTTTGTCCCGTTCGGCCTGCGCCAGGCGGCGGGAACTCTCGCCCAGGGACTGGACCATCCGGTTGTAGGCCTCCACAAGCGGGGTGATTTCATCGTCCTGGGTATATTGGAGCTGCTCCAGCGAGGACACGTCCGGGACGGTCATCTTGCGGCGCAGCTCCTGCAGGGGCTGGAACATCCGGCGCACCACCTCGAAGGTGACGAAGCGGGCGCTCAGGAGCAGCAGCAGGAAGATGACGATGATGATGCTCACGTGCAGGGCGGCTTCCGTCTCCAGATCGGAGGTGAAGTCCGTGAACGGTGACGAGGCGATGGCCACCATCCGGCCGTCGCTGTTCATCACCGGGGCGTACAGCGCGTAGTAGCGGCGGCGTCCCACCCGTTCGGCGTGCATATAGAAGCGCTTGTGCGCGTAGATGATGCTGTTGAAGGCGTGGTCGTCCAGCCGATGACCCAGGATCATCCGGTCGTACACCTCCGGGGTGGTGCTCATCAGCACCCGGCCGGAAATGTCGAAGAGGGTGATGTCGCACCGGAGGTTGTTGCCCACCGTCTCCACCGAGCGAAGGACGTCGGCCGATGCTGCCTCGTCCGGTGTCTGGACCATACGCAGGTGCTCCTGCAACATAGACTGCAGGGTATTGATGCGCGCGGTCATAATGCTCTGCATATCGGCGTTGTTGCGCTTGTAGACGAACCAGACGCTGAAAACGGCCATCGCCACCAGGGTGACGATCAGCGAGACGTAAACCACCAGGCCGATGCGCGCCTGGTAGTAACGCCGCCCACCGGCGCGTTTGCTCCGCCAGCAGAGGGCCGATACGGCCAGGAAGGCCAGGATGGCGAAGAGGAAGACTTCCACCACCAGGTACAGCGGCTCTGTGGCGGGACGGGAAAGGACCACCACCTCGTCCTCCGAGACGTGGTTGACGAAGTGGGTCCAGCCTTCTTCATCGGCGTGTCCCGGCTGCAGCAATACGCCTTCCAGCACCGTGGGATAGGCGAAAGCGCCCTTGTATTGGACCAGCCGTTTCTCCACATATTTGGCCCAGGAGTACACCGGCGGCAGGCTCACCCGGCCGGGATCGGCGATGCCCAGCAGGCGCAGGTAGCCGCGGTCCTCGCGGTTGTGCTTGGATTCCACCGTCACCAGGATGGTGCTGGCGCCGTAGTTCCGGTCGTAGTAGGTGAACAGGCCCGTGTAGGATACCCTTCCGCTGCCGATGGCATTGTAGAAGAAGTGTGAGCCTTCGCCCAGCGCCTTGCCGCCCCGGATGCGTTCCAGGAAGAGCGAGGTGGCGGAAGGATCGGCCCCCGCGCGTACCACGGCGATGTCGTAGTCCTGCGAGATGCGGCCCATATAGTTCCCCACCAGGCGGCTGCGGAGGAGTTCGTCGCTCTCGTCCAGCACCGACAGCGCGCCCATCACGGGATCCGAGGCAATGGCCCCTTCCGCAGCGCGGAGCTGGATTTCCAGGCCGATGTCCCGGTCCATCGCCAGGCGGTTGGACCAGACGTCCACGCGCTGCCGCTCCTTATAGAAGCCCAGGGTGGCCGAGGCCGTAACGAAGTAAATGCCCACGGCGAGGGCGTAAAGGATGCGGCCGAGGGGTGAAAATGCATTATAGCGAATGCCGAAGAGGTATCTCACCAGCGGCGCGAGCATCTGGAAGAGCAGCGGCACCGTAAGGGTGAGCGGCAGATAACTCAGGTAGACAAGCGTGGTAAAGCGCGACAGCAGCACCACCTTGTAAAGTTCCAGCGTGATGTTGGAGTTGTACGAGATGCTGCGGAAGGTGTAGTGGATGTGGAGGCAGATGGCCGCAATGGCCAGGCCGATGACCACCGCCGCCAGCCCCTGCACCCATTTTTTCTGCCGAAGGAGCCCCTTCAACAGTGTTTTTCGTACGAGATAGAAATCCACCACCACCAGCGTGAGGGCGAGGTTCAGCAGGACCAGGGCGCCCAGGGAGTAGAGGATGTGACCGTCGGCATACAGCAGGGGAGAGAAGAACTGCGACACCGGGGAAAGTCTTCGCCCATACAGGTACAACCCGCCCAGAAGGGCCAGTTGCAGGACCAGGACAATCCCCAGCCAGAGCTGGTCCGGCCGCGAGTAGAGGATGACCAGCGAGGCGGCCAGAAGCAGCGCTACGGCCAGCCAGGTGAGGCCCGAGAAGGGCTGATAGGGCTCGCTCACGCTCTCGGCCGAGAGTTTCATCAGCGGGACGTCGTCAACGGCGACGGGAACGCCCACGCTGGCGCTCAGGGGCTGGAGGGAGTAGCGGCTGTCCAGGCGGAAATGCCGGTTGATTCCGTTGAGGGAACCGGCCTGCAGTTCGTCCACCAGCTCCACTCCGGCGATGACTTTGCATCCCTCTCCCTGCACGGCTTTAACCAGGTACCACTTGGGCCCCAGGTTCATATAGCAGTAGTGGTCCGGGACGTCGGAGAGCGGGGAAGTGAGGTTGTCGCGCGAATCCCCGAGCCGCTGGACCAGGGTCCGCGGACGGATGTCGTCGCTGCGGATGGGGAACTGGTTGGCCCAGCCCTGGAGGGTGTCGGCCGCATAGCGGTACACCACCAGGTCTTCCGGGAGTTTTTTCAGGTTCTTCCAGTTTTCCGGGCTGCTCTCCAGCGCTTCCCGGATATAGCCGTCCAAAAGGACCGTCCGCTTTTCAATCTTCCGCCCCAGTTCCTGCGCGGCGCCTTCCAGGTTGCTGCGGCTGCGGCCGACGATGAGAGAAATCCCCATCACCACCACCGCAGCGGCCGCCAGGGCCGTCGCAATCCATAGGCTGATGCGCTTGCTTTTATTCATGGTGATAGGGTTCTCCTTTCAGGATGGTAAAGGCGCGGTAGAGCTGTTCTGCAAAAATAGTGCGAACCAGCTGATGCGAGAAGGTCATTTTCGAAAGAGAGACCTTTTCCCTGGCCCGTGCATACACGGCGTCGGAGAAGCCATAGGCCCCGCCGATGGCGAATACGAGGCTTTTCCCGCCGCCGGCGAGCTGTTTTTCCAGCCAGGCGGCGAAGTCCAGGGAGCGGTATTCGGCGCCTTTTTCGTCCAGGAGCACCAGCGTGTCCTGGGGGGTGATCTGTTTCAGGATGAGTTCTCCTTCCTTTTCCTTGATTTGCTCGCGGCTCAGGGCGGCCGCTTTTTTCAGTTCGGGAATCTCCGTGACGGAAAAGGATACGTAATGCTTCAGCCGGGACGCGTAAACGTCCAGGCCCTCCTTGACCCATTTCACGTCGGTCTTTCCGACCGTCAGCAGCATCACGTTCATTTCCTGGACAAAAGTAATGATTCGGCTCGGAATTTGCAAGTTAAAGGGCCGGAATGAAAACTCCGCTCCATACCCTGTTGGTGGCCGGCCTTCTGGTTCTCGGCCTTTCGGCATCGGCCCAGTCCAAACTGAACGTGAGCACGAATTCCTTCACCCAGGGCTCCGGAGGCGAGTTTTCCGTCTTCAATTCCATCACCAAGTACCTGGCCAAAGGGGACGCCGCTTCGCTCTCCAGCTGGTTCGCGGACACCCTGGACGTCACGGTCATCTCCTCCACGCGCAACTGCTCCCGCCGCCAGGCGCAGGAGATTCTGCGCACCTTCTTCGCGGCCAACACCCCGCGCTCCTTCCAGGTGACGCACAAGGCGTCGGAGGCCAACAAGAAATACCTCATCGGCCTTCTGAGCGCCGGCGGGGAACTCTTCCAGGTGACGATCTATGCCACCTCCACCGGCGGAGACACCTATAAAATCCAGGAACTGAACATCTCCCGCCAGACGGCCTATTGAGCCTCCAGCAGGAAGATGGCCGAAGAATACCGTGTCTTCAGCACAGGGTTGAAGCCCCCGCCCATCAGGAAATCACCTCCGAAGGCGCCGCCGTCACCCCACCAGCAACTCTTGTCCACGTTCTGCTCCGTCACCTTGTAGCGGCGGGACGGATCCAGGCCCTGCAGGCGGATGGTCTTGCCGCCCACGGTACGGGCTTCATACTGGAGGGCGTAGGTGAACACCACGGCGCGGGAACGGTCCTCGGAAACGTACATCAGCGCATAATAGTGGCCATCCAGCGGGGAGACCAGACGGTAGAGGTCGCCTTTGAAGATGAGGTCGCGGTACTTTTTATACGAGCCGATGCAGCGGTCGGCGAGCGCGCGCTCTTCCGGTGTGAGTTGCTTGGGTTGCAGTTCCATTCCCAGCCGTCCGGTGCAGGCCATATCGAAGCGGAACTTCAGGGGCGTCACGGCGCGCGTCTGGTGGTTGGGAACGGCCGAGACGTGGGCCGCCATGATGCACGCGGGATAAATGAAACTGGTAGCGTATTGGATGTTTACGCGGCTTACGGCGTCCGTGTTGTCGCTGGTCCACACCTCGTTGCAATAGCGGAGCGCCCCATAGTCCACGCGTCCGCCGCCTGAAGAGCAGCACTGGACGATCACCTCCGGATATTTCTCCCGGATGCGGCGCATCACGTTGTAGAGGCCCTGGGTGTACTCCACGTAGAACCGGTCCTGCTGCGCGCCCAGATAAGGACTGCCGAAGCTTTGGACCACCCGGTTGCAGTCCCATTTGATATAATCGATGTTCGGGGCCAGCCGCATCGTGCGGTCGAAGATTCCGAAGACGAAGTCCTGCACGGCGGGATTCGTCAGGTCCAGCACCCACTGGTGCCGGCCCTGGTAGATTTCCCGGCCGGGGCTCTGGATCACCCATTCCGGATGGGCGTGGGCGAGGTCCGAGGCGGGATTCACCATTTCCGGCTCGATCCAGATGCCGAATTTGAGTCCTTTTCCGTGCGCGTACTGTGCCAGGTAGTCAATTCCTTCCGGGAGTTTCTTTACGTTTACTTCCCAGTCGCCCAGGCCGGCGTCGTCGTTGTTGCGCGGATAGTTGTTCCCGAACCAGCCGTCGTCCAGCACGAACATCTCCAGGCCCATTCCGGCGGCATCGTCCATCATCCTGAGGAGGGTTTCGGTGGTGAAGTTGAAATAGGCGCCCTCCCAGCTGTTCAGCAGGGTGGGATTCACTTCTCCGCCGCCGTAGACGCCGCCTTTCCGGGCCCAGCGGTGGAGGTTCCGGGAAGCGCCGCCCGCGCCGTTATCGGCCCAGGTGAAAACCATCTCCGGCGTTTCGAAACGGGCGCCCGCCGCCAGGGGATAGGCGCTCGCGAAGGGGCTGATGCCTCCGATGATGTTGAGCCGGTGGGCGTCGTCCTGTTCGAAGGAGAGGCGGAAATTACCGCTCCAGGCCAGCGCGCCGGCGATGACTTCTCCCTCGGTTTCGCTCAGTTCCTTCGTGTTCAGGCTCAGGAGGAACGAGGGATTGTTCCCCTGGGTGTTCTGCGTGCCGCGGCGGCTTTCGATGACTTTCAGGTCGTGGCCCAGCAGTTCGCTTTCCGGCTGCATTTCCGACGCCCAGGTCCCGTGGCAGTGCGTGAGCAGGTATTCATCGGCATCCACATAAAGGGACGCGGAGGCGTAGCTGAGCAGTTCCACAGGCTTCTTGCCGCCGTTGAGGATTTCCGTGTGCTGGGCGATGACGTCTTCCTTCTGATAGGCGTCATACACCAGCTTCACCTGAAGGCCCGTCACGTAATCCTTGAGGTCGATGACCGTGGTGACGCATCCGTCCTTCTGCGAAACCGCGTGCCCCGTGTAATAGAGTTCCGTGTTGTGGCTCCCATCGGCGTACTTCACGTGCAGAGCGGGTTCTCCCACATATCGGCCCCCCGTGACGGGGAAGGTGTTCCCGCGCTGGCCGTTGTAGTCGTCGGTTTTCACCCTCCATTTCAGGAACTGCGCGGGCTGGGCGATCCGTGCGCCGTAGTGGGTGGTTTCCAGGCGGCCGTTTTCGTGGACCAGCAGCACCAAGGAGCTGTTTTCGGTCTCGACGGCAATCACCTGCTTCTCCACCTGCGGGATGGCGACGGTTTCGTGGGTGAACTTCTTGCCCTTTTTCCCCTGCGCCGTGGCCGGCAGAAGGGCGATGAGCGCTGCAGCAATCAGTAAAAGTGTTTTTTTCATATGTGTGTAATCAATTATTCCCATTTAACCAGTGAACGGTCCAGGAGGATGCACTTGGGCTGGCCGGGCAGTCCGCCGATCCGGTAGGGGAGCGGGTCGTCCAGCAACGCGTCCACGGCCGCGTTCACCCGCGAGACGTTTACGCTGAAATCATTCTCGAAAAGATCTACGATGCGCCTGACGCACCGGGCGATGGCTTCCGGTTCCTGGAAGCGGCTCACCCTCCGGTAGAGGGCCGATATTTCCTCCTGATAGTCCGCAATCTCTTTGTGCGCGATGCCTTCCGGATGCTTCAGGAACAGCAGAAGGACGGTCTTGGCCATCGGCCGCAGTTTCAGCTCCTGCTCGCCGATGTAGATGCGCAGGGCCGGAGTAATCCGCACCGGCAGGTACGGGATGGGCGCCGTGACGGCCGGCGGGGGAGCCGTGCTCCGTTTCCTCAGTTCCTCCTGCGCCCGGCGGACAAAGGCCACCAGGTCCCGCGTCTGCTGCTCTTCCCAGTTCACGCCATAAAGGGCGCCCCGCTCTTCCAGCAGGTCCTCCGGATCCAGTAAGAACCGCAGCGCCAGTATGCCCGGGTCCACGTTTTCCATTTCTACAAAGATAAGCCTTCCGGGGGAATAAAACAAAAGCCGCAAACAAAAATCGTCTGCGGCTAAGCTTTTGGAGCCCTGCGGGAAACTACCAGCGGTCTTCGTCGGATACGCTGAGCTTCTTGCGGGCGTGACGACGGCGGGCGCTCAGGACGCGGCGGCCGTTGGCGGAAGCCATGCGGGCACGGAAACCGTGCTTGTTCACACGCTTGCGGCGGGAAGGTTGGAACGTTCTCTTCATAGTATCTCTTTTTTACTTTATTCGCGTAAGGGACTGCAAAGGTAGCAATTCTTCCCGAAACCGCAAAATTATTTTTCAATATGAATCACCAGCTTCCCGTCGTAGTAGGAATCGGCGAGCCAGGCGTCCACGCGCCAGGTGTGGAAATGCCCCGCCGGAATGCCGTAGCGGCCCATCAGCGCGGCCATTTCCGGGTTTACGTCCCCGCCTTTCAGGTAGAGGATGCCGCTGCGGAATTTCCCCTTCACCCAGGGATAAAAGTCCGGCAGGGAAGCCACGGCGCGGGAGACCACGAAGTCGAAAAGCAGCGGCAGGGACTCGGCGCGCTCGTTCACTACTTTCACGTTCGGGAGCTGCAGCGCCGAGGCTACGGCTCCCGCCACAATGGTCTTTTTCCCTACGGAATCGCAGAGCGTGAAGCGGGCCTGCGGGAACAGGATGGCCAGGGGAATCCCCGGAAATCCGCCGCCGGTGCCCAGGTCCAGGACCTTGGCGGAAGAAAAGGCCTCATACAGGCCGGGAACCGTCTGGAGATAGCGCGCGACGGCGAGCGAATGCAGCACGTGGTGGTCGTACAGGGCGTCGATGTCCTTGCGGGAAATGACGTTGATCTTGGCGTTCCACTCCCGGTACAGTCCGTCCAGCGCCTCGAAAGCCCTAACCTGGCCCTCGGTTAAAGAAAAGTCCTTCTTCAGAAACTCTATGCAGGCGGCGGCATTCATTCCACTTCCCCCCGTAACATCATCTCGGAAAGGTGCTGCTTGCCGCGGCGGATGCGGGTGCGCACCGTATTGAGTTCCAGATCGAGTTCCCTGGCGATTTCTTCGTACTCCAGTTCCTCGATCATATACTTGATCATCACGTCCTTATACAGGGAAGGAAGCTCGTCGATGTACCCCATCAGGCGGTCGTGCAGCTCGTCGTTGATGATTTCTTCCTCCGGGGTAGTGTCCGTCAGCTGGCCGCCTCCGTCGGGGCTCTCCGCTCCCGCCTTGTGGAGGATGCCCTCCTTCTTCTGGTCTTCCCGCTGAATGCCGGCCAGGTGGTCCAGCGCCGTACGGGTGGCGATGGTAAGAAGCCACGGCCGGAACTCACGGGAGGTGTCGAAGGCCCCCAGGGCGGAGAACGCCTTCTGGAAGCTCTCCAGCACCACGTCGTCTACATCGGCCTTCCAGCGGAAATAGCCGCTCACACGTCCGCGGACGGACTTTTCGTAAATCTGATAAAGCTGCCGATAGGCGACCTGGTCACCGGCGATGGCGCGTTGGATGATTTCTTTTTCTTCCATATCAGTGGGCTTCCAGCCAGTTGGCTCCGGCGCTGCAGTCCACCGTGAGGGGGACCGATAGCTTGATAACATTTTCCATCACTTCTTTCACCAGGCGGGAAAGGGCGGGCACTTCCTCCGGCAGGGCGTCGAAGAGCAGTTCGTCGTGGATCTGCAGGACCATCTTGCTGCGCAGGCCTTCTTCCTTCAGCCGGGCGGCGACGCCGATCATCGCGAGTTTGATGATATCGGCCGATGTCCCCTGGATGGGCGCATTCACCGCATTCCGTTCCGCCAGGGCGCGGACGGTGGCGTTCCGGGCCGATATGTCCGGGAGGTACCGGCGCCGGCCGAAGAGGGTCTCCACATAGCCGTTTTCCCGCGCGAAGGCGATGCTGTCGTCGATGAAGCTGCGGATGGCGGGGAAGGAGGCGAAGTAGCCTTCGATGAGTTCCTTGGCGGCGCTGCGGGAGAGATGCAGCCGTTGCGCGAGGCCGAAGGAGGAGATGCCATACATAATGCCGAAGTTGGCGGTCTTGGCCATCGTGCGTTGCTCACGCGTGACTGCCTCCACCGGAACGCGGAAGATCTTGGCAGCCGTGGCGGCGTGGACGTCCACCCCGTCGCGGAAAGCCTGCACCAGGTGCGCGTCGCAGCTCAGATGGGCCATAATGCGCAGTTCAATCTGGGAATAGTCGGCGCTCACGATCACACCCTCCGGCGTGCCGGGCACGAAAGCCTTGCGGATTTCCTTGCCGCGCTCGGTGCGTACGGGGATGTTCTGCAGGTTGGGGTTCGAACTGGAGAGCCTGCCGGTAGCTGTGAGCGCTTGGTTGAACGTGGTGTGCACGCGGCCGTCCCGCTCGGAAATGTAGCCGGGGAAAGGCTCGATATAGGTGGAGAGCAGTTTTTTCACTGCCCGGAATTCCAGGATTTCATCCACGATGGGATGGCGGTCGGCGATGGCGAGGAGCGTGGCTTCGTCCGTGGAATACTGTCCTTTAGCCCCGCCCTTCTTGGCTTTCGGGTCCAGTTTCAGTTTGTCGAAGAGCAGGTCTCCTACCTGCTTGGGGGAGGAGATGTTCAGCTCCGGTTCCCCGGCGAGGCTGCGGATGCGGGCTTCGCGCTCGGAGAGTTCTCGGCGTAGCCCGTCGGCAAACACTTTCAGCTGTGAGAGGTCCACCTTCACGCCGTCGCGCTCCATCCGGGCGAGGACCTTCGCCAGCGGTTCCTCCATCTGGTCGTAGAAGGCCGGAAGTTCTTCCCGCAGTTTGTCGCCCAAAGGAATCAGGATGGCGGCTTCCAGCAGGTTCGGGGTATCCTCTTCCTCGGGTGCTTCGTCAAAGAGCGAGCCCGTGGTGGCGGTTTCCGGGGCCGATGCTTCCAGATTGACGCCCAGATAGTACTGGGCAAGCGCCGGCAGCTCGTGGCTTCGCTCGGGATTCAGCACGTAGTGCATCAGCTGGATGTCCCACCAGTGGCCGTTCAGGGCGATGCTTTCCTCGGCGAGGCGGCCCCAGGCCCGTTTAAGGTCCGTACCGTATTTCGCCACGGCTTCGTCTTCCAGGATGGATTCGGCCTGGCTGAGCGGCATTTTGGCAACTTTGCCGTCCGAGGATAGCAAAATGGCGTTTCCGCTGAGAATCAATCCTACTTTTCCGCTCTTTTCAGCCGCCTCTATCACTTCTTCCGCCGGAGACAGTTTGTCCGGCGTGGGAATTGTTTCCGCTGCGGGGGTGCCGCGCCCTTCGGTCGCTGAAAAGAAGGCCGATGCTCCCTCAGGGGCGGCAGCCCCCGCAGCGGAAACCGGCGCCGCAGCCGCAAGATGGCCGTCCAGGTATTTGCGGAGCGAGGCGAATTCGTAAAAACTGAACAGTTCCGCCAATTTGGGCTGGAACTGCCCGGTATAACGCATCTCTTCCAGACCGACCGGAAGATGCATATCCGTCCTGATGGTCACAAGGGCCTTGGAAAGGGCTATATGGGGCTGGGCTTCCCGGAACTGTTCCTGCTGGCGGGGAGAGAGTTCCTCCAGATGGGCGTAGATATTCTCCACGCTGCCGTATTTGGCGATGAGCTTGGCGGCGCCCACTTCTCCTACGCCTTTCACGCCGGGAACGTTGTCGGCGGTGTCGCCGCAGATAGCCAGCATATCAACGACCTGCGCAGGAGACGAGATGCCCCATTTTTCGCACAGGGAGGCGGCGGTGACGAGTTCGGCTTCGGCCCCGCTCTTGCCGGGTTTGAGCTGGAAGGCGTGCGGGCCGATGAGCTGCCCGTAATCCTTGTCCGGGGTCACCATATAGACGTCCAGTTTGTCGGAGGCGAACTGCGTGGCGGCCGATCCCAATACGTCATCGGCCTCGAAACCCATTACCATCAGCACCGGAATGTTCATCGCCTGCACCAGCTCCGTGAGCGGCTGCAGGGAATCGATGATGAGCTGCGGGGTAGGGGGACGCGTCCCTTTGTAGGCGGGGTACATCTCATTGCGGAACGTCCCGCCCGGCGGATCGAAGGCCACGGCGATGTGCGTGGGCTGCTCCCGCTCGATCATCTCCAGCAGGTACTTCGTGAACCCGTAGAGGATGGACATATCGGCCCCCTTGGCGTTGATCATCGGCCTGCGCAGGAAGGCGTAGTACATCTTGAACACCAGAGCGTGCCCGTCTATGAGGAAGAGTTTATCCATAGGGCCCAAAGTTACGAAAAAAAACCTATATTTGTATGGCATATAGGATAACCACAAAATGAGAAAAAACGTTCTGTTAGCCATCACGGCTATCTTCCTGTCAGTTTCGGCCTGGGCCACCCACCGTGCTCCCCTTCAGCAGAGAGGATATGAACAGCTTCCGCTAGGGTCTATCAAGGCCGATGGTTGGCTGCTGGAACAGCTGAACCGGCAGGCTACCGGGCTCACCGGTCATCTGGACGAGGTCTATCCGCAGGTGATGGGACCGTCCAACGCCTGGCTGGGCGGTGACGGGGATGCCTGGGAGCGGGGCCCCTATTGGATTGACGGCCTGCTGCCGCTGGCCTATATTCTGGATGACAAGGCGCTCAAGGCCAAAGCGCAGAAATGGCTGGATGCGATGCTGGACTCCCAGCAGGAGGACGGTTACTTCGGCCCGGCCGAGGATCATCCCTTCGTCTATGGCTTGCAGCGGGGAAATTCCCACGACTGGTGGCCCAAGATGGTGGCCCTGAAGATCCTGCAGCAGTATTATATGGCTACGCAGGATAAACGCGTCGTGGACTGCCTCAGCCGCTATTTCCGCTATCAGTACAACCATCTCCCGGAGAAACCGCTGAACCACTGGTCCTACTGGGGGAAGGAAAGGGGAGCCGATAACCTGGAAATGGTCTATTGGCTCTACGATATCACCGGGGAAAAATGGCTTCTGGAGCTGGGCGAATTGATTCATTCCCAGACCAAGGACTGGAGCGCCCTGTTCCGCGAGGGAAGCATCTTTTACACGCAGGGAAGTACCCACACCGTGAATCTGGCGCAGGGATTCAAGGCGCCCGTGATCTGGTGGCAATATTCGGGCAGCGATCAGGATCTGTTGGCTCCACGCCGGGCCAAGGACCTCCTCAAGCTCACGGCCGGGTTCCCCACAGGGCTCTGGGCCGGTGACGAGATGCTCCAGTTCGGAGATCCCACCCGCGGCTGCGAACTGTGCGAGGTGGTAGAGATGATGTTTTCCCTGGAAGAGATGCTGCGCCTGAGTGGAGAAGCCTTTTATGCCGATTGGTTAGAGCGGGTCGCCTTCAACGCCCTGCCCACGCAGGTCACCGACGATTGTGGTTTCAAACAGTATTACCAGCAGGTGAATCAGATTTCCATTGTCCGGGAAACCAAGCCTTTTTCCACTCCGCACTACGATACGGATCACCTCTTCGGTACCCTTTCCGGTTATCCCTGCTGCCTGAGCAATATGCACCAAGGTTGGCCCAAGTTTGTGCAGAACCTGTGGTATGGAACGCAGGATGGAGGCTTGGCCGCACTGGTCTATGGCCCGTCCGCTGTTACGGCCACCGTCGGCGGTACGAAAGTGCGCATCCTCGAAAGCACCGATTATCCTTTCCGCGAGACCGTCACCTTCAAGTTTGAATTCCCCGGCAAGGGAAAGAAGGCACAATTCCCACTGGAATTCCGCATTCCGGAATGGAGCAAGGGCTGCAGCGTGAGTATCAACGGCGCGAAGCAGGCTTTCTCGGCCCAGGCGGGCGTCTGCCGCATCAACCGGACCTGGAAAGAGGGCGATGAAGTGAGCATTGCCTTCGAGGCCGATGTGGAAGTGGAATCCTGGTACGGCGGCTCCTGGACCTTCGTCCGCGGCCCGCTCGTGTATGCGCTCAAAATGGAGGAGGAGTGGAGTTGGAAAGCCTTTGAAGGACCGGATCTTCACTATGGGCCCGGGGCCTGGGAGGTCCGTTCATCCACCCCGTGGAACTATGCCATTATGCGGGATGAATTCAAGAAGGCAAATTGTTCACTGAAGCAGACGGAAAGCGTAGCCGCTTATCCCTGGAATCTGGAGAATGCGCCGCTCACCCTCACGGTGCCTGCCCGCGTCCTGCTGTCCTGGAAACAGCCTGAGGTAGTGGCCTATTGGACTGAGGCCGGTTACGAAACCGGGGATGCCGTTAACATAGAACTCATCCCTTACGGCTGTACCACGCTGCGCGTTACGGAGTTTCCTACCCGAAAGATTCCCTGGAACCTGAAATACCGTCAGGTGACGCAGTATTAGGGCTTATTCCATCAACTTCTTATACTTGAAGCGTTTGGGCGCGGCATCCGGGCCCAGGCGCAGCTTGCGGTTCTCCTCGTATTCCTGGTAGTTGCCCTCGAAGAAAACCACCTTCCCTTCGCCTTCATAGGCCAGGATGTGCGTGGCGATACGGTCCAGGAACCAGCGGTCGTGGGAGTTCACGACGGCGCAGCCGGCAAAGCCGTCCAGGCCTTCTTCCAGCGCCCGGATGGTATTCACGTCCACGTCGTTGGTGGGTTCGTCCAGCAGGAGCACGTTGCCCTCGTCTTTCAGCGTGAGGGCCAGATGCAGGCGGTTGCGTTCGCCGCCGGAGAGGACGCCGCATTTCTTTTCCTGATCGGCCCCCGAGAAATTGAAGCGGGACACCCAGGCGCGGGCGTTCACGTCCCGACCGCCCATCCGCACCCATTCGGAATTCCCGGCGATGGTCTCGTAGACGGTCTTTTCCGGGTCGATGGTGCGGTGCTGCTGGTCCACGTAGGAAATCTTCACGGTCTCGCCGATTTCAATGGTGCCGCTGTCCGGCTGTTCCAGACCCATAATGAGGCGGAAGAGGGTGGTCTTGCCGGCGCCGTTCGGGCCGATGACCCCCACAATGCCCGCCGGCGGCAGTTCGAAGCTCAGGTGCTCGAACAGCAGTTTGTCGCCATAGGCTTTGGAGACGTCGTTGAAGCGGATGACCTTGTTCCCGAGGTGCGGACCGTTGGGGATGTAGATTTCCAGGTTCGCCTCCTTCTGTTTGGCATCGGCCGATGCCAGCTTTTCATAGGCTCCCAGACGGGCCTTCTGCTTGGCCTGCCGGGCCCGGGGCGCCATCCGCACCCACTCCAGTTCCCGCTCCAGCGTCTTCCGGCGTTTGGATTCGGCCTTCTCTTCGGCCGCCAGACGCTTGGTCTTCTGCTCCAGCCAGGAGGAGTAATTGCCCTTCCAGGGAATGCCCTCTCCGCGGTCCAGTTCCAGGATCCAGCCGGCCACGTTGTCCAGGAAATAACGGTCGTGCGTGACGGCGATGACCGTGCCCTTATACTGCTGCAGGTGAGCTTCTAACCACTGGATGGATTCGGTGTCCAGGTGGTTGGTGGGCTCGTCCAGGAGCAGGACGTCCGGCTCCTGCAATAAGAGCCGGCACAGGGCCACCCGACGGCGCTCCCCGCCGGAGAGTTCCTTGATCTTCTGCTCAGACGGCGGACATTGCAACGCATCCATCGCCCGTTCCAGCTTGGCATCAATCTCCCAGCCGTTCACGTGGTCGATCTTCTCGGTGAGTTCCCCCTGGCGCTCGATGAGGCGGTTCATCTCGTCGTCGTCCATCGGCTCCATAAACTTCAGGGAAATCTCGTTGTATTCCTGCAGGATGTCCATCACCTCCTGGACGCCCTCCTGCACCACCTCCAGCACGGTCTTCTCCGGGTCCATCTGCGGCTCCTGTTCCAGATAGCCCACGCTGTAGCCCGGCGCCCACACCACTTCGCCCTTGTAGGATTTCTCCACCCCGGCGATGATCTTGAGGAGGGTCGATTTACCCGCGCCGTTCAGGCCCAGGATGCCGATTTTGGCCCCGTAGAAGAAGCCCAGGTAGATATCCTTGAGGATGACTTTGTTGTTGTGAGGGAGCACCTTGCTCACCCCGTTCATCGAGAAGATAACTTTTTCGTCGGCCATATCGGTTTCGTTTTAGAGGGACAAAGCCGCCAGAAGTTCCAGCCAGGCGGCGTCCACGTGGTCAAAAGTGGCGTATTCGTCGCTGTCGATATCCAGGACGGCGGTAACGTTACCATCCTTGTCGAATACAGGGATTACTATCTCGGATTTGGAGGCGCTGCTACAGGCGATGTGTCCGGGAAACTCCTCCACATTGGGAACGATGACCGTCTTTTTCCCGGCCCAGGCCGTCCCGCAGACGCCTTTTCCATAGCCGATGCGGAAACAGGCTGGCGTGCCCTGGAAAGGGCCCAGGACCAGTTCCTTTCCGCAGACCCGGTAAAAGCCCGTCCAGAAGAAATGCATCTTCCCGGCGATGAGGGCCGTGAGATTGGCCATCCTGGCCAGCGGGTCTTTTTCATCCCCCAGAAAGAGTCTGGCGTCCTGGTACAGGCGAAGATAGGTGAAGGTCTTCAGCGGGAGGTGGCAGTATCCGTCCGGATGCTTGTCCAGATAGTCCTGATGGTACGCTTCGGCCGGATAGAAGTTTCTCAGCGGCTCGAGTTCCGTCACCAGCGGGACGCCCAGGCGCGCGGACACTTCGGCAAAGACCGCTTCCAGCACAGGTCGGTCCTCCGCTGCCGTATAATAGATTCCGCTGCGGTAGCGGGTCCCTTCGTCGTGCCCCTGCCGGTTCAGCGTAAGGGGGTCGGTGACCGTAAAAAAGAGCCGGGTGAGGAAAGAAAGGTCCACCCGGGCGGGGTTGTACCGCACCCGCACGGTCTCCGCATAGCCCGTGGTATCCGTATATACCTGCTCATAGCCAGGTTCCGGCGTATTCCCATTAGCATAGCCGGGCGTGGCTTCCACCACCCCGTCCACTCCCTTGAAGAAGTGCTCTACGCCCCAGAAGCAGCCTCCGGCGAAATAAATCTCTTTCATATCTTATTCCCTGAACAAATCCCTTTCCGGCAGGTCCGCCGAGAAGCGGCCCCGCAGATTCTTGAACAGCGCCGCCACGTTTTTCGTGAAGCGGGAGCCCCGCCAGGCCGAGGTGTTGCACAGCAGAATCCAGCATTCCCCGTCCGGATAGACTTTTATCAGTGCCGTGGAGCCAGAGAAGGAACCTGTGCGGGTGAGTTCCCCGTCGGGTTTGCAGTCTATCCAGCCCAGGCCGAAGGAATCGGGGTCGAAGTAGGCGGTCATCTGGCCGATGGATTCCTCGTTCAGGATGTCCTCGATGACCCCGAAGCCGTCGATGGCGCCCACAAAGCGCGCGAGTTCGGGGGCGGAGCCCACCCAGGCGCCGGCGCCCATCAGCCCCGAAATATGATTTCCCCCGTAGCATTTTTCCACGGCGGCGTAGCGGCCGTCGAAGGAAGGGACCGCTTCGGCATCGGCCTGCATATAATAGCGGCTCTCGCCGGGAAGCCGGTCCTTAAGATAATCCCCGCCGATGGCGAAATGCCGGCACCCGACGGGCTCGAAGACCTCTTTCTGCATAAACTCCTCATAGGGGAGGCCGGAAACTTTTTCGATGATGAGGCTTAACAGCAGATACCCGAAATTGGAATACTCCTGCCAGGTTCCGGGTTCGAAATACAGCCGCTTTCCCAGCTCTTTTTTCACCAGATAATCGGCCGACGGCGGCTCCGAGAGCCCCCATTTGCGCATAAATTCCAGCGTGCGGAACATCACGTCGCCGCCACGGGCGGTGAAGCCGGCCTGGTGGCGCAGCAGATGCTCCACCGTGATGCCGAAACAGGCTTCGTCCTTGATGAAGGGGTCATATTCTTTCAATACGCCCAGCGGCCCGAAGACGGGCGTTTCCAAAAACACCTTGCCCTCTTCCTGCAGGCGCATAATGCCCGCGGCCGTGAGCAGTTTGGAGATGGAGGCGAGGCGAAGACGCACGTCGGGGGTCATCGGCGTCTTTTCATCGGAGAGGCCATAGCCCCGCGCATACAGCAGGGAATCGTGCCGGGAAATGGCGAGCGAGGCGCCCTGGATGCCCCAGAAATTGAGGAAACTGTCTATGGCGTGATCCATTCCCGGAAGCTGCGACAGTTCGTTCGGGAGCGTTCCCTGAAGATCGGCCTTCAGGGGCGGGAGGGGAATGGCAGGCGAAGGTTTCCCGCGCAGGAGTGTCGCGGAAACCGCCACCAGAAGCAGCAGAATCAGGACTGGCAGGAGCCGCTTCACAGCTTGATGAGGCCCGCCTTCCGACCGAAGTCGATGATCAGATCGGCCGTTCCTTCGATGCCCAGCACCGAGCTGTCCACGCACAGGTGGTAGCCCGCCGCCTGGCCCCAGGAGCCGAACGTATAGTAGTTGTAATAGGTCTCGCGGGTGCGGTCCTTGCGGCGCATCAGTTTTTCGGCCTCTTCCTCGGAGAGGCCTTCACTTTTCATCAGCTGTTTGATGCGGAATTCCTCGGGGGCGTCGATGAACACGTTCAGGCATTTCCGCTCGCGCAGGATGTAGTCCGCGCAGCGGCCGATGATGAGCGCGTCGCCTTTGTCGGCAATTTTCCGGATCACTTCGCTCTGGATGCCGAAGAGCACGTTGTCGTTCACATAGCCGTTGTCGAAGTAGCCCAGCCGCCCGGAAGCGAAGAAGCTGGAGACGGAGAAGAGGCTGTGCTTTTCCTCTTTGTCGGCGAAGAGGTTCTTTGAGTAGCCGCTTTCTTCGGCCACCTTGCTGATGAGCTCGTTGTCGTAGAAGGGGATGCCCAGTTTCTGGGCGATGGCGTGGCCGATGTGGCCGCCGCCGCTGCCGAATGACCGGCCGATGGTGATGAGTGTGTGCATACTAAATCTGACTGCCAAGGATTGCGGGATCGTCTCCGTCCTTAAGCCGGCCCAGTTTCACCAGCAGGCGCCAGGCCAGGATGCCGGTGATGATGGCGGACAGGGTGTCGGAGATGGGGAAGCTGTACCAGACGCCGTCTTCCGAGCCCAGCAGGGGCGGAAGGATGTAGATACAGGGAAGGAGGAACAACAGTTGCCGGGAAAGGGACAGGAAGATGGACTTCTTGACCATCCCCAGGCACTGGAAGAGGTTGGTGGTGACCATCTGGAAGCCCACGATGGCCAGGGCGGGGTTCATTTTCTGCAGGCCCCGGGCGGCTTTCTCCAGCAGCACCGGGTCATTGGTAAAGATGGCCGCGGCGGGCCGGGCCAGGAATTCCGAAACGAGGAAGCCGACGGTGGTGATGAGCGAAGCCCATAGGGCCGTCTTGATGTAGGCTTCTTTCACACGACCATATTGCCTGGCTCCGAAGTTGTAGCCTGCAATGGGTTGCATGCCCTGGTTGAAACCGAACACCACCATGACGAACAGGAACGTGAGGCGGTTCACGATGCCATAGGCGCCGATGGCAAGGTCTCCGCCCCAGCGCACCAGCTGTTGGTTGATGAACAGGACCACGATGCAGCTGGCGAGATTCATCAGGAAGGGGCCCATGCCAATCGCCAGTGAGTCCTTCGCAATGCGCCAGTCCACGCGGTATTCACGGATTTTCCTGGGCAGGCGGAGCAGGCGCTCGGGCTTCAAAAAATACCACAGGGTGTATCCCAGGGCCATGCACTGGCACAGGATGGTGGCGATGGCCGCTCCCTGGATGCCCAGGCCCATCCAGAAGATGAAAACCGGATCCAGAATGGCGTTGGAAATGACCGTAAACAGGGTGAGCCCCATCGCCAGCCGGGGATTCCCGGAACTGCGGACAACATTGTTGAGGCCGAAATACAGGTGCGTGAAGATGTTGCCCAGGGCGATCACCGTCATATAGGCGCTTGCATAGGGCAGCGTAGCGTCCGAGGCGCCGAAAAAGCGCAGGATGGGCGCCATCCACAGCAGGGTGACCAGGGTAAAGAGGATGCCGGTGATGATGTTCAGCGTCACCTCGTTCGAGAGGACTTTCCCCGCCACCTTGTAGTTCTTCTGTCCCAGCAGGACGGAGATCATCGTCGAGGCGCCCACGCCCACCAGGGTGCCGAAGGCCGTGGAGATGTTCATCAGGGGGAAAGTAACCGCCAGACCGGCGATGGAGAGCGATCCGGCACCGGGAATGTGGCCGATGTAGATGCTGTCCACCATATTGTACAGCGACGACGCCGTCATCGCGATGATGCCGGGAACGGCATATTGCCTCAGCAGCGTGCCGACGGGCTTGACGCCCAGCTCAGTGGGGGCGGCGGCGTCCATTACTCGGCCTCTTCGTCCTGGAGAATCTCCAGCTCAAAGATGAGGGGCTCGTAGGGCGGAATGACGAAGCCGTTGCTGTTGCTGCTGCCGGAAGCGCCGTATCCGTGTGCGGAAGAGAAGACCACCGTGGCTTTCTGGCCTTTCCAGTGCATCAGGGAGAGGGCTCCCTTGAAGCCGCTGATGAGGGAAGAACTGTCGCCCATCGTGATGTCGCTGTAGGAGGAAGAGAAGGTGACGGACTGTGGCTCATAGGTCTTTCCGTCCACATCGATGCGGGCGTCCACGGCTGTCTTCCGGATGGTGGTGTCGAAGACTGTTCCATTCAGCATTTTGCCGGTGTAATTGATCTTGACCGAAGCGTCGTCCGAGAGCTTGTTTTCTTCGTCGAAGGCCGAAATGTCGCTGATGAAATAGAAACTGTTGTCCGGCTCCGCATCCTCGATGTAGGATACGCTTTCCGTGCCGGGATAATTGACGGAGACGTACGTCATTACGCGGACAACCCCGTCGGCCTCTGCATCCGCGCTCTGGCCCACCAGCGTAACGTCATAGATGAGGTGGGTGCTGCTGGTGCAGGCGTTGATGTATTCCGCCTGCGTGGAGTAGCGGCTGCTGGTGAGCATCCAGGAGGGGATAACGGCCACGCGGTGGCCACCCACGCGCATATCGCGCAGCAGAATGTCCATTCCGGCATAACTGTATCCTTCGGAGAGATACTGGTACTGCGGCCCGTAGTAATTACTCACGCCGTATTTGCCGATCTGCCGGGCCATCGCTTCTTCCGTGGTGGAGGATACCGTCCCTTCCAGGGTGCGGATGGTGCCGCGGATGATAACGTAAGGAAGCTCCTCGTTGCGGAGGGCGCCGTCTCCGGGTTCGTCTGTCAGGATATAAAGCCCGTCCTCGGTGGGCTGGACGCCGGGATGGTATTTGTCCATCCACTTGGAAAGGCGCTCCTGAGCGTCTTTTCCGGTGGATTCGCCGGGCGTTTTTGCGCAGGAAAGGGCTACCAGGCACAGGATGGTAAGGGGAAGAAGGATGATGCTTTTATTCATTGGGGTCGATTGCTTCGATTTGTACATAATAGGCCAGGGCCGACAGTGCAGGAATCGTGCCTCGCTCGCTGTTGCCGTAGCCAAATTCACCGGTAAAGAGGATATAGGCTTCTTCGCCGGCCTGCATTCCCACCAGGCCGCTGGCCAGGCCCGGGACCAGGCTGTCGTCCACGGTAACGGTGACGGGCTGGAAGATGCTTTCGTCGGAGAGCGTCCATTTCGCCTGGGTGGCGAGGTCCTTGATGTTGGTGGAAACGAGGTTGGTGCTGGACAGGGTGGCCGATGTGAGCGTGAAACAGCCGTAGTTGAGCCGCACGCGGTGGCCCCGCTCCAGGGCGGGGGAGGACTCCTCCGGGATGTCGTTCAGGGTGAGACGGTAGGCCCCGTCCTGACGCACCAGAACGGCGTCGGGCGATTCCTTCTGACGAGCCGCCACAAAGTTCTCGATGTAGGTGGTCTGCTTGTCATAGGTGGTCTTCAGCGACTGCTTGCCGCAGGCCGAAAGCGCCACGAGGGCCAGTGCTATGAGGATTCGTTTGGTCATTGGAGGAAGTCTTTCAGGGCTTGTTCCACATAATCGGCCGCCTTCTCCGGGGAGGGGATGTCCTCGCCGATGAAGAGTTTCCCGCCGGCCGCATTCTCGTGACCGCCGCCGTGGAAATACCGTTGGGCCAGCTGCTGGGCCGATGTCCCCTTCTTCGAACGCACGCTCACGCGGAAATGGCCTTCGTCCTCCTTCAGGAGCACGCTCAGGCGCACTTCCCCGATGGTAAGGGGTACGTTCACCAGTCCTTCGCTCTCACCTTCCTTGAGGTCGAAGCGGTGCTGGATGGCTTTCGTGAGGATCATATAGGCTCCGCCGCCGGGCAGGAGGGTCAGGTTCTCGCTCTGCATATACCCCATCAGCCGCACGCGGTTCTCGCGGTAGCTCTGGTATACCTGCTGCAGGATGGCGTCCCGGTCCACGCCGGAAGCCAGCAGCTCCGAAGCCATCTGCAACGTGCTGGGAAACACCGAATTCGCAAAGTTGTTCGTATCGGTAGTCATTCCGGTAAGTAGTGCAGTTCCGATGGGGGAGGGTGTTGTTCCGCCAATCTCTGGCCACCCTCGGCCGGATAAGAGGGAGGGGCCCTCCGGGAGGGGTCGCGAAGCGACGATTGGCGGAACAACACCCTCCTCCATCGCTTTCAACATCCAGTACATCAGTTCTGAGGCGGAAGAAATCTCCGGGGTGGAGAAAACCAGACCGAAGCTGTCCGTATCGGGATTGAGGTGATGGTCGATGAGGACCTTGCGGGCGGGAGAGGCTTTCAGGACGGGTTCCAGCCCTTCCGTGCGCTTGAAGGTGTTGGCGTCTACGAGAAAGATCAGATCGGCCTTTTCCACGGCGCTTTCCGCACTGCGTTTCTGGGCGTCGTGAATGTGGACGGGAAGTCCTTCCGGCAGGATGAACCGCAGGTTGGCGGCGATGCAGTCCGGATACAGGCACGTGACTTCCTTGCCCTGCGCCTGCAGGTACAAGGCAAGGCCTACCGTGGAGCCCAGGGCGTCACCGTCCGGGTGGGTATGGCCCACCACGGCGATGCGCTTGGCATCGGCAATCCACTGCCGTAGGCAAGATATGTCGGACGCGTTCACTAGCACACCGCGAATTTACAAAAGAATATTGTTTTTGAGAAATCATTTTGTTAACTTTGTCGGAAGTTTGAATAATGATAAAACACTAGAATAATGAAGAAATCCGTTAAAATCGCCCTGGAAATCGGTCTTGCAGCCATCATCGTCCTGCTGATCGTTCTCACCGTCAAGAGCGTCCAGAAACCCGTCCGTTTCAACAAGGAGGTCGCCGCCCGTTCGGAGGTGGCCATCCAGCGCCTGAAGGACATCCGCACCCTGCAGGAGGCCTTCAAGAGCGTGAACGGCCGTTTCACTCCCTCTATCGATTCCCTCATTGGCTTCTACAATGAAGGCAAGATGAAGATCGTTATGCAGATTGGTTCTTTGGACGACTCCCTCGCGGTTGTCAACACGGAAGCCATCAAGAAAGCCAACCGTCGGCTGAAACCCGCCGAAATGACGGAAAAACTGGCCGCCGCCTATGCTGCAGGCCAGAAGGTGGTGTTCTCCACCGTAACGGAAATTCCGGTGCGCGACACCCTGTTCGCCTCCCGCGACAATTTCATCGCGGATTCCCTGCTGTACATCCCGTTCTCGGGCGGTCAGCTCACGGAGATGGAAGCCATTACCAAAACGGTGTCCGGTGTGCAGGTTCCCCTGTTCGAGGCCCGTATGCCCTTCAAGGCCCTCTGCTATGGGATGGACAACCAGCTGCGCGTGAATCTGGATGCGGAGCGTAAGGACCAGAACAAGTACGAAGGCCTGCAGGTGGGCAGCATCACGGTGCCCAACAACAACGCCGGTAACTGGGAATAGTCCGCTTATGGACCGGCCGGTTACAGAGATTACGGGAATATCCATTCAAGTCTCCTTGAGTGGATATTCTTTTAAGTTGCTGAGCGGGGGCGGGGTCGTCCAGACTTCCCCCTGGCAGAGCGCGGAACGCGTTTTCACCACGCCCGAATTCCAGCGCCGCTACGACTCCGTGGAGGTGTCCCTCCTCACGCCCAAGGTGACGCTGGTGCCGGAATCCTTCCTGGATCCCGCTCAGGCCCGTACCGCTTTGGCGGAGGTGGTCAAACTGCGAGACAACGATTTCGTGGAGACCGTGGCGGTCCCGTCTCTGGGCGCCACGCTGGTCTATTCCAACTCCCTGGACGAATCCCTTTCCAAGGTGGTCGCCCAGACGGTTCTTCCCACGTCGGGCACGCCCGTGCGCGTTCTGCCGGAAATGTACTGCCTCCTCAGGGAGCTGGACGGGATTTCCGAATACAATAAGATTGTGGCCGCCTGGCACGGGGACCATCTGCATCTGGTGATTGCCCAGGGCAGGAGCCTGTGCCTGGCCAATGTCTTCGAGGCGCCGGATTTCACCACGGCTCAGTATTTCCTTTTTCTGGCCCTGAAGCGGCTGCAGCTGAATCCGGAAGTGTCCACCGTTCATTTCCGTACGCCGCTTTCGCCCGAGGATGAAATGTCCCTCTACCGCTATTTCAAGGCTGTGGTTCAGTTATGAGAATCATCGGCGGAAAACTGAAAGGCAAAATCATCCTTCCCCCTTCCGGGTACAAAGCCCGCCCCACGACGGACTTCGCCAAGGAAGGCCTGTTCAACATTCTGGACAACGAATACGAATTCCAGGACCTGAAGGTACTGGATCTGTTCGGCGGCACCGGATCCATTGCCTTTGAGTTCGCCTCTCGCGGGGCCGCGCGCGTCTGGTGCGTGGAAATGGCCCGCGAAAACGCTTCTTTCATCAAGACGGAAGCCGCCCGCCTGGGGCTGGACAACGTGACGATGGTCCGGGACAACGTCTTCGATTTCCTCCCCATCTGCCGGGAAAAGTTCGACCTCATTTTTGCCGATCCCCCTTATGCCCTGGAAGGTCTTGAAGGCCTTCCGGACCTGGTCTTTTCCCTGGACCTGCTGCATCCCGAATGCTATTTTATCCTGGAACACGGGGATGAGCACAGTTTTACCGGCCATCCGCGCTTCGTGAAAGAGCGTAACTATGGCCGTGTCCATTTCAGTTTCTTTGCGTAATGGTATCCTTTCTCATCAGCATCGCCGCCCTGGTTCTGGGCTATTTCGTTTACGGAGCTTTCGTAGACCGGGTATTCGGCCCGGATCCTTCCCGCAAGACGCCGGCCGTCACAAAAGCCGACGGTGTGGACTACATCGCCATGCCCAGCTGGAAGGTCTATATGATCCAGTTCCTGAACATCGCCGGCACGGGGCCCATCTTCGGCGCCATTATGGGCGCCAAGTTTGGCCCGTCCAGTTACCTGTGGATTGTTCTGGGCTGCATTTTCGCGGGCGCCGTACACGACTATATGTGCGGAATGCTCTCGGTGCGCCACGGCGGGGCGGGTTTCCCGGACCTGGTAGGGGAGTACCTGGGGAAACGCACCAAGAAAGTGATGCTGGCCTTTTCCATCATCCTGCTTCTGCTGGTGGGAACGGTGTTCGTCTACAGCCCCGCCCTCATCCTCGGAGATATCGCCGGGGACGGCGGCCGCGGCTCTGTGATGCTCTGGGTGGGCGTCATCTTCCTCTATTATGTGGTGGCGACGCTCCTTCCCATCGACAAACTCATCGGCCGGGTATATCCGCTGTTCGCCTTCGCCCTGCTCTTTATGGCGGCGGCCCTGATGGTGTGCCTGTTCATCAAGTGGCCCTCCCTGCCGGAATTCTGGGACGGCCTGGGCGGCTGGTCTGCCAAGGCCGGGCTCAGCGGGCAGCCCGTCTTCCCGTGCCTGTTCATCACCATCGCCTGCGGGGCCATTTCCGGCTTCCACGCTACACAGAGCCCGCTGATGGCCCGCTGTATCCAGAATGAAAAGATGGGCCGGCCCATCTTCTACGGCTCGATGATTACCGAAGGCCTGGTGGCCCTCATCTGGGCGGCCGTCTCCTCCTGGTTCTTCTTCGACGGCGGCGCGGCTTCCGTGGGCTCAGACCTGTCGGCATCGGCCCCGGCGGTGGTTACCAAGGTCTCCGAAGGCTGGCTCGGGCTGCTGGGCGGCATCCTCGCCATCCTGGGCGTGGTGGCCGCTCCCATCACTTCCGGCGATACTGCCTTCCGCAGCGCGCGCCTTATCGTCGCGGACTTCCTCCATCTGGAACAGAAGGCGATCGGAAAGCGGCTGGTGGTGGCCCTTCCGCTCTTCGGCCTGTCGGCCCTCCTGCTGTGGTACAATATCGCCGATGCCAACGGTTTCAACACCATCTGGCGCTACTTCGGCTGGAGCAACCAGACGCTCGCGGCGTTTATGCTCTGGACCGCGACAGTGTACCTGTTCCGCGCCAAAGGCTCGTCCTGGTACCTGGTCACCCTGCTGCCGGCGCTCTTTATGACGGCCGTCTGCGTCACCTTCATCCTGGTAGACAAGACCGGCTTCCGCGTGCCGCAGACGCTCGCGCCCTGGATCGGCCTTTCCACTTTTGCTATTTCCGCCATTTTGTTCTATCTTTGGAAAAACCATCAGAAAAATGTTAGATAACGAAAGAGGGCTGTACATTGCCCACAGCGAAAACGGGCCGCTGTCCCTGATCGGGAAGATGGCCTGCCGGCATGGCCTCATCGCCGGTGCCACCGGAACCGGTAAAACCGTCACCCTTCAGGTGCTTGCAGAGACTTTCTGCCAGGCCGGCGTGCCTTGCTTTATGGCCGATATGAAGGGAGACCTGAGCGGCATCTCCCAGGTGGGCAAGCTCTCGGGCTTTATCGAGAAGCGCCTGCCGGAGTTCGGCATCCAGGACCCTCAGTTCCAGAGTTGCCCGGTGCGCTTTTTCGACGTTTACGGCGAGCAGGGCCATCCGATGCGCTCCACTATCTCCCGGATGGGTCCGGATATGCTGGGCCGCCTGATGGAACTCAACGAGACGCAGACTGGCGTCCTGAACATCGTCTTCAAGATTGCCGATGAAAACGGCCTCCTTCTGATCGACCTGAAGGACCTCCGTGCGATGCTCAACTATGTGGGGCAGCACGCGGCCGAATATACCACCCGCTACGGCAATGTGACATCGGCCTCCATCGGGGCCATCCAGCGCTCGCTGCTCCTTCTGGAGAACCAGGGCGCGGAGAAGTTCTTCGGCGAGCCGGACTTCGACATCTACGACCTTTTGCAGTGCGAAGGCGGCAAGGGCATTATGAACGTACTGGCGGCCGATAAACTGATGCTCCAGCCCAAACTCTATTCCACCTTCCTGCTGTGGCTGCTCTCGGAGCTTTATTCCACCCTCCCGGAAGTGGGCGAGATGGATCTCCCGAAACTGGTCTTCTTCTTCGACGAAGCCCATATGCTCTTCGAGGGCACTTCCAAGGCCCTCGTGGACAAGATCGAGCAGGTAATCCGCCTCATCCGCTCCAAGGGCGTGGGCATCTGGTTCATCACCCAGAGTCCCTCGGACATCCCCGGCAACATCCTGGGTCAGCTGGGCAACCGCGTCCAGCACGCCCTGCGCGCCTACACTCCGCTGGAGCAGAAAGCCGTGAAGGTGGCGGCCGATACTTTCCGCGCCAATCCTTCCTTCAAGACCTACGACACGCTGCTGGAGCTGGGAACCGGCGAGGCTCTCGTCTCCTTCCTGGATGAAAAGGGTACGCCGAACATCGTGGAACGCGCGAAGATCCTCTTCCCCCTGAGCCAGATCGGCGCCATCTCCGAGGATCAGCGCTCCGATTTAATCAAGCGAAGCCGCCTCTATGGCCGCTATGACCATCCCATCGACCGCGAGAGCGCCTACGAGCGCATCGAGGCCGCCCTGGCCACAGCTGCCCGCGAAGAGGAAGAAGCCGCAGCCGCCGCCGAGGCCGAAAAGGCCGCCGCGGCCGCTGAGAAGGAGAAAGCAAAGGAAGAAAAAGAAGCCGCCAAGAAAAAGAAGGGCGGCATCCTCGGGAAGGTGGGCAAGTCCATCCTCGCGGCCCTCACCGGCGTCGCTGCCGCGGCCGTGGCGGATTCCGTCACCGAAAAAGTGACCGGCAAGAAGTCCAAGAACAAGAAGAGCACCAAGGAGAAAGCTGTGCGAAGCGTCACCAAGAGCGCTACCAGCACCCTCACCAAGGAACTCACCCGCAGTGTCTTGGGGAATCTGATTAAATAGCTCTTCCGAACCGCTCAAACGCTGCGCGCTCCAGGGCCTCACGGTCTTCGGGGTGCGCAATGCTTATCAGCAGCAGGGCGCGTTCCTGGAGGGATTTTCCGTAGAGATTCACGGCTCCGTATTCGGTGACTACCCACTGGACATCGGCCCGGGGGGTGACCACACCGGCGCCGGGGTGTAAGGTGGGCACGATCTTGGGCAGGCCTTTCGTGGTGCGGGAGGCGAGGGCGATGATGGCCTTGCCGCCTTCCGAGAGTTTCGCCCCGCGCACGAAGTCCAGCTGTCCGCCGGCCCCGGAATAGATGCGTTCGCCGATGGAATCCGCGCACACCTGTCCGGTAAGGTCGATCTCCAGCGCCGAATTGATGGAGACTACCCTCGGGTTCTTCGAGATCACACGGGGGTCGTTCGTATAGGCGATGTCCCGCATCTGAACGGCGGGATTCCGGTCGATGAACGAATACACTTCCTGCGAGCCCAGCAGGAAGGAGGCTACCACCTGGCCTTTGTCGATGGCCTTGCAGGAGCCGTCGATGACGCCTTTCCGAATTAGGGCCAGGGCACCGTCGGAGAACATTTCCGTATGCAGGCCCAGGTGTTTGTGTCCCTGCAGGGAGGCGCAAATGGCATTGGGAAGGGCGCCGATGCCCATCTGGAGGCAGGCTCCGTCCGGGACCAGTTCCGCACAGTGTTTGCCGATGACAAAATCCGTCTCCGACGGCTCCACGTATTCCTTCGTGATGAGTGGACGCTTGTCGGAAACCAGCGCCGTAAAACGGTCGATGGGAATCCGGTCCCCAAAGGAGAACGGCACGTGGGGATTCACGACGCCGATGCGCTCGCGGGCCACTTCCAGGGCAGCCACCGAGCAGTCTACCGACGTGCCCAGCGACACCATTCCGTCCACCGGATCCGATACCTGCACCATCGCGACGTCGCACGGGAGGGCGTGATGGCGGTACATCAGCTGCGTCTCGAAGAGGTTCGCCGGGAGATAATCGGCCACGCCGGCCTGTACGCCGGGACGGAGATTGGGGCCGACGAAAAAGCCCTGGTCAAAGAAGGAATCCCGGAACTCGGGGCTGCCGTAGGGTGCGGGCCCTTCCGTGTGGAAGTGGTGGAAGTGCACGTCGGCGAGTTCCCCGGCGCGGCGGCACAAGGCCTCAATGAGGATGTGCGGCACGCTGGCGATGCTGGAAAGGTGGATGTGGTCCCCGCTCCGCACGGCGCGTACGGCTTGATCGGCCGATATGAAAGGCAAACTCGTCATTCCGAAAGGCAAATATACGCATATTTTGTTGTATCTTTGCATCTATGCATACTCGGGAAGAAAAACTGGCCGCCTTCGGGCGCCTGCTGGATATTATGGACGCGCTCAGGGAGAAATGCCCCTGGAACGCCGAACAAACCTTCGACAGCATCCGCCGCCTCACGGAGGAAGAGGTCTACGAACTGTCCGACGCCATCCTGGAGGGGGACCGCCAGGCTACGGCGAAGGAAATCGGCGACCTTTTGTATCATATGGTGTTCTACGCCCGCATCGGCCAGGAAGAAGGCGCCTTCGACATCGCCGACTGCATCGAAAAGATCTGCGACAAGATGGTCTTCCGGCACCCGCACGTCTTCGGCCCCGACGCCGGGAAGGCTACTTCGGCCAAGGAGATTGCCGATACCTGGGAACTCGTGAAAGCAAAGGAAAAAGGCGGCAACAAGCGCGTGATGGCGGGCATCCCCAAGGCGATGCCGTCCCTCCTGAAGGCCATCGCGATGCAGGAAAAGGCCCGCGGCTGCGGCTTCGACTGGGAGAAGAAGGAGGACGTGTGGGAAAAGGTGGCCGAAGAATACCGGGAAGTCTCCGAAGCCCCGGAGGAGAAGCGCGAGGAAGAATTCGGCGACCTGCTGTTCGCCGTCATCAACGCCGCCCGCCTCTACGGGGTGGACCCGGAGGCGGCGCTGAACCGTTCCAGTGAAAAGTTCCGCCGCCGCTTCACCTACCTGGAGGAGCAGACGCTGCGGAAAGGCTTGCAGTTCAAGGATATGACCCTCGCCCAGATGGACGCCCTCTGGGACGAAGCCAAGGCGAAAGGGTTATAGGGGATTATTCGTGCATCGAGAGCCGGTCCCAGGCGAGTTCTTCCCATTTGGTGCCGGGACGGCCGTAATTGGCGTAAGGGTAGATGGAAATGCCGCCGCGGGGGGTGAACAGGCCGGTGACCTCGATGTACTTGGGATCCATCAGTTTCACCAGATCCTTCATGATGGTGTTCACGCAGTCCTCGTGGAAGTCTCCGTTGGAACGGAAACTGAACAGATACAGTTTAAGGCTCTTGGATTCCACCATCCGCTTGTCCGGAACGTAGGAGATTCGGATTTCCGCAAAATCCGGCTGGCCGGTAATGGGGCACAGCGTGGTGAATTCCGGGCAGTTGAAACGAACCCAGTAATCATTGTCCTGATGCTTGTTCTCGAAGGTTTCCAGCACCTCGGGAGCGTAGGTCTGGCTGTACTCGGTGTGACGGCCGAGGGCCTGCAGTTCTGAACGGTCGCGTGCCATTTTATTCTTCTCCTGCTTCTTTGAGCCGTTCGGCGTTTTCCGCAATCTGCAGCTGGTCGATGCATTCCTGGATGTCACCGTCCATAAAGACGGGCAGGTTGTACATACTCCAGCCGATGCGGTGGTCCGTCACGCGGCCCTGGGGATAGTTGTAGGTGCG
Source organism: Bacteroidales bacterium (assembly GCA_016281315.1). Classification (GTDB taxonomy): domain Bacteria; phylum Bacteroidota; class Bacteroidia; order Bacteroidales; family UBA932; genus Cryptobacteroides. Next base: position 233,969 of record JAEEIJ010000056.1, read on the forward strand.
GATCTTGGCGCTGCGGTCGCCGGTGGAAACCATCGTCTTGCGCTTGGCCGCGATGCCGTCCAGATACTTCTGGTGCTCCATATTGTAGAGACGGGTGCGGAGTTCTTCCATCGCCCGGTCCAGGTTCTTCAGCTGGGAACGCTCCTCCTGACACTGTACCACGATTCCGGAAGGGATGTGGGTAAGGCGGACGGCCGAATAGGTGGTGTTCACCCCCTGGCCGCCGGGGCCCGATGCGCAGAAGAGGTCCTTGCGGATATCGGCCGGATTGAGCTCGATGTCGAACTCGCCGGCTTCCGGGAAGACGGCTACGGAGGCGGCCGATGTCTGGATGCGCCCCTGGGTTTCCGTCTGCGGCACGCGCTGGACGCGGTGCACGCCGGATTCGTACTTCATCACGCCGTAGACGCCGTCCTGGGCCGATGAAAGCTTGAAGACAATCTGTTTGAAGCCGCCGGAGGTGCCGGGCGCCTGGTCCGTCACTTCCAGCTTCCAGCCGCGGCGCTCCGCGAAGTGCTGGTACATCCGGAAAAGGTCTCCCGCGAAGATGGCGGCTTCGTCGCCGCCGGTGCCGCCGCGGATTTCCACCATCGCGTTCTTGCTGTCGTCGGGATCGGCCGGAATGAGAAGCAGCTTGATGTTCTGCTCCATCTCCGGGAGCTTGGGCTCGATTTCGGCGATTTCCTCGCGGGCCATATCCTTCAGGTCCTCATCCTTTTCGTTGATGAGGATGTCCTTGGCCTGCGCGAGCTCGTCCACCAGCTTCTTGTACTCGAGGCCGGCGGCGATGATGGGCTGCAGTTCCTTGTAGTCCTTGTTCAGCTGGACGAACTTCTTCATATCGGCGATGACCGACGGATCCGAGAGCTGCTCTTCCAGCTTCTTGTATTTGTCCTGAAGGCTCAGGACCTTCTCCAACAGTGTGTTCTCTGCCATATTATGCTTTGTAGGGGCGGAAGGCCACGCAGGCGTTGTGTCCGCCGAAGCCGAAGGAATTGGAAAGACCCAGGGTGAGGTCCGTCTTCACGGCCACGTTGGGCGTGTAGTCCAGGTCGCATTCCGGGTCCGGGGTGTCCAGGTTGATGGTGGGCGGGCAGATGCCGTTCCTCAGGGCCAGGATGGTGGCGATGGCTTCCGCCGCGCCGGCCGCGCCGAACATATGTCCGGTCATCGACTTCGTGGAGGAGATGTGCGCTTTGTAGGCGAAATCTCCGAGGGCGGCCTTGCAGGCAAGTGTTTCCGCCAGGTCGTTCAGATGCGTACCGGTGCCGTGGGCGTTGATGTAGAGGTTGTCCTTGGCGGGGTCGAAACCGGCCTCGGCCAGGGCGTCCTGGATGGAGCGGGCCTGGGTGCTGGCATCCGGACGGGGTGCCGTAGCGTGGTAGGCGTCGCAGGTGTTGCCGTAGCCGACGATTTCACCGTAGATGGTGGCGCCGCGCTCCAGGGCGTGTTCCAGGGATTCAAGGATAATTACCGCGGCGCCGTCGCCCATCACGAAGCCCTGACGGTTCAGGTTGAACGGCAGGGAAGCGTACTTGGGATCCGTGGCGCGGGTAAGGGCCTTGGCGTTGTAGAAGCCCGCCACACCCAGGGGGATGGAAGCGTGCTCGCTGCCGCCGGCGATGATGGCGTCGGCATAACCGTGGCGGATGGCCCGGAAAGCTTCGCCGATGCAGTGCGAAGAGGTGGCGCAGGCGGTGACGATATCCAGGCAGGGGCCTTTCGCTTGATGCTTGATGGCGATGTGGCCCGCCGCGATATTGGAAATCATCGTGGCGATGAACAGCGGGGAAATCCATTTGCCGGTGGGGTCCTCGATCATCTTCTGGGTTTCCCGGTACTGGACGTCGAAGCCGCCGATGCCGGAGCCCACATACACGCCCAGGCGGAAGGGGTCGATGTTGGCGCTTTCGCCTTCGCTCACCAGCCCGCTCTGCTGCATGGCCTGCCAGGCGGCGGCCATCGCGAACAGGGTGAATTCATCCTGCTTGCGGATGAAGGGCTTGTCCATCCCGTATTGTTCCGGGTCGAAGTCCTTCACCTTACCGGCGAAGGTGACGGGCATATCCTTGAACTCTTCCACGTAGTCGATGCCGCAGACGCCCTTGCACAGATTATCCCAGAAGGTCTTGATGTCCTGTCCTACGGAGGAGATGACGCCCATTCCGGTTATTACCACTCTCTTGGGTTCCATATAGTACATGTTTAAGGGTGCAAAGTTAGTGATTTTCACGCACAAAAACAAAGTTGGCTCCGAGGTTGGGAATTCCCGAGAATAATCACTAACTTCGTAGGACTGATTATTCGGCGCTATGTGGCAGAGACAACAGACCCTTTATCTCCTTTTATCGGCCGGGCTCATCATAGCCCTTTGCTTCAGCATCGCCTATAGGGTTCCCGGTCCGGACGGGCTGGAGGGAATCAGCTATTGGCAGCTGCAGAAGCCCTATTTCGGCATCCTGCTGGGGATCCTTGCGGGGATGGTCCTGCTGGCGCTTTTCACCTTCCGTTCGCTCATCCTGCAGATGCGTCTGGCGAGTCTGGGCGGCATCGTGGCCCTGGGGATGCAGGGCTGGCTGGCCTGGATGTATTTTACCTGGGAGGGGCCGGTGTTCAGCTGGACGGTCATCTTCCCGCTGGGCATCGCCGTTTTCAACTTTCTGGCGGCCCGCGGCTGTTTTCAGGATCAGCTGATGGTGGAGAGCGCACAAAGACTCAGAAACAGAAGAAAACGCAAATAGAATCGTTATGAAACCTACATTACTTGTTCTCGCTGCCGGAATGGGCAGTCGTTACGGCGGACTCAAACAGATGGACGGGCTGGGCCCCAATGGAGAAACCATCATCGACTATTCCATCCACGACGCCGTGGAGGCCGGTTTCGGCAAGGTGGTCTATATCGTCCGGGAGTCTTTCAAGGCCGATATGGAAGCCCACGTGAAGGAACGCTATGCCGGCGTGAAAACCATCGACGGATCCCCCCTCGAGTTCGTCTTCGTCACCCAGGAACTCAATAAGATTCCCGCCCCCTTCACCGTGCCGGAAGACCGTGTGAAGCCCTGGGGGACCAACCACGCCGTGCTAATGGCCAAGGATGTCATCCACGAGCCTTTCGCCGTCATCAACGGGGACGATTTCTACGGGAAGGAGTCCTTCAAGATCCTGGGCGACTGGTGCCGTGCCCACGAAAAGACGGAGGGCCAGTACTGCATCGTAGGCTTTGAACTGGAAAACACCCTCAGTGAAAACGGCAGCGTCTCCCGCGGCATCTGCTCCTATGACAAGAAGGGAATCCTCACGGATATCGCCGAGCATCTGGACATTGCCAAAGAAGGCGACGGAAAGGTCTATGGCAACAACTCAGTCACCGGGGAAAACCACGTGGAACTGGACGCCAAGGCGCTCTGCTCGATGAATATGTGGGGCTTTACCCCGGACTATTTCGCCAAGAGCGAGGCCTCGTTCATCACCTTCCTCAAGGAGCACATCACCGAGCTCAAGAAGGAATACTACATCCCCTACGCGGTGGATGTCATCGTAAAGGCCGGCGAAGGTTCCTGCGAGGTGCTTTCCACCCCGTCCCACTGGTTCGGCGTCACCTATAAGGAAGACCGTCCCGGCGTGGTGGCGAAGTTCGCCCATCTGGTCAAGGAAGGCGTCTATCCCAGCCCCCTGTATTAGCCTATGAAACTCTTCGCCCGGAAAGTCAATAACTATGACCTCTATGCCTCCCACGCCTGGTATGTGCCGGGCGTGGGCGGGATGTTCGCTCTGCTGGGATGGTTCCTGCTGGGCAGTTTGCTGGGAACGCTCGTAACCAGTATCCTGGGCCTGTTCGTCCCCGAGAAAATCCTGCTGGACTACAGTATGCTGGTGGTATATCCGCTTTCCTTCCTGCCCGCGATGATTTATGCGGCGCACAAGAGCCAGCGGAACTGCCTCTTTGAGCCCGGGTATAAGCTTAACAGCAGCCACTTCGGCCCGTTCAAGGCCTGGCAGGCGGTTCTCATCACCGTCGTGCTCAGCTACGCCACGATGATTTCGGCCGATCTTCCCAACTACCTCAACTACAGGCTCACCCAGTCCAGTCCCTGGCTCAGCCGGCTGTATGACCTGGTGATGCAGCTGATGGAACAGATGACCGGCGGTCCGCTGTGGAGTTCCTTCCTGCTGGCGGCGATCTTCGCCCCCATCTTTGAGGAATGGCTGTGCCGGGGGATGGTCCTCCGCGGGCTCCTGACCAAGATGAAACCCGGCTGGGCCATCTTCGTGAGCGCCCTCTTCTTCGCCCTCATCCATATGAATCCCTGGCAGGCGCTCAACGCCTTTATCATCGGCCTGGTGATGGGATACGTCTATTACAAGACCGGTTCGCTGTGGCTGACGATGCTCATACATTTTGTGAACAACGGAACGTCCGTGATCCTCACGCAGATTCCTTCGATCGATGCCGATATGCAACTGATCGACCTGATGGGCCGCAATACCTATATGGTGGTCTACGTGCTGGGCGTAGCGGCGCTCATCGCCTGCATCTGGGCCTTCCGTCGCATTCCGCTGGAGCAGTCCCGTGGGAACGTCGATGCCGTGGAATTAAAAACTGAGGAGGCGTGATGGAAGAGGGGAAAAAGGACCGGTGGGCGTGGCTCAAACGGAAGGACCACAATTATCTGCTGCCGTTCGTGATCGTGGTCACGCTGGTGGTGGCGCTGTGGCTGCTTTTCTTCGCCCACAACAGCGTTCTGAGCTGGATCAAAGCTTCCGTGGAGGAAAAGGCCCAGAAGGCGGAAATGGCCCGTCTTCAGGCCGAGATTGACGAGATGGAGCGGGAAACCCAGGCGCTCAGGAACAATCCGGATTCGCTGGAGACCTTCGCACGGGAGACCTATCACTTTGCCGCGCCCGGCGACGAAGTGTACATCGTGGAATAGAGGCGCGCGGTAGTCACGGCTTCTTTCACGTCGTGTACCCGGAGCCAGCGGGCTCCTTTCTCCATCGCCTGAAACTGAATGATCTGCGTAGCGGGCATCGCCTCTTCGGGGGTGATGCCCAGCGCTTTATAGACCATACTTTTGCGGGATACCCCCACCAGGACTTCCCGGTCCGGGAAAGCCCGTACCACTTCACCCAGCCGGTGAAGCAGTTCATAGTTCTGGTCCAGGGTTTTGGAAAAGCCGAATCCGGGATCCGGAAGCCAGGTTTCAATTCCGGCGTCCTCCGCTTTCCTGGCGAATTCGTTGAAATAATCGATGACAGAAGCCACCACGTCGTCGTAGTCCGTCAGGCTCTGCATCGTTTCGGGCGTTCCCCGCATATGCATCGCAATGTACGGCAGCCCCAGCCGCCCCACCGTGGACAGCATATCCGGATCCAGCTGACCGCCGCTGATGTCGTTCACGATGAACGGGCCGATGAGATCGTACGCCCTCCGGACGATTTCCGACCGGTAAGTATCGATGGAGATGACGGGACACTCCCTCCCGGGGGCTTGTCCACCCCCGGACAAGTATAGGGGGAGGGGCCCACAGCCAGGGCCCGAAGGGCACGGCGCAATGGGAGGGGCCGAAGGAGCGTCAGCGACTGAGTCCCCCGGGAGGGAGTGTCCCGCCATCTCCTTCAGCACCGGCTCCAATCGGGCCCATTCTTCTTCCAGAGAGGGCTGGACGGATCCGGGGCGGGTGGAACAGGCTCCGAGGTCCACGGCATCGGCCCCGTCGGAGAGCATCTGACGGATGCGGGAAACGGCTTCATCGGCCTTTACCCGGCTCCCGGCATAGAAGGAGTCCGGCGTCAGGTTCACGATCCCCAGGATATGGATGTTTCCTACCATCGGCGGCGTCAAAGATACAACATATTTTTGTATATTTGCATCTGTTATGCTTATCGTTTTGGAAGGTCTTGACGGGGCAGGAAAGTCCACCCAGGTCAAGCGGCTCAAGGAATATCTGCAGGAGCGCTGCGGCTCGCTGGAATACATCCATTTCCCGCGCTACGACGCTCCCGTCTACGGAGACCTCATCTCCCGCTTTCTGCGGGGAGATTTCGGCGCCAATGACGCCGTCCATCCGCAGCTCGTGGCCCTTCTGTTCGCGGAAGACCGCCACGGGGCGGCGCCCCTCATCCGGAAAGCCCTCGAAGAAGGGAAGACCGTCCTGCTGGACCGCTACGTCTATTCCAATATCGCCTACCAATGCTCCAAACTCCCTATGGGAGAGGAGCGCCGCCGCCTCCGGGACTGGATTTTCAACACTGAGTACGGCCTCTTCGACCTTCCGGAACCGGACCTGAACCTGTTCCTGGACGTTCCCATCGGCTTTGTGGAGCAAAGTCTCACCCGGGAACGCCACGGTCAGGACCGCAATTACCTCTCCGGGGCTCAGGACATCCACGAGGCATCCATCGATTTTCAGCGGGCCGTGCGGGACATCTACCTGGGCGAAACGGTGAGGGATTCCCATTTCCGCAGGATCGATTGCGCCGACCGAAACGGCAATATGCTGCCGCCGGATGCCATTTTCGAGCGCGTGCGCGCTGCCGTAGACGCCGCCCTATGAAAGCTTTTTACAGGAATTTCCGCCGCTATTGTGCCGGCCTCGTCGGAATCGTCTTCCTCGTTACCGGTATCCTGAAACTGTGGGATCCGGTGGGGACGATGCTCATCGTGAGGGAGTATTTCAAATTCCTGGGGATGGCGGGCCTCGCGCCCATTGCCCGTGGCGTGGGTATCGGGATGGCGTTCATAGAGTGTACCGTTGGCATCGGCCTCATTACCGGCGTCCTTAGGAAGGCATCGGCCATCGCCGCCTATGTGCTGATGGGACTTTTTACCTTTCTCACGCTCCTGCTGTGGATCTTCGACGCACCGATGGACTGCGGCTGCTTCGGCGAGGCGTTCCACCTTACGCACGCGCAGAGTTTCCTGAAGAACGTGATTCTGCTTGTGCTTTGCGTGGTGGCCTTCGCGCCTTTCCGGGAGTTCGGAAACGCCAAGACGCACAGAGGCGTGGCGGCCGTTTTGTCTACGCTTCTGATTATCGGCGCCGCCATCTACAGCAACCTGCACCTTCCCATCGTGGATTTCACCCCGTTCAACTGGGGCACGCAGCTATTCTCGTCCCTGGACGACGAAGCGGGGGAGGCGGAATTCCGCAATGCGCCCATCCTCAGTTTCAGTGATGCCAGCGGGGCCTATTGCGATGACCTTGCCGCCAGCGGAAAGGTGGTGGTCTTCTCCGTCTATGATACGGAAAAGGCCGATTGGACCCGCCTGGAAGAACACTACCGCGCAGCTTTCGCAACGGATGTACTTCCGCTGGTGCTGGTATCGGGATCGGCTCAGGACGTGCTACTCCCTCCGGACATCCAGCCCTATTTCTGCGACTACAAGACGCTCATCACCCTGAACCGTTCCAACGGCGGCGGGACCTATTTCTATTACGGAGAACTCATTCACAAGTGGTCTGCGCGGCATTTCCCGTCGGACCTTGCGAAGGATGTGGCCGATGATCCCATCGCCCTCTCCACCCGCCACATTACCCGCCGCCGCATTACCGCCCAGGGCTTCTGCGTAGCACTGGCGGCCATTTTAATACTGGTGTAGGATGCGGGTCTGTGTCATCGGCGGCGCCAATGTAGACATTACGGCCACATCGGACCGTGCTTTCCGTTTCGGGGATTCCAATCCGTGCTCCGTCCGGGTCTCCTGGGGCGGGGTAGGGCGCAATATCGCCCATAACCTGGCCCTGCTGGGCGATGAGGTTTCTCTGGTGACCATTTTCGGCGGCGGCCTTTTTGGCCCGGTCATCGAGGCCTCCTGCCGGGAAATCGGGATGCGGACGGATTCCGCCGAAATCGCCCGCGAAGGCACGAACTCTTTCTTCGTCTCCATCAACAACGCCGACGGTGAGTTAGTGGGCGGGGTGGCCGATATGAACGCCACGGAGGGGATGACCCCGCTGTGGCTCTCGGCCCGTCTGGACGCCATCAATGCGGCCGATGTAGTGGTGGCCGATGCCAACAGTTCGGCCGAAGCCCTCGCGTATCTGATTGACCATTGTAAGAGGCCCCTCTATCTGGACGCCGTTTCGGTGGCGAAAGCCGGACGGATCAAGGAGGCGGTGGAGTTGTCTGAGAAAAAGGCATTCTTCGCGCTGAAATCGAATGCGCTGGAACATCAGGTTCTGGCCGATATCCCCGGAGCCCGCATCGAACGGGTGTATGTGAGCGTAGGCGCAGAAGGCCTGCAGGTGGAGGCCGACGGCCGGCAGTATGCCTTCCCGGCCCTTCCCTGCATTGTCAGAAGCGTCACCGGCGGGGGAGACGCCCTTTTGGCCGGCATCGTGCACGCGGGCCCGGACGCTTCAGTGGAGGAATCGGCCCGCTGGGGCCTCGCCTGCGCCCGCTGCGCCGTGGAAAGCCCCGATGCCGTGAGTGAAGAAATCAAGAATCTCAAGTTATGAATAAGTACCTGGACCTGTCGCCGGAAGTGGCGGAAGCCCTTCGGGAAGGGAAGGCCGTAGTGGCTCTCGAATCCACCATTATCTCCCACGGAATGCCCTATCCGCAGAACGTAGAGACGGCCTTGAAGGTGGAGCAGACCATCCGCGACAACGGGGCGGTGCCCGCCACCATCGCCGTCATCGGCGGCCGCTTGAAAGCCGGGCTCACCCCTTCGGAAATCGAATACCTGGGCAAGAAAGGCCGCGGGGTGACGAAAGCGTCCCGCCGGGATCTTCCGGTGCTGGTGGCCCGCGGCGAAGACGGCGCCACCACTGTCACTACTACGATGATCATCGCCCATCTGGCCGGAATCAAGGTTTTTGCCACCGGCGGCATCGGCGGCGTGCACAGGGGAGCGGAGACTACGATGGACATATCGGCCGACCTGGAAGAACTGGCGCAGACGCCGGTGATGGTCATCTGCGCCGGCGCCAAAAGCATCCTGGACCTGGGCCTCACGCTGGAGTATCTGGAAACGAAGGGCGTGCCGGTGATTGGTTACGGGACAGAGGAACTACCCGCCTTCTATACGCGCAAAAGCGGTTTCAAGGTGGATTACCGGATTGATACGCCGGAAGAGCTGGCCGCCGCTTTCCGCGCCAAGCTGGAGATGGGCCTGCAGGGCGGTATGCTGGTGACGAACCCCATCCCGGAAGCGTATTCCATGGATTCGGAGCGCATCAATGCCGCCATTGAACAAGCGCTTTCCGAGTGCAAGGAGCAGGGGATTAAGGGTAAGGAAACCACGCCTTTCCTCCTGGCCCGCATCAAGGAGATTACCGGTGGCGACTCCCTCGCTTCCAACATCCAGCTGGTCCTGAACAACGCCCGCCTCGCCGCCAGAACCGCCGCGTTACTGTGATTTTTCTTTTGTTATTTCCAAATAATTTTTCTACCTTTGCACCCGTGAACGAGATAGAGGACGTCCGGTCCCCTATCTCGCTTTTTTAAAAGCTATGACAAAAGAACAGATCACTCAGGCCATTGAGCCGGCGGTTAAAGCGAGAGGCTGCTTCCTGGTGGAAGTCACGGTCTCCAAAGAAAACGACATCGAGGTCATCATCGAAAAGGAAGAAGGCGTGGTGGACTGGGACGACTGCGCGGCCATCGACCAGGTGGTGCACGCGGCCTTCGACCAGGACGTGGAAGATTATGCCCTCACGGTTTCATCGGCCGGCCTGGACCGCCCGTTCAAGGTGCTCAGGCAGTATGAGAAGGCCCTCGGCAGCAAGGTGGACGTGTGGATGAAGGGCGGAAAGAAGGTGAAAGGCATCCTGGAGAAGGCCGATGAAAACGGTATCACGGTGGACGGCGAGGCGATTGAATTTGCCGTCATCAACTCGGTGAGGCCCTACATTGAATTTTAACAATACAACATAACAATGGCAAAAGAAAAAGAGAAAGAAATCACCTTGATTGACGCTTTCAAGGATTTCAAGGAAGAGAAGAGCATCGACCGTCCGGTGATGCTGGGCGTCCTGAAGGACGTGTTCCTCACCCAACTGGCGAAGACCTACGGCACCGCCGACAACTTCGACGTGATCATCAACGTGGACAAGGGCGACTGCGAAATCTACCAGAACTTCGAAGTGGTGGAAGAAGTGGAGGATCCCGTGACCCAGATTACGCTGGAAGAGATCAAGGCCGAGACAGGTGACGACGACTATGAGATCGGCGACACCTTCGCCCGCAAGCTCTCCCTCTCCTCCTTCGGCCGCCGCGGCATCCTGAACATCCGTCAGAACCTGCAGGGCCGTATTATGGACATCGAAAAAGCCAACGTCTACAAGAAGTACTCCGAGCGCGTGGGCGACATCTTCACCGGCGAGGTATACCAGACCTGGAAGAACGAGGTACTCATCCTGGACGAGGACGGCAACGAACTCCGCATGCCCAAGAGCGAGCAGATCCCCGGCGAGCACTTCAAGAAGAGCGACACCGTTCGGGCCATCATCAAGAGTGTGGAGATGAAGAACAACACCACGCCCTACATCGTGCTTTCCCGCACCACGGACAGCTTCCTGGAGAAGCTTTTCGAGATGGAGGTCCCCGAAATCTACGACGGCCTCATCACCGTGAAGAAGGTGGTCCGCATCCCCGGTGAACGCGCCAAGGTGGCTGTGGAGTCCTACGACGACCGCATCGATCCCATCGGCGCCTGCATCGGCGTGAAGGGTTCCCGTATTATGGGTATCGTCCGTGAACTCCGCAACGAGAACATCGACGTCATCCAGTGGAGCTCCAACCCGCAGCTGATGATCCAGCGTGCCCTGAATCCGGCCCGCATTTCCCGGATCGACCTCAGCGGCGGTCCCGAGGACAAGATCAAGGTCTTTATGCACGCCGACGAAGTGAAGAAAGGTATCGGCAAGGGTGGCGTGAACATCAAACTGGCCGGTATGCTGGTGGGCCGTGAAATCGAGGTCTGGCGTGAAATCCAGCCCAGCGAGGTACAGGAGGAGGACGACGTGCTGCTGAAGGATTTCGACGACGTCATCGATCCTTGGGTGATCGAGGCCCTGCAGAAGATCGGTTGCGACACCGCCCGCAGCGTGATGGCGCTGGATCCCGCGGAAATCGCTTCCCGCGCAGACCTGGAGACCGAGACCGTGGACGAGGTCCTGAAGATTCTCCGCGCAGAATTCGAAGACTAAAAGATAATTATTTAAGGGGTTATATATGGCAGATATCAGATTATCGAAGCTTATCAAACAATTTAACATCGGCCTGGATACGCTGGTGGACTTCCTCAACTCAGAGGGCGCCGGCATCGAGGACGCCAACCCGAACCTGAAGGTGTCGGACGAGTACCTTCCCGCCCTGCACAAGAAGTTCGGCAAGGACCTGGAGCTGAAGGAGCAGGCCGAAAAAGTGGACGTCAAGCTCACCGAAATCCTGGACAAGGCCGGTAAGAAACCGGAAGAAGAGGAAGAGGAGTACGAGCCGGAACGGGTGACCGTCATCAAGAGCAACAACCTGTCCCGGAAACCGGAGCCCAAACCGGAGCCGAAACCGGAGCCTGCACCTGTCCCGGAACCCGAACCGATTCCGGAACCGGAACCGGAACCGGCAGTCGAGCCCGAGCCTGTTTCCGAGCCCGTTCCTGAGCCTGTTCCCGAGCCGGAACCGGTCGCCGAACCCGAACCCGAAGCTCCTGCAGTGGAGGAAATCCCCGCACCGACCCCGGCGGAGGAAGCCCCCAAGAAGGAAGAAGCTCCGAAGGCGGAGGAAGCGCCCTTCAAGGTCGTCGGCAAGATCGACCTGGCTCAGTTCGACCCCAAGAAAGGCAAGAAACGCGAGCGCATCAAGACCACTGGTCCCCAGAAGGTGGACGTGACCAAGGTGCAGGTGGACAAAGCCCCCCGCAAGAAAGACGCAGCCGCCCAGGCCGGCAAGGGCCGCAAGAAGGGCGACCGTTTCAAGCCCGCGATGACCGAGGCCGAACAGGAAGAACTCCAGAAGGAAATCCAGAAGCAGGTCAAAGAGACCTATGCGAAGATGAACGAGAGCACGCGCAACAACTTCGGCGCAAAGCACCGCAAGGAGAAGCGCGAGATTGCCGCCATCCGTTCACAGGAGGAGATGGAAGCCGCCGCCGCGGAGAACAAGGTGCTCAAAGTCACCGAGTTCGTGACGGTGAACGACCTTGCCACCCTGATGAACAACACGCCTGTCGTGAAGGTTATCGGAGCCTGTATGTCCCTGGGTATGATGGTGTCCATCAACCAGCGTCTGGACGCCGAAACCCTGGTCCTGGTGGCCGAGGAATTCGGCTATAAGGTGGAATTCGTGACGGCCGAGCTGTCGGAGGAAATCGAGCAGCAGGAGCCGGACCGCGAGGAAGACCTGGTGGAACGCCCGCCGGTGATCACCGTGATGGGTCACGTGGACCACGGTAAGACGAGTCTCCTGGATAACATCCGCAATTCCAACGTCATCGCCGGTGAGGCGGGCGGTATCACCCAGCACATCGGCGCCTACAGCGTCACGCTGGACAGCGGACGGCACATCACCTTCCTGGACACCCCGGGTCACGAGGCGTTCACCGCCATGCGTGCCCGCGGCGCCCAGATGACGGACCTTGCCATCATCATCGTGGCGGCCGACGACGCCGTGATGCCCCAGACCAAGGAAGCCATCGCCCATGCACAGGCTGCCGGCGTTCCCATGGTCTTCGCCATCAATAAGATTGA
>JAEEIJ010000057.1 GCA_016281315.1 Bacteroidales bacterium
GCCAGCAGGATGTCGCGCGGGTTCTTGGAATCCCGGATGGCACCGGCGGCAATCTTGGAACTGTCGCCCACGCTGTCCACCACCACCACGGACTCTACGTCGGCCGCGGAAATGCTGAACGGCATATTGGGATAGGAAACCAAATCATCGGTCAAAACCACCACGTGGGAAGCGTAGCGGGCATCCGGCAGGGCGTAGCCCAGGGAGCCGCAAATGCTCTTGGAGCCCTTTCCGGTAGCGTTGCCCAGTTCATCGGCGGAACAGGCGCCCAGGAACGCCACGTCGATGTGGAGCTCACCGGATGCGATGGCACTTCCCCGCCCGCCGTGGGAGCGGAAAACCACCGGTTCCTTCAAAAGACCGTGCGAAATGGCATCGGCCAGCGTGCCCCGTAAACCGGACGTGGAGATGCCGGTGATGACGCCGTTTTTAATATGCTCCACCAGCGGCGCGTGGACATCCGACAAGCTGGAAGCCGCCAGTTTCAAATCGCGGAATCCCATCTGGGCCAGTTTGTCCACCACCAGGTTGAGCACCTTGTCTCCCCCGCGGAAATGATGGTGGAAGCTAATGGTCATTCCATCCTTCAGTCCGGAGCGCCGGATGGCCTCTTCCAGGGAAACTACTTTCGAATTCCTCATAGCACTTCCTCCTTAGAAATAACCCCTGCTGCGACGGCCAGGGCGATGGTACGCTCTGCGCGCAGCACGACGGGCCTGTCCACCATCTTGCCGTTCACGGCGATGACCCCCGACCCCTTGGCCTGGGCCTCGCGGATGGCGGCCACGATGGCGCGCGCCTTCACGATCTCTTTCTCTGAGGGCGTAAACACCTCATTGACAATCTCTATCTGACGCGGATTGATGATGGATTTCCCGTCGAAGCCGAGCGTCTTTATCAACTCCACCTCCGAACGGAACCCATCCATATCGTCGAGATTGGAGAACACCGTGTCGAAGCAGGCGATGCCGGCGGCACGCGCGGCCACCACGATCTGCTGCCGGGCCAGGAGCAGCTCCGCGCCGCCCGGCGTGCGGGAGGTTTTCAGGTTGGCCGTGTAGTCCTCGGCCCCCAGGGCGATGCCCATCATCCGCGGTGAGGCCGATGCAATCGCATACGCGTTCACCACGCCCAGCGCGCTCTCGATGGCCGCCATAATCTGCGTGCGGCCCTCGGCCCCGATCTCCTTCTCGACCTTGAGAATCTCCGCCTCAAGTTCCTTCACTTCATCGGCCGTCTCGGTTTTGGGCATCCGGATCACGTCCACGCCGGCCTTCACCACCGCCTCCACGTCTTTGCGACCGAAAGGCGTATTCAAAGGGTTGATGCGGACCACCATCTCGGTGGACCCGTAGTCGATGGATTTCAAAGCGTTGTACACCAGCAGGCGCGCCGCATCCTTTTCCGCAAGGGTCACCGAGTCCTCCAGGTCCAGCATAATGCTGTCGGGCCCGTAGATGTGGGCATCGGCCATCATTCCGGGGTTGTTGCCCGGAACGAACATCATCGTTCTCCTTAGTCTTTCCATACGTCCTTTCCAGTTGCGCGGACCGCAGCCGCCGTGACGCGGGCCCGGATGGTACAATCGAGGGCGCCTTTGTCCACGGCGTCCACGCGGGCGTCGTGAATGTCCAGCCCCTCCAGGGTTTCGGTGATGACGGCGCGAATCTGCGCGCCGAACTGCGCCTCCACGGAGCTTTGCAGGTTCACTTCCAGGCCCTTTCCCGGGCCGATGGTGATCATAATATCGCCGGATTCAAGCGTTCCGGCCGTAGAAGTTTTCATCCTTGATGTGCGGGTCTAAGAAGGTCTAACACTACTTTCACAGGGTTGAAGGTCTCGATGGGAACTTCAACGAATAAGGTGTTCCAGTCGCTCATTGCGCCGTTCCACAGGCCCGGGAGTTCCAGGGCCTTGAGCTCGCGGCCTTCGTAGCTCTTGGAGCTCATAAAACCGGCTTCCGGATCCACGTATTTCAGCAGGTCGAAATGCTCGCCCTTGTAGTCGAACAGGCAGCAGACCAGATCCACCGGGTTGAAGTGCGTGGCGTGGGACATTGCCTCCATCGCGCCTGCATCGGCCTTGTTGATCTGGACGCTCTCCAGGATCTGGAGGCTGGTGGCGCCGTCCTTTCCGGCGATGATGTAGGGACCGCCGCCGGGCTCGCCCTCGTTCTTCACCATTCCGCACACGCGGACGGGCCGGTTCAGCTTGGCGCGGAGCATCTCCACCCTTTCGGCCTCACTGCGGGCCAGGGGCAGCTGCACGCAGAGTTCCTTGTCCAGGAAATCCTCGATCTCGTTGCAGAGCTGCACGGACGGAGCTTCATCCAACTTCCTGAGGTAGCCGAAGATACGGTCCCTTAATTGAAGCGCCACACCCATCAGCACCTGCTTGTACTGGGCCGTCACGGGCAGGAGTTTCTCGTGGGCCACGTTGTCGATGTTCTTGATGCTCACCAGCTCGCTCTCCACCTTGTTCAGGTTGTAGATGAGGGCGCCGTGACCGGCGGGGCGGAAGAGGAGGGTGCCATCGGCCTTCCTGAAGGGCTTGTTGTCCAGGTCTACTGCGATGGTGTCCGTGGCCTTGTCCTGATAGGTGAAGGTGATCTCGTAGCGCACGCCGTAGCGTTTCTCATAGGCCGATTTCACCTCGCCGATGGCCTGTTCGAACAGCTCCCGGTGCTCCGGGGAGATGGTGACGGTGAGATTGCACGAGCCGTCGGCGTTGCGCATATACTCCTGCGCCTCCACCAGATGCTCGGCGATGGCGGTGCGCACTTCCTCCGGATAACGGTGGAACTTGAGCACGCCCTTGGGCTTGCTGCCGTACCCCAGCCCCGGCTCCTTCAGGAGCGTGCGGAGCGTGTCCTTCCGGTATTCCGCGCTGTCCTTGGGCTGGCCGAAGAGCTCCGGCGAGTAGAAGGCGAAGTCCTTGATGCGGGCGGCGAGCTTTGCGCCGGGGGCATCGGCCTTCAGGTCCTCCCCCGCCTCCAGCTGATCCAGGCCGGCGAACATGTCCTTGAACATGCGGGACGCCGCGCCCGAGGCCGGGACAAACTTGCTCTTGCCTTTTACATCGGCCTTCTTATAATAGGAGACGGCCTTTTTGACGGCCTCCGCGTCCAGCACCTTGATGCCGCGCTCGGGGGTGGCGGGCCCCACGATCTTCATCCAGGGGAAACCGCTCTTGAAATGCTCGATCTGTTCTTTCACCTGCGGAAGAGTGGCTCCGCGGCCCTCTATCTGCTCCAGGTCTTTGGGTGTAAACATATATGGTTGGGTTATAAAGAATTCGCGACGGTAATTGTATTCGCTGCGCAGGCGCTCGAAACTGTCCGGGTTGATGCGGAACAGGAAATCGTCCGTGAAGATGGGGTAATTGTACTGCAGGATGGCGGCGATCTCCCCCTGCGTCTTCCCTTCCAGGTCTATCCCCACGGGCTTCAGGTTCTCGTCCTCCGTAGCGGGGCGGAAGAAGCGCAGTTCCTCGATGCCGAAGTGCCTCGCAAGGGCCTGCACGGCCTGCGCGGTGCCGTTCTGCTTGCCCTGGTAGGAGTAGCCGGCGATGTGGGGCGTGGCAATGTCGCAGAGCTCGACGAGGTTGGGATTGGGGGTGGGCTCGTTGCACCAGGTGTCCAGCACCAGCGCGCCCAGTTTGGGGCGGGCGTGAATGAGGGCCGATTCATCCACCACCTCCCCGCGGGAAGCGTTGATGAAGATGGCACCGGGCTGCATGGCCTCGAAGAAGTCGTGGTTTGCCATCCCGCGCGTGGTGTCGTCCAGCGGGACGTGGAGGGTGACGACGGTGGATTTCTCCAGGAGTTCCGGCAGTTCCACGAAGTTCTCCGGGCCTTCCTTGGCGGCGCGCGGAGGATCGCACAGCAGGACGTTGAAGCCCAGGTTCCGGGCCATCGTCTCCACTTTCTTGCCCACGTTGCCCACGCCCACGATGCCGATGGTGGCCTCGTCCAGCTTGATGGCTCTTCTGGAGGCAATGCCGTAGAGGGCGCTGAAGACATAATCGGCCACTCCCCCCGCATTGCAGCCTTCTGCGTTGGCGACGTCAATCCCGTGCGCCTTGCACCACTCCAGATCGATGTGATCCATGCCGATGGTAGCACTCGCGATCATCTGCACCCGCGTGCCGGAGAGGGTCTCCTCATTGCATTTGGTGCGCGTGCGGATAATGATGGCATCGGCATCCACCATGGCCTCATGGCCGATACTGCGCCCGTCCAGGTACTCCACCTCCGCGTAGGGTTCCAGCACGCCTTTCAGAAAAGGGATATTGGTATCTGCGACAATTTTCATAGGTTCTACAAATTTAAGAAAAATCCTTCAAAAACTTTGCAGATTCAAAAAATTGAATTACATTTGCAGTCCCAAACGGGAAACACGGGGTATTAGCTCAGTTGGTAGAGCGTTTGAATGGCATTCAAAAGGTCAGGAGTTCGATTCTCCTATGCTCCACGGAAATCCCTCTCAGAGTAGTCTGAGGGGGATTTTTCGTATAGAATGTGACAAAAAGTGTATCAATTCATGCGTTTTTCACCCCGAACTCGTTGCTCAAAGACAAACAACGATTTGCGGAGAAATCTGAAGATGACGTCGATGAGGACTATTACTCAAACTTAATATTTGTGCCACTCATTGATAATCGCTACCTTTGTTATCTGCAAAGAATACCCAGTGTCCTTCTTCAATCGCATATTCTCCGAAAGGCGCAACAAGCCCAAGGAGGCTCCCAAGAAAACGGAGCCGATCATCGTCGTACCTGATGCACCTACCCCGGAGTATTCGTCACTTCTGCAGTTTACCCAGCGCCTGAACGAGTTGCTTTTGAACGACAAGTATTTGGCCAGAAGCGACTATCGGCAACTGATCGACCAATATGCGGAGACACATACCTTCTTTACGAATCTGAAGACCGCTAAGGCGTTGGATTATTATTGCTCAGCCAATGGTATTCAAGCGGTATCCGTAGAAGCATTTCTCCGTAATTACGCAGACCTTGCCAACATTAAAGACGGTTCAGTCAGTATCCAGCATCACAACCATGCCTTCCTACAGCGGCACCTAGAAACCGACAAGCACTATCTGGACACGGTTCTATCCAAAGTCGATCCAGCTATCTCCCTGGATGAAGAGCAGCGTAAGGTGGTCCTCACGGACGAGGACTATATGCTGGTAGTGGCCGGCGCAGGAGCAGGAAAGACTACCAC
>JAEEIJ010000058.1 GCA_016281315.1 Bacteroidales bacterium
GGCAGCAGCTCATAGTGGGCGGTTTCGCATTCGGTACCGTATTCATGGCCACCGATCCCGTCACCTCCGCACAGACCGAAACCGGCAAGTGGATCTACGGCATACTCATCGGCGTGCTCTGCATCACCGTACGCCTCTTCAACCCGGGCTACGCCGAAGGCATGATGCTCGCCATCCTCATGGGCAACACCTGCGCCCCGCTCATCGACCACATCGTCACGAGCTCCAGGATCAACCGCAGGGCCAAGAAACTCCTTAAAGCAGCCTAGCCATGAATACAAACGGTAACATCTACACAATCGTCTATACCACGGTCATCGTGGTGATAGTGGCAGGCATACTCGCCGCGGCGGCTACCTTCCTCAAGCCTTCGCAGCAGGCCAACATCAAGGCCGAGACCATCTCCCAGATGCTCCAGGCCGCCCAATTCGAGACCGCAGGCATGAACAACGTGCAGAAACTCGACAAGTACGCAGCCGAAATCGACCGCGCATTCACCGTCGACGCACAGGGTGCCAAGGTCAAGGACCTGGACGTAAGCCGCGGGAACATCGAGCTCGAAGACGGCCTCAAGGCACAGAACTACGCACTCGCCGGCAAGGGCGGCTATACGGTCGGCCTGCCAGTGTACATACTCAAGGACGGAGTCACCGTCATTCCCTGCTACGGAGCAGGCCTCTGGGGACCGGTCTGGGGCTATCTCGCAATAGAACCCGACGGATGCACCATCAAGGGCGCTTATTTCGACCATGAGTCCGAAACTGCAGGCCTCGGCGCCCGCATCAAGGACGACCCTGCATTCCGCAGCCAGTTCGTGGGCAAGAAGATAGCCTGGGGCCAGGAACCCCGCTTCGACATCATCAAGGGTGGAGCCCCCGCAGGCCAGCAGAACGCCATCGACGCCATCACAGGCGCCACGATGACGTCCAACGGTCTTAACGGAGCCATCAACAATTGGCTGAAGGCCTATGAACCTTATTTCAACGGCATCATCGCCGCTAAAGCAGCAGAGGAGGAATAAGCTATGACACTTAAAGAAACCTTCCTTAATCCTATACTCAAGGGCAATCCCATCACCGTCCTGGTGCTTGGTATCTGCTCCTCGCTGGCGGTAACCGTCACCCTCAAGGGCGCGCTCGTCATGGCGCTGTCCGTGACGGTGGTCTGCGGCCTCAGCAGCCTGGTGATGTCCCTTCTGCGCAAGGGAATACCGAACCGCGTCCGCATCATCGTGCAGCTGGTCGTGGTCGCCATGATGGTAATCCTGGTGGACCAGATCCTCAAGAGCTTTGAAGCCACCTATGCCATCGACAAGCAGCTGTCCGTGTACATCGGCCTCATCATCACGAACTGCATCGTGATGGGTCGCATCGAGGCGTTCGCCCTGGGCAACAAGCCCTGGCCCAGCTTCCTGGACGGCGTCGCCAACGGCACTGGCTACGGCCTCATCCTCATCATCGTGGCCTTCTTCCGCGAGCTCCTGGGCAGCGGAACCCTCTTCGGGATCGACATCCTGAACCGCCTGGGCTACGTTCCCAACAACCTGGTGATCCTGCCGCCCTTCGCGCTCATCCTCCTGGGATGCATCGTGTGGGTACAGCGAAGCATCCAGAAAGACCTTCAGGAAAAATAAAAGTACAGACCTATGGAATACCTCAGCCTATTCGTCAAGTCCATCTTTGTGGACAATATGATATTCGCCTACTTCCTGGGAATGTGCTCGTTCCTGGCGGTATCGAAAAACGTCAAAACCGCAGCTGGCCTGGGCGTCGCCGTCATCGCCGTGCTGCTCATCACCCTGCCTGTCAACTATCTGCTGAACACCTACATCCTTCAGCCGGGCGCCCTCAAATGGGCCGGCCTGCCGGACGTGGACCTGAGCTTCCTGAGCTTCATCGTGTTCATCGCCGTCATCGCGGCCATCGTGCAGATCGTTGAGATGGTGGTGGAGAAATTCTCACCGGAGCTCTACTCGTCGCTGGGTATCTTCCTGCCGCTGATCGCCGTGAACTGCGCCATCCTGGGCGGTTCCCTATTTATGCAGCAGAAGGATTTCGTGAACATCGGCGAGGCCTCGGTCTATGCCCTCGGCAGCGGCCTGGGCTGGTTCCTGGCCATCGTTTCCCTGGCGGCCATCCGCGAGAAGATGAGCTACTCGAACGTTCCCCCGGCGCTCAAGGGCCTGGGCATCACCTTCATCACCGTGGGTCTGATGGGCATGGCCTTTATGACCTTTATGGGCATTTCACTGTAGGAGGACTGAGATATGACGAATACTTTACTTGCTTCTATCGCAGTCATCGTAGTGGTGACGCTCATCCTGGTGGCCCTGCTGCTGGTCATCAAAGCCGCCGTCACCCCTTCCGGCACCGTCAAGATCAACATCAACGACGGCAAGAAGGAACTGGACGTCACCCCCGGCGGCGACGTAATGCACACCCTGGCCGATCACGGGATCTTCCTTCCCTCGGCCTGCGGCGGCAAAGCCAACTGCGGCCAGTGCAAACTTCAGGTCCTCTCCGGCGGCGGCACCATCCTGCCCACGGAGACGGGCTTCTTCTCCCGCAAGCAGATCAAGGAAGGCTGGCGCCTGGGCTGCCAGGTGAAGGTGAAGGACAACATCGCCATCGCCGTGCCGGACAGCGCCCTCAGCGTGAAGAAACTCGAGTGCGAGGTCATCTCCAACGAGAACGTGGCCACCTTCATCAAGGAATTCACCGTCCGTCTCCCCGAAGGCGAGCACATCGACTTCAAGAGCGGCGAGTACATCCAGATCGACATCCCCGAGTATGAGGCCGATTTCGCCGATATGGGCGTGGCCGATATCTATATGGGCGACTGGGAGAAGTACGGCATCACTTCGCTGAAGTTCAAGAACACCGTGCCCACCATCCGCGCCTATTCGATGGCCTCGTATCCGGCCGAAAAAGACCTCATCAAACTGAACGTGCGCATCGCGACGCCTCCGTTCGACCGGTCCCAGCCGAAGGGCGTCTTCAAGTTCGTTCCCGGCGTGCCTCCGGGCATCGCATCCACCTATGTGTTCTCCCGCAAACCCGGAGACAAAGTGTGGATCAGCGGCCCCTACGGCGAATTCCTCCTCCCGAAGGACGATCCGGGCGATATGGAATACATCTTCGTGGGCGGCGGCGCCGGTATGGCCCCGCTGAGGAGCCACATTATGCACCTCTTCAAGACGCTCAAGACCAAGCGGGAAGTACACTTCTTCTACGGCGCGCGCGCCCTGGTGGAAGCCTTCTACCTGGAGGACTTTGCGGAGATCGAGAAGGCATTCCCGAATTTCCACTTCCACCTGGCCCTGGACCGTCCGGACCCGGCAGCCGATGCCGCCGGCGTGAAATACACCCCCGGCTTCGTTCACAACGTGATGAACGAAACCTACCTCAAGGACCACGAGGCCCCCGAGGACATCAAGTATTTTATGTGCGGTCCGCCTATGATGACCAAGTGCGTCTGTGACCTCCTGGACAGCCTGGGCGTCGCTCCGGAGAGCATCCTCTTCGACAACTTCGGCGGTTAATGAGAAAGGGGCCCGGCAGGGTCCCTTTTCTTATACGAAGCGCATAACAAGAATTCTTACGCAGTCGGCCACGTGCTTTCCGGAGTCCGTGGCCTTTTCGTAGAGTTCCGCCAGGTTCTTGTACTTGGTCATTTCCCGCATATCGGGCTCTTCCGAGAAGATGTAGCCCACATAGGCTTCGTAGGCTTCATCCGCGTCGTGTTCCAGTTCCTTCACTCTGTCGGCCTGCAGGGTGATGTCCCGGGCGTTTTTCCGGATTTCCCCCAGGAGCGGCATCATCTGACGGATGGCCTTGGTCTCCCCCAGGATGAGGCGGGTGAGTTCCTTGAGCTGGTCGTCGATTTTAGCCGGCTTATAGATATTGAGGGCGTTGGAGCAGTCCTTCAGCACGTCCAGAAGGTCGTCCATCGCCATTGAGATGGCAGTGAATTCCCGCCGGGGACCGGTGCGTATCGCTTTCTTGGCAATCTCTTCGCGGAATTCCGTGAGCAGGGCGTCTCCCTGATGCTCCAGAATGCGCATTTCCTGGAAGGTTTCCTTCCACTTGGCGGGATCCAGCGTATCCTGCATCCCGGAGAAGAGGGATGCGCTCTGGGTGAGCAGGCCAGCCTGACGTTCCAGGATGGGAATCAGGTCCTTCTGCGGATGAAACAGACGTGAAAATAGCATACAAAAAATATTTTTTTCAGCCGATTTATCGGTCAAAACAGAAAAATTTCGCGAAAAATCGGCTAAAACAACGCTTTTTTTCGACCGATTGTTGCGGCAATCTTTCCGCTTGTCTAGTTTTGCCTGCAGGATCAACTATGTTCGCCTACGATGAAACGAAGAAAAAACACAGGCCGGAAACCAGTACGAACAAAACTTCTATTATTGCGCCTTATCGGCCGCCACGCTTCTGTGGCCATCACTGCCTTCTGGCAGTTTCCGGCCTTTTTTTCTTCGTGCTCGCCCCTGTCCGTGGACCTGCCGGCGCAACAACGGACGCAAATATATATACAAAACCGCAATAAAACAAGCCCTGAGGCCGTTGATTTGTTCTTTTTCGACACCAGCGGGGTGCAGGTACTGGACGCCTGGCAGCGGGTGGCCCTGCAGGACGGCGTGCCAGTTTACGGGCTGTCCAGGGCCGGCGGAAAAAGGCTGGCCGTCCTCTCGGCCTCCCTGAAGGATACCACGCGCTGGCTGGATATCCGCAGCTATGCGGACCTCTGCAAACGGACGGTCACCTTACAGGCGGAGCAGCCGTCGGCCCCCTTCCTCGCCGGAGAAGCACTGCTGGAGGACGGCAGGACACGGGTGGCAAATGTTGCGCTTCGTCCCCTTCTGACGAAGATTGCCCTTCGCAGCGTTGCGGCCGATTTCAGCGGCCGTCCCTACGCCGGCGTCCCCTTCCGCTGCCGCACCCTCTATCTTTCATACGCGGGCGCGGAATGCCATCCGCTGGGATCCGATGCTGGGAAACCGCTCTCCTGGATCAGCGCAGGCTGGGCCGACAGCGCCGCAGTGAAACGCCTCCCCCACCCGGAAATCCTGCTGCAGGAGGGCTGCGGGGACATCGGCCCCGGGAGAATGGCTCTCGGGCGCGCGTTTTACTGCTACACCGGTCCCCAGACGCGGCTCGTGCTGGGCGGAACGATGGGAGCAGACGAGGTTTACTACCCCATTCCCCTGGCGCAGCTGGAACCTGGAAGCGAGTACCTGATAGACGTCACCCTGCGGCGGAAGGGCTCGCCCGACCCCGACATCCCCACGGAGACAGGCACCGTACAGTTGGACTTTGTCACCCTCCCCTGGGCGCGGGGAGACAGCTACACCGTGCGCTTCTGATGCGAAAAATACCTTTCATATTGTTGTTCCTGGCCGCCTGCACGCGTACGGAGCCGGATTCTTCTCATTATTGCCTAAATAGTACGTTCATCCTGCTTTCTTCCTATGGGCCCGAAACGCGTGCGGCGGTCCCGGACGAAACAGCAATCAAAGATTTTAATCTCCTGGTATTCAATGCTTACGGGGAGCTGGAGGAGCACGTCTTCGTCCCGGAGCGGGAACTCCACGGGGGCGTTCCCCGCTGCACCTTGCTATTAATGAAAGACGTCCCATACACCTTCATCGCCACGGCCAATACAGGCTACAAACTGCCCGTCACGAGCCTGGAGGAGGCGCGCTCTTTCCGCTACCACCTGGCCTACCCGGACGAATACGGCCCCGGCATCCCGATGGCCGTCGTCCGGGAAGACGCCAGGGCCGGCACGCAGGTGGAACTGCGCCTGGAGCGCCTGATGACCCGGCTGGACCTCCAGACCGACCGCCGGGCGCTCTCGGAGGGCGTTTTCATCAAAGTGACGGAGGTGGAAGTGGAAGCCTGCCCCAGCTGGGTGTCGCTCTTTCCCTCCAGCCGGCCCCTGAGCCGGGCCGATGTCTTCCCGCGCGGCCTCGTCTTACGCGGCAGCGACGTGGACCCGCTGAACCGGGAGGAAGAAGGGACGGGCATGAGCGGCCTCGTGAGTCTCTACGTGCTGGAAAACTGCCAGGGTGACGAGCCTTTTGCCGGCGTCACCACCCGCATCACGGTAAAGGCGGAATACCATTCACCGGACTTCGACACCGAAGCCGGCGAAACGCTCTCCTACCGCTTCTATCCACGGGAAGAGCGCTACGACCTGGAACGGAATACCGTGTACCCGGTAGTGTTGAAATGGGAAGGAGAAGGACTCCCTACAGAAGCGTCTTCAGGCACTTTTTGAGGGAATCCGTCCAGTAAGGGATGGAAATCCCCAGCGCCGCCTTGATCTTGGTCTTGTCGAGGACGGAATAGGCAGGCCGATGCACCTTCGACGGAAACTCGTCGCTGTGGCAAGGCACAATCTCGCAGGAAGTATGCCCCGCATACTGGGCGATGATCCGAGCAAAATCGTACCAAGAACAAACTCCTTCATTGCTGAAATGGAAGATAGCGCCGGAGACGGAGGGCGAGGCCCCCGAGGGAACATCGGCCTTCTTTTCAGTGACCGAGGGGGCATCCCCTTCGGATCCGGCGATTTCCAAAAACCGAACTATCACCTCCGCCAAATCGCCGGCATAGGTAGGCGTTCCCACCTGGTCGAAAACGACCTTGAGGGACGGCTTTGAGGCCGTGAGAGAGAGCATCGTCTTGACGAAATTCTTGCCGTATTCGCTGTAGAGCCAGGACGTCCGGATGATGATGTGCCGGCAGCCCACGCGCTGAATGGCCTCTTCCCCGTGCAGTTTGGTGCGGCCATACGCCCCGATGGGCGTTCCCTTCATCTCCTCCCGGCAGGGCGTGTTGTACGCCTCCCCGCCGAAGACATAGTCCGTGGAAATGTGCACCAGCAGACCGCCAACCTCCTTCATCGCCACCGCAAGGTTCTCCACCGCCTTGGCATTCAGCAATTCCGCCAGCTCCTCATTGTCCTCCGCCGCCTCCACATTCGTATACGCCGCACAGTTCACGATGGCCTCAATCCCCTCCTTCCGGACCATCTCCCGAATGGCGGCCATATCCGTGATATCCAGATATTCAGCCCCAGGAGTCACATCCGTGAAGACAGCGGAGGAGGGCGACGCCCCTGAGGGAGCATCGGCCTTCTTTTCAGTGACCGAGGGGGTCGTCCCCTCTGCCGACAGAAGTGCCTTTAAAGAAAGGCCAAGTTGGCCGTTGGCACCGGTAACCAAGACTTTCATTCGGCGTAAAGATTGGCGGAATAATCAAACAAATCGGAGGACTGGGAGAGCGGCAGATGATGCTTGTCCTTTTCAGAGAGGATGATATCGGCCTCCGGAAGGCCCCAATCGATGCCGAGGGCGGGATCGTTCCAGGCGATGGCACCTTCTGCCTCGGGGGCGTACAGACGGTCGCACTTGTACTGGAAGACCGTTTCCTCCGAGAGGACCGAGAATCCGTGCGCAAAGCCGCGCGGGATGAAGAACTGTCGGTGATTCTCGCCGCTGAGTTCGCAGCAGACGTGCCGGCCGAACCAGGGCGAACCCTTGCGGATGTCCACCGCCACATCGAGCACCCGGCCGCTTACCACGCGCACCAGCTTGCTCTGGGAATGGCTGCCCGTCTGGAAATGCAGGCCGCGCAGGACCCCGTAGCGGCTCTTGCTCTCGTTGTCCTGCACGAAGCGGATCTCCCGGCCGATGGCGGCCTCGAAATCCCGCTTGTTCCAGCTTTCCAGAAAGTATCCCCGTTCATCCCCGAAGACCTTGGGCTCCAGGATGAGTACGCCGGGGATGGCTGTCTCAATTACTTTCATCGGCCAGACGCATTAAGTATTGTCCGTATTGGTTCTTGAGCATCGGACGGGCGATTTCCCGCAGGCGCTCGGGCGAAATCCAGCCGTTGTGCAGCGCGATGCCCTCCAGGCAGGCCACCTTGAGGCCCTGCCGCTTCTCGATGGTCTCGATGTAGGCCGTCGCCTCCGCCAGGGAGTCGTGCGTGCCCGTGTCCAGCCAGGCGAAGCCGTGGCCCAGCGTCTGGACCTTCAGTTCCCCGGCCTGGAGAAACTCCTGGTTCACCGTGGTGATTTCCAGTTCCCCGCGGGCCGACGGCTTGATATGCGCCGCCACATCCACCACCTTGTTCGGGTAGAAATAGAGGCCCACCACCGCGTAATTGCTCTTGGGATGTTCCGGCTTCTCTTCGATGGAGAGGCAGTTCCCGTCCTTGTCGAATTCGGCCACCCCGTAGCGCTCCGGGTCGCTCACCCAGTAACCGAAGACGGTGGCTTTCCCGTCCTCTTCGGCGCTGCGCACGGCCTCCTTCAGCATCGGCACGAAACCGCTGCCGTGGAAGATGTTGTCTCCCAGCACCAGGCAGCCGCAGTCGTCGCCCAGGAATTCCCGGCCGATGATGAAGGCCTGCGCCAGACCGTCCGGCGAGGGCTGCTCCGCGTACTGCAGGTTGATCCCGAAGTCCGAGCCGTCGCCCAGCAGACGCTTGAAGCCCGGCAGATCCTGCGGCGTGGAAATGAGGAGGATGTCCCGGATTCCCGCCAGCATCAGCACGCTGATGGGGTAATAGACCATCGGCTTGTCGTAGATGGGCAGGAGCTGCTTCGAGACGCCCTTGGTGATGGGATAGAGCCGGGTGCCGGACCCGCCGGCGAGTACGATTCCTTTCATATGATGCTACAGATAGGAGACAGCGGCGTAGCAGGGCCTCAGGGCCAGGTGCCGGTGCACGCTGAATCCGTTTTTGTTAATTCCGTCTATGTCGTGGTACTTCCCCACGTAAATGCGGTCCCCGTTGTGGTCCGTGTCTTCGCACCAGATGAAGTCGTGCCACCAGAGGTATTCCCCGCGGGCGAAAAACCAGGCAAAGAAAGTCCAGGCGCACACCACGGCGGGCGGGAAAACGCAGCCCTCCGAGAGCAGCTCGCCGGGCTGAACGGCCCGGGACGCCTCCAGGACCTCCTTTTTCACCAGGTGCCAGCCCCCGTCCAACGGCCGGTCGAAGAACGGCTCGCTCAGGTACCAGTCCTGGTTGTAGAAGCAGGGCTCGGAGACCTCCGGATCCAGGCCGAAGACCTCCCGCAGGCGGCGGAGCGTCACGGGCGCACCGGCGAGCGAGGCGGGACAGTAGACCAGGATGAATCCTTCGGCCGCCGCCTTGCGGAGCACCTCCCCGGAGAAGGGAATCTCCGGCTCGGACACCACGGCGTCCGGGCAGCCCAGGGCTTTCAGGAGCGGTTGGAACTCCGCGGCGCCCAGGATCCTCAGTCCAAAGATTTTCCCAGCAGACTCTCTTTCCATCGCTGATAGTCAATTACTTCCTGCGCCGTGGCCAGGTGGCCCAGCGCGGCATATTTTTCAATCCGTTCGAATTCGGCCTTCAGGCGGTCCAGGCGGATGCCCCAGCCGCTGTCTACGAACCAGTTCAGGTTACGCACCGGCGCATTGTACAGGATGATGCCGCTCCCGGTATCCAGCACCTGCCGGAGGAACGTTAGGTAGGCGCGGTACTGATGCTCGTGCGAGGCCACCAGGGCCAGGCGCTTCCAGCCGTTCTCCATCGCCATCCGGACTACCTCCACGGCCTGTTCCCGGGTGTGCTGGGAGACGGCCTCGTGGATGAGGTCCTTCTCTGGAACGCCCTGCTTGAGGATGAACGGCGCCACCTCTTCATAGGGGAAGGAGCCGTAGTCCTTGTCGATGATGTTGCCGCTGAAGATGATGCGGTCCACCTGGCCGCGCTTGTAGAGGTCCACCGCCTTCTGGAAACGGAAGAAGCCGTCGCCCTCCAGGAGGATGGCGGCGTCTGAGTGTTCCAGGCAATCGTTGTCTACGATGGCGAGGATGAGTTCCCTGTCCGTAATCATTCGCTAAAGGTCTTCCCAGAAAATCGGATCCCGTGCAGGGATGTCCTTGTTGACGGTTTTGCCGATGATGGTTTTGCGGAACTTGGGCGGAATGCCGAGGGCGGGACGCAGCACGTCTACATCGGCCTCGGTTATCACCTGCCCCTTCCTGAGGTCCCGCTTGGCATACAGACAGCGGCGCTGGACGAAGACGGTCTCCCCTTCCTCGGCCACCACTTCCTTGCGGGTGCTGCCCATTGCGCGCTCCACCTCCCGGATGCTGTCCACCATAAACTTGAACTCATCCGGCTCCATCGAATGCGGATGGTCCGGGCCTTTGTCGTGCTTGTTCAGGGTGAAATGCTTCTCGATTACGCGGCCGCCCAGCACCACGGAAGCCAGGGCCACCACGTGGCCCGGCGAGTGATCCGAATAGCCGGTGAGGCAACCGAAAGCGCTCTGGTAGGTCTTGAGGACGTTCACGTTGGCGCTGTCGATCTTGGACGGATAGTTGGTGATGCACTGCATCAGGACCAGGTCCTTGTTGCCGGTCTTTTCGATGGCGCGCACGGCCTCGTCGATTTCCGACATCGTGGCGTCGCCGGTGGCCAGCATCACGGGAAGGCCCTTGGCGGCGGTGTACTCCAGCATTTCCAGCCAGGTGATTTCACCGGAGCCGATCTTGATGAAGGGCACGTTCATATCGGCGCACAGGTCCACGGCCTCCTTGAAATAGGGTGAGGTGGAGAAGTGAATGCCCACCTGCTTGCAGTAATCGGCCACCTCCTGGTGCCATTCCACGGGGAATTCCACGTCCTTGAAGACCTCCGTCACGGTGCGGCCCCAGGAGCCGTGCACCCCGTGCAGGGTCATCTTGGAGAATCCGCCCTCGGAGACGATGCTCTCCGCCTTGAAGGTCTGGAACTTGGCGCAGTCCGCGCCGGCTTCCTTGGCCGCGTCGATGAGGCGCTTGGCCTTGTCCAGGCTGCCGTCGAAGTTGCCGCCGATTTCCGCGATGAAATAGGTGGGATAGTCCGGGCCGATCATCCGGTCCCCGATCTTGATGTTTTGGTTGAATGCTAACATATGTGGCTGTTATCTTTGAAATTCGTCGATGGTCTTGTGCAGAATCTCGGCCTGCGCCTTGCACTCGTCCAGATTCCAGTAATTGGTCTTGAGCTGGATCATCCGCAGCTGGAGATACTCGGAATTGGGGCAGAGGCCCGGCTCATAGGACTGCCAGATGCCCGGCTGGGCGTGCACGATATTCTGGAAAGCGGGCTCCTGGTAGGAGAGCTTCCAGGCCGCATAATAGGGATCGCCGCCGTTCTTCTGGAAGAGGTCGCGGAACGCGTACCAGTCCTTCTGAGGGTTGTCCGTATTGAGCACGCAGCAATAGGTCCAGTAGGAAGGATCGCAGCCTTCGGGGGCCTTTTCAGGAATGAGGAGGTTCTGCCCCTGGACGGCTTCGTCGAAGATTTTCGCGCAGGCCTTGAAGTTCGCCACCAGTTCGTCCGAGCGCTCGAGCTGACCCAGCGCGCAGGCGGCCTGGAGTTCCGACATCCTGTAGTTGAAGCCCACGCTCACGTGGCGGAAATACGCCGGATCCTGAATGTCATTGCGGGTAATCTTCTGCTTGGTGGCGCCTACGCTGCCGTAGCCCAGGCAGCCGAAGCGGCGGGCTTCGTCGGCCAGTTCCAGGTTGTCCGTAAGGAGCATACCGCCCTCACCCGTGGTGAGGTGCTTGGAGGCCTGGAAGCTGAAACTGGAGATATCCCCGAAGGTGCCCACCAGCCGGCCTTTATACCTGGCGCCGAAGGCCTCTGCGTTGTCCTCAATCAGGTAGAGACCGTGCTTTTTGCAAATCTCCAGAATCTTATCGTAGTCCGGGCAGAAGCCGTAGAGGGCCACCGTCATCACGGCCCTGGTCTTGGGCGTAATGCATTTTTCGATGCTTTCGGCCGATATCTGGAAGGTCTCGCGGTCGCTGTCCGCAAAAACGGGATTCACGCCGGCCATCACGATGCCGAAGGAAGAACTGGCCATCGTGAGAGCGGGGGCGATCACCTCCTCACCCGGCTTGATGCCCAGGGCGGCGACGGCCGTATGCAGGGTGGCCGTACCATTGCTGCTGCCGATGGCATACTTCATCCCGAACTTTTGGGCGAACTCCTTTTCCAGCCGGGTATTGAAAACCGAATTCTTGGACGTTGCAAAGGCATTGTCCAGGGCCTCGTTCACATATTTTCTCTCTAAATCGGAAATACGATCCATATCTTGGGTTATTTATACATTGCACTTCTTTCCACCTCGCTGTTGATGCGGGCGATTTCCGGATGGGCTTTCAGGATGTCCAGGATTTCCCCCATCAGGAGGATGCCCTTCCTGGAAGGGTCGCGGTGGGCGTAAACGGCCTTCACCATCTCGTAATCCGCCTCCTTGTCGATGGTCCAGCGGAGGGCCGAGAGGTTCTCCGCGCACTGGACGTTCCCGATTTTGAACAGTTCCGGGTGATGGTAAATGTACTGCGTCACGTGCTCGCGCTCAAAGGCGGTTTCGGCCTCCTTTTCGCTCCTTTCAAGGGCCGATGCGAGGAAAGCCTCGCAGTCCAGCCCCTCCGGGAAGGAGGGCGGGAGGTTGTTCGTCACGTGGTCGTAGCCTTCGCCCGTGAGTTTGCCGATGACGGCGTCAATCACCGCCGGCTCCTTGAAGGGATCATCGGCCGTAATGCGCACGACCAC
This sequence comes from Bacteroidales bacterium, assembly GCA_016281315.1. GTDB lineage: Bacteria > Bacteroidota > Bacteroidia > Bacteroidales > UBA932 > Cryptobacteroides. The sequence continues at coordinate 12,606 of JAEEIJ010000058.1, forward strand.
ATCCGAGGGGAAGGCCTTGGAGGCGCTGTAATAGCGGTTGAGCACGTCTTCCTCGCTGCCGCGGAAGCAGGCCACGCCGCTCTCCCGGCACCAGTTTTCGATGGCGTCATCCTTGGGGGAAACCGTGGTGGCGACGATAATCTTGTCGATGCGCCTGGCGTAGAGGAGACGGTCCACCACGTGCCACAGCAGCGGCTTGCCGTCGATGAGGGCGAAAACCTTGCCCGGGAAGCGCGTGGAACCGCAGCGCGCCTGGATGATTGCATTTACTTTCATACAAATCACAAATATACTAAAATCCACGGAAAATTCAAGAATATGGCGTATCTTTGCCGTATGAACACCGAGAAACTGAAACTGTTCTTCCAGGGCCGCAAGGGGCTCCTTTCAAAGATCGAGGCGGCCGTCAAGGGCCACGACGACATCATCTGGTTCCACGTTCCCTCCTACGGGGAATTCGAAGAAGCCCGTCCGGTCATCGAGGCCACCCGGCGCCGCTACCCGGAGCGGAAGATCCTTCTCACCTTCTTCTCCCCCACCGGCTACATCCCCCTGCAGCACTACGACAAAGTGGACTGGGTGTTCTACATCCCGCTGGACACGCCCTGGGATATGAAACGCTTCCTGGACGCCGTCCGCCCCGCCCGCGCCATCTTTACCATAACGGACTTCTGGCCCGTGATGATGAATATGCTCCGGCGCCGGAAGATCCCCACCTACATTATGTCCGTGCACGTGGAGCCGGATTCCTACCACCTCAGCTGGTGGGACTTCAACTACCGGCAGATTATGCGGAATTGCTACGACTGCGTGCTGGTGCGGGACCAGATGAGCTACGACGTCCTCACCAAGCTGGGCGTCCCCCGGGTGAAAATCACCGGAGACCCGCGCATCGACCGCGTGGCCGATATCCTCAAGGAACCCTGGAGCAACTCCGTAGTGGAGGCCTGGAGCGGCGGAAAAAAGGTCTTTATGGCCGGCAGCACCTTCCCGGCGGAAGACGGAATGATGCTGGAGATCGCCAACGCCCACCCGGAGGCGAAATTCCTCATCATCCCCCACGAGACGGATCCCAAAGAGGCCGATGACATCGTCGCCGGAGCCAGGCACGGCGCCGTCAAGTATACGGACTTCGTGGGCAAGGAGGCCGATGAAAAGCTTCTGAACGCGCAGATCCTCATCGTGAACACCGTGGGAATGCTCGCCCGCCTGTACCGCTACGGCTACGCCGCGCTCATCGGCGGCGGTTTCACCGACAATATGCCCCACAGCGTAGTGGAACCGGCCGTTTTCGGGATGCCCATCACCTTCGGCCCGGTCTACGGACGCGAGTCCCACTGCCGCAACCTTACGGCCCTGGGCGGCGCCTTCCCCGTGAATGACAAGGAAGAGCTGAAGGCGTTCTACGAGAAATGCGCGACGGATACGGCCTTCGTGGAAAAGGCCGCCGAAATCACGCGCGAATACTGCCGCCGCTCCACGGGCGCGACGGAGGTCATCGTAGATACCATTTTCGGGGATTAAAGCCCGTAGGCCCGGATTTCCCAGAAGGAATTCTCATTCGTGAAGGAGCCGCAGTCCTGCAGCCCCAGCGCTTCGGCGTTTTCGATGGGCAGGGCCGATAAGATATAGTCGCAGCCGAGGGCCTTCAAAGCCTCCGTGTCAATGCTGAGTTCGTGCACGCGCGCGCCCCAGTCCTTCCCCCAGAGGAAGTTGAGTCCGAGTTCGGAGCTGAAAAGATAGCAGCGGGAGCCCCAGTCGCAGAAATAGGCCTTGAGTTCCGGGGACTTATCCAGCTCTCCCTGAATCACCTGCTGGAAACGATGCTTATAGCTGAGCGGGTAGGACGCATAGTAGCCGTCCACCGTATAGATACCGTTGTATTCCGGAATGGCGGGCTGCATTCCCAGGCAGGCTACCTTCTTCCCTTCCAGGTCTAAATCGGCCTTCACCCGGTCCATCAGGGCCGTGTCGTAATACTGCGCGAAAGACGGGGTGTCCAGCAGCCCCAGGTGTTTCGCGAGGTTATTGCGCAGATGCACGTCGAAGGCCAAGGAGAAAACCAGCATCGAGAGCACAACGAGCCATTTCGCCCATCTGGCGGAAAGCTCGCAGAGCACCACCCCCAGCAGCGTGTAGGCCAGCGCCGGATAGAGGAAATAGAAGCGGTCGCACTGGAAGCCGAAGCGGATGAGGAAAGCGTTCAGCAGCACCCCCAGGAGCATCAGCCCCAGGAAAAACAGCGTCACATTGCGCAGGGAGGCGTATTTCACCTCATAGCGGGACAGCACGAAGAAGAGCACCACCGGCAGGATGGCGAGGCACGCTCCCGCGTGGTACTGGCCGATGAGAAATGCGCTCAGCGAGGTTCCGAGCGATGCCCAGAAGGAGGTCTGGGCGAACTCCGCGCGGTGCGATATTTCGGCCGCGCCGGAAGGGCTCAGGAAGGTGGCGAAGAGCTGCCAGTTGAGCCCCACATAGAGGGCGGAAAGGACAAACAGGCCGATGAAAGGCCACCAGGGGAACTTCTTGAAGTTCAGCCACTTGATCAGGATGAGCAGGGCCAGCGCCACACAGGCGAACACCCCGCTCAGAACCAGCGAGGAGAAGAACGCGTAATAGGCGATCAGCAGCAGCGCCGGCAGCACGTGCCTCCCCTCCTGCAGCCAGGCGAAGCCCAGCAGAAGGAGCGGCACCCCGGCCGACGAAATCCCGTAATCCGGATAGAACGGCACCAGGGCGAAAAGGATGGCGGCCGTGAAGGCGGCACCCAAAGAACCACGTCCCTTGATCACGTAACCTGTCAGGAGGAAAAACAGGCCCAGGAAGGCCGTCAATTTGATGAGGACGAGGTTTGCGATGATGGCCCAGAAAGTGGGCAGGAAGGCATACAGCAGCACACGGAGGTTCCAGGGCGAGCCCGCCGAAGCCCGGTCGATGCCGCAGAGGATGGGAAGGTCTCCATCGGCCTCGAAAAGGCCTCCGCCGAGTTTCATCGACTGGATGTGGGCCACGTTCGAGTCCAGGAAATCGTGCACCTGAATGAAGGACCCGTCCCCCCAGATGAGGTTGGGAAGGAAGTACAGGCCCAGGATCAGAATGCCGGCCAGGATATATCCCAGGCGCGATTTCATCCTTTGATGACGCTACAGATTTCGTCCACCTGGCTCAGTTCCAGGTCATAGTAGAGCGGGAGGCGCACCAGGCAGTCGGCATAGCGGTCGCATTCGGGAAGTTCCCGGCCGTCGTGCCGGGGCGTATAGTACGGACTGCTGTGCAGGCTCAGGTAGTGGAATACCGCCAGGATGCCGTTGTCCTTGAGGCGCTGGATAAGGGCGCTGCGCTCCTCCAGGCTGTGGCACACCAGATAGAACATATGCGCGTTGTTGGTGGCATACTCCGGCAGGTCCGGAAGCGTGAAGCGGCCTTCATCGGCCAGGGGCTTCAGGAGTTCAAAATAGCGTTCCCAAAGGGCCTTGCGCTTGGCCTGGATCACGTCCATCCGCTCGAGCTGGGCCCACAGGAAGGCGGCGATCACCTCGCTGGGCAGGAAACTGGAGCCGATGTCCACCCACCCGTACTTGTTCACCTCTCCGCGGAAGAATTCAGCCCGGTTGGTGCCCTTCTCCCAGAGTATTTCGGCCCGGCGGATAAAGCGCTCGTCGTTGATGCATAAGGCACCCCCTTCCCCGGAGATGATGTTCTTGGTCTCGTGGAAGGAGAAGGCGGCGAGGTGGCCGATAGAGCCTAACGGCCGGCCCTTGTAATAGGAGTCGATGGCCTGGGCGGCGTCCTCCACCACCAGGAGCTTGTGTTTATCGGCAATCTCCATAATCCGGTCCATATCGCAGGCGACGCCGGCATAGTGCACCGGGACGATGACCTTCGTGCGGGGCGTGATGAGCGCCTCGATCTGTTCCGCGTCCAGATTCGGGTTCCGGCGCATCGAATCGGCAAAGACGATCTTCGCTCCCGCACGGACAAAGGCCAGCGCCGAAGAGACGAAGGTGTAGCTGGGCACGATGACCTCGTCGCCGGGCTGGATGTCGCACAGCAGGGCGCACATCTCCAGCGCATCCGTGCAGCTGGTGGTGAGGAGGCACTTCCTGAACCCGTAACGCTCCTCCAGGAAGGCCTGGCAGCGTTTGGTGAACTCCCCGTTGCCGGAGAGCTTGCCCTTGGAGACGGCCTCGTACATATAATGGGCCTCCTTGCCGGTGAGGTGGGGCCTGTTGAAATCGATTCTGTAACTCACGCGAAAAAGATTAGGATACCAACAAGTATGATCGCTATGGAAGCCGCCTTCTTCCAGTTCAGGCGTTCCTTGAAGCAAAGATACGACAAAACGGGGACAAACAGATAACTCAGGCTCTCCAGAATGCTCACTTCTTTTACCTGGATGCCCTTGGAGAGGGCCCAGACGTTCACCACCAGCGAGAGCCCCAGCAGCGCATAACCGCCGATTACCCAGGGATTCAGATACTCCTTGAGGAAACTCCCGTGCGGTTGCGACGCGCCTTTTTTCAGCAGCATCTGCGCCACCGAAGCCGTGAAAACGCTCAATATGACAACCAGATAGAACATCACGACTTGGCGTTTAGGGCGATGCCTCCGATAATGAGGGCGGCGCCGATGATATTGGTGACCGTAATCGCCTCCCCGAAGAAGATGAAGGACAGGATGAGGATGAAGATCAGGGAGGTCCCCTTGAACATATAGGCGTCGCTCACTGGCATCCTTTTCAGGATCTGCTGCCAGAGCACCGCATAGACGCCCAGTACCGCCACCGCCCCGGCCAGATAGAGCAGATAGGGCCAGGAGAGGAACGGATGGCCCGACGCCGTCTTGGTAAAGAGCGACGTACAGGCGTAAATCAGGTTTACGCCCACCAGGGCCAGCCATATGCGGTAAGGGGTCTTTCCCATCTTACTCTACATTCAGCGTTTCCCGGACGATATAGGACGGAAATCCTTTCACCTGGTCGAAGATTTTGCCGATGTAAAGGCCCAGGACGCCCACGACCAGCAGGATGAGCCCGCCCACGAACCAGATGGAGAACACCGTGGTCGTGTAGCCGGACAGGGTGATGATGCCCGCCAGCTTGGCGATGAAGTTGTACAGGGCCAGCAGGAACGACACCACGGACATCGTAAAGCCCAGGGCGACAGCCATCCGCAGGGGTTTGTTCGTGCGGGAGATGATGACTTCATAGGCCGATTTGAAGAGTTTTCCCAGCGTGTAGCTGCTCTTCCCTTCGGCCCGCGGCGCCTGCTCGGTGTCGAAATAGGCCTTCTTGAAGCCGAAGGACTCGATTTCCGGCCGGAAGGAACGGGTGAACGACGGGATGCCGTTGTACACCTGGATGACCTTACGGGAGAAGATGCCGAAATTGGACACGGCGGGGTCCGACTTGGCGCCGCTCAACAGGTCGAACGCCAAGTGGAACGCTACGGAAGAGAAGCGCTTCCACCAGCCCACGTTCTTGACGATGCGGCGGGCGATGACGATGTCGTAGCCTTCCTGCGCCTTGGCATACAGGTCCGGGATGCGCTCCGGCACATCCTGCAGGTCGCAGTCCATCACCACCACCCAGTCGCCCTTGGCATAGGCCAGGCCGGCCGTGATGGCGTACTGCTGCCCGAAATTGCGGCTCAGGTTCACGCCCTTGACGTGCCCGTCGGCCTCACATTCCTTCACGATGGCTTCCCAGGAAGCGTCCGGCGAACCGTCGCACACCAGGACGATCTCGTAATCCCCGGTGAGGGTCTTTACGCTCTCCCGGATGCGCGTCACCAGTTCGTGCACCATATTCTCCGCCCGGTAGACGGGGGATACGACGGAAATCTTCGCTTTGTCGTTTTTCATCGCTTAAAAATGTTTCGTCCAATCCATTGCGTCGATGATGGCCTTGCGCTCATCCGTGGGCTTCTGCCGCTCGCCCACCTTGCGGGCGGGGCTTCCCACGTAAATGCCCCAGGGCTCCAGGTCCTTGTTCACGAAGGCGTTGGAACCCACCACGGCGCCTTCCCCGATGGTGACGCCCGGCATAATGACAGCATTTGCGCCGATGTAGGAATCGTTCTCCAGCACAATGTCACCGTAGTCCGTGCCGCGGGTTTCCTCCGGCAGGAATTCGTTGGTGTAATAGCCGTTGAACTTATAGGTGGAAGTGAGCAGTTTGGCGCCGGGTCCCACGAAGCAGCGGTCCCCGATGGTGCACTTGGCGCCGCCCTCGATGATGACCTGCCAGGTGATGAAGCTGTACTTCCCGATCTTGATGGGGCCCAGGCCATCCACATAGGCGAAGTCGAAGATGCGGCTGTTGTCGTCGATCTCGATGTTCTCCGCCCGCACGATCTTAGCCAGGGGATACAGTTTCACGTTCTCGCCGCAGTATTTCAGGCGGGGGCGGGCGTTGTCGCCCATCATTTCCATCATACCGATTTCCATATCAGTCAGATTTTGAATTTACGCTGGGATTGATAAATGAGGTAGCCGCTCCTGTCCGCGCTGCACTCGATGCGCCGGAGCACCGGGTCGGTGACTTCCGCCGCCACAATTTCCTGGTAGTCCCGCCAGCGTTCGATGACGGGAAGAAGCCGCTTGGTCTCTTCGCAGAGGAAGTACACGCCGGAGCAGTTCCGATCCAGCAGGACCGGTTCCGTAAACTGCCCCAGGGCCACTTCTATCACGCCTTTCAGGAAGTCGTAGCCCGTGGAAAGCCGCACCAGGTCCGAGCCGATGAAGTCTCCGCCCATCCGGGCGCCCACCTCGATGACGCGGATGTCGCCGTCCGGGGAGATCTTCAGTTCGGCGTGCGAGGCGCCGTATCGGATATGAAGCGCATCCAGAGCCTTCAACACGATAACCTTCACCCTTTCCTGCGTTTCCGCCGGCAGGGTGGACGGCTGGTGGTGCTCCAGCTCCACGAAGAAAGGCGACTCGGTGGTCACCTTGTCCGTCAGCTGAAGGATGTGGTGCTTCCCTTCAAAGGAGATGGTTTCCACGCTAATTTCCCGGCCCTGGACGAACTCCTCCACAATGGCCTTTTTCTGGAAAGAGGCCTTGCAGGCGCGCAAGACGGCGCTTTCCAGTTCCTCCGGGCGTTCCACCTTCTCCACTCCCAGGCTGCCGGAGCGGTCCGTGGGCTTGACGATGAGCGGATAGCAGAAGGAGGGCACGTCGGCGCTTCCGTCCGTGAGAAAGAAGCCCGGGGAAGGCACGCCGGCCTCCCGGAAGCACTGCCGCATCAGGTATTTGTTCGTCACCGTCGGCGAATAGCAGTCCGGATTGCCGACAAGGCCCATCTTTTCGGCCACATAGTTCACTGTGAGGACGGCCACGTCCGAAGCGATAGTGGTGACCCCGTCCACCTGCAGTTCCCGGCAGATGCGGAGGATTTCTTCTTTATCGACGGTGGAAACGGGGAAGAAACGGTTGGCCACGCCTTTGCAGACGGCGCCCTCCTCCCAGGCGAAACAGATGCTCTCCACCCCCATCTCCCGGGCTTTCTTCACCAGGGGGAGCTGGAGGTAACTGGCACCTATGACCGCGAGTTTCTTCACGCCTTTCCTACAATGAATACGTAATTGGTGGTGGCGCTGCCGCCGATATTGAGCATCATCCCGTTCCGCGCACCCTTAATCTGATAGCCGCCCGCCTGCCCCGTCACCTGCTTGTACAGGTCCAGGAACATCCGGGCGCCGGAAGCGCCCACCGGGTGGCCGCAGCCGATGAGGCCGCCGGAAGGATTGACGGGTTTGGGCCCGTCGAAGGCGATGACCCCGTTCTCCACGGCCTCGCATTCCCTCCCGGGTTCGCAGATGCCGAAGGCCGAGAGGGCCGCGAATTCCGAACTGGTAAAGCAGTCGTGCGTCTCGAAGACGTCAATGTCATCCACAGTAAGGCCCGCGCGCCGGTAGGCGTCCAGGCAGGCCTGGCGGGTCCAGGGCAGCACGTAGTCGGAGTTCGCGTTCTCCGCCAGTTTCTTGTCGAAGAGAAGCGGCGCCGTCCGGTGGCCGTAACCTTTCACGACGGCCTGGCCACTAATGCCTTTCTCCTGCAGGTATTTCTCCGAACACAGCACCAGCACCACGGCGCCGTCGGTCACCTGCGAGCAGTCGCTCTTGGCCAGGAGCCCGCCCACAATGGGATTGCTTTCCGTCCCGCGACGGGTGGCTTCCTCCACGCTCATAAACCACTTGCGGGTCTGAGCGAGCGGATTGCGCTTGGCGTTGCCGTAATTGATGCAGGCGATGCGGGAGAGCACATCCAGATAACGCTGTTTGTCCAGCCCGTATTTCTCGATGGTGGCATCGGCCAGACGGCCGAAGAGATTCGGGAAGGGGAAATCGGCCCCCTTTCCTTCCTCTTCATAATAGGCGGCGCGGCCCAGGATGTCCGCGCTCCGCTTGGAGTCCACGGACTTCATTATCTCCCAGCCCACGACGATGCACACGTCATAGGCGCCCGCCTCAATCTTCGTGATGGCGGCATCCAGCGCCACGCTGCCGGAAGCGCAGGCGGCTTCATAGCGGGCCGAGGGAACGCCGTAGAAGGCGGGACTCACCTCCGTGAGGAAAGCGCCCAGATGCCCCTGGTCGATGTACTGCTCCGCGATGAAATTGCCCACGAAGGCAGCCACGCGGTTCTCCCGGTTCAGGGCCACCATCTCCTCCAGCGAGAAACCGGCATCCTTGAATCCGTCTTCCACGGCTTCCTTCAGGAGGGCGATCATATTCTTGCCTTCCTTGGTCCAGTTGCGCTCGAAATCCGTCTGGGCGCCGCCCAGTATGTATACCTTACTCATTTGGCCTTGAAATAGATGCGGTAGTCGTACTTGCTCTTGACCTGCTCGCCGATGATATGGTCGATGTTCACGGCCTCCACAATTTCGGGTTTCAGGCGCGCTTTCATCAGGGCGCCCAGGTCGCATACGCGGGTGAAAGCCTCCATCAGGGCGAACGGCGGGCACCAGGTGAAGCCCGTCGCCATCACGTCGTCGGCCACCTTGAGGTCGTAGCCCACGTGCTCGGCCGTATACAGCGCATAGACGATATAGCGGAGCAGGAATCGCAGGCAGATATCGGCCTCCTGACTCTTGTTGTTGATGAGTTCCCGGATGGCGTCGTCGTAGTCGCCTTCGCGCAGGAACTTTTTCATCCGGATGGCGAAGGGGAAACTGTACTGAATCTGGTCGCGGTACACGCCCTGCTTGATATCATAGACCAGCAGGCGCTTCTCGCCGCCCTCATGCCGGATGAACTTGTACAGGCCTTCGCCCGTCTTCCGGCCCAGTTTCTTCTGGGCGATGAGCTTCTTCACGAACTCCGGCAGCACGAAACGCCCGTGGACGTAGTCGTCCGTATGCTCGTAGATATTGTCCACAATGGCCTTATGCACATCCAGGCCCACGAAATCGGAGGTGACCAGCGGGGGCATCGTCCGGCCCGTAAAAGGCCCCAGGATAGCGTCGATGTAATCAATACCGCCGTTGTCCTGGTATTTTTCCGCATACTGCAGGGCTTCGTTCATAAAGTAAAAGCCGATGCGGTTCCCCAGGAACGCGGGAAGGTCCTTGCTCTCCGCCACCGTGCGGAACAAGGTGTCCGTCAGGTAGGCTTTCAGGCGGGCGTAAAGGGCCATATCGCTATAAGGAGAGGCCGTGAGCTCGCAAAGGGTGAGCTGGTAGGGCGGGTTGAACATATGAACGCCGAAGAAGCGGCTTCTCACTGCCTCCGGGTAGCATTCCGCGAGGCGCGAGATCGACAGTCCCGACGAGCCCGTGCAGGCGACGGCGTCCTTTCTCAGACAGCGGCCGATCTGCGCGTGCACCTCTATCTTGAGCTCCAGGTTCTCCGCGACGCTTTCGAACACGAGGTCTGACTCCTTCACGCAGTCCGGGAGCATCCCATAGTCTGCGGGAATTAGATGCGCTCCGATGCTGTCGGCCTTCACCGACTTGCAGGAACGGAGGGCCGCTTTCCGCGCTTTCTCTTTGTCGCGGCAGACCATATAGACCCGGGCGTGGCCAAAGGAGGCGAAGATGGCCGCGACGTTCGCGCCCATCGTGCCGTTGGCTCCCACCACTGTGACGGTTTGAATATTCATATCACTTGAATTTGGGCGCGCGTTTCTCCAGGAATGCCGCCATCCCTTCCTTTTGGTCCTCGTGGCCGAAGCAGGAGGCAAAGAGCTCCGCGTGTTCTTCGATGAGCGTTTCGGTCCTCCCGCCGTTGAACTGATTCATCGCCTGTTTGGCCTTGAGGATGGCATTCAGCGACTTCGCGAGGATCTCCTGCGCCAGTTCGTTCGCGGCTTCCAGGAGTTTTTCCTGCGGCACCACGCTGTTTACGAGGCCGATGCGGCAGGCTTCATCGGAGAGAATCGTCTTGCCGGTAAAGACCAGTTCCTTCGCTTTCCCCTCCCCGACAAGTTCCATCAGGCGCCGGATGCCGGAGAAGCCGGGGAAGATGCCCAGTCCCACTTCCGGCAGGCCGAATTTCGCGTTTTCAGCGGCGAGACGCAGGTCGCAGGCCATCGCCAGCTCGCAGCCGCCGCCCAGGGCGTAGCCGTTCACGGCGGCGATGAACACCTTCCCGGCCGTTTCTATACGCCGGAAAACGCGGGAGCCCTGCAGGGCGAAGACTTTTGCATCGGCCGGGGACAGGTCCTTCATTTCGGCGATGTCCGCGCCGGCCACGAAGGCCTTTCCGGCCCCTGTAATCAGGACCACCTTCACCTCCTCGTCCGCAATCACTTCGTCCAGTTTCCGGTCCAATTCCGTGAGGACGAAGCCGCTAAGCGCATTCAGGTTGCGCTGATTGTCCAACGTAAGGGTGGCGATGCCGCTATGGATTTCAGAAATAATCATCTTGTAAAGATAACACTTTTTTTAGAGATACTCCGCCGTGAAGGTTCCACCCCGCTTAGCGAGCTCTTCCGGCGTGCCCTTGAAGACCACTTCCCCGCCTTTGTCGCCGGCGTCGGGGCCCAGGTCGATGAGCCAGTCGGCGCTCCGGATCACGTCCAGGTTGTGCTCCACCACAATCACAGTGTGCCCCTTGGCAATAAGGGCGTCGAAGGCCTTCAGGAGTTTCTCAACGTCGTAGAAATGCAGGCCGGTGGTGGGCTCGTCGAAGATGAAAAGGATCTTCTCCTTGCCGTCGGCCAGCGAGAGGAAATAGGCCAGTTTGATGCGCTGGCTCTCGCCGCCGGAAAGCGTGCTGGAGGGCTGTCCCAACTTGATATAGCCCAATCCCACGTCCATCAGCGGCTGGAGTTTCGCGGCAATGGCTTTTGCCAGATCCTCCTTCTGCTTCCCGAAGAATTCGATGGCCTGCTCCACGCTCATATTCAGGATGTCATCCACGTTCAGGCCCTGGTAACGGACTTCCAGGATTTCGGGTTTGAAGCGCTTGCCACCGCAGCTTTCGCAGAGCATCGTGACATCGGCCATGAACTGCATCCCGATCTTCACGAAGCCGTCGCCCTGGCATTCCGGGCATCGGCCGCCCTCCTGGTTGAAGGAGAAGTAACTGGGGGAGAAACCGTTGATACGCGCGAACTGCTGGTCGCTCAGGAGCTTCCGGATATCGTCATAGACCTTCAGGTAAGTGACGGCGTTGCTGCGGGAACTCTTGCCGATGGGATTCTGGTCCACGTACTCCACCCGCGTGATGCGGCTGAGGTCTCCGGAGAGGCCCTTGAAGGTGCCGGGCAGGTCCCCGGTCTCATTGATGCGGCGGTGCAGCGCCGGGTAGAGAATGTCCCCCACCAGCGAACTCTTGCCGCTGCCGGAGACGCCGGAAACCACGGTGAGCGCATTCAGCGGGAACTGCACGTCGATGTCCTTGAGGTTGTTCTGCATCGCGCCTTCCACCGTGATGGAATAGTGCCAGGGGTTCTTCTCGCGCTTGTAAGGTTTGCGCTCCCCGCGGAGATACTGCAGCGTGAGGGAATCCTTCCCCGGCTGGTCCAGATTGCCTTCGAACACCACCTCTCCCCCGTTCACGCCGGCTTTCGGCCCCAGGTCTATCACCCAGTCGGCCGCCTTGATAATCTCCGCGTCGTGCTCCACCACCACCACGGTATTGCCGATATCCCTCAGGCGCCGGAGCACCGCGATGAGCCGGTCCGTATCCCTGGGATGCAGGCCGATGGAAGGCTCGTCCAGGATGTAGAGCGATCCCACCAGGGAACTGCCGAGGGCCGTCACGAGGTTTACCCGCTGGCTCTCGCCGCCGGAGAGGGTGTTCATAGTCCGGCTGAGGGTGAGGTAGCCAAGACCCACGTCCTGGATGCACTGGAGACGGTATCGGATTTCCTCGATGGTTTTCCCGGCAATGGCCGCCTCGTGCTCCGTAAGGGTGCAGGCGGCGAACCATTTGACGAGTTCATCCACGGTCATCGACAGCAGTTCGTGGATGGTCTTCCCCCCCACTTTCACGTAGAGGGCCTCCTTCCGCAGGCGGCTTCCGCCGCAGGCGTGGCAGGTGGTGCGGCCGCTGTAGCGGCTGAGCATATATTTATACTGAATCTTATAGCGGTTGCTCTCTACCCACTCGAAGAACTGGTCGATCCCGCAGAATGCCTCCGGGTCCTCGTAGTCCCCGCGGTGCTTCCAGATGATGTCCTTCTGCTCCTGCGTGAGTTTGCAGTAGGGTTCGAAGATGGGGATGCCGTATTTCTCGGCGTTCAGCACCAGCTGGTCCTTGAACCAGCCCATCTTGTCTCCGCGCCAGCAGGCGATGGCTCCGTCGTAGATGCTCTTGGTCTTGTCCGGGACCACCAGGTCCTCGCTCACCCCCACGATCTTTCCCAGGCCGCCGCACACGGGGCACGCCCCCAGCGGGGAGTTGAAGCTGAACAGGTATTCGTCCGGCTTCCGGAACACAATCCCGTCGCGTTCGAATCTGGCGCAGAAATGCCTTAACCCAAGTGCGGTGGAGGAATTAGGCTTTTCCCATAAATAAATATCCCCACCACCCATCTCAAAAGCATTTTGAATGGAGCTGTAAAGACGTGTGGAAAGATCACCATCAATGGGAGAGGAGACTTTCACCCGATCCACCAGAAGAAGCAGATCTTCCGGATAATCGCCATCCATCCGAAAGACCTCCTCTATATCCAGTATACTTTCGGTCCTGGGGTTGAAGAATCTACTATATCCATTTTCTTTTAAGGAGAGCATATATTCTACCTTGTCGGTTCGCTGAGACCAGCGGCTTTCCGCAAGGATATATACCGCATGCTCAGAACCATCGGAGAGGAATGCGAGGACATCGGCCACGCTGTCTTCCTTCACCTCTTCCCCGCTCACGGGCGAAAAGGTGCGGCCGATGCGGGCGAAGAGAATGCGCAGATAATCGAAGATTTCCGTAGTGGTGGCTACCGTCGAGCGCGGGTTCTTGATGTTCACTTTCTGCTCGATGGCGATGGCCGGCGGGATGCCCTCGATGAGGTCCACGTCCGGCTTGGACATCCGCCCCAGGAACTGACGGGCATAGGAGGAAAGGCTCTCCGCAAAGCGGCGCTGGCCCTCTGCATACAGCGTATCGAACGCCAGCGAGGACTTGCCGCTGCCGGAGACGCCGGTAATCACTACCAGGCGGTTACGGGGTATCTCCACCGTAATCTCCTTGAGGTTGTTCACCCGCGCTTTCCGCACGATGATATTTCCTTCCCGGGGCATAAACATACAAAGTTAGCAAATTTTAGTAAATTTGCTTGCTAAAGATTTGAACGATGACCCTTCGCACCCTCCTTTTGACCGCCCTCCTGTCCCTGTTCGGGACGGGGCTTTTCGCCCAGACTACGGAAGAAGATCTGGATTTGCAATACGGCACGGAACTCCTGAAACCAGGCACTCCGGCGCCCGATTTCTGCCTCAAGGACATCGACGGCAAGGAGGTCCGTCTGAGCGACTTCCGGGGCAGGCAGGCGGTGCTCGTCTTCTGGGCCTCCTGGTGCCCGGACTGCCGGGCCGAGGTCCCCGAGCTGAAGCGCCTTCAGGCAAGCTCCGACGCCGTTTTCGTATCCATTTCCTTCGACCGCACTTTCGACGCCTTCAAGGCCTATGTGACGGATCAGGAACTGGGCGGCGTCCAGCTCTTCGACCCCGCTGGCAAAAAGGAATCGGCCGTGGCCGCCCTCTTCCACGTGAAATGGATCCCCTCGCTCTACCTCATCGGCCCCGACGGCAAGGTGGTCCTTGGCACCGTGGACATTCGCAAGATCGCCAAGCGGCTGTAAAGCGGAAAAAATGTTAACTTTGCCGCTGCAATGGACAAGAGCAAAATCAAAGTATGCGTAGGGCTCTCCGGCGGGGTGGACTCGTCGGTGGCGGCTTACCTCCTCAAACAGGAGGGCTACGACGTTTTTGCGATGTTCATGCAGAACTGGCACGACGCAGATTCCACCCTCCACGGGGACTGCGAGTGGGAAGAGGACCGTTTCGTGGCCGAGATGGTGGCCCGGAAGATCGGCATTCCCTTCTATTTCGTGGATCTCTCGAAGCAGTACCGCCAGCGCGTGGTGGACTATATGTTCGACGAATACGCCAAAGGCCGGACGCCCAATCCGGACGTGCTGTGCAACCGGGAGATCAAATTCGACGCCTTCCTGCAGGTCGCGCTGAGGTACGGGGCCGATTATGTGGCCACGGGGCACTACTGCCGGAAGGAAGGGAACCGCATCCTGGAAGGCGCAGACCCGAACAAGGATCAGACCTATTTTCTGTGCCAGCTCACGCAGGAGCAGCTTTCCCGGGCGCTGTTTCCCATCGGCCACCTCACCAAACCGGAGGTGCGGCGCATCGCCAAGGAGGCGGATCTGCCTTCGGCCGAAAAGAAGGACTCCCAGGGCATCTGCTTCGTGGGAAAGGTGGATCTGCCCACGTTCCTGAAGCAGAAGCTCGCCTCGGTGGAAGGTGATATCGTCGAGGTCTTCGACGCCTATTACGGGGCCGATGCCCTCTATCGATGGCAGCAGGACGTACTCACCGGCCTGCTGAAGCCCGGACTGGAGCTGGACCGCACCGTCCACTATGCGCCCGAGGAGAAGGTGCTCACCAGCGACGGCAAGCCGCTGGGCGTGTGCCCCTTCCGCGAGGATGCGCTGCCGGCCCTCCCGGACGAGACGCTTGGGCGGTTGGCAACTCCCATCGCCTATCACATTGATTTCGAGACGGAAACCTACCGCAGCGGGAAGCATCACATCAAGAAGACCCGCTACAAGGAGAATCCATACGGCCGCATCATCGGCGCGCACGAGGGCGCTCAGTTCTATACCATCGGCCAACGGAAAGGCCTGGGCGTGGGCGGGCACGCGAACCCTGTCTTCGTCATTGCTACGGATATCGCCCAGAACCGCATTTACGTGGGTGAAGGGCACGACCACAAGGGCCTGAGCCGCTTTGCCCTGCGCATCGCCCCCGACGAAATCCACTGGATTCGTCCGGAGTTGGCCTTACAGCCCGGTGAGCAGCGCCGTCTGCGCGTGCGCATCCGCTACCGCCAGCCGCTGCAGAGCGCGACGCTCCTGATGCGCTCCGAAGGCCTTTTCATTCTTTTCGACGCCCCACAAAGAGGCATCTCCCCCGGCCAGTTCGCAGTTTGGTACGATGGGGAGGAGATGCTCGGTAGCGGGGTAATCGGCGCTTAAAATACTTCGCCGAGGGGTTTGTCCGGATCTGCCACGACGGCCTGGATCACCTGTACCCAGGTGTTCTGAAACTCCATCAGCTGGGCGGGACTGATCATCCGGGTCTGGATGTCGTAGACCACATTGATTTCGTCGCTCACTACGTCGTGCATCATAGCCACATAGGCGATGAGCGCACCCTTACCGTTGCTGTGGACCTGCATATGCACGCCTTTCGGGAAGCTCATCGGGATGTAGGAGAAGGTGTAGTTGTACATCTGGGAGAGCATCGAGAAGTTGTAGACCTTCGTGTGCAGCGCCTGGACTTCCAGGTAGGAAAGGCGGGTGTGCCGATAGAGGTCTTTCTGCTCTGCATCCAACAGGGCGATATTTTCGTTGAAGCTCTTGGCGTAATCGATTTCCAGGCAGACGGCCATACTCTGCACTTTAGTGCCTGCGGCCTTGCGCTCCGCCACGGTTCCGCGGCAGTTCAGCAGTTCCAGCGGGAGCATCCGGGGCGCTTTGTCGTTGCGCAGCGAACAGGCGATGCCGAAGGTGTAGAAGAAGAAGGTATTAAAGCCGATACCGCTCTGCTCACACCAGGGTTTGACGAGTTTGGTGACGGCGGCCGGCAGGATGAAGCGGAAACCTTCCGTATCGCACTTGACGAAGACATAGGGGACGGAAACCTTTCCCTTGCTCTTGAGGGCCACCCATTTATCGCAGGCATTTCCGTGAAGGCCGCAGTAGATGGGACGGATTGCGTGTTTGACAGTAAAGTAATCCTTGAAATACTCCCGGTCTTTCTCCACGGCTTCGGTATTACCGCGGAATTCATTGTCCTGACGGATGAGCGTCTCGAAGCTGCCGGGGACGGGCGGGAGTTCCTTTCCGTCCACGAGGGCCTGGTACACGCCCAGGAGGTCGTTCACCAGGACGCCGATGCCGTATGTATCGGCCACATAATGGCTCACCTTGCACAGGATGATCTGTTTCCCGTCCGGATTGACGGCGTATACCACGCGGAGGGCGTCTCCTTTATACAGATTGGTGGGTTTGCGGCGGAAGCAGCGGATGAACTTGTCCATTTCGCCGGGGGTGCGGAACACCTTTTCCGGAATCTTGCCCACGTGACGCTCGTCTTCGAAATACTGCATCATCTGCTTGTCTTTCTTGACCATCGTGATGCGGAGGCAGTCGTTGCGCTCGTATAGCTTTTCGAAGGCTTCCGTCATGATCTTTTTATCGAAGCCGTTGTCGAATTCCAGGGAGAAAACAATGTTCAGGACCCGCTTGAACAGGGAAAACTGCGTCTGGCGGTGGACGATGTCCTGCGAGTTGTTGAAGTGATAGTAAGTTTTAGGTTCCATTTAAGTGTTATGTTTGATTCGCGAAGATACTAAAAATTGCTATCTTTACCGAGAATTATGAGCAAAAAAGACGTAAAAGTGATCCTGGTTACCGGTGCCAGCAGCGGCATCGGCCGGGAGGCGGCCCTTCAGATGGCGGCCAAAGGACACAAGGTATACGGTGCGGCCCGGCGGGAGAATCAGATCCCCGCTCCCGTTATTGCCCTGCATATGGACGTGACGGACGAAGCCTCGGTGGAGGCGGCCCTGCAGACCATTCTGGAAAAGGAAGGCCGGCTGGACGTGCTGGTGAACAATGCCGGCTACGGTTATTTCGGCCCGCTGGAGCACGTCTCCCTGGAGGAGGCCCGTAAGCAGCTGGACGTGAACCTGTTCGGAATGGCCTCGCTCACCCGTCGGGTGATTCCCGTTATGCGGGAACAGGGCGGCGGTCGCATCGTGAACATCTCCTCCGTCGCCGGCCGTATGTGCTTTTACTTCGGCGGCTGGTACAATATCTCAAAATACGCCGTGGAGGCCTTCAGCGACGTGCTCCGGATGGAGACGAAACCCTTCGGGATCGATGTCGCCATCGTCGAGCCGGGCTTCGCGAAGACCGAGTGGGGCACCATTGCGGCCGATCATCTCCGGGAATCGGCCCGGGATACCCTGTACGAGGAGATGGCCGAATCGGAGGCGCGTCTGCTGGGTTATGCCTTCGGCCGGATGAAATTCCCGGGGCCCCAAGCCGTCGCGAAGGCCGTCACCAAGGCGTCACTGAGCCGTCGGCCGCGGCTGCGCTACCACCCCGGCGGCGGTGGGGTAGCTATGCTTATTCTGCGCAAGCTGATGCCCGCCAGGTGGTGGGACGCGATGCTGCGGGGTGCGCTGAAAATGAGTACCCGGATTACTTTTTAAAGAAGAAATAGAAAGCGGCCCACTTCAGGGGAATCCCTTTTGCATAGCCGATCGTATGGTAGTTGGAATCCTGGATGGTTCCGTCACTCTTGACGTAGCCTATGGTGTGGTAATTGGAGTCCTGGATCCTTCCGTCGTCCTTCACATAACCCACAGTGCGGTAGTTGGCGTCCTGAACCCTTTCATCGTCCCTTAGATAGCCGATGGTGTGGTAGTTGCCATCCTGTACGCGGCCGTCGCTCTTGATGTATCCGATGGTGTGGTAATTGGAATCCTGGATGGTTCCGTCGCTCTTGATATAACCCACGGTCCGGTAACCGGAATCGGTGATTTGCTGGGCGAAAATATCCTGTGCCATAGCGAGGCCGAACAAAAGGGTAAGGAGTGTAAAGAATCGTTTCATACTGGTGTCCACCTTCTCGATGATTCGCATAATTATCAGTTTTATCCAAAGGTAACACTTTTTTCGTAACTTCGCGCTATGAAGTACCTCGTGAACGGCTGTACGGATGCGCAGTGGAATATGGCGCTGGACCAGTTCGTGCTGGAACAGGGGCCGGATGAGCCCGTTTTCTGGCTGTGGCAGAACGCCCCGGCGGTCATCATCGGCCGGAACCAGAGCGCGCGGGCGGAGGTGAATCTCCCCTACCTGGAGGCGAACGGCATCACCCTGGCGCGACGCGTCACGGGCGGCGGGGCGGTGTACCACGACCTGGGGAACCTCAACTACAGCATCGCAGGCCCCACGGACGAACTTCCGGACGCGGCGCAGCTGATGGCGGAAACCCTCCGGCAGCTGGGCGTGAAGGCCGATAAATCCGGCCGGAACGACATTCTGGTGGAGGGCCGCAAGTGCTCCGGCTACGCCAAAAGCATCGCCGGCGGCCGCACCCTCCTGCACGGAACCCTGATGTGGGACGTGGACCTGGTCCAGCTTACGGAATCCCTGAAAGCCCCGGGCAGCAAGCTGGAGGCGAAAGGCGTGGCGTCGGTACGGAGCCGGGTGGTGAACCTGAAGCCGTACCTGCCGTACAAGACCATAGAGGAATTCCGCGACGCCGTTGGGAAGATACTGGCCGGCCAGGACGGCGAGATTAAACTTACCGAAGCACAGTTACAAGCCGTCGGCCGCCTGGCCGATGACCGTTTCCGCCGCCCCGGCTGGACGCTGGGAAAAGACCCCGCAACCCGCTTCAACAGCTCCTTAAAACTCCCCTGCGGCACAGTGGAAGCCCATTATACGCTCAAAGGCGGCGTCTTCACGGAGATCCACTTCAGCGGGGATTTCATCGGCGAGAAACCGGCGGAAGAACTGGCGCAAAGGCTCATCGGCCAAAGGCCCGAAGACCTTGCAGACGTACAGGATTATTTCGAAGGAACCGGCACGGAAGAACTCTTGCTCCTTTTTCAATAAAATACTACCTTTGTAAAAACGTTCAGACATGGCAAAGACTGGTAAAGTTGTCGGTGGGGTCATTATCCTCGTCATCCTGGCCGCCCTGGCCGGGTTCCTCTATTTCAAGTTCTGGTGGGTATTCTCGGACGGCACCAAGACCGGCGAGTTGAACTCGCTCACCTACACCGGCTATTTTTTCAAGACCTATGAGGGAGAAATCATCCTCACCGGCTACGGCAACAAAAACACCAGCGGGCAGGTCCAGTCCAAGAATTTCAAGTTCTCCGTCAAGGACCCGGAAGTAGCCGAGCAACTGAAGGAAATGACCGGAATGAAGGTCACCGTCCACTATAAGGAATACAAGGGCGCCCTCCCCTGGAGGGGCTATGAGCGCGCCATCGTGGACAAAGCGGAGGGAGAATCCATTCCGTCCTATCCGAACACGGAAGACCCGTTTTTCCTGTAGACAATTATGAAGCGACTCTTCATCCTCGCGACCAGCCTGCTGGTCTGCTGCGTCGTATGGGCGCAGAATACCGTCATCGACATCCGGGACAGCCATCCCGGCAAGGACCTCACGATGGAGGAGGCCATTTATAATGGCGTGGGTTATGCCCGTATGAGTGCACGGTGGCTGGACAACAAGACCTTCCTCCTCTTTGACGGGCAGGGCGGCTTCTTTAGCGGCAGCGTCGAGGATCCCGCGCACCTCACCCCTTATAAATGGGAGCCCCCAAAGGCCGATGAATGGGACCGGGGCCCGGCCGGATACGGCGTTCGCACCGAGGGTTCGTCCCTTTTGGCCGAAAAAGACGGAGAGACGTGGGCCATCGGCCTCTCGGAGGACCGGAACATCGTCTGGGGCGGCACGATGATGCGCAATGAGTTCGGCTTCGAAAAAGGCTGGGAATGGGCCCCGGACGGCCTCAAAGTGGCGTTTTACTGGAAGGACCAGTCCCGCGTGACAGACTTTCCCCTGCTCAATATCAAAACAAGAACCGGCGAACTGGAACAGCTCAAATACCCGATGAACGGGATGGCCTCGGAACTTCTGAAAGTGGGCGTTTACGACTTCCTCACCCGGAGCATCACGTGGCTGGATGTGACGGATTTCAGCGAGGAGCGATACATCACCAACCTCGCCTGGAGCAAAGATAGCCGCTTCGTCTACGCACAGGTGCTCAACCGCGAGCAGGAGGAAATGCACCTGAACCAGTACAGCGCGGCGAACGGCTGCTTTGTCCAAACCCTCCTCACGGAGAAAAGCGACGCCTGGGTGGAACCCCTGAACCCTGTCTGGCCCGTCAAGGACGGCCTCCTCTACCGCACGGATAGCCGCGACGGCTACCGGAACCTCTACCTGGTGGACGCCAAGGGCATCCGTCGCCTGACGGATGTGGACGCGGACGTGGAATACGTCTGGAACGACGGCAAATACCTTTATTATACATCGGCCGAAGTCTCCCCCATCGAGAACCACCTCTTCCGCAGGCCGCTCCGAAAAGGGAAAGCCCAACAACTCACCCAGGGGCGCGGCTGGCACAGGGTTCAGCTGAGCGATGACGGGCGTTGGTTTCTGGACCGCGTAGCCAACCTCAACATGCCGGCAAAGGTCTTCCTCTGCTCTACGGACGGCAAAAAACGCATTGAAATCGGTTCCCAGCGCGATCCGCTGGACGGCTATTCGTCCTGCCAGGTGGAACTGGGCAGCGTTCCCAGCGCGGACGGCGCGTTCGAGAATTATTATCGGCTCATCTATCCCAAGGACTTCCGTCCCACGAAGAAATACCCTGTCATCGTCTATGTCTACGGCGGCCCGCACAGCCAGATGGTGCAGGACGCCTGGCTGGGGCAGACCCGGATGTGGGAGATGCTGATGGCCCAGAAAGGGTATCTCGTCTATGTCCAGGACAACCGCGGCACTTCCAACCGGGGCGCGGCCTTCGAGAAGGCCATCAACCGCCGCTGCGGACAGGCCGAGATGGCCGACCAGATGGTGGGGATCCGCCGCCTGATGGAGCTCCCGTACGTGGATTCCCGGCGCATCGGCGTACACGGCTGGAGCTACGGCGGCTTTATGACCATCTCCCTGATGACCCATTATCCCGACGTCTTCAAGGTGGGCGTCGCTGGCGGTCCGGTCATCGACTGGAAATGGTATGAAATCATGTACGGAGAGCGCTACATGGATACCCCGGAGCGGAATCCGGAGGGATTCGCCGAAACGAGCCTCATCGGCAAGGCCGATAACCTCAAAGGCAAACTCCTCATCTGCCAGGGCGCCATCGACGACACCGTGGTGTGGGAGCACAGCCTCAGCTTCATCCAGCAGTGCATCGACCTGGAGATTCCGGTGGATTACTTCCCCTACCCCACGGCCCGGCACAATGTCTTCGGCCGCAACCGCATTCACCTGATGGACAAAGTCACCCAGTATTTCGAAGATTACCTGTAATGAAACGATTGTTCCTGTTCCTGTCCCTGCTGCCGGCCCTCTGTTTCGCGCAGCCTAAAAACCTTACCGTCAAGGAGTTCCTCAAGCTTTCCCAGGCCGATACCACCAGCTACCTGGTAAGCGGCGTGGTCCAGAAAGTGCGCAGCTCCACCAGCGGCAGCTTCTACCTGGAGGACGCCACCGGCACCCTTTTGGTGTACGGGCTCAAGGATCCCGCAAACCCCGGCCGCAGCTTCCAGCAGATGGACATCATCAAGGGCGACACCCTCTCCGTCCTGGGGCGTTTCACCGTCTACGGCGGCAGCACCCTGGAGATGAAGGACGGACGCCTGGTCCGCAAGGCCGATGGCCCTTCACACGGCCTGTCCCTCTACGACCGCCTGGAACGCAAGCCGTCGTTCAAAGGCAAGGTGGGCAATGAAGGCGTGGAAGCCTTCCGGGCCTGGGTGCAGAAGCACCTGAAGAAGGCCGATGGCGCCGGCACCGTAGCCGTCCGCTTTGTCGTGGGCAAGAAAGGCGGCGTCCAGGAAGTGGAAGTGCTCCGCGGCGGCTCGCCCGCCCAGCGCGAGGAGGCCCTCCGCGTCGTCCGCAGCGCCCCCAAGTGGAAACCCGCCGTCCTGGACGGCTCCTCCGTCCGCTGGCCCTACACCATCGAGGTGGTTTTTTAAATTTATTTGGGGATTCGGTTTTTTTGACTTATCTTTGCAGTCCTTTTGAGGGCATAGCTCAGTTGGTTTAGAGCGCTTGCTTGACAGGCAAGAGGTCCGCAGTTCAAATCTGCGTGTCCTCACAAAAGAGAAGAGGCCGGATATCCGGCCTCTTCTCTTTTGTATCCTTACAACCGCTTCCGGGCGTAGGCCGCCGTGAGGCGGAAGGTCTTTTTGCCGGAGGAGGGCGCCTCGAAGAGGGCGTCGGCCATAATCTTTTCGCAGATGCTGCGAAGGCCGCGCGCACCCAGCTTGTTCTTGATGGAGGTATCCACGATGATATCCAGCACTTCCGGGTCGATGACGAGTTTCATCCCGTCCAGTTCGAACATCTTCTTGTACTGGCGCAGGAGGGCGTTTTTGGGCTCCGTGAGGATGCGCTTCAGGGAATCGCGGTCCAACTGGTCCAGGTAGGTAACAACCGGAAGACGGCCCACGATTTCCGGAATGAGTCCGTAGGCGCGGAGATCCGAAGCCTCCACATATTCCAGGAGATTGTCCTTGGAGATTCGTTCCTTTTCCTCCGCGTTGAAGCCGATGATCTGGGTATTCTTCCTTAGGGCGATGTGCCGCTCGATGCCCTCGAAGGCACCGCCGCAGATGAACAGGATGTTCTGCGTATTCACGTGGATGAACTCCTGCTCCGGGTGCTTGCGGCCGCCCTGCGGGGGCACGTTCACCACACTCCCCTCCAGGAGTTTCAGCAGGCCCTGCTGCACGCCCTCGCCGGAAACGTCGCGCGTGATGGACGGATTGTCGCTCTTGCGGGCGATCTTGTCTATTTCGTCGATGAAGACGATGCCGCACTCCGCCAGGGGGACGTTGTAATCGGCCTCCTGAAGCAGGCGCGTGAGGAGACTCTCCACGTCTTCGCCCACATAGCCCGCCTCCGTGAGCACCGTCGCGTCCACGATGGTGAAAGGCACGGCCAGCATCCGGGCGATGGTCCTCGCGAGGAGCGTCTTTCCCGTACCGGTGGGGCCGACGAGAAGGATATTGCTCTTCTCCAGCTCCACGTCATCCTCCGAGACGCGGTCGATCAGATTGTGCTGCAGGCGTTTGTAGTGGTTGTACACCGCCACCGAGAGCACTTTCTTCGCGCGGTCCTGGCCGATGACATACTGGTCCAGGTAGGCCTTTATCTCGGCCGGTTTGGGGGCGTTCTCGAACATCAGCGGTCCTTCTTGCGGAGGATTTCGTCCACCATCCCGTAATCCAGGGCTTCCTGGGCGGTCATCCAATAGTCCCGCTCTCCGTCCTTGGCCACCTTCTCATAGGGCTGGCCGCTGTGCTGGGCGATGATGTTGAAGAGTTCCGTGCGGGTTTTCTCAATCTCCTTGGCGGCGATGAGAATCTCCGTCGCCTGGCCCTGGGCACCGCCGAGGGGCTGGTGAATGAGCACGCGGGAGTGCGGCAGCGCGCTGCGCTTGCCCTTCTGCCCGGCGCACAGGAGCACCGAACCCATCGAGGCGGCCATTCCGGTGCAGACGGTGGCCACATCGGGCTGCACGAGCTGCATCGTGTCGTAAATGGCCAGGCCGCTGGTCACCTGACCGCCGGGGGTGTTCAGGTACAGGGTGATATCGGCCAGGGAATCCTGGGCCGCCAGGAACAGCAGCTGGGCCTGGATGATGTTCGCCACGTCGTCGTCGATGGGCACGCCCAGGAAGATGATACGGTCCATCATCAGGCGGCTGAAGACGTCCATCTGGGCCACGTTCAGCTTACGTTCCTCGGTAATGGTGGGGTTGATGTAGCCGTCCACCACGGAGGTGTAACGGGAAAGGGTGGTGGAGGAGATTCCCCGGCCTTTCACGGCGTATTTCTCGAAATCGTTCATCTTATTTCAGTTCACGGAATTTGTCCATAGAAATCTTCTTGGGCTGGAGGGTGACCTCCTCGCGCACCTTGGCGATGGCGATGTTGTCCTCGCACTGCTCCTCCAGGCGGCGGTACTGGTTCTGGTCCTGCAGCATATTCTCTGCGGAAGAATCGATGAGGTTCTGCGGCACACCGGCCATCCCGTACATCGCATACTGGTAGGCCACATAGGACTTGGCGGCATTCAGAATGTCCTCACGGGAGACCTTGAGGCCGAACTTCTGCATAATGGTGCCGCGGATGAGCTGCCACTTGAAGTCCTCGATGAAGGCGGGGAACTGCTTCTCCACGTCCTCCGCGCTGAACTTCCCTTCGTTGGCATAGACGAGCCAGCGTTTGAGGAAGGCTTCCGGAAGCTCGGGGTTCACTTTCTTCATATAGTAGGCGCGGACATCGGCCCCGAAACGGTAATTGGCTTCCTGCTCGTGGGAGGCCTTGATGCGCTCCTCGATCTTCGCTTCGAAGCCGGCGGCGTCTTTCACCTCGCCGGGGCCGAAGATTTTGTCGTAGGTCTCCTGGTTTTCCTCTGCGGCCACGAAGGTCTTCACGTTCACCACGGTGAAGGTAAAGAGCGGGTTCAGGGAGGCCAGCCGGCCTTTGTCCACCTTGAGCATCGCGGCGCGGTCCGTCTCATTCGGGAAGGCGGCGTTCACGTCCAGCTGGAAGCTTTCGCCGGCCTTCTTGCCGATGAAAGCGCCGCGGGCTTCTTCCGCCACGTGGGAAATGCTCACGTACACGCCTTCGGCCTTGTGGCCTTCACCCTCGATATCGGCCACGATGTAGTCGTTCTCTCCGGCCTTCTCCCCTTCCTGAAGGGAACCGTACTGCTGGAGCAGCTGCTCCTTCTGGGCCTTCTTCTCTGCGGCGGTGATGTTGATGTCGTAGTAGACGATCTTGTCTTCCTTGTTCACCTCGAAGGCCATCTCCGGGGTCTGGGCGATGTCGAACTTGAAGGTGAAATCCTCGCCCTTCTTCCAGGACAGCTGGGGCTGGTCCTCGCTGGGCATCGGTTCGCCCACGATGCGGATCTTTTCGTCCTTGATGAACTTGTCCAGGGAATCTCCCACCAGACCGTTCACGCTTTCGTAGAGGCACTGGTCTCCGTACATCCGCTCGATGAGGCTTATCGGGGCCATTCCACGGCGGAAACCTTTGATGTCGGCCTTGCGGCGGTATTCGTTCAGGCGCTTGTGGAGCGCCTCCGCGTAGTCTGCGGCTGCAATCTCGATGGTTAACTGGTAGTTCAGGGCATCGGCCTGTTTCTTGGTAACTTTCATAATATCAATTTTTTATCGTTTTCTCTTGGGATAGGCCACCCTGCCGTGGTAAATCTGCTGCAGGTAGGTCTTGAGCATCTTTTTAATCACATTCAGTTCGTGGAGCGTGAGGTCCGCATCCTCCAGCTGGCCGTCCTTTTCCTTGCCGGAAATTATGTTCTCCACGAAGCGGTCGAAGGCCTCCGGCGTGAATTCCGTCAGGGTGCGGGATGCGGCTTCGATGGAGTCGCAGAGCATCAGAATCACCTGCTCCTTGCTCACGGGCTTCTGGCCGTGGTAGTAGAAATCCGCCACGTCCGCGGGGTCTCCGCCTTCGTTCAGGTACTTGTTCAGGAAGTAGGCCGTGCAGGACGTGCCGTGGTGGCTGCCGATGAAGTCCCGGATCTCCTGCGGAAGGTGATGTTCCTCCGCGAGGGCCAGGCCGTCGTCCACGTGGCGGATGATATCGGCCGCACTCTCCTTGGCCGATTTATCCTGGTGGTACTTGGCGGCGCCGGGACTGGAACTCTCGTTCTCCACGAAACAGAGCGGGTTGTGCATCTTCCCGATGTCGTGATAGAGGGCGCCTGCACGCAGCAGGGGCACGTTCGCGTCCGTCGCGCGGCCCACGGCGTCCACCATATTCATCACCTGGAGGCAATGGTTGAAGGTTCCGGGCGCCTTGGCCGACAGCTCCTGGAGGAGCGGGTTGTTCGTATCGGCCAACTCGATGAGACGCGTCACGCTGACGAGGTTGAACATCCGCTCGAAAAGATAGACCAGCGGATAGAGCGCCACGGTGAGGAGGGCGCCCACGAAAATCTGGAGCAGCTGCATCCACCAGATGGAGGTGCTGCCGGCGTCGATGAGGCGGAAGCCCGTGAAGACGGCCAGTTCCACGCCGAAGATGATGGCGGCGTTCAGGAACTGCTGCCAGCCTTTGTTCAGGTTGCCGAAGGTGCGGTTGGTCACGATGCCGGCCGTGAGGAACATCACGAAGAGCTGCATTCCGTTGCCGCAGAAAATCAGCAGCGGGAGCAGCATCACGGTGTACACCGGCACCACCACCCTGTCGCGGAAGAAGGCCTGCAGGTACAGGGCCAGCACCGGGAAGGGAATGACGTAAAGAGCCCCGGGGGCGAAACGCTCCGCCAGGAAAGTCACTACGGCCGACAGGATGAACAGGAACAGCAGGTAGAAATAGCGGTTCCCGCTCTGGAAGATGGCCGGATTGGAAAAGAAAATGCAGAAATACAGCAACACCACCAGGGCCAGGGCAATGAGGATGTTCCCCAGATACAGCAGCACGCGGGGGCCGCTGTAGCCGAAGACCTGGTTGTACTCGTGCTTGTAGGAATCCAGCACCTGGGCGATTTCCGCGGTGACGATCTCTCCGGCCGAGACAATCTTTTCATCGGCCTTCACATAGCCCAGCGTGGGGGAAATGTAGTCGTCCGACTCCACGTGGGTGAGGTTCGTCATCGAGGCGTCGTAGATGAGGTTGGGGATGATGGCCCCGTAGACCCCGCTGCGGCGGAAAAGGGAATCCAGGTTCACGGAAGGATATTGCGGGGCGAGGAGCGCCACCAGCTGGTCCTTCGCATCGGCCACCTTATAGACCTCCGAACGGGGGCAGGTGACCGCGCGCTTGTCCCGCTGGACGTAGATGACCTCCTCCGAGATACGGGCCGATCCGTGCTCCGCGCGGATGCGTCCGTCCGAGATGACGCCCTTGGAGTATATGTCTGAAAGGCGGGTGACGATGGCGGGACGCAGGACGTTGAACGCGTCCAGATCCAGCCCCTGCACGTTCTTGATGACCGAAGTGGTCACCTCCGCCGAAAACCTGTAATAGGGTATGACGATGGCGCCGGCCTGT
The DNA here is from genome assembly GCA_016281315.1 of Bacteroidales bacterium. Classification (GTDB taxonomy): domain Bacteria; phylum Bacteroidota; class Bacteroidia; order Bacteroidales; family UBA932; genus Cryptobacteroides. The sequence goes on from JAEEIJ010000058.1 coordinate 40,089, forward strand.
TCCCGTTCCGCCTGAATCTGATCCTCCGTCTTGAGGATGGGAAAGTCGAACTGGGAAACGAGGGTCTCATACGGCCAGGGACTCCCCTTCTTGTAGTCATAATTGAATTTCGCGGTCCTGGGCATCAGGAGCACCAGGACTGCGAAAACGATGGCCAGCGGAATGAACCGCCGGGGAATCTTAGGCGTCAATATTGGCATAGTGGGCATTCTCTTCGATGAAGGCGCGGCGCGGCGGCACGTCGTCTCCCATCAGCATTGAGAACGTACGCTCTGCCTCCGCGGCGTTTTCGATGGTGATCTGGCGCAGCACGCGGCGGCTGGGATCCATCGTGGTTTCCCAGAGCTGTTCCTCGCTCATTTCACCCAGACCTTTGTAGCGCTGCACGGTCACGCCTTTGTCGCTGCCGCGGCCCAGCTCGGCCGTGGCGGCCTCCCGCTGGGCGTCCGTCCAGCAGTAGCGTTCCTGGGAGCCCTTCTTCACCAGATAGAGCGGAGGGGTAGCGAGGTACACGTAGCCGTTCTTGATGAGGTCGAACATATAGCGGAAGAAGAATGTGAGGATGAGGCAGGCGATGTGCGAGCCGTCAACATCGGCATCCGTCATAATGATCACCTTGTGGTAACGGAGCTTGCTCAGGTCCATATGTTTCTCGCCGGATTCGTCCTCCTGGGCCACGGTGACGCCGAGGGCCGTGTAGATGTTGCGCACTTCCTGGCTTTCGAAGGCACGGTCCTGGGCGGCTTTCTCCACGTTCAGGATCTTACCGCGCAGCGGCAGGATGGCCTGGATGTGGCGGTCGCGGCCCTGTTTGGCGGTACCGCCTGCGGAATCTCCCTCCACGAGGAAGAGTTCGCACTTCTCCGGATCGCGCTCGCTGCAGTCCGCCAGCTTGCCGGGCATTCCCACGCCGCCCATCGGACTCTTGCGCTGGACCATTTCGCGGGCCCTGCGGGCTGCCGCACGGGCCGTGGCGGCCAGCACGATCTTCTCCACGATGGTCTTGGCTTCCTTCGGATGCTCTTCCAGGTACTGGTCCATCGCGGCGGCGGTGGCCTGAGAAACGGCCGACGTAGCCTCCGGGTTCCCCAGTTTGGTCTTGGTCTGGCCTTCGAACTGCGGCTCCGCCACCTTCACGGAGATGATGGCGGTGAGCCCTTCGCGGAAGTCTTCCGGGCTGAGCGGATCCTTGAGCTTGGAGAGGAGATTGTTCTTCTCCCCGTAGTTCTTCAGGGAACGGCTGAGACCCATCTTGAAGCCCTGCAGGTGGGTGCCGCCTTCGATGGTGTGGATGTTATTGACGTAGGAGTAAATCCTTTCGCTGAAACCGGTGTTGTACTGGAGGGCGATGTCGATGGGAATCACTTTGTCCGAGGACACCGTGATGGGCTCCGGGATGAGCTTGGGAGCGCCGGCGTCCAGATAGTCGATGAATTCACGCAGGCCGTGCTCGCTGTAGAAGACCTCGCTGCGGAACACCTGACGGCCGGTAGCCTTGCGCTCGCCGTCTTCCGTGGAGATGAACTCGTCCACCATCTCCCGCAGGTCCGTGAGGCTGATGCGGATGCCCTTGTTGAGGTAGGCCAGCTCCCGCAGGCGGTTCGCCAGCGTTTCGTACTTGTAGACGATGGTCTGGGTGAAGATGGTGGCATCCGGGTGGAAGGTGATGATGGTACCGGTGTCCTGGCACTCGCCGATCACTTTCACTTCCGTGATGGGCTTGCCCTTGGAGTACTTCTGCTCGAAGATCTTTCCTTCGCGGTGGATTTCCGCCACCAGGAGGTCCGACAGGGCGTTCACGCAGGCCACACCCACGCCGTGCAGACCGCCGGAGACCTTGTAGCTGTTCTTGTCGAACTTACCGCCGGCGTGGAGAACCGTGAGGACCACCTCGAGGGCGCTGCGATGCTCTTTCTCGTGCATTCCGGTGGGGATGCCGCGGCCGTTGTCCTGCACGCGGATGGAGTTGTCTTCCAGAATCTTCACATCCACGTCCGTGCAGAAGCCGGCCATCGCTTCGTCGATACAGTTGTCCACCACCTCATAGACCAGGTGGTGCAGGCCGCGCTCACCTACGTCGCCGATGTACATCGAGGGGCGTTTGCGGACGGCCTCCAGGCCTTCCAGAACCTGAATGCTACTGGCAGAATACTGCTCTTCTGCGCGTTTGGTTTCTTCGTTTTCGATCATATTGTTTTCGTATTTCTCTTGCAAATTTTTAGGGTTTCCCTAAATCGTACAAAAATACGAAAAAATATGATAAAAAACAAGGGGTTCTTCTACATATTCCAAGTGGCTCCCGCCGTGAAATAAATTCCCTTTTCCGCGTAGAAAGGATTGCGCTGAATCACCTGGCAGAGGATGTTCCCCACGCGCAGCCAGAGACCCAGACGACGGGACTGCATCAGTTCCGCGCTCAGGCCCAGGTCGAAATAGCCGGGAAGGATTGCATCGGGCGCGAAACGCGGCGAGGAGGCGTCCAGGGTGACGCCGGCCTTCAGGCGCTCGCCCCATTTGTAGAAGGCACTGAAGTCTCCCGTGATGGCCGCCGGGCGGAACAGGGTGTCGTCGGCCAGTGCCGTCCCCATCCTGCTGTGCTTGAAAGTTACGCTGCCGTCGATATCGATGGGGGCCGATGTCCACCCGGCCTGCAGCGTGGCATAAATCTGCCGCAGGTCCTCCACGAAGCCGAAGTAAGGCTCTCCGGCCTTATAGCCGGGGAGAAGGGCGTGCGTGGTGAGCAGATATCCGCCCTTCACGCTGTAGTGGAAGCGGGAAGCCAGCTGGCCGCCCAGCCCCACCGAGATGTTCATCCGGTCCACGGTGTTGTCCATATAATCCTGGCTGTAGGCGAGGAAAGGATTGGTGTCGATGAGGTCCGAATAGATCATCGGCCTGTCGCCGCCCGTGATGGCGGCTTTGAGGACCAGCTTGTCCGGAATCAGCGTCACGCGGGCCCGCACGTCCGGGAAGAACGTGCCGGAAGGCGTGGGATAGAAAGTCTTTTCCTGCCGGATGAGCAGCCCCAGTTTGACACCGATCTCCAGGTCCAGCTTATCCTGCGTGATGAGGAAGCGCGGAGCGGCCGAGAGAAGGACCATCGTGGTGCGGAAGGCGGTGAGCGTCTCCACGCCCGCGTTGATGCGCATATTGTACTCCTTCATCTTGGTGGCCACATAACCGTTCGTGACGGTGTGCACTTCCCGGTTGTCGCCCACCCAGAGCCAGGAGAAACGGGTGGAAACCTCATACGGGACCGCGGCCAGGTGGTCGCTGCCCAGACGGGCCTTCAGCTGAATCTTGTTATTGGAGAAATCACCCTGGGTGACGTGCCGGGCCAGGATGTTCTGGTAGCGGAGGTCTGCGCTGAAAACGCCGCCCTCCCAGGCCCAGAGAAGGTCCGTGCCGATGGTGGAACGCGCATCGAGGCCGTTCCAGGCGGTGCCGTCCTTCGTCAGGAAGTTCTCTGCATTCAGGGCGATGTTATGGTAGCGGCCGATGTAGGAGTGATGGTCTCCAAAGACACCCAGGCGGACGTTTTTCTTCTGGAGGGGCATCCAGACGGCCGAGAGCTCCGGCCGGAAAGTGAAGCCCAGGCCGGCGCGGGCGTAGAGCGTGGCCTCCCCCGTGGCGCGGGGAATGGGACGCGGCTGCACCAGGTAAGGCGTGAACTCATAGGCGCCCTGGTAGGGCGTCTCCTTCACGGAGTAATCGAAATCCAGGTTGAACCGGTACACGGAATCCGGCACGGGAAGCAGCTGGGCGGGCTTTTCGATGCCGCCGGCCTCCCGGGTGTAGGAGTTCGTGACCTCCACTGTGGGATTCAGGTTCTGGGCAAAGGCGGCAGCGCTCACCAGCAGCGCGGCGGCCGATATGACGGTCTTTCTCATTTCCTCTACAGTTTACTCATTCTCAGCGCCACCTGGTCCAGGACGTCGTCCTGCGCGCCGGTGGGCGTGTAGCCGGAGCGGATGCTCTCGAAGGTAGCGCGGGCCTGGCTGTCCTGCCCCTGCTCCATAAAGGCGTCTCCCAGCACGATGAAGGCCTTGGCCAGCCAGTAGTTCTGGCCGCCGGCCTTCTCTGCGAAGGCGTACACCATATTCTGCACCGAGGCGAAATCGGCCCGGTCGAAACGGTCCTGGATGAGCAGATACGAAGCCTCCGCCCCTTCCGCGGTGGATGCCTTCTGCGCCAGCTCTTCCAGCAGCGGAAGGGCTTCGCTGCGGCGTCCGGCGGCCAGGAGCGACTTCGCGCTCACATACTGCGCCTCCCGCTTGACGGATTCCTCCAGCGGCTTCTGGGACAGCACCACCCGGGCGGCGGCCAGGGCGTCCTCCCACTGGCTGGAACGGTAGGCCGTGTGCATCAGACCCAGACGCGCCAGGAGGCGGTTCTGGTCCAGCTTGGCGTCGGATTCCAGCTGCAGATAGGACCTGTAGGCCTTGCCGTAATTACCCAGCGCTTCCTGCAGAGTAGCGTACTGCAACAGGGCGCTTTCCGCCAGCGCGCCTTCCAGGCCCTTGTCCAGGGCTTCGCGGTAATAATCGGCCGCCAGTTCGCGGTTGCCGCTGTGGCGGTAGCATTCGGCCAGATAGAAATGCGCCTTGGCGGCGTTGGCCGGCTTGGCATACTTCTCCAGATAGGACTGCAGGGTGGCCTGCGCCTTGGCATAGTCACCGCTCATATAGAGTTGCTCCGCGCTGGCGAAGTACACGTCCTCCTTCTGGGTTTCGGTGCGGGCCACGTTGCCGCCCAGACCGTCCACATAGGAGATATAGGCCTCCGGATCCTCCCGGGTGCGGTAGATGGCCTCGATGGCGAGGAGGGCGTCCTCCGCGTATTCGCCGCCGCCGGCCACTACCTGCTTGTAGCACTCCAGGGCGTCGTCCGAACGGCCTTCGTTGCGGGCGATCATTCCCAGTTCCAGCAGGGATTTCGCCGCCAGGGACGGATCCTTCGTGGTGCTCTGCAGCGTGCTGAAGGTCTTCACAGCCGCGGCGTCGTTTTTCAGGGCCACATAGGAGCGTCCCAGTTCATAGAGGGATTCGCCGTAATAGGGAGCGTCCGGGCTGGCGAGCAGCGCGGGCTCCAGAATGCGCATCTTCTCCCTTTCCTCGCCCAGCAGGCCGTTCGCAACGGCGGCGCGGAGGCGCGGATACAGGTTGTTGGCATCCGGGTAATCCTTCATCTGTTTCTCATAGGCCTTCACGGCCGAGCGGTAATCTCCGCTGAAGAAATGGCAGTCCGCCAGGCGCGTCTGGGCATCGGCCCCCTGAGAGGGATTCTGACCGCTCAGATAGGTCCCGAACCACCTCACCGCCTGGGCGTAATTCGCTTCCTTGAAATAAGTATAGGCCAGCTGATAGGGAATCTCCCGGCCTTCCGCGTCGAAGGCCAGCGCCTGCTGGTTGTACAGTTCCGTGAGGTTGCCGCGGGCTTCCTCGTACTTCCCGTCGCGGTAGAGGGCTTCCGACAGATAATAGCGGGCCAGCTGATTGAAGGGGTCCTTGCGATCGCTGAAATAGGCCGCTGCCTTGAGGCGCACGGCGGCAGCGCGCCAGGAGCCCGCCTCCATCAGTTCGCGGGCCCGGAGGAAGTAGGCCTTCATATAGTTGGACTTCATCGACGGAAGCAGTTCGTCAATGTGGTCGTAGGCATCCACGGCCGCCTCGTAATTATGCTCCTGAAGGGCCGCCATGGCCATATAGGAGTAAATCTGATCGCCTTTCTGCTTGGTTCCGTACAGCTCCAGGTAATCCTTGAACGGGGCGGTGTTGCGGCCCAGGTCGAAGGCCAGTTTGGCGTAATTGAAATAGGCGTCTTCAGTGATGGGGGCCGAATAAGTGAGGTCCGACGCCTGCTTGAAAGCATCCTGCGCCGCCACCTTGTTCTTGAGACGGATGTAGCTGTAGCCCAGCTGGTAGGCGGCTACCTGGCCCAGGGAGTCCGTCAGTTCGCCCATCTGGGTGAAGTGGTCCACGGCGCCCTGCCAGTCCTCTGCCTGATAGTTGATCTGGCCGGCGAAGAAATGATCCCCCCGGCTGGGATTTTCCAGCGCGTGGCGGTTATAATACTCCCGCGCCAGTTCCGGATGGCCCGTCACCAGGAAACTCTCGCCCATAATGCGGCCGAGGTGCGGCTTGCGGTCTTCCGGAACGGTGGCATAAAGGGCCTCTCCGTTCTCCACCACATACTCGTAGTCTTTCTTATTGAAGCGGCATTCCAGCAGATAGTACTGCGAGAGCTGGCCGAAGCGGCTGTCCTTGGCCGCCAGGGAGAACCACTCCTCCGCCTTGTCGAAATCGGCCTTCGAATAGGCCATATAGCCCAGCTGATAAAAGGACGGGGCCGTATAGGCCGAATAGGGCAGCCCCAGCGCCCTCCCGAAGCATTCCCGGGCGCGTTCCTCGTTCCCCAGTTCGTAGGCGCAGTAACCGGTTTTGTAGGTGTACTCCGCCAGCTGCGAGCCGTACAGGGACTTGGGGTCGATGGCGTCCAGCTGCTCCAGGGCCTGGGGGTAATCCCCCTTGTCGAAGAAGTTCTGGGCCAGTTTATAACGCACCTGCGGCGCCACGGGGCTCTCCGGGTTCCCGAGGAGGAAAAAGCGGGCCTGGGCCTCCGCATTGTCCGTGCGCATCTGCAGGGTGCAGAGCGTTTTCCACGCCAGGGCTTCCTGGCTGTCCTGCCCGTCCAGCAGACGCAGCACTTCGCGGTACATTCCCGCCCGGTATAACGTATTGACCTGTTGCCAGTCCTGAGCCGTCGCCGCCGTCTGCACCAGGAGCAGAACCAATGCGGCCGATAGGAGTTTTCTCATCTTTTCCATTATTTGACAAATTTACTAAAAAAATCTGATTATCTTTGTCTAAATTTGGATTTTACGCTATGGAGCCCATCATTCATTTCAAGGACGCAGATATCCTGAACGGAGAGAACGTAGTCATCTATTCGCTCAATATGGACATTATGCCCGGAGACTTCGTGTACATCGTGGGAAAAGTGGGTTCCGGAAAGACTTCCATCATCCGCACCGTCACGGCGGAAAACAAACTCCTCAAGGGGGAAGGATGCGCTTTCGGCTATAATCTCGTGGGCATCCCCAAACGGGAAATCCCCTACCTCCGCCGCTGCCTGGGCGTGGTGTTCCAGGACTTCCAGCTCCTGACGGACCGCAGCGTGGAAGACAACCTGGAATTCGTCCTCCGGGCCACCGGCTGGAAGGACCGCCAGCTCATCGACCACCGCATCGGAGAGGTGCTGGAGGCCGTGGGAATGGGCACCAAGGCGCACAAGATGCCGCACCAGCTCTCCGGCGGCGAGCAGCAGCGCATCGCCATCGCGCGCGCCCTCCTGAACAAACCCTCGGTGATCCTGGCCGATGAACCCACCGGCAACCTGGACGGCGAAACCGCGGATGAAATCCTCCAGCTGCTGGTGGACCTGAACCACTCCGGCACCGCCATCGTGATGGTCACCCACAACCGGGCCATCTTCGAAAAGTACCCCGGCCGCGTATTCTCCTGCGTGAACGAGAGCTGCCACGAAGTGATTGACGAGGGCATCGACGTAACCCTATGACCTTAAAGGACCGCTATTCTTCCATCATCGGCTGGTTCGCCGCCAACAAGCCCGTGGCGGAGAGCGAACTGCACTTTGCCAATCCGTTCCAGCTGCTGGTAGCGGTGATTTTGTCGGCCCAGTGCACCGACCGCCGCGTGAATCTGGTGACGCCGGCGCTGTTTGAGCGCTTCCCATCGGCCCGGTCATTAGCCGCCGCCTCCTTTGAAGACGTTTATGCGCTGGTGAAAAGCGTCTCCTACCCCAATGCCAAGGCACGCCACCTCATCGCAATGGCGCAGATGCTTGTTTCGGATTTCGGCGGCGAGGTTCCCTCGGATATCGATTCGCTGATGCGCCTTCCCGGCGTGGGCCGGAAAACCGCCAACGTCATCGCTTCCATCGTCTATGACCAGCCGGTTATCGCCGTGGACACGCACGTGTTCCGTGTAGCCCACCGCCTGGGCCTCTCCCGCGGCGCCACGCCCTATGCCGTGGAGCAGGATCTGGAGCGGCACATCGAGCCCCGGCTTCGGCCCGTCGCCCATCACTGGTTCATCCTCCACGGCCGCTACGTCTGCACAGCCCGCTCGCCCAAATGCGCCGAGTGCCCGCTCACGGCCTGGTGCGCATCATTCCCGTCACTGTTCCGCGGCTAAGCCAACACTATTCAAACCACCTTAAACACGCAGGAGTCAATCTTACCTCGGTTTCGAGGCCTAAATCAAGGTAAGATTGTCTTGCGAAACAATCTTACCCCGGAAATAAGCCCATAATCAAGGAAAGATCGTCGCGGAAAGGAGATGAATCGCAGCATTTCCCGCATTTGTGGCCCTATGGTGGTGTTTTTTGCGGGCGTCAGCCCGCGGGCACCGCAACCCTTGAATCAATTCGTGCCACCCTGTTCCGCTGGGGCAGGAGATAACGCTGGATTATTGCACTGCGGCGGATGTGTCCGTCAGCCTTTTACCGGCCCGATTGTTTTGGGTGCGCCCCGCGGGCGCAGTCCAAAATGATTGGGCAGCCAAGCCGTGAGGCGCGGCAGGGGGCGCAGCCCCGGGCACAACGCTCCCCTTTCCGCCACCCCTACTCCTCCACTCCTGAAAATCATTAAAGCACACTTTCCGCCTTCTACCCCCGGTCACCGTGCTTTAGAGCCCTGTTTTCCTCCCACTAGAGCACACTTCTCGCACTCTGAGAACGATTTCGTGCTTTAACGGAGGCCAGGCACCCGCACCCGTTTATTGCGCTACTCTACAGATTATCAGAAAATTATCCGCCACGGCCTTGGTGCCGAAGATGTGGATGGGACCGCCGTCTTTTACGCCCAGCTTTTTGCGGAGTTCCTCGCTGGTGAGCGGGATGTTCCGGGCCGTGACGTCGGCCTGTGGATAACGCGCGGCGACGTCCTTGAGGCTGCGCTTGTTCAGCGGGACCGTTTCCAGAATCTCAAAGGTTTTTCCGAAGGGTTTCAACGCCTCCGGAACATCACCTATGTATAAATGCGTGTGCCTTTCCAATTTCTCAAGGCCATATTGACAGGGCAGTTCGAACGCCCCCGCTTTCAGCATCGCCTTCCCCGGTTCGAATAAAGACACCCCGTGGCCGATGTCCCCACCGTCCTCTGCGGAAAGGTCACTTCCACCGAATCGGCGTTGTGGGCTCCCCACGGACACCCTGGACCTGGTCCAGCCGGTTTTTGGACCAGGTTCAATTCCATCCCCTGGACCTGGTCCACGACCTATGCATCCCAGAGGGGTCTGTTCAACACTGCCTGGACCTGGTCCGGCACATTCTGTCGAACCTGGTCCAGATTCGCCCTGGACCTGGTCCAGCAGCAGGCTCGCTCCATCTTCAAAAATGGTAATGGCACAGTGCCCGGCATAGCCTTTCTCCAGGAGGAGGAGCAACTCCTTGCACTCCCCTTCCGCGGCGACCACGTGCACTTCGCGAACGCATCCCAACTGTTTACAAACCAACGAGATATCCGCCATCGGGCTCAGTTTCAGCAGTAGCAGCGGGCAGGAATCCAGCAATTCCGGAAGCAGCTGCAGCACGTCCGGGGAGCAGTCTTCCAGCCGGAAGACCTTGCGGCCGTCGGAGGCGCGCCGCGCCGGGTCCAGGAAAATGAAATCCGGCTTGAAGCCATCCAACACCTCAGTGACATTCCCGGGATGCAGTTCGCGGCAGCGAACCGCCACATTCCGGCATCCCAGAGCGGAGAAATTATGCCGGGCCGCATCGGCCAGAGCAGGTTGCAGTTCGTTATACAGGACATCCGCAAACACCTGCGCAAACGCCCAGCTGTCCACCCCCAGCCCACCGGTTAAATCGGCCATACGGAGCTCGGGGCCCGGCGTTACGAATTTTCCGCCATTTTCTCGTAATGGGACGTCCTCGGGGACCTCGCAATACGACTCTGGGGCCGTTTTTTCGTAATGGGACGTCCCAAGGGCCGAAGCGGCCGCCAAGGCCACCGAGGCCTTGTACCGCGCAGTGGCTTCCGAAGAACACTGCTCCCCGGAAAGCCGCAGCGGGTACACCAGCGAAGGCACAGCGTACCACGCAGGCACTTTTGTGCGCAGTTTCCGCCGCACCTCCAGCGTGCTCAGTGCCAGATCAAAAGGGGCTGTCCCCGCCGCAAAACCATCCGGCAAGACTACCACGGACGCATAGCGGGAACGCGCCAGCGCCAGCGCCGCCGGGTCGTCCAGCGAATGGGCCAATATGAATTCCGCAAAATCCATATTGCAAAAATACGGATAATTCTGTACATTTGTAGATGGAAGAAAGTTTGATTCCGAAAAACTCTGCCCACCCTCGGGCAGATAAGAGGGAGGGACCCAATGAGCCGTGCTGCACGGCGATTCTTGGGAGGGGTCGCGAAGCGACGATTTTCGGGATCAACTTTCTGGAATCGATGATGAAAACACACTAAATTATGAAAACCTACAAAGACGTGGCGAAGAGTTGGCTGGAAGGCAACTTCGACGCACAGACCAAGGCGGAAGTCAAACACCTGATGGAAACCGACGAAACCGCACTGGAAGACGCATTCTACCGCACCCTGGAATTCGGCACCGGCGGCCTCCGGGGCACGATGGGCGTGGGCACCAACCGGATGAACAAATACACGGTGGGGATGGCCACCCAGGGCCTTGCCAACTACATCAAACAGCACGTCAAGGGCGAAGCCAGCGTGTGCATCAGCTACGACGCCCGCAACAATTCCGAGCTGTTCGCGAAGATATCGGCCGATGTCCTCAGCAACAACGGCATCAAGGTCTATCTCTTCGACGCCCTCCGGCCCACCCCGGAGCTGAGCTACAGCATCCGGATGAAGAAAGCCACGGCCGGCATCATGGTCACCGCCAGCCATAACCCCAAGGAATACAACGGCTACAAGGTCTTCTGGAGCGACGGCGGCCAGATCACCGCTCCCGTGGATAAGGATATCGTGGCCGAAGTGAACAAGATCGGGGATCCGGCCGAAGTCCGTTTCGAGCCCAGACCAGGCGAGCCCGTGGCAAAGATTGAAATGATGGGCGCGGAGGTGGACGAATGCTACCTGAGGGACATCACTTCCCTGGCCCTGAGCCCGGAAGCCGTCAAGAAACATAATGACCTCAAAATCGTCTATACTCCCCTCCACGGCTGCGGCGTGAAACTGATGCCGGAAGCGCTCAGGCGCATCGGCTTCAACAACATCATCCACGTGCCCGAGCAGGACATCAACGACGGCAACTTCCCCACCGTGGTCTCCCCCAACCCGGAAGAGCCCGCCGCGATGAAGATGGCCCTCGAGAAGGCCGATGAAGTAAAGGCGGACCTCGTCCTCGCCACGGACCCGGACGCAGACCGGCTGGGCATCGCCGTCCGCGACAACGAAGGCAAGATGGTCCAGCTCACCGGCAACCAGACCTGGAGTTTCCTCACCTATTATGTCCTGAAGCGCTGGGAGGAACTGGGCAAACTCAAGGACGGAAAGGGCTACGTGGTGAAGACCATCGTCACCAGCGAGCTCATCGCCGCCATCTGCGAGAGCTTCGGCGTGAAGTGCTACAACGTCCTCACCGGATTCAAATACGTCGCGGAAGTGGTGAAGCGCAACGAAGGCAAGGGCGTCTTCATCTGCGGCGGCGAGGAAAGCTACGGCTTCAACCTGGGTGAGTTCGTCCGCGACAAGTGCGCGCAGGTGGCCGGCATCATGGTGGCCGAATGCGCCGCCTGGGCCGCCGAGCAGGGCCTCACGCTTTACCAGCTGCTGCAGGAAGTATACAAGAAGTACGGCCTGTACGTAGAGAAGATGGTGTACATCGTCCGCAAGGGAAAATCCGGCGCGGAGGAAATCCAGAAGATTATGGCCGATTACCGCGCAAATCCCCCCAAGGAAATCGCCGGCAGTCCCCTCGCCAAGGTCATCGACTACAACAAGCCGGAAGAAACCGGCCTGCCCAAATCCAACGTCCTGCAGTTCTTCAACGAGGCCGGCGACGTAGTCTCCGTACGTCCTTCCGGCACGGAGCCCAAGATCAAGTTCTACTTCGGGGCCAAAGGCAACGATGCGCCCCGGAAGATTGAACTTCTGAAGGCGCAGTTCGTCAGCTAATATCGGCCTTTAACGGCGGCGGAAACGCAGTCCCTCCAGGTTCACACTGGCCTGGAGCATCTGCTGCGTACCCAGAAGACCCAGGTAGTCGAAGTGGAACACGGCGTGGAAGCCGATGTCCACCCAGTCGTTGAGGGACTTCATCCAGTAGGCGTCCAGGCGGTCATAGAGGCCGGGCTTTCCGTCGGTGCGGATCTGCCACCAGGAGGAACGGATGTAAAGGTCTGTGCCATATTCGGCCCCGGAGGCATCGGTGGCGTGGAAGAAGGGCGCCTGGCTCTCGCCGTAATAGAACTGGTTTCGCACGCCGAAGCCCCACTTGCGGATGTCCACGATGGCATCGGCCCCCTTGGGGATATAACGGATGCCCGCGTCGCGGTCGCACTGATAGCCGATCATCCCGCCCAGGGACAGCTCCAAGCGGTCCAGGGGCACGATAGGAGAGAATTCAAACTGTACATAGGGGTGGAAGAAATGGTCGTCCACCACGCCCTTCACCGCGTCGGAGGAGGCGAAGTGATGGAACATTCCCTCCCAGTTCAGGCTGAGCCAGGGGGTCAACCCGCACTTTCCGTAACTCATCACCAGGAACTGCTCGCGGCGGTTGTCCCCGTATTTTCCGAACCAGTCGATGCAGATTTCATAGAGGGAACGCTCTCCCGTCCAACTGACCAGGAATCCGTCCACGTGCGCGTCGTAGAAACGGCTGGCATCCGACCAGATGGCCGTGGAATAGAAGCCGCCCAGCAGGGCGTAAGGGAAGATGCCGCCGGCGAAGCGGAAACCGCCGTCGCTGTCGTACTGATACCACAGGGCGGGCTCCCACAGCGGTTTGTCGTACTCCGTGCCGAAGTCCTTGATAAGGTCGAAACCTGCCTTAATACGGTGGTTATCAGCGAAAATAAGGCCGACGTAAGGGGAAATCCGGGCGGCGCCCAAGGTGCCGGACGGCGCCAGGATCTGGTTGGAGACGTCGAATTCGTCGTTGATGAAGGCGCCCTGGAAACGGAGATCCCACTCCGGACGGATGGACTGGGCGAAGACGGCCGCGCCGAAAGCGAGGGCCATTAGAGTCAGTACGAGTCTTTTCATAATGCAAATGTAAGTATTTTTCGTAAATTTGCGTCTATGAAGTACTACATTGTGGCCGGTGAAGCTTCCGGGGATCTGCACGGAAGCAACTTGATGAAAGGACTTTACGCAGAGGACCCGCAGGCGCAGCTGCGCTTCTGGGGCGGGCCCCTGATGGACGCCGTGTACCACGCACACGAAGCCGGCGACGGTCTGGTGGAGGACTACCGCGAAGGCGCCGTGATGGGGGTGGTTGAGGTGATCCGCAAGGGGCCGCAGCTTCTCAGGCGCTTCGACCGTTGCAAGGCCGATATCACCGCCTGGAAGCCGGACGTGGTCATCCTCATCGACTATCCGGGCTTCAACCTCAAAGTGGCTGAATTTGCCCACAAGGCCGGGATCAAGGTGTTCTACTACATCGCGCCCAAGGTCTGGGCCACCCGGGAAGGCCGCGTGAAGAAACTCCGCGCCTGGGTGGACAAGCTGTTCATCGTCTTCCCCTTCGAAAAGCCCTACTTCGATCGCCAGGGCCTCCCCTACGTCTATGCCGGGAATCCGCTCATCGACGCCATCGCCTCCCATCCTGCGCTGCAGGAGTCCCGCGAGGACTTTCTGGCGCGGACCGGCCTGCCCAACGAACGGCTCATCGCCCTCCTGGCCGGCAGCCGCAGTATGGAAATCGGCCAGATGATGCCCGTCTATATGTCCCTGGCCGATGCCTGGCACGCCGCCCATCCGGACGATGTATTCGTGGTGGCCGCTGCCCCTGCGCGCACGATGAAAGATTATCAGAAGTACGTGGGCGCGCGCGAGTGGGTGAAGGTCGTCTTCGGGGAAACCTACGCCGTCCTGAAAAACGCCCGGGCCGCCGTCATTAATTCCGGCACGGCCTCGCTGGAAGCGGCGCTCATCGGCACGCCCCAGGTAGTGGGCTACCGGATGAACCCCATCACGGGCTTTATCGCCCGCCGGCTCATTAGGGTCAAATACATTTCTCTGGGAAATCTCATCCTGGACCGCCTGGCTTTCAAGGAATACTTCCAGGAGTATTTCACCGAAGCAAATCTGCGGGAAGAACTGGAAAGGCTGGCGGGCGACGATCAATACCGCAGCGCGATGCTCTCCTCCTACGGGGAAATCCGGGCCGCCCTGGGCGGCAGCGGCGCCTCTGCGGCCGTAGCCAGGGCGATGATCGAGGAACTGAAGTAAGATTTTTGCCCGCCCTCTTGCAACTTTGCGGGAAATCACGTATTTTTGCAGTCCTTTTCGGGGTATTAGCTCAGTTGGCTAGAGCGATAGGTTCGCAATCTATAGGTCAGGGGTTCGACTCCCCTATACTCCACAAAAAAAGAGCGCCGCGGCGCTCTTTTATTTGTTTCTGTTCTCCAGTTCTTCCCTCAACTGTTTCCCCGCCAGCGTGATGTGCCGTTCAACAGTTTTCTCCGAGATACACAGCTGCTTGGCGATTTCTTTATTGGACAGACCATAGAACCGACTCATAATAAAGACGTTGCGGCGCTGCTCCGGTAATTTATTCACCTGCAATCGCAAAAAGGAAGCATCGGAGATATGTTCGGCCTGCGCTGCCGTAGAAGGGACATCCAAAATCGCTTCCAGGGATTCGTAAACACGTTTACTGCGAAGATAGTTGAGTACTTCACGTTTCGTGAGGACATACATGAAGTTCCGGAAGGACAGGGTTTCATCCAATCTATCACGATATCGCCAGATCTTAAGGAAGACATTCTGCACCAAATCCTTGGCGACCTGAAGGTCGCCGACAATATACTCCGCAAAATGCACATAAACGGGATAATAAGTATGGAACGCCTGTTCGTAGGCATTCATTTGTCCCTTTTTGAGGCCCGCTATGAGCTGGGGTTCGGTGAGCATACTTTCTTAACGAAGTCCTTTGTTCTTGAGATAGTTGTGTACGGTTTCGGCATAGTCCGTCTGGATAAAATCGCTTTCAGTGGCGATAAACTGATCCAATGCGTTGTAATTGCCGTTACGAAGCTGATTATCGTAGTTCAGGATATTGGAATAGCTGAGGTAGTGAAGCGCACGGATTTGCCGGCCGATTTCCGGATTCGTGGGAGATGAGCCGGCATACAGGGTATAGTCATACTGGAACAGCTTGGCCCCGGGGAGGTTGGCGAATGGTCCCGTCCCTGTAGCCGAACTGACAAAAGGATGCACGGCAATATTGACATTGGCATACTGATACTCGGTAGCCGTGGAGGCACTTCCACCAGTATAAATCATAACTTGGTCCTCCATCCCGCAATTCTTGACAATCCTGCAGAGTTTCGTGGGAGAAGCGTCCTTGACATCCAGATTAATGTAGATATTATCCTTACATGCCTGAAGAGCTTGCTCCAGTGTGGGCACCTTGATGGGATTACCCTCGGCATCCTTATACACCTTGCCAGCCTTCTTCATATCAAACTGCATCAGTTCCTCGTAGGTATAAGTATTCAGTTTGCCCGTGCCGGTGGTGCTGGCATCGATCGTTTCATTGTGCATCAGCACCAGGATATTGTCCTTGGTGGGGCGCACGTCCAGCTCCACCATGTCGGCGCCGAAACGGATTGCCGCCTCAATGCCGGGGATGGAATTGTCCGGGATGGAATTGAGATAGCCATAATACGTATTAGCACGGTGAGCGACAATAAAAATGCGGTCGCGCGGCGTGCCGTCCCGTTGCTTCTCTATCTGCGTATTAAACAGTTCCATCAGTGTCGGACGCACCTCCGGCTTTACGACGGGGTCGACTGGATCGACCGGGTCGACCGGGTCCGTACCGGTTCCCCCGCCGCCCTTGCACGAGGCAAGGACGGACAGGGTAATCAGTACAGGTAAAAAGCAACGCCTCATCATTCACTAAATCTGATGATTGGTATGCTTGCGGTTCTGACCCATCATCGGCCAGGGAGAGGTAGTGGAAGGGCCGGTGGTGTAGTCCAGGGTGATGCACATCAGACCGCCCAATACACGGTTGTCATTATCGGTGAACTGGATGTAAATCTTACCGTCATCGCCAATGACGATACCGCTCCAGATCTTTGCCACCTCCGTAGCAGCATAGGTCTCCTTATAGCGGTCATCCTGCTTCAGGACATCGGTAATAATATCCTTCCTCACCAGCGTCTCAAACTGACCGCCGCCCAGGTATTTTACCACATAGTAATTGCCGGCCTCGGTGCCGAAATGAATGTTGTTGTCCTGGTCCACGGCGGGAGCGCTGGTAACGTTCTCGGCGATGCGGTAGTGCGCCACCATCTGGTTCTGGACAGGATCCACGAGGGCGATACCGCCGTCATCGGAGCCAAGACTGTACTTCAGAGGGACAATAATGAGACCGTCACCGGTAACGGCGATACCGCCCTGGTCCTGCTGGGCGCAGGCGTCAATCTGACAGTTCACGATTTCCGCGCCGGTTGAGAATTCCACGCCATATACCTTGGTATAGATGTAGCTGCTGGTCGAATTGTCCTTGATGGCCTGCATACCCAGGAGGCAGTCTTTTCCGTCAATGGTCATAGCCGCGAGGGTGGCCTGGTTGTTGCCCATGGACCAACCGCTGGCTGCACTGTGGCAGGCACGGGCTGTCCAGGGAGTGCCTTCACCGGCAGCGTCCATATCGGCAGTCGCCGCGGTGAAAACACCGTAGCTGCCGCCGCACCAGCCGATGTAGCCATTCTTGCTCACGACAATACCGCCGCGGGAGCCGCCAGCGGGGCCGTTTCCGTCGGAGCCCATCACATAATTGACGCGGGTGCCGTTAGCCTTTGAAATGGCAATGACCGTACCGGCGGATCCTACGTTGCCCACATAGATATTGTTGGTGCCGATACCGGCCACATTACCGCCCTGGATGGAAGCCGAATGGGCATTCCCCTTGTTCCAGAAATCCGTAAAGCGCCATTTCTCCACACCGGCATCCGTATAGGCTACCACAGTAGCATCGCCGTTCTTAGTGCCGCCGACCATGTAGATGGTACCGTCGGAATCGATGCTGGGCGTACCGTGAATCTGGGAACCGCTCTGAGGGTTGTTGAGCAGAGCCTTCGTCCACACGATTTCACCGGAAGGAGAAATCTTATAGAAGTGGTTGTAATCACGCGTAGCCGTATAGATATTGCCATCGTCGGCCAAAGCCGGGCTGGTAATGGAGGTATAGCCTTCCAACTGGCAGTTCCACAACAGCGCCACTTCACCGGTTGCCACTACGGGAGCCGGCTGCACGGCCAGGTTTTTCGGGCGGCTGGCAACGGTCCCGTTGGCATCGGTCACCGTAAGCGTAACCGTAAAGTTGCCAATGTCAGTAGGCGTCCAGGAGGCGGGGTTACCAGAGATGGGCTCGGCCTCTCCGACCTTCCAGGCATAGGTATAGGGGGCAACCCCGCCGGTAACCTCGGCGGTGAAGGAAACCGGCTCTCCGACGGTAGCCGGATTGACAGAGATGGTGAAGTTCACCGTCAGTGCAGGTGCGTCGCTGCCGCCCTTATTGCCACAGGAGGTAGCGGCGAGAGCAACGACCATTAAGAGATACATGAATCTTTTCATAAACAAAAAAGGTTAGGTATTAATTGGTTAATCAGGATATCCGGGATTCTGGGGATAGGCGGTCTTGCCCGCAATGTCCCTTTCCTTCTGGGGAATGGGCCAATAGAGCAGGTAGTCTCGGCCTTTCCAGTCGTCGTAGAGGTCTGTACGTCCGGTGCGCTTGATGTCGAACCAGCGGCGGCCTTCGGCATAGAACTCGCGGTTGTTCTCGTCCAGCAGGAGACCCTCCCACTCGGCATCCGTGAAGCTTGCGGGCATATTGACCGTGGCATAGCGCTCTTCCATGAAAGTCTTCAGCACAGCGGCACCGGCATTCTTGCCAAGAGCTTCGGCCCGGATGAGATAGGCATCCGCCAGACGGAAGAGAATAAGGGGCGAATTGGCGGCCTTGGGGTTTGTCACGAACTGGTCGCCCTGACCGTTGGCGAGTTTGATGACTCGCGTGGTGTTATTGGGCGAGAACGTGGCAGCCTGACGAATGTCGCCCCTGTGAATGGCCGTATCCGAAAACAGGTTATTGTAGTACTTGGGCGCCGGGGAATAGTTCCAGGATGCATCCGTATCGTTCACCCGCTCATAGATGAGGTTGTAACCGGATGCGCGGATGTTGGCCAGGGCGAATACGATCTCCCTGGAAGAGGTACCATACACAAACATCTTTCCCCAGTCGGAAGAATTGTCTTCCAGAACATATCCGGCATCGATCACCTCACCGGCGAGGGAAGCAGCTTCCACGTTTTCCCCTCTCCAAAGCAGGGTACGGGCCAGCAGGAGCCGGGCCGCATTCTTGGTAGGATAATAAATGGTGGCGGCATCGGGCAGATTCTCGATAGCGGCACGGCAATCCGCAATCACCTGCGCCCAGATGGCGTCCTCCCCAGAAATAGGGACAACGTCGGACTGGGGTTCCGTGAGCAGCGGCACGCCGCCGTAGCGAGTGACCAGGTTGTAATATATCCAGGCACGGAAGAAATAGGCATTGCCTACAGCATCGGCATTCCCCTTTGCAGCCTTAAGCAATTCGTTCACGTCATTCAGGACACTGAAGCAGTCGCGCCAGGCCGATAGGGCCGTCGAAGAGGCGGGCGCACCTGTATCTTCATGGAAATCGGCATAGTCGAAACCGGGGCCGGAAGCGTAATTCTCCGCCAGGGCATCTCCCTGATGCCACAGGGAAGCCACAAGGTTTTCCATACGGTAGCGGACACCGTTGGTGAGTTTCCCGAGATCATTGTCTGTAAGAAGATCGGCTTTGATGGCGCTCTTGGGGGCAATCTCGTCAATCATCTTGCCGCAGCCCGTCACGAGGGCCACCAGAAGGACAGATGCAATGCAAATAATCTTTTTCATAGTGACTCCTCCTTAGAATTTAATGTCCACACCGAAAATATAGGAACGCATCATAGGCTCATAGCCGAAGTCCGTGGCATATTTGGCCGCCGCAGGACCGCCCGACATAGAGGCTTCCGGGTCGTACCCCTCATACTTTGTGAAGGTGAAAGCGTTGTCTACAGTGGCATATACGCGCACCCCGCCAATCTTCAGCCGTTCAAGCCACTTGGACGGAAGGTGGTAGGCCAGGGTGATGTTCTTGATGCGGAAGTAGGAGGCATCCTCCAGATAGCGCGTGCTGGTGAGGATGTTGTAATCCCAGGCCCAACCGGTATGAAGGCCGGACAGGATGGGACGCGGCATGGTGTCCGATGTGCCCGGACCGTTCCAGAACTCGGTGGCAGCCTTCTTGCTCAGGTTGAAGAACTGCTTGCATTCCTTGCCGTTGTCGTCATACACAGTACCTGAAGAAAGGCCCAGATGCTCGGTGCCTTCCTGGCCGCAACCCTTCCAGGCACTAAATACTTTTGCCCCCACGGAATACTGGAAGAACATGCTCAGCTCAAGTCCTTTCCAGGACAGGTTGGATGTGATGCCACCGAAGAAATCCGGAGTAGCCTTCCCGCAGTACATACGGTCATTGTCTGAAATATCGCCATCGCCATCTCTGTCATAATACTTGACATCACCCGCCCGGACGCCTTTTGCATACAGCTTGGCAGGCACTTCATCGTCGTACTGATAAATCCCGTCCATCCGGAGCATATACCAGGCGCTGACGGGCTTTCCGGTGATGAGCGCATGCTTGTTGCCGCCATACAACTGGGAATCTTCCACCACGATGATGTCGGTGTCGTCCAACAGACTCACAAGCCGGTTCTTGGACCAGGAGAGATTACCGGACAAGTCCCACTTCACGGGGCCGTCCAGGATACGTCCGCCCAGGGAAATTTCCACGCCCAGATTGTCCATCACGCCGATGTTGCTGTTGCGCTTCGTATAACCGGTGGTGGCCACTACGGGACGGTCGTTATATAGCAAGCCATCCGTGACAGAGTAGAAAATGTCGGCACCCAGATTCATGCGGCCGCCGAAGAACTCGATATCCGTACCGAAGTCGTACTTGGTACTCTTTTCCCACTTCAGGTTTTTGGCCGTCTGGCCGATTTTCATCCCGGATGCCCCGTTATAAGTATAACCGCCGTTCACGAGCGACATCGCATCCCAGTTGCCAATCCCGGCCATGGAACCGGTCTGACCGGCGCTCACGCGCAGTTTCAGTTCGGTGACCACGGGATTCTTCGGGAAGAATTTCTCGTTGGAAGTCATCCAGGCCAGGGAGCCAGCCGGGAAGAAGCCGAAACGATTGTTCACCGGGAAACGGGAGGACCCGTCGGTGCGGAACGAGAGGTTCAGGATATAACGGTCGGCCCAGTTGAGCGCCACCCGGGAGAAATAGGATTCCAGGGCGTAGGCGTTGTAGCCGATGCTGCCGGGATAGATGCTGGTGCCCGAGGTGATGAGATTGAAGCTGGAAGAAGGAAATGCTTCGTTCGCATAGTTGTCCGACTTGGCGCCGAAGGTCTCATACTCGTACTTTTCGAAAGAGTGGCCGACGAGAATGGAATAGGTAAGACGGTCCCAGGTGTTGTCGTAGGAGGCTATGTTGTCCCATACGTAACGGAAACTGTTGTCTTTCTGTTCCGACAGGGCGGCCCAGCCTTCCTTGAAAGCGCGCTCCAGATTCTTCTCCGTGAGCTTCTTGATGGTCTTGTCGTAGATGGAGTATCCGCTGATGGAGGAGGTGAACTTGAAGCCCTTGAAGGGTTTGAACACCGCACTGAAGGTTCCTTGCAACTGATACTTATTAATGAAATAGTCTTCCTCGTTAATGATCATCAGCGGGTTGTGACGGGCCAGGGCATCATCACTCATCACGCGCCAGGACCCGTCCGGGTTGGTGGCGGTGTACCAGGGCTGTTCCTCACGGGCGGCACGCAGAATTTTCAATGAACCGTCGGTTTCCTCCACTTTGTCGAAGCGGGAATAGGCGATGGACGTATTCATATTAAGTTCCAGCCACTTCGCAACATCGTAGGAGAACTTGGTGCGTCCCGTGAACTTCTGGAAACCGGTGGTGAGCAGATACCCTTCCTCTCCTTCGTAACCGGCCGATGCATAGAAGCGGATGTTCTCGCTGCCGCCGCTGAGGGAGGCATTCGCTCCCTTTCTGAAGGCAATCTTGCGCGACACCGCGGCCATCCAGTCGTAGTCCTCCAGGACGTCGGGCACGTAAAAATTCTCAATGGCCGGCTTCTGGATATTATAGTTGTCGATGGCCGTGCCGATGGCATTCATGTATTCGGCCGTATTCGCCATGGGAATGTCCTTGGCCACCGTTGCGCCGCCGAAATACGCGCCGGCGTTCACCATCGTCGCGCCCTTCTTACCGGACTTGGTGGTGATGAGGATGACACCGGCGTTGGCACGGGAACCGTAGATGGCGGTAGCTGATGCATCCTTTAGCACCTCCATACTTTCAATATCATTGGCATTGAGCTGCGGATAGCTCTCTGCCGGAATACCATCCACCACATACAGCGGGGCGGAGTTTCCAGAGATGGAGCTGACGCCGCGCACAATCACGCGGGGCGACTCGCCGGGGATACCCGAGGAAGAGGAGATGCTGATACCCGTCACGCGGCCTTGCAGCGCTTTGACGGGATCAATATCGGCGCCCCTGTCTATCTCGTCCATCTTCACGGAAGCAATGGATGAACTCACGAGGCGCTTGGAAGCCGTACCGTAACCAACGACCACCAGTTCTTCCAGTTTCTCGGCTTCTATGGCCAGCAAAACATCGATTTGGGTGCGACCTGCCACACTCTCCCGAACGGACTGGAAACCGATAGACGAGAATTCCAGATAACTGTCCTTCGCGACACTGATAACATAGTGGCCATCCAAGTCCGTCATCGTTGCCGATGCCGTAGCGCCGCCAGGGATCACGATGCAGCCAATCACCGGTTCCCCGTCTGTATCCTTTACGACGCCGCTCACGGTGATGCGGTTACCTTTATACGGATTCTGTTGGGCCGGAGAAGGTTTTTCGGCCCTGGAGACCTGGATCTTCTTGTCATCCACCGTAAAAGAGACATCCTGGCCGACAAAAATCTGCCCGAGGATATCCTGGATACTTCCGTTGTTTGCCTGAACAGACACAATTTTGTCCATGTCCAGCTGACTGGTCTTGATGACCACCGAGTAGCCGAACTGACGCTGCAGGTAGTCGACAGCCGTCTTGACGGAAACGTCGGACAGACGGAGGGTATGTTGCCCCTGCGCAAACGCGACACCGGACGCGGCCGCCCAGATCAGGAGAAATGCCACCCCCATCCACAGGGGTTTAAAGAGCTGACGCATAGGTTTAAAACTTAGTGTTTTAGCATAAGCGAAAGGGTATAGACATCACCCCTGCGTTGAATATACATGTGGTTTTGCGTATTAAGCGACTGTAAAATAGTCGGGAGGTCTTCTCCATTGATGAATGAAGCAAAAAAACGTTCCTCTGCAATAGCCTCATCCTCAATGATAATCTTCGCTCCGAATTTACGTTCCAGGCAATGGGCAATGTCTTCCATTCTGCGATTGGAGAACTGCAGCCCGCCCTGAAGGTTGTTGGCTATGAAGGAGTCCGGCGAGAAGCGCTGTTTTTCTACGCTGCCCGTCGCCCGGTTGTAATGAACCAGGTCCCCTGTCTTTAGTTTAACATCGTGGTTGGAGTCTTTCCCCACGATGGTCATCTCTACGATTCCGTCCACGAGGGCCAGCTCACACTCCGCATCCGTCTGATAGGACGAGAAGTAGAATTCCGTACCCATGACCTTCACAGTGATATCCTCCGAATGGATTTCGAAGGGACATTCCTCCATGTGTACAATGTCGGCGTAGGCTTCTCCCTGCAGGAAAATCTGCCGGAGATTCCCCTTAAAGGCCGACGGATAGACAATGTGGCTTTCCGGGGCCAGCCGGATGGTGGAACCGTCCGGAAGAGCTAGGGTGCGTGTTTGACCGGAACGGGTATAGATCTCGCTCCAGCGCACCTGTTCCGGCTTTTTATCGAAGAGGATGAGAGCCGATGCCAATACTGCGGGGAGAAACAAGGCGGCCGCCACATGCTCCACAACACGAAGCGCCTGCTTCCACCAAGGATTCTCCTTTCTGATTTGTTTGCGGAACGCACGGAATCCTTCCGATGAGATGGCATAGTCATCTCCGCTGAAGCCGGCAACCAGTTCTTCCAACGATTTATCGGCCGATCCGTCATCCTCATGTTCCAAAAACCATTTCTGCAAGTCGTCCATAATCAACGTATAAACAATACGTATAAAGAACACACGAAAAACCTTTTCCCCCCAACAAGGGGGAAAATAACGTGCGGACGACAAAAAGAATATAGAAGCCGGCTTAGAGACTCTTCAGCCGTTCGAATTCCGGCATATCGGTCATCTGGGCATTGAAGGGGGTGATGGTCACCCAGCCCTGCTCCAGGAGCAGATGGTCGGCCGTATCCGCGTCCGGATCGTCGTTCACGAAGGTGCCCCGCATAAAGACCGCCTTTTCCCCGTCTTCCAGGTTCACGCGGTAATGCTGCCAGAGGAAACTGTCGTTCAGGGTGCCCAGGCTGCTTTCGTCCCAGGGCTCGAACTCCTTTACCCAATGGCCAGCGCCCTGACGGGCGATGCGAATGCCCTTGATCTCGTCCAGGGGCATGGCCGGGAAATTCACGTTGTAATAGAGGCCGGGCCGGTTCCCGGGCCAGTTCTCGATGAGCTTTTTCATAATGCCGGGCAAGAGGGCCTCCACGGCCGAAAAGTCTGCGTCCGAACGGAAATCGCAGAGCGATACGCCGATGGCTTTGCGCCCGTTGATGGCGGCTTCCTCGGCCGCGCCCAGTGTTCCGCTATAGTTGGCCGCCGTTGAGGCGTTGGTGCCGTGATTGATGCCCGTCACCACCAGGTCCGGGTCCCGGTTCTCGTACTTAAACTCCAGGCCGAACTTGACGCAGGAGGCCGGCGTGGCATCCAGGTAGGTCCATCGGCCCGGTCCCTCCTCCGGAAGGTCCTTATAGGAAAGCTGCTTCACCCCCAGCGAAACGGCCATGGAGGTGGCGCTCTGATGAAACTTGGGGGCCACTACGGTAACGTCCCCGAAGCGGGACATAATACGCGCGAGGACGTGAAGGCCGGCAGCCTTGTATCCGTCGTCATTGGAAAGGAGTATCTTCATAGCAGTGCAAAGATACAAAAAAAGACCGACTCGCAAGCGAGCCGGTCCTAAAGACGTCAGAGGCCAGAGGCCTTACTTCATAATGACTTTCGCCATTTCGCAAACCTTGTTGCTGTAGCCCCACTCGTTGTCGTACCAGGCGCACACCTTCACGAAAGTCTTGTCCAGCTGGATGCCGGCTTTCTCGTCGAAGATGGAGGTGCGGGCGTCGCCGCGGAAGTCCGTGGAGACGAGGGCCTCGTTGGTGTAGCCCAGAATGCCCTTGAGTTCACCTTCGCTGGCCTTCTTCATGGCAGCGCAGATTTCCTCATAGGAAGCTTCCTTGGCGAGTTCGCAGGTGAGGTCCACGAAGGACACATCGCTGGTGGGAACGCGCAGGGACATGCCGGTGAGCTTGCCGTTCAGTTCCGGGAGAACCTTACCCACGGCCTTTGCAGCGCCGGTGGAGGAAGGAATGATGTTCTCCAGGATACCGCGGCCGCCGCGCCAATCCTTCTTGGAAGGACCGTCAACGGTCTTCTGGGTGGCGGTAGCAGCGTGCACGGTGGTCATCAGGCCGCGGACAACGCCGAAGTTGTCGTTCAGGACCTTGGTGAGCGGAGCCAGGCAGTTGGTGGTGCAGGAAGCGTTGGAGATGATGTTCTGGCCGGCGTAGGTCTTGTGGTTCACGCCATACACGAACATCGGGGTGGCGTCCTTGGAAGGAGCGCTCATGATCACCTTCTTGGCACCGGCCTTGATGTGGGCCTCTGCCAGTTCGGCGGTGAGGAAGAAACCGGTGGATTCGACAACCACGTCTACGCCCAGGGCGCCCCAGGTGATGTTGGCGGGATCCTTCTCGCAGAAGACCTGGATCTTGTTGCCGTCCACGATGAGGTAGTTGCCTTCCACTTTGATATCGTGGTTGAACTGACCGTGGACAGAGTCATATTTGAGCATATAAGCCAGATAGTCGGGGTCCAGGAGGTCATTGATACCTACCACCACGATGTCCTTGCCGAAATTCTCCACGGCAGCGCGGAAAACCATACGGCCGATACGGCCAAAACCGTTAATACCAAGTTTAATCATAACTGTTTGTGTAAAATTTATTGTTTGTAATTTGCTATTGCTTTCAACTTGCGGCGCAAAGTTACAAAAAATATTTAATATTATAAAGGCGGGCAAAAAAAACGCAGCCCCCAAGGAGCTGCGCTCTCAATAGCCGGGAAGCGGATTAGAAGGAATAGTACAGACCCATGGCTATGTTGGCGGGGCTGGCGTCGATCTCGAAGCTGCCGCCATAGTAGCCGACGTGGCCCAGGTGACCCACGAAGGACAGGTTGTCGCTCACGGGAATGGAGATGCCGGGAGCCACGCCCACGCCGAAACCGGTCTGGGTTTCACCGCCGCCGGAGAGGATGAGCACCTCCAGCTGACCGTCCAGGAACAGGTTCACGGGACCCATTTCCAGGAGGAAATAACGGAAGTAAGGGGCGATGGTGAACAAATTGCCGCCGCCGAAGCCCATGTTGGTATAACCGATACTGGCGCCGATAGCCATATTGTCATTCAGGAAATAGCCGAATTCGGGTGCAATGTTGAGGCCCACGGTGGCGTCACCGTTCTCATTGACAGCCTGATCCGTTCCAAAATGGATGGTACCGCCCACATAGAACTGGGCATTTGCGCTGAAGCCGATAAAGGCCAGGGCAAGAACTACGATAAGTTTTTTCATAGGTTATAAGAATTAAAGTTGTTCCATAACGTTTCCGCAAAGATACACTTATTTTCCCAATCTCCAAACATCAGAAAGACACCAGCCAGGCAGAGAGGGCCCGTTTCACGCCTTCGAAGGTGAACAGGCCCCAGTGCCAGCCAGGCGACGACGAGCCCGCCGAGCTCCCCTCCCGATGCGGGCAGATAGACTTTCATCCGCGGATTGGCCACGTTGACCACCCGCGCCGGCAGGTCCGTAAGCTGCTACAAGGCAGGCTGAAGCGCGTTCCATATCTGGTCGGCCATGTCGGCCATTCCGGAAGGATTGGGATGCACGTTATCGTAGGTAGAAGCCGCACGGTCGGCGAAAACCACCTCGGCATAAGGCAGACTGTAATGGTCGCACACGTCGCGGATTACCTGGGCATATGTGCTGTACTGGGCGTCCATCACATTGTCTCCGATAACACAGGCTATCTGGGCGTTCGGATACGTGGTTTTGAGCAGTCGGATAAGCTTGTCATAGGCCTGGGCGAACTGGAATTCGTCCAGATTGTCGGTGGCGATGGAAAAGTCCAGCGTCCCCACGGGCAGATTGAAGCTCCAGGCATCATTGGTGCCGCCATTGACGATAATCACATCCGGATTACCCAATTCCACATAGCGATGCAGGAATCCGTAGCCGGGATGGCCCTTATCGGTCGTCTCCTGAACGCAGGTGCCCGTATAGGAAGAATTCACCTCCAACTTGGCGTTACTCATCTTTTGGTAGATGAGCTTGTGCCACCAGGTCTGCGTCACGCTGGTAAAATCGGCATACGAGCCCTTGGGATACTGGTAGTTGCTGGGATAAGGCGTGTACCCCTGATAGGTGGAGATGGAGTCTCCCAGGATGGACACGCGCTTTTTTATGGTGCTTTCCGATGCTGCAGGGCCCTGCGGAACAGGATAGCCGTTCGCGCCAATCACCCAAGTAGAGGCCTCCACCGCTGCCGGAGGAGCCGCGTTCCAATCTGCGGCATCGGCATTCAGCGCCGCCAGGAAGTTGGCATACACCTCGGCCGAAGAAGGACGGATGACCGAACCGCTGTTCCGCATCTGGGCATCACTGAGTTCCTGTTCGCTCTTGGTATAAACCCATGCTGTGCTGTAACGGCCGGCCTTGAAACCAGAGATCCAATAGCAATCCTGTACGACACCGGCGAGATTATTGGCGTTCTGCGCTTCGTTCCCGCCGCGCTGCCAACCATAGAGGCAGCCATTGGACTGGTTGGAGGCCGGGTCAATGACGGCGCCGTTAAACGTATAGGCGGTGTAAGGCGTGGCCGAGTAACAGTTGCGCATGATCAAGTCTGCGCAATACCCGGCAATACCGCCCAGGTTTTGGTTGCTGGAGCCGCTCTTCACCTGCGAAGGCATGGTGCAGCAGTTAAAGATGGTCACATAGTTCATCACCTTCACGTTGGCGTTGCCCACGATGCCGCCCACATTGCCCTTCACGCTGGCGGTGTTGTCAATGACACCGTCCACGAAGCAGGAATTGGCGATAACCATCGTTTTGCCATTGTCGTATATCTGGCCGATGATACCGCCCACAGCACCGTTGTCACTGGAGTCGCTGCCGTTTGTCTCATTGATGACGTCGCAGGAAACGGTGCACAGGTTGATGGTGGCGGGGGCTTCGATATCGCCGATGATACCACCCACAATACCCCTGGTGGCCTTGATCTCCTTACAATTCACCGTGCAGTTTTCGATGCGGCGGTAATTGGCATTATTGGTCACATAGCCCACGATACCGCCAACCATTCTCGTCCCTCCGGAGACCGTGGTCCCGGAACCGGTCACACTGCAGGACAGGATATTCCCGCCCGTATGTTCACCCACGATGCCGCCCACACGTTCGCCAGCGCCGCTAATGGCACTGCCAGGCAGCAGGTGGCAATCCTCGAGGTCACTGGCGGTACCGGAAGAATAGCCCACAATGCCTCCACACTTCTGTTTGGCGCTGTTGGTAGCGGTCACACTGCCCTGGAAAGAACAATGGCGGATATTACCAGCCATCAGTTTACCGACCAGGCCACCGTTGCATTCGTCGCTTCCGGTGATGGTAGCCCCCGTCACATGGCAGTTTTCAATCAGCGCCGAGGAAGTAGACTGCACGCAGCCCGCAATGGCGCCGTTGTTCCAGGTGGTAGAGTTAAGCGTAACGTTTTCCAGCAGGAGCCCGTCAATATGCGCAGTCCCGTCCAGATAGCCGAAGAACCCGACAGCCTTCTTGGACTGGGGATTGGTAATAACCAGATTACTGATTTTATACCCATTACCCTCATATGTCCCGCTGAAGAACGAATACGGGGACGTCGCGTTGGAGTTGCCAATGCTGTTATGAGTCCCCCCGGCATAGTCGATATCGGCCGTCTGACGGTAATAATCCGAATGGAAATGCATATATGCATCCTCCGTACTCCCCACGTAATCCGCCATCTCCGCCAGGTCCGCCACCGTCTCAATCTTCCACGGGCTCTCAGCTGTTCCCAGGCCTCCGCTGAAGTATGACTGCGAAGGGGTGATTCCGTCCATATCTACCATCAGGGTATTCAGTTTGCCCTCCTCGAAGGAGATGGGATGGCCGTCGGGGACGACTATCTCCTTCGCGAAAGATTCCTTTTCGCTCGTATATGCCGCTACAGAGAATGTCTGTCCTACGGTGAAATCTGCTCCCCAGCTGGTGAACCAGACGGCCACATCGGCGCCGCCGGCGAGGGGCGTGGCATACTTCACCTCTACGCTGCGCCCGCCGGCATAGATGTCTCCGCTCGCGCCGGTGGAAAGGTTCATTTCACGCCCGCCGGACAAATACACGCCTTCCGGAGCGATCAACTCGATCCTGTTGAAGGACTTCCCGGCAGGAAGGTTCTTCAAGGTGATGCAGTTCAATGCCGTAGCCCGGCGGAAAGAAGCCGTCCAAGAGGTGGACTTACTGTCGAAGTCCGCGGGTTGGGCAATCATGATGTACGCCGCCGGATCATAGGCCCCGGCCGATGCATTCTGTACGCCCGGAAGCACCACCTTATAGCGGGCGGGATTTTCATTCTCGGAGGCAGCCACCACCGAGGCCGGATAGATGCCCTGGTACAGATAAGAAGACGCCGTGACGGGATTGATGGTGAATGAGAAAGCAGCCGATGCCTGGCCGTCATATGCACTTGTGGGCACTGAGGCGGCGAACACGCTGGTGCCCCCGCTGGTGATGGCCAGCTGCATCTGCTCATCGCTTCCCCACAAGACTGTATTGGCCTGGCCCAGGAAAGTCCCCAGGTATGTCTTGGATGCGTCTTTCTGCTGGATGGCCGTCTCTTGGGCCAGGGCCTCTACTGTAACAGTGATAGCCTCCCCGCTTCCGGCGGTGACGTCCTTCTCCCGGGAGCAGGACACCATGACGGCGACGGCCATCCCTGTCATCAAAATAAGATATTTGTTCATAATTATCGCAATCCTTTCTTTTTAAAATAGGCATCTGCAATCTCTAAGAAGTCAATCTGGAGGAAGTCGGAGCCGGAAGCAATGAATTTGTCGAGCGGAACGCAGGAGCCGCTCTGGCTGCCATACCAGTTAATGAGCGGGGTTTCCCAATCAACGCCGTTCTTGTCCTCGTTCAAGGCATTGGAGAAGGACAGGGCGCCGCGCTCATGCACCTGCTTGCCAAGACCAGTGATGGTTTCATTGTAATAGGTGAGCGCATCGTACTGGAAGAGTTTGCAGCAGCCGAAGTAACTGGGCTGGTAGGTAGTCACGTCATCCGCCACATCCAGCCAGGGTTCGATGGCCAGTTTACTGCCAATTACCTCCAACGCACGCGCCACATAGGCTTTCTTGTCGGAAGCGCCGAAGATGGCCACCTGGTCCACTGTGCCGGTATTCTTGATGGCGTCGATCACCTTATCCATGTCCGCCTCCTTAATATGGATGGTCACATAGATCCTGTCCTTGGTGACGTTAAGCACTTCTTCCAGCGTGGGGACGTGGATGTACTGGCCGTTCACCATCGGGTAGTTCGAACCATCGCGGTTACGCATCCTGTAGCCCTGAAGCGTGGAGAGGGTCATGTTCTGAACGTAAGCGTTGGAGCCGCTGAGACCGCAGTTGGTAACCGGCCTCACGGATTCGTCGTGCAGGACGACCAGCTTTCCGTCGCTGGTGGTGCGCACGTCCACCTCCACCATATCGGCCCCTAATTCAATCGCCTTCTGGATGGTGGGGACGCAATTCTCGGGATAATTGTTCTGGCGGGCCCAGTAAGTGAGACCGCGGTGCGCGACCAGATAGATGTGGTTGGCAGGAACCTCCGCGTGACCGTACTCGGAAATCTTGTCGTTGCACAGGTTTAGGAGATTCATCCCGGAAGGGCTTTCGCCGCCGCCGGAGATGGCGTTGGAAATGCCCTTGGGCGTAGGATAACCGTTATCGTACAGTTCCCAGCTCTGGGCATACACATCCAGGACGGGATTCTCATTCCAGTCGGCCGCATCGGCATTCAGCGCCGCGATGAAGTTGGAATAGGACACGCCCGTAGAAGGACGGGTGACCGAACCGCCGTTCCGCATCTGGGCGTCGCTGATTCCCTGGTTATTGTTCGGGGAAGCGGTCCCCTTGCCCACCTGGAACGTGGAGAGCCAGTAGGAATCCTGCACCTCGCCGTAAGAAGAGTACCAGCCATAAATGCTGCCGCAGCTGGATTCCGCGGAAGAAATCTGCGCGCCGTTGAAGTAGATAGCCGTATGCGGCACAGGGCTATAGCAGTTCCGGATGGTCCAGTACTTGATCCAGCCGGCAATGCCACCCAGGTTTCTGGTGGTATCCCCCGTGAGGATTTTGGACGGGAAGGCCGTGCAGTTTACAATATACTTCTGACCGGATGCACTGGAATTGCCTCCGCCCAGGATACCGGCAACAGAGCCGCCCTTACCATTGTAGTTGCAGAGTTCCCCGCCGGCATAGCAGCAGTTGGCGATAACCACCTTATACCCGCTGGCTGCGACATAGCCCACGATGCCGCCCAGATTGCCGTACTTGGTATCTCCGCTCTGGCTGGCGGCATTGTTGATGACATCGGCTATAACCGTGCAACGGTTGATAATCATCTCGCCGCCGCCCAACTGGCCCAGGACTCCGCCCACAAAGCCCTTGGTGGCGGTAATGCTGGCGCAGTTGACCACGCAGTTCTCGATGGTCTTCGTACCCGAGGTCCCGTCGGCGATACCGACGATGCCGCCCACGTAATCATTGGCAGCTTCAATCTCGGTGGAGACGCCGGTAACGCGGCAGCCGCTGATGGTGCCACCGCTCATATGGCCCACAAGGCCACCCACCTTATTGTTCTGCGTGTTGCGTACCGTTCCGCTGAACGAGCAGTTACGAATGACTCCGGACATCTGCTGCCCCACGAGGCCACCCACATGCCAGCCGCTGCTGCCACCCTCACTTACGGTGGCACCCGTCACGGTGCAGTTCTCGATGATGACGGAAGAGGCCCCTTCGATGTTTCCGGCGATGGCGCCGATGTTGTAAGTCGTCTGTGCCTGCACCTTGGGATTTTCCAGATACAGCCTGTTGACATGGGCGTTTTCGGCCAGGTAGCCAAAGAAGCCGAAAGCCTTGTTGGAACCGGCGGAAGTGGCGGTATTCAGAGCGTTGGCTACGGAGACATTCCTCACCTTGAAGCCGTTTCCATCGTAACTGCCCTTGAAGAAGCGCTGCGCGCCGCTGGCGTTGGTATTGCCGATGGCCTGGAGCGTTGCCCCGGCGAAGTCGATATCGGCCGTCTGGAGATAGCTGGCCGATGCATACGTGCCGGTTCCTGCGTTCACCTTGGAAGCCAGGAAGACCAGATCGGCCACCGTTTCAATCCGGTAAGGATTATCGGCCGTGCCCTTTCCGCCGCTGAAGACATAATCGTCGGCGTCGTCATAGTTGGAGAAATCCACCCTGATGGTATTCAGTTTCCCTTCCTCCAAGGTGATGGACCTCCCCGACGGGATGACCACATTCCGGGTGTAATAATAAGAATCGGTGTAAAGCGTGATACGGAGGCTCTGGCCGGCTGTCATTGCGGCGCCCCAGGAAGTGAACCACACTTTGAAATTCCCTTCTTCTTTACCCAGAGGACTTGCATATTTCACGTCGATGTTCCGGAAGCCCTCGAGTATTTCCCCGCTTTCACCGGTAGAGAGGTCCATCGCCCGTTCACCGGAAAGATAAACCCCGGCAGGGGCGATGATTTCCACCTTCTTGATCGTTTCCTCGTCCGTAAAATTCTCGATGGACAGACAGTTCAGCGCCACAGCCCTGCGGAAAGCGGCCGTCCAGGTGGTGGACTTGCTGTCGAAGGGCGTGGGCCGGGCAATCATCAGGTATGCCTTCGGATCATACTTCCCGGCCGATGCATTCTGCACCAACGGAAGCCTTACCCGGTAGGATGCAGGGTCGGTATTTCCCTCCTCCGCCACAGCCGAGGCCGGGTAGAATCCCTGATACAGGTAGGATGACGCCGTTGCGGGATTAACGGTAAACGAAAACTGGGCCGATGCCTGCCCGTTGTAGGCGCTGGTAGACTCAGACGCGGCAAAAACGGTGGAACCGCCAGCCGTTACGGCCAGCTGCATCTGCTCATCCATCCCCCAGAGCACGGTGTTGTCCTGGCCCTGGTAAGTACCCAGATAGGTCTTCACGGGTTCCCTTTCTTCCGGGGCGGCCTCCTGAGCCAACGCCTCCACCGTCACGGTGATAGCGCCTCCTGGGGCCCTATCCTCCATAGGTTTTTCCTTGATACAGGAAATGATGGCCGCGAGTCCCGCCAGAGTGACAAGAATCTTTTTCATAGCGCACACTCGACTAGAAGATAAACGGATTGTCATTTATGTCGTTGTCGCCGTAGAAACCGCCGCCGCCCTGATGGAACTGGTCATAACCGGACGTAACGGTGAACAGGCAGTCTTCGAAGCATACCGGGACGACGCCCGCCTCTGGAGCAGTATAGTTTTTCTTCATAATCGGAACTGTATAATTAGTTGTTATTCTGGTATGCGCCCGGCCAGTAATTCCCGTTGCGGGAGACACCCCGGCCATCCGTCACGAAGCCCTTCGGGCTCATAGCGTCGAGCCAGGCCCAGAAATCATTCCCCACATGGCTGACACCCGAGACATTGGAAGAGAAGTCAATGTTAAAGCTCTTGATGGCATTCTCCACGTCGGTCTGGGTGGCGGGATTGAGGCTGAGTCCGTTGCTCCAGGCATACACACCATATTTTCCGGTAGAACTCCACTCCTCGGAATAGCTTCCGTTAAGGGAAGCTATACTCTTGCTCAGAAGATCGCTGCTTACTGGAGCGGCATTGTTATAGGTGCCGTCGCAACTGAGCACATTGTGACCGCGGTTGTCAAAATAGGACGCGCCCTTCCCCATCACAAAAACGTTATTCGCCGCATTTGTGTTGATGAAAACATTATTGCAGATGGTTGTTTTTACCGTCCCGTTATCACGGACCAGCGCCGTCGCAGTGTCGTCAATGAGGGTACTGTTGGTGATGAGCCAGCCGCTGTCGGCGTTGAACACCACCGTGTTACCGGGAGTAGCGTTTATACTGTGGTTACCCATAGTGGTGACGTTGTTCATGCACACCACGGAACCGGAGGCCTGTACCGCAACGCCCCAGGCATCTTTGTTGGCATTGGTATTGTCTTTGAACGTCACACGGTTCATATACAGAAGGCTGGTGGCGTTGTTGATGCCGATAACGCCGCGGGAGGTAGTCGTATTGGATTTGAAGAGGCAATTGTCCAGATATACCCGCTGACCACTTAAACCGGCACCCAGATGGATAGCCGAGCCCCAGCCGGAACCCGCGTTATTACTATCGAACTTACAACCCGTCGCGGTAATGACGGTATTGCTGTTGATGGAAGCGACGACACCGCCCATACCCGTAACGCTGTTGCCGGTAAATGTGCAGTTATCGAGCGTAACGGCGTCTCCGCTGTTGCGAAGGACAATCACACCGCCGCCAACGTCTTTCCAGGTGCCGCTTCCACCAATCTTGGTGGCCGTATTGTTGGTAAACGTACATCCATTGCAGGTGACGCCCGCGGTGCCCTGGATACTCATAACGCCTGCGGCTGTGGCCGAATTACTGGTGAACGTGCAGTTGTTGAAGGTGGTCACGGCCGAACCGCCGGTGTGGAATACGCCGCCCCAGCTGGATGCGGAGTTGTTGTTGAATGCACACGCGGAAAATGTCACATCCTTCATACCTGCGTTTTGAACGGCACCGGAAGTGTTGGCTGTAGTGTTCTTCCAAAAAGTGCATCCAGAAACCTCTACATGAGCATGAGTCCCGGCATTATCCAGTTGGATACTCGAACCGTTGCGTGCA
Organism: Bacteroidales bacterium; assembly: GCA_016281315.1. GTDB lineage: Bacteria > Bacteroidota > Bacteroidia > Bacteroidales > UBA932 > Cryptobacteroides. The sequence continues at coordinate 74,646 of JAEEIJ010000058.1, forward strand.
TGGTTGGCCTGGAAATAGCAATTTGAAATGGTAGCATCGCAATAATTCAGTTTTATAGCGGCACCGGATCCGGAACCATCGGGCCCCACATTATGGATAAACCGGCAGGAATTGAGCGTAACCTTTGCCGTCTCCGACGATGAATGAACGCGAAGCGCCATCCGGTTGCTACCATCGGCGCTGGCATCCTTGAAGGTTATACCCTCGAAAGTAATATTGGTATTGTTACCCAGATCTAAGATCCCGGCTTCATTGTTTCCCGTAAATGCAGCCCTATAAATTGTAGTATCACGGCCCGAAAGGGTCGTCCCGGAAAGAGTGCCGGGGTAACCGCCGTCGAAAGTGACGGTCACCGGTTTACCATAATCCGTGTAATCCATGGAATACATACTCCCCGCCGTCCCGGCAAGATAATACGCGCCATCCGCCATGTGGAAGGTTACGCCATCAATGATTTCAGGCTTTTGAAGCAGGACACGCAGTTGTTCCACACCAATGGCATTCTCCCACTTTTTGCCATTCTTATTGCCCCTTCCCTCCGGCGTAACAAAGAGATCCGTCTTGAATGCCGCGTCAATGGCGCCGATATCGAAGAAATCGGCCTTATCCAACGCGTGGCTCTTCAGAACATAGGCGGCAGGGCTGTTGGCATCACCTTTATACAGGGCGATGGAGAAGCCGCCGCTGAGCGTCACTGGCAGAACGGCGAAATAATAGTCTCCGGAACCGTCGATGGCCACTTCAATCTGGGTGGCGGGACTGCTCACCTCACCCAGGGTGATGTTGCTGCCGGAAAAGCTCACCGGGACGGAGCCGGCGAGGGTTTCGCCATTGTTGCCGCGGAATACGGCCTTGGTATAATCCGTGCCGCTGACACTGAAGGCGACAACGGCCGAAGCGTTATAAAACTGGAAGGTTTTCGCCTCCGCCGTAGTCTTTGCGACGGAGATATTGGCCGATGCAAACGATCCGTCCTGGCTGGCAGGAATCACCAAAGCGAGTTCGCCCTCGCTGAGAGCCGTTGCGGCGCCGGCAGGATAAGAGGCATAATAAATGTCCGCCTCGGCAATGCCCTCACCCGCGAACTTCACGCTGGTCCCTGAGCCTTGGGAAGTGGCCATGGCGCTACCGCCGTCCCACCATACTTTGATTTGGTCGTCGGAGGCCCAGCTGACAATACGCTTAAGGGCATCGTCGGGATCTACGGCAACCGTCGTTTTCACGGCAGCCGCGCTGGCCGAGAACTCGACAAATTTCTTATCCCCAATGGGGGTTTCCTTCACACAGGAAAGGGCGAGGCCGGACACCGTCGCCACTGCAAATACGAAATCAAATACTTTTTTCATGGCGTTGTCCTTTTTACTCATCCCAGTCCAGAATAATTGCCGTGTATCCCTGAGACGTGTTCTCCGTGGAGCTGCACAGCATTTTGCCGGTCTCCTGCGAAAATGAGACCGGCGAAGCCTCAGGAGCCGAATACGGCATTCCGAAAGACTTCTCCAAACATTTTTTAATGGGTTTCATCATGCTAATATCTGTTTTTGTGTTATCTCGGTTACAACATTATTAGAACACACGCGCGCTGGAAACCCCCCAATATGTACGAAACTAATTTTTTTCTATCTTTGTATTTGCTATGGACACGAAACCGGACATGATGGAAGAGAGAAGCGACATAGTGATTTATCAGTCAGAGGACGGACTGGTAACGATGGAAGCGATGGTTGACCCCAGACACGAAACAATCTGGGCCAGCCAGAAAGCAATTGCCATGCTCTTTGGGGTTTCAATACCTAACATCTCCTATCACTTCAAAAGAATTTTTGAAAGCGGAGAACTAGATGCCGGCACGGTAGTTAAAGATTTTTTAATTACCGCACAGAGCGGCGCCAGAGGCACATCTGAGGAAAGAATCAAATACTACAACCTTGACGCGATTATATCAATCGGCTATCGGATTAATTCCATCCGTGCGACAAAGTTTCGCATTTGGGCATCCAGCGTCATCAAGCAGTATATGCTCAAGGGTTATGCGGTTAATCACAATGCCATCTCCGAGCAAAAATACGAAGACTTGAAAAAAGCCGTCGGCCTACTGGAGAATGTATTCAGCAAGGACCTGCTTCTGTCTTCGGACCAGGCCACAGACCTCTTCGATGTAATCCGCGACTATACCTACGCTCTGGACACGTTGGACGCCTACGACTACCAAAGCCTAAGAATCGCAGACACAACGGCCCCGGAGCGTTTCCACGCCACGTATGAGAACGCGATTGAAGCCATTCAAAGTTTGAAAAAGAAGTTCGGGGGCAGTGACCTGTTCGGGGTAGAGAAAGACGCCTCTTTCCACAGCAGCATCGGCCAGATTTATCAGACGTGGGAAGGGAAAGACCTTTATCCCAGCATTGAGGAAAAGGCCGCCATGCTGCTATATCTGGTTGTCAAGAATCACTCTTTTGTCGATGGCAACAAGCGTATCGCCGCCACGCTATTTTTGTGGTTTATGCAAAACAATGGCATACTTTATCGGCTTGACGGCACAAAGCGTATATCAGATGCATCCCTTGTCGCCCTGACTCTGATGATAGCCGAAAGCCATACGGACGAAATGGGAACGATGGTAAAGGTGGTAGTAAGCCTGATTAACCGTAAAAACTAAGTGGACACAAAACCAGCCATATATCTTTACACCGACGGAGCGGCCAGCGGCAACCCGGGTCCGGGGGGCTACGGGATCGTCCTGCGCTGCGGCACCTATGAGAAGGAAATCTCCGGGGGCTTCGCCTGCACCACCAACAACCGGATGGAACTGCTGGCGGTCATTATCGGCCTGGAGGAAATCCGCTGGGACAACGCGGAGGTACACGTGGTGAGCGACTCCTCCTACGTGGTGAAGGCCCTCAACGAAGGCTGGCTGGAGCAGTGGAAGCGCAAAGGCTTCAAGGGCAAGAAGAACGTGGACCTCTGGCTCCGCTTCGACGCCGTGTACAAGAAGCACCGCGTGGCTTTCCACTGGATCAAGGGGCACGCCGGGCACCCCGAAAACGAGCGCTGCGACGCCCTGGCCGTCGCCGCCTACCATCAGCCCGGGCTCCCGGAAGATACCGGTTATACAGCAGAACAACAGAACCTACTATAATATTATGGCACTCCCTAAATTGGTCGTCGGCATCACGCAAGGCGACAGCAACGGAATCGGATACGAAGTCATCATCAAATCGCTCCAGGACGAACGCATCCTGGACTCGTTCACGCCGGTCATCTACGGCTCGTCCAAGCTGATGGGCTTCTACCGCAAGACCATCCATAACATCGGCCCGATGGACATCAACGTCATCAATGGGGCGGCCGATGCCAAACAGCGCAAGATCAACCTCGTGAACTGCCTCCCGGACAGCATCTACGCAGAGCCCGGGCAGAGCACCCCGGACAGCGCCAAGGCGGCCATCAAGTCGCTGGAAATGGCGGTCAAGGACCTCAAGGACGGGCAGATCGACGTGCTCGTAACCGCCCCCATCAACAAACGCGCGATGGCGGCCGAAGGCTTCTCGGACACCGGCCACACGGAGTACCTGCAAGAGCAGTTCGGGGCCGATGACGTGACGATGATCATGGTGAGCCCGCAGCTGAAAATCGGTGTCGTAACGGGCCACATTCCCCTGCGCGAAGTCCCGAAAAAACTCACCAAGGAAAGCATCCTGGGGAAACTGCGCATTATGAACGCCTCGCTGGAGCGGGACTTCGGCATTCCCAATCCCAAGATCGCCGTCCTGGGCCTGAACCCGCACTGCGGGGACGGCGGCCTGCTGGGCGACGAAGAGCAGAACATCATCCTCCCGGCCGTGCAGGAAGCCACCCGCGAGGGAATCCAGGCCTTCGGCCCGTACTCCCCCGACGGCTTCTTCGGCCTGGGGAACTACAGCCGCTTCGACGGGACCCTCGCGATGTACCACGACCAAGGCCTCGCGCCCTTCAAGGCCATCGCCTTCGCCGACGGCGTGAACTTCACCGCCGGCCTCCCGATCGTGCGCACCTCGCCGGATCACGGCACCGCCTATGACATGGCCGGCCGGGACGAGGCCGATCCCCGCTCGATGATGAGCGCCATCTACACCGCCATCGACATCTTCCGCCGCCGCCTCCAGTACGACACCCTCCACGAAGCCCGCGCCAAACGCTAAGCCTATGGTCCCGGAGCTGGTGGAGAAATACGTTTTCCTGGTGCAGACCTTCGTGGAAGCGGGGGATGCGGGGCTTTCCCTGCAGCAGATCCAGCGCCGTTGGGAAGGCCGATACGGGGAGTCCTATCCCCGCCGGAGCTTTTTGAACCACCGTGCTGCCGTGGAAGAGGTCTTCGGAGTTGCCATCACTTGCGACCGCAGCACCAACCGCTACCGGATAGACCGGAGTGAAACGGCCGTAGACGAACGGGAAGCGGCGAATTACCTCATCAATACCTTCACCGTCAACAGCCTCCTTACCCTGGGCAAGGAACGGTTGAGCGGCAGGGTATCGGTGGAGGACGTCCCTTCCGGCCAGCAGTGGCTCACCGTGGCGATGCAGGCCCTGCTGGACAATGCCGTGCTTCACCTTCAATACAAAAAATACCTGAGCGGCGAGTCCGAGAGCCGGACGGTCCGCCCCTATGCCGTGAAGGAGTTCGCCAAACGCTGGTACCTGGTGGCCTGGAGCGAAGACGCCAAGTCGCTGCGCACCTATGCCCTGGACCGTATCCAGGCGATGGAACGCACCGGCGAGAGTTTCAAAATGCCCCGGGACTTCGACGTGGACGAAGCCTTCCGCGACAGCTACGGCATCTACCTGCCGGAAGGGAAGAAACCCGTCCTTATCAAACTGAAAGCTACGGAGCGGGAAGCCGCCTATCTGAGGGATCTTCCCCTCCACCCCAGCCAGACGGACCTGGGCGGCGGCGTTTTCGCCATCCGGGTGGTCCCCAACCCCAACCTGATGATGGACCTTTGCGCCCGCGCCGGCTCGCTGGAAGTGCTGGAGCCTGCGGATCTGCGCCAGGCCGTCTTAGATACCCTGAAAAAAGCCATTCAACTATATGAACATTAAATTCTTTGCGGCCCTGGCCGGAGTTCTCGTCCTCGCCGCCTGCTCGAACGAAATGAAAACTGAGAAAGGATACATCGGCCCGGCCGAAATGGAAATCACCGACGGACATATGAGCCCGGAGGTGCTCCTCTCCCTGGGACGCCTGAGCGACCCGCAGCTCTCCCCCGACGGAAAAACCATCCTCTACGGCGTGAGCTACTCCTCCATCGCCGAGAACCGCAGCGTGCGGAACCTCTTCACCATCCCGGTGGAAGGGGGCCGGCCCACGCAGCTCACTAAGGACGGGAAGAGCCTTTCATCGGCCCGCTGGAGCACCGACGGAAAGGCCGTCTATTTCCTGCAGGACGGCCAGCTCTGGAAGGCAGCCTATAAGAAAGGCCGATTAGGTAATCGCCTGAAACTCACCGACATCCCCGCCGGCATCGAGGACTATCTCCTCTCCCCCGACGAGGCGCAGCTGATCTTCGTTTCCGGCGTGCACAGCGCCGTGGAAGTGCCCGCGGATACCGACCCTGCACTGGACAAGGCCGAAGCCTACGCCACGGAAGACCTGATGTACCGCCACTGGGACCACTGGCGCACGGAAATCTGCCACAGTTTCATCGCCCCGATGGGGAACGGCATCATCAAAGACGGCCTGGACATCCTGGAGGGCGAACTGTTCGAACTCCCGAACGGGCCGTTCAGCGACATCGCGGACCTCTGCTGGAGCCCCGACGGCCGCTACATCGCCTACAGCTGCAAGAAACTCACGGGCAGGGAGTATGCCTTCTCCACCAACACCTGCATCTACATTTATTGTCCGCTCACGGGCGAGACTTCCCAGGTGACGTTCGAGGGCGGTTACGACACCCATCCGGTGTGGAGCCCGGACGGCGGAAAGCTGGCCTGGCTCTCGATGGAAAGGGACGGTTACGAGGCCGATAAAGTGCGTCTTATGATGGGCGAAGTGGTGTACGAGGAAGAGGGTGAAGGCCAGTGCGCGAACCCTGTCGTGACGAACATCCGCGACCTCACGCAGGACTTCAAATACAATGCGGAAAGCCCTGTTTGGTCGGAGGATAGCAACTCCATTTATTTCGCTGCTTTGGCCGAGGGCATCCAGGGAATCTTCAACGTGATTCCGGATGCCGGAGAGCTCTTCCGCCTCACCGCGGACAACCTTTGGTTCGACTTCGGCTCCCCCTTCGGCATCCTGCAGGACGGGACCCTTCTCACCACCTATCAGTCGATGGACTTCCCCACCGAACTGGTGGCCGTTTCCGGCAACGCCATCCGGCAGATTACCTTCGAAAACGAACACCTCCTGGGCCAGCTGGACAAGCACGACACCGAGGCCCGCTGGCTGGACACCGTGGACGGACAGAAAATGCTCACCTGGGTGCTCTATCCGCCGCAGTTCGACGCCACCAGGACCTATCCCGCCATCGAAATCTGCCTGGGCGGTCCTCAGGGCACGCTTTCGCAGGGCTGGAGCTACCGCTGGAACTACCTGCTGATGTGCCACCAGGGCTACGTGGTGGTCCTCCCCAACCGCCGGGGTACGACCGCCTTCGGCCAGCCTTGGTGCGAGGAGATTTCGGGCGACTACATCGGCCTGAATATGGACGACTACCTCACCGCCGCGAAGGCCATTAAGGCCGAACCCTACGTGAGCGGCGTCGCGGCCTGCGGGGCCTCCTACGGCGGCTACAGCGTGTACTATCTCGCCGGCATCCACGGGGACGTGTACGACTGCTTCATCGCCCACGCGGGCATCTTCAACGAGGAGCATATGTACTACACCACGGAGGAGATGTGGTTCCCCAACTGGGACAACGGCGGCCTGCACGAGTATGCCTTCGAGCCGGACCAGGTGGGCCCGGCCGGGGACGGCGTCACCTTCGGCGGCATCAAGCAGGGCGGCTCCCCCTGGAGCAATCTCCCAAAAGCCCGCCGCCACTACGACAACTCCCCGCATAAGCTGGTGCAGAACTGGCACACGCCCATCCTCTGCATCCACGGCGGCTCGGACTTCCGCGTCCCCTACGACGAAGGAATGGCCGCGTTCAACGCCGCCCAGCTGATGGGTGTTCCTTCCAAACTGATTGTGTTCCCGGGCGAGAACCACTGGATCCTGAAGCCGCAGAACGCCCTTTACTGGCACCGCAGCTACTTCGGCTGGCTGGACCGCTGGATGAAATAGACCTATGGGAATGGATACCGCCATACAGTATCTGCCGGGAGTGGGGCCCAAGCGGGCCGAGCTTCTCCAAAAGGAGCTGGGGATTGCCACGATAGGCGATCTGGTGCATCTGTATCCGTTCCGCTACATAGACCGCAGCAGTATCACGCCCATCGCCGAGGTCCAGCCGGAACTGGCGCAGGTGCAGGTGCGGGCCACCGTGCAGAAAGTGCGCCTCTATGCCAAGAACGGGGCGGAACTGCCGGCCGAAAAACTCAAGTACAACGCCGTGAGCCGGCTTTCTGCGATGGTGGACGACGGCACCGGAGAGATGGAGGTGGTCTTCTTCAAGGGCGTCAAGTGGATGCACAGCCGCCTGCAGCCCGGCGCTACGTTCATCTTTTTCGGGAAGCCTGCGGTCTTTGGCCATAAACTGAACATGGTGCACCCGGAGGTAGATGCCCCGGACGGCGGTAATACCGGTGTTCTTACGGGCGTTTATCCCTCTACGGAAAAACTGAAAAACGCCGGCATCACCGGCCGGGTAATGCTCAAACTGATGGGCGCCGCCCTGAACGACATCCTTCCTTCGCTTCAGGAGACTCTTCCGGATTACGTGTTGAAAGAGAAGGGATTGGTGCCCTTGTCCTATGCCCTGCGTCAAATTCATTTCCCGCAGGACCAGCGGGCGCTGGGAAAGGCCTCCTATCGGCTTAAATTCGAGGAACTCTTCCTGCTGCAGCTGTCGCTCGTCAAACAGAAATACATCCGCAGCCGGAATGCGGTGGGCTTTAAAATGACCGCTGTGGGGCAAGCCTTCCACGACTGCTACGACGCGCTTCCATATGAGCTCACCGGTGCCCAGAAACGGGTGATCCGGGAGATTCGGGACGATATGAACAGCGGGCACCAGATGAACCGCCTGCTGCAGGGCGACGTAGGCTCCGGCAAGACGATGGTGGCTGTGCTGAGCGCCCTTATCGCCGTGGGGAACGGCTTTCAGGCCTGCATGATGGCCCCTACGGAAGTGCTTGCCCAGCAGCACTTTGCGAACATTTCCAAATACCTTCGGCCCACGAACGTGAAGGCGGCGCTGCTCACCGGCACCACCGGCGTGAAGGACAGGCGGGAGATTCACGCGGGGCTCAGGGACGGGAGCATCGGCATCCTCATCGGCACGCACGCGCTCATCGAAGATACGGTGGAGTTCAAGGCGTTGGGCCTTGCCATCATCGACGAGCAGCACCGCTTTGGCGTGGAGCAGCGTTCCCGGCTCTGGAACAAGGGTTACATGCAGATGCCGCCGCACGTGCTGGTGATGACCGCCACGCCCATCCCGCGCACCCTTGCCATGACCTATTACGGGGATCTGGACGTTTCCGTGATCGACGAAATGCCTCCGGGCCGAAAACCCGTCACCACGATGTGCGTGGGCGAAGGAAAGCGCCACGCGATGCACAATTTCATCCGCGACGAAATTGCGAAGGGCAGGCAGGCGTTCATCGTGTATCCGCTCATCTTTGAAAGCGAAAAACTGGACTACAAGAACCTGGAACTGGGATATGAGGAGATTGTAAAGGCCTTCCCGCTGCCGCAGTATAAGGTGGCCATCGTGCACGGGCAGCAGACGTCCCAGGAGAAAGCGTTCAATATGGACGCCTTTGTGGCGGGCCGGGCGAACATCCTTGTCTCCACCACCGTCATCGAGGTGGGCGTGGACGTGCCCAACGCCTCCGTGATGGTGATTGAAAGTGCGGAAAGATTCGGCCTCAGCCAGTTGCACCAGCTCCGCGGCCGCGTGGGACGGGGCGCCGAGCGTTCCTATTGCATTCTGATGAAAGGCACCAAGGTCTCCAAGGAATCCCAGAAACGTCTGGATCTTCTATGCGCCACGGAGAACGGTTTCGAACTGGCCGAGGAAGATATGAAACTCCGTGGCCCGGGAGACTTGGAAGGTACCCAGCAGAGCGGCCTTCCCATTTCGCTGAACATCGCCTCGCTGGCCAAGGACGGACTCATCCTTGGCGATGCCCGCACCTATGCAGAACACATCCTGGACGGGGATCCTACACTCTCGGCCCCGCAGAACGCTCTGCTCGCCGCCGAACTCAAAAAGGATAAGTATCAGTCCAAGGATTACTCGCAGATTTCCTGACGCCATTCCACCTGTAACGCGCTTACCCCGGAAAACCGCAGGACACGTGTATGGGCTTGGGCCGTCAGGCCCGGCACCCGACCCCCGAATGTATTTGTGCCGCCCCTCTTCCGCACGGGCAGGTGATGAGGCTGCAGGAAGCACTGCACGGAAGTAGGGGTTCCCCAAAAGAGCACTGTTGTTTGGACGCGGGCGAGTGTCTCAGCGCGCAGGACGAGCGGCCAAATGACAGTGCCGCCAAGCCGTCAGGCGCGGCAGGGGGCGCCAGCCCCTGGCACTCCCTCCGAATATGGCACCTACCATCCCCTGTTTGGACCAGGTCCAAGCCATTTTTGGACGCGGTTTAATTCCAGGTGGTGGACCAGGTCCACCGATTGTGCCTCCCAGGCACCTGGAATGCATTGTTGCTGGACCAGGTCCAGGGGCTAAAATGAAACCTCGTCCAAATATCAAGGGGACCACGACCAATAATGTGGTGGACCTGGTCCAAGGATTCGTGCACGATGGACCTGGTCCAACGGCCAGCACGGGGGATCATAAAAATATGACGAGAATTTGGGTTCAGACGTGCTCCAGCACAGGAGAGCGTGATTATTAGCCAAAATATTGGGTTCAGACGTGCTGCCGCCGGGTGAGGTGGACCTGGTCCACGACGCGGGCGGGAGCACGGTGGGCGCCTGCATGCAGCGCTCAGCGCGAGCAGGATGCGCCCGGGAGGGCGGTGCGGGCAGGGCGCACCCGGGAGCGCAGCGCCGCAGGCAGTGCCCGGGTGGCGCGCCACGCTCCCGCGCACTTGCATATACGCGAAAAAGTCCGTACATTTGTTGGATTATATACCGAAACGAACGTATGGACAACTTTACAAAGAATTACATTGAGGGCTTTATGGGCCAGGTAATCGCCCGGAATCCCGGAGAGCCGGAATTCCACCAGGCCGTCCGCGAAGTGGTGGAGAGCGTCGCGTCCTACATCACGGAGAATCCCCAGCTGATGGACCAGAAGATCCTGGAACGCATCGTGGAACCCGAGCGCATCGTCATTTTCCGTGTCCCCTGGATGGACGACCGCGGCGAGGTGCAGATCAACCGCGGCTTCCGCGTGCAGTGCAACAGCGCCATCGGCCCGTATAAGGGCGGCCTCCGCTTCCACCCCAGCGTAAACCTCTCCATCATGAAGTTCCTCGCCTTCGAGCAAACTTTCAAAAACGCCCTCACCACCCTCCCGATGGGCGGCGCCAAAGGCGGCAGCGACTTCAATCCCCGCGGCAAGTCGGACGCCGAAGTGATGCGCTTCTGCCAGAGCTTTATGACGGAGCTCCAGCGCCACATCGGGGCCGATACAGACGTCCCCGCCGGTGACATCGGCGTAGGCGGACGCGAGATCGGCTTCCTCTTCGGCCAGTACAAACGCCTGAGGGACGAATTCTCCGGCACCCTCACCGGAAAGGGCCTCGCCTGGGGCGGCTCGCTCCTGCGCCCGGAAGCCACCGGTTACGGCCTGTGCTACTTCGCGGAGCAGATGCTCGCCACCCGCGGCGAGAGCTTCAAGGGCAAGAAAGTGAACATCTCCGGTGCCGGAAACGTGGCCCAGTACGCCGCCCAGAAGGCGATGCGCCTGGGCGCCAAGGTCCAGACCCTCTCGGACTCCGACGGCTTCGTCTTCGATCCCGACGGCCTCAACGAGGAAAAGATGGCCTACGTGCTGGAACTGAAGAACATCCGCCGCGGCCGCATCAAGGAATATGCGCAGAAATATCCCGGCGCCACATACTATCCCGGCGAGCGCCCGTGGAAGATTCCCTGCGACATCGCCCTCCCCTGCGCCACGCAGAATGAAATCGAGGCGCAGGACGCGGAGAACATCGTAAAGGGCGGCGCCATCTGCGTGGCCGAAGGCGCCAATATGCCCACCACCCCGGACGCCATCCGCATCATCCAGGGCGCGGGCCTGCTCTATTCTCCGGGCAAGGCCTCGAACGCCGGGGGCGTAGCCACCAGCGGCCTGGAGATGAGCCAGAACTCGATGCGTCAGCACTGGACGGCCGAGGAAGTGGACAATTACCTTCGCCGCATTATGTCGGATATCCACGCCGCCTGCGTGAAATACGGAACGCAGGAAGACGGCACCGTCAACTACGTTAAAGGCGCCAATATTGCCGGCTTCATCAAGGTGGCCGGCGCCATGACAGACCAAGGACTCGTATGATGCAGACGCCCACGCTCATGGCCCGGCGGATCCGGCGGATCCTCCTGGTGTGCAACAACTACGACAATTTTTCGCTGGAGGAAGACGGCCGGCTGGATATGCGCATCGCGCAGGAGTACGCCGACCTGAACCTCAGCGGCCCGCCCACCATCGAGCGGGTGGCCAGCACACGGGAGGCACTGGACGAGCTGGAAAAAGGCGAGCGCTGGGACCTGGTCATCACCCTCTACAACGTGGGCGAGGTGGATGTCTTCCACTTTGCCGAAAAACTGAAACAGGTAAGTCCGGATATGCCCGTGGTGCTGCTCACCTCCTTCTCCAAGGAAGTGTACCGCCAGCTGGAAAGCCGCGACACCTCGAAGATCGACTACATCTTCAACTGGAACGGCAGCACGGACCTCATCATCGCCATCATCAAGCTGCTGGAAGACAGTATGAACGCCCCCACGGACATCCTGGAGGCCGGCGTGCAGTGCATCCTGCTGGTGGAAGACTCCGTCCGCTATTACTCGAGCTACCTCCCGCTGCTGTACAAACTGGTGCTGCAGCAGAACGTGGCCGCCGTGCGCGACGCCCTCAACGAGGAGCAGCAGATCTTCCGCAAACGGGCCCGTCCGAAAATCCTGATGGCCACCAACTATGAGGACGCCGTGGAGCTGTACAACCGCTACAAGGAGAATCTCCTGGGCGTGATCTCGGACATCGGCTTCGTGCTGCACCGCGGGGACAAACCCGCCACGGAAAAGCTGGACGCCGGCGTGGACCTGTGCAAGTTCATCCGCAGCGAGTACCCCAAGATGTCCATCCTGATGCAGAGTTCGCAGGAGAGTATGCGTTCCGTCGCGGAGGGCCTCCAGGCCGGCTTCCTGATGAAGCGCTCGAAGACCCTCACCCACGACCTTTCCGAATACATCGGCCGGGAATTCGGCTTCGGCGACTTCGTGGCGCTGGACAGCCGCGGCCGCGTCTTCGGACGCGCCAGCGACCTGCAGGGGGCGGAAGAACTCATCGGCCGCCTGCCGGACAAGGAGCTGGAACGCCTCAAGAGCAAGAACTACATCTCCCGCTGGATGCTGGCCCGCGGCCTCTTCCAGGAAGGAATGGCCATCAAGAACACCAACTTCCAGGAGATGGACGCCTACCGCAGGGCCGCGATGGAGAGCATCCACGACTACCGCGTGCGCCAGAGCCTGGGCGTGGTGGCCCGTTTCAACCCGGAGACCTACAACGACACCATCTGGTTCGCCCGCATCGGCGAAGGCTCCATCGGCGGCAAAGCCCGCGGCCTGGCCTTCCTGAACCACGTCCTGTACAAGCACAACCTGTACGACGAGTGGGAAGGCGTCAAGCTCACCGTCCCCCGGACGCTCGTGGTGGCCACCGAATACTTCGACCGCTTCATCCTGGAGAACGGCCTGCAGTACGTAATCAATGCGGACCTCTCGGACGGGGAAATCCTCTCGGAATTCGTATCATCCAACCTGCCGCAGGATCTCACGGAAGCCCTCAGGGCCTTCATCCGCGTGGTGAACAAACCCCTGGCGGTGCGTTCCTCCTCCAAGCTGGAAGATTCCTACTATCAGCCGTTTGCCGGCGTCTATTCCACCTATATGATTCCTTCGGTGGAAAACGAGGACCAGCAGCTGCGGCTCATCGCCAAGGCCATCAAGAGCGTGTATGCGAGCGTGTACTTCGCCGCCTCGCGCGGCTACATCGCCGCTACCGCCAACGTCATCTCGGAGGAGAAGATGGCCATCATCCTCCAGGAAGTGTGCGGCGCGGAGGACCAGGGGTATTACTTCCCCACCCTCTCGGGCGTCGCGCGCAGCGTAAACTTCTATCCCATCGGCTATGAGAAGGCCGATGAAGGCATCGTGAAACTGGCCTACGGCCTCGGGAAGGCGGTGGTGGACGGCGAGCAGGTGCTGCGCTTCTCCCCCTCCTACCCGAAGCACGTCCTGCAGACCTCCACGCCGGACCTGGCGCTCAAGGAGACCCAGCAGGTGATGTACGCGCTGAACCTCCTTCCGGAGAAGTTCAAGACATCGGCCGACGACGCCGTGAACCTGGAACGCATCCCCGTCACCGAATGCGGGCGCTTCCCTTCCTTCAGCAAGGTGTGCTCCACCTACGACTACCAGAACCAGCGCATCGTGGATTCCCCGCTGGCGGAAGGGCCCAAGTTCGTCAGCTTCTCGCATATCCTGCGATACAACACCTATCCGCTTGCACCCATCCTGCGGCGCCTGCTGGAAATCTGCAGCGCGGAAATGCAGTGCAGCGTGGAACTGGAATTCGCCGCGGAACTCTCCACGGGCAGCTTCAACGCCCTGCAGATCCGGCCCATCTCCTCGGACAGCCTCCGCACGGATGTGGACTGGCGGCAGATCGACTGCTCCGGCGCCCTGGTCCGCTCCACGAGCGCCCTGGGCACGGGCTGGCTGGAAGACATCCGGGACATCGTCTATCTGAAGGCGGAGACCTTCGACAAGATGAAGACCCTGGAGGTGGCCGATGAACTCCGCGCCCTGAACCTCCGGATGCGGCAGGAAGGCCGCCAGTACGTCCTGATCGGCTACGGCCGATGGGGATCCAGCATCCCTACCCTGGGCGTCCCGGTGGTCTGGAGCGACATCTCCGAAGTACGCGTGCTGGTGGAAGCGTCCCTGCCGGATTTCCGCGTGGATCCCAGCCAGGGAACGCATTTCTTCCAGAACCTCACCTCGTTCAACGCGGGGTATGTGAACGTAGACCCTTATACCAGGCGGGAGGACTGCCTGGACCTGAGCGCGCTGGACGCTCTTCCCGCCGCGGAAGAGACGGTATACCTCCGGCACGTGCAACTGGACAAACCCCTTACCGTGTGCGTGGACGGCCGCACGGGACGGGCCGTGATTAAACTATGAAAGAATTCGAACTCTCGCTCAAGATCGGGAAGGAACTGACCCGGGACATCCTGCAGGAGGCTGCAGGAAGGGCCCTGGGCGTACCGCCGGCGAAAGTGGCACACATTGAGGTGGTCCGTCGCAGCGTGGACGCCCGTCAGGACATCCTGTACCGCTACCGCGTGCAGGCTTTCCGGCAGGGAGAGGCGTTCGAACCCTATAAGGTGGCGCCCTACCAGGACGTGCACGACAAAGAGCCGGTAATCGTCATCGGCGCCGGACCGGCCGGCCTTTTCGCCGCCCTCAAGCTCCTGCAGAAAGGCCTCCGGCCCATCGTGCTGGAGCGGGGCAAGGACGTGGAGCGCCGGAAAGTGGATATGGCCAAACTGTCCTTGGAGGGCGTGGTGAACCCGGATTCCAACTACTGCTTCGGGGAAGGCGGCGCCGGCGCGTTCAGCGACGGCAAGCTCTACACGCGTTCGTCCAAGCGCGGGGACATCCGGGAGGTCCTGCACCAGCTGGTGGCCTTCGGGGCCGATGAAACCATCCTCATCGACGCCCATCCGCACATCGGCACGGACCGGCTTCCGGAAGTGGTGAAAAACATCCGCCGCTGCATCGAGGAGCACGGCGGGGCGTATCACTTCGACAGTCGCGTCACGGCCATCGAGCCGGGCTTCAAAGTGACGGCCGGCGGCAAGACCTATGAGGCGCGGAAAGTCCTCCTCGCCACCGGGCACTCCGCCAGGGACATCTACGAACTCTTCCGCCAGAAAGGCTGGGCGCTGGAGGCCAAGGGCTTCGCGCTGGGCGTGCGGGCGGAGCATCCGCAGTGGATGATCAACCAGATCCGCTACCACGGGAAGTACCAGCCCTTTATGCCCACGGCCGAATACAGCTTCGTCCAACAGGTGGACGGCAGGGGCGTTTTCTCCTTCTGTATGTGTCCCGGCGGCATTCTGGTCCCGTCGGCCACGGAAGACGGCACGGTGGTGCTGAACGGAATGTCCAACGCGGCGCGCAATTCCAAGTGGGCCGATGCAGGCGTAGTGGTCCAGATCGAGCCCGGCGACCAGCCCGCGGAGTACGAGGGCCCGATGGGCCTGCTGGACTACCAGCGGGACATCGAGCGGAATATGTACCGTTGGGTGCAGGAGCACGGCGCAAAACACCCGCTCACCGCCCCCGCCCAGCGGATGAAAGACTTCTGCCGGGGCATCGTGTCGAAGGATCTCCCGAAGACCTCCTACCACCCCGGCGCCCTCAGCGCTCCGCTGCACGAGCTGCTTCCGGAGCACGTATCGGCCCGCCTCAGGAAAGCCTTCCCGCAGGTGGACCGCAGTATGAAAGGTTATTACACGAACGATGCGCTCCTTTTGGGCGTAGAGTCCCGCACTTCGTCCCCGGTCCGCCTCCCGCGGAATCCGGAGACGCTCGAGCACGTGGACGTTCCGGGCCTGTACCCCTGCGGGGAAGGCGCGGGCTATGCCGGCGGCATCGTCTCCAGCGCCCTGGACGGGATCAACTGTGCGGAAGCGCTGGCTAAAACAGTATTATAAATGGCAGAGATCATCCTTGGCATAGAGTCCTCCTGCGACGATACGTCGGCGGCCGTTCTCCGGGACGGGGTGCTGCTTTCGAACGTAATCGCTTCGCAGCAGGTACACAAGGACTTCGGCGGCGTAGTGCCGGAGCTGGCTTCCCGTGCCCACGAGCAGAACATCGTGCCCGTGGTGTCGGAGGCTTTGCGCAAGGCCGGCATCAAGGCCGATGAACTCAGCGCCATCGCCTTCACCCGCGGGCCGGGCCTGCTGGGTTCGCTCCTGGTGGGCACCTCCTTCGCCAAGGCCCTGGGTCTGGCGCTGGACAAGCCCATCGTGATGGTGAATCACCTCCAGGGACACATCCTGGCGAATTTCATCCGTCAGGAAGGCGTTCCCGTGCGGGAGCCGCAGTTCCCCTATCTGTGCCTGCTGGTTTCCGGCGGCAATTCCCAGATCGTCAAGGTGACGAGCCCGCTGGAATACGAAATCCTGGGCCAGACCATCGACGACGCCGTGGGAGAAGCCTTCGACAAATGTTCCAAGATGCTGGGCCTGGGCTATCCCGGCGGCCCCATTATAGACTCGCTGGCCGCGCAGGGCGACCCCGACCGTTTCCACTTCGCCAAACCCAACATCCCGGGCCTGGACTACAGTTTCAGCGGCGTCAAGACTTCGCTACTGTATTTCGTGCGCGACGAGATGGCCAAGGACCCCCAGTTCCTGGAGAAGAACAAGGAAGACCTCTGCGCGAGTTTCCAGAAGACCCTCATCGACGTCCTAATGGGAAAACTCGTCCGGGCCGCCAAGGAAACCCGGATCCGGGAAATCACGATGGGCGGCGGCGTGAGCGCCAACAGCGGCCTCAGGCAGCGGATGCTGGAAGAAGGCGCCCGGCGCCACTGGAACGTATACCTGCCCGAAAGAAAGTTTACCACCGACAACGCGGCGATGATCGCCGTGGCCGGCTGGTTTGCCTATAAAGCCGGGGTGAGAACGCCCCTGGATGTTGCACCTGTTTCACGTATGGCCGATTTTTAGATGAAGAAAGCCGTCCGCATAACCGCCTGGATCCTGGCCCTGCTGCTCCTGATTCAAATCGGGGCGGTGGTGGTGCTGCAGTCCCCCGCCGTGCAGACCTGGCTGGGGAAGAAGGCCATCGGTATGCTGGAAGAGAAGGTGAATGCCCACATCAGCTTCAGCTCCGCCTCCATCCGTCCCTTCGACGCCCTGGTGCTGGAGGACGTGCTGGTGATGGACAGCGAGCCCCTTATCCCGTATATGGACACCCTCCTGTACGTGAAGCACCTGAGCGCCCGCTTCTCGGTGATAGGCCTCCTGAAAGGGGACTGCATCAAACTGAAACGGGCGAACCTGGACGGCGGTTGCTTCCACCTGGTCCTTGAGGATGACCCTTACCGCGAAGGACGGTCGCGCACCAACCTGCAGCGCATCTTCAATATGCCGCCGCCTTCGGGCAAGAATGACGGCTTCCACTGGGGCGACATCCTGGATGCCCGGAACCTCGAAGTGCGGAACTTCCACTACCGGATGGAACTCCCCCGGACGGAAGCCCGCCAGAAAGCCCGTGGCAAGAAACCCGTCGAGCCCGGCGTCATCGACTGGAACCATCTGAACCTCGTCCTGGAGCATCTGAAGGTGAATCACCTGCGCATCGCCGACGACCTCATCGAATGCGACGCGCGCGAGATGTACGTCCACGAACTGGAGACCGGCCTGAGGATGCAGGGTCTGGCCGCCCGGACGGTCCGGGTGGGCAAGGGCAATATGCACCTGGACGATTTCAAGGGCCGGCTGAGCCCCGGAACCATCCTCAACGTGCCGTCGATGGATATGCGCGCACCGCTGGACGAATACGACGATTTCGAGAACAAAGTCCACCTGGACGTCCTCCTGGCGGAGGGCTCCGTCCTGGATATGCGCAGCATCAGCCACTTCTCCTCGGGCCTGGGCGGAATGGACTTCCGCGGCAGCCTCCGCGGCCGCTTCGACGGTCCGGTGAGCAACTTCCGCCTGATGGATATGGTCATCGACGGCCTGGACGAGGAAATTCATCTGGAAACCGACGGACATATGACGGGCCTGCCGGAAGTGGACGACACCAGGCTGGAGTTCCAGATTCACGACCTGAGTTTCTCGATGGCCAGTCTGGGCGAGTTCGTCCGCGACTGGGCGCCCGGCGTGAAAATGGACGGCCTGAAGAAACTGGCCCCGGGCGAATCCTTCAGCCTCAGCGGCCGCGTGGGCGGCACCCTGAATATAATGGACATCGACGCCGACGTGCGTTCGCGCATCGGCGATGCCTGGGCCGACATCACCATCCGCAACATCCTGGACCATCGGCAGGCCATCGGCATCGGCGGGACCGTGGACTCCGACAGGCTGAACCTGGGCACGCTCCTGGGGCGGGAAGACCTGGGGCCACTGACAATGCGCTCGAGGCTGGACGCCGCCTTCCCGAAGAACGGGACGAAGGTGCGCCTGGACAGCCTGCACGTGCTCAGTCTCAACGCCCTGGGCTACGAATACAAGAACATCGGCGTGAGCGGCAACTATGAGGACGCGGACTTCGATTTCGCCCTCCGCTCCGACGATCCGAACCTCCTGGCCAGCGCGACGGGCGTCTATCACGAGACGCCTGAAAAGGACGGCCATATGGAGGTGGACCTGAAGCTGGACCGTGCCAACCTGGAGGCGCTGAACCTCGCACCCCGCAGCGGCAAGTCCCTGGTGAGCCTGGACGCCCGCGCGGCGCTCGTTCGAAACGACGCCCACACCACCGGCACCGTCAACGCCAGCCGCATCTCCCTGGTGAGCGACAGCGGCACCCACCCCATCGACGACATCGTCCTGCACATCGACGCCCGGGACGGCGCCCACAAGATGACGCTGCAGTCGGCGATGCTGGACGCCTCCTATTCGGGCGACAAGGCCGTCACCGCCTTCGCCCAGGACCTCAAGGCCCTCGTCGTGGGGCAGCAGCTCCCGGCCCTCTCCCCCGATCCCGCCTCCTATAGCGGCGCGTCCTATTCGGCCAGCCTGAAAGTGCACAAACTGCAGGAACTGCTGGATTTCGTGGCGCCCGGCGCCTATGTGGAGAACGGCACCGAGGCCCAGGTCTCCGTCACCGGGAACGGCCGTCTCAAGGCCAGCCTTACCTCGGGCCGCATCGCCCTCAGGGACAAGTACGTGAAGGACCTGCGCCTGCGCCTGGACAACGAGAACGATGCGCTCATCGCCGACCTGAGCGGTGGCACCCTCGCCCTGGGAGCCACGCGCCTGCTGGGCAACCGCCTCACCCTCTATGCCGCGCAGAACCGCGTGGGTCTGGGGTATACCTTCGACAACGAAGCGGAGGCCGATACCCGGGCCGAGCTCTACCTGAACGGCGGCCTGGACCGGGACGAGAAAGGCCTCTCGGTCTCCGGCAGCGCCCTGCCGTCCAACTTCTATTATAAAGGCAACGGCTGGGGCATCTCCTCCGGCGAAATCACCTATAAGGACGGCCGCCTGCACGTGGACAAACTCCAGGCGCGGCACGAGGAACAGCTGCTGCTGGTGGACGGCGGCTACTCCCCCGGCAAGGCCGACACCCTTTCGGTCACGATGGACCGCTTCGACCTGGCCCTGGTCAATTCCCTGGGCCCGGGCGACATCCCGCCGGTGGAAGGACAGGTCACCGGACGGGCGCGCGTGGTGTCATCGGCCGCCTCCTCCACCCCCGTCCTGCTGGCGGGCGTCACCTGCGACTCCACCAGCCTGGGCGGCAAACGGATCGGCCGGCTGCAGCTCTCCAGCATCTGGGACGAACCCGGAAACCGCTTCCGGATGCGCCTCCGCAACAGCCTGGACGGCCGCACCGCCCTGGACGCCGACGCCACCCTCTCCCCTTCCACCAAACAAGTGGACGGAAGGGTGAAGATGGACCGCTTCTCGATGGGCGTGGCCGAACCCTTCCTGACCGGCATCTTCCACGCTTTCGACGGAGACCTTACCGGAGAAATCGGCCTGGGCGGAAGCTGGGACAAACTGCAGGTCCAAGGCGATAACATCCGCCTGGACGACGGCCTGCTGGACATCGATTTCACCCGGGTCCCCTATAAGGCGAACGGCATCCTGGCCCTGGACGGAAAGGGGCTGCACTTCAAGGACATTGCCATCTCCGACGGAGAAAAGGGCTCCGGAAGCGTTGCCGGAAGCATTCTGTTCAGCTTCAACGACCTCCGGGACATCCGGATGGACACCCATATCAAGATGAAGGATATGCGGGCGCTGGCCCTGCCGCGCGGCGTCAATCCGATGCTGTGGGGCGACATCTACGCCGGCGGCAGCGTGGACATCACCGGCCCGCTCAACCGCATCACCCTGGCCCTGAACGCCACCAATGCGCGCGAAGGGACCTTCCACCTGCCCATCGGCTCTTCCTCCGGCGGCAGCTCCACCAACATCCTCAGCTTCACGGAGTCGGCCCGGGAGGTCATCGAGGATCCCTATGAACTGATGATGAACGTCCAGCAGGACAAACGCCGGCAGGGTTCGGACTTCCGCTTCACGGGCCGCATCACCGCCACGCCCAGCCTGCAGGTGAACCTGGACCTGGACGAGGAGAGTTCCCTCACCGCCTACGGCAGCGGCACCATCGAACTGGAATCGCGCTCCTCGCAGGGCATCTTCACCCTGGGCGGCGACTACGCCATCCACGACGGCAGCTTCCATTTCTCGGCAATGAACCTGGTGAACCGCAAGTTCACCATCCAGGACGGCAGTTCCATCCGCTTCAACGGCGACGTCTGGGATACGGACCTGGATGTGCTGGGCCGATACACCACCAAGGCCAGCCTGTCCAACCTCCTGCCCTCCTACGACGAAGAATCGTCTTCCTCCAGCCGGCGCACCGTATTCTGCGGCATCCATATCAGCGGCAAGATGCGGAACCCCGTGGTGGACTTCGACATCGAGGTTCCGGACCTGAACCCCATCGTGCAGACCCAGGTGGAGAGCGCCCTCAACTCGGAGGATAAAGTCCAGAAACAGTTCGTGTACCTGCTTCTGGCCGGCAACTTCCTCCCCACGGAAGAATCCGGGGTGACCACCAACGGCTCCGAGGTGCTCTACTCCAACGTGTCGTCCATTATGTCGGGGCAGATCAACAACATCTTCCAGAAACTGGATATCCCGCTGGACCTGGGTCTGAACTACCAGACCACCCAGGCGGGGATGGACCTCTTCGACGTGGCCGTGAGCACCCAGCTCTTCAACAACCGCGTGCTGGTGAACGGCACCGTGGGCAACAAGCAGATTATGGGCGGCCTCACCACCAACGAGGTGGCCGGAGACCTGGACGTGGAAATCAAGTTGAACCGGAGCGGCTCGCTGCGTCTGAGCCTCTTCTCCCATTCGGCCGACCAGTATACCTATTACCTGGACAACAGCCAGCGGAACGGCGGCGGTATCGCCTACCAGCGGGAATTCAACTCGCTGGTGCAGTTCTTCCGGGAACTGTTCGCCAGCCCTTCCCGGCGCGAACAGATGGCGCTGGAAGCGGCTTCCAAACCCGCGGAAGACGTGGTCCTCAAAATCGATGAAAACGGAACGTCCTATGAGCAGTAAACTCTATCTCATCCCCACGCCCCTCGGGGAAGGGAACCCGGCCGATGTCCTCCCGGCACCGGTCCTCGCGCTCCTTCCCACCCTGGACCGCTTCGTGGTGGAGGAAGTGCGCACGGCGCGCCGATTCCTGTCGCAGGCGGGGCTGAAAGGGCACATCGAGGGCCTGACCTTCCGCGAGCTGAACGAGCACACGGCTCCCGCCGAAGTGGAGTCGCTCCTGGAGCTGTTCGAGGGGGACCATTCGGTGGGCCTGCTCTCCGAAGCGGGGCTTCCTGCGGTGGCCGATCCCGGCGCGCAGCTGGTGGCGCTCTGCCACAGGCACGGCATCGAAGTGGTGCCGCTGGTGGGTCCGTCCTCGCTGATGCTGGCCCTGATGGCCTCCGGCCTCAACGGCCAGTCCTTCGCCTTCGCGGGCTACATCCCCGCCAAGACGGACGAGCGCCGGGCGGCGCTCCGCGCGCTGGAGAAACGCTCCGCCGCCGCGCACCAGACGCAGATCCTCATCGAAACGCCCTACCGGAACGACGCCCTTTTCTCCGATATGCTGCAGTGCCTCTCGGGCAACACGCAGCTGTGCGTCGCCGCGAACCTCACCTGTCCCGACCAATTCATCTGCACCCGCCGCATCTCCGCCTGGAAGGCCCGTCCGGTCACCATCGGCAAGCGTCCCTGCGTATTCCTGATTCTCGTATGAAGATTGCCTTCGCCACCCTCGGCTGCAAGCTGAACTACGCCGAAACCTCCACTTACGAGCGGGGGCTGCGCGCGGCAGGCTGGGAGGTGGTATCCTGGGCCGTCAAGGCCGATGTCTATCTGCTGAATACCTGCGCCGTCACGGAGACGGCCGAAAAGAAGTCACGGAACCTCATCCGCCGCGCGCACCGCACGGCTCCCGATGCCCGCATCGCTGTCACGGGCTGCTACGCCCAGCTCCGCCCCGACGAAATCCAGGCCCTCCCGGGCGTCTGGAAAGTCTTTGGGGCCGATGAAAAGAGACAGATTGTTTCTGCTATTTCTGTCTTCCTGGAGACGGAGGAGGCTCGTGCCCCCGAATCGTCGCTTCGCGACCCCTCCCAAGAATCGCCGTGCTCTGCACGGCTCATTGGGCCCCTCCCTCTTACGCGGCCGAGGGTGGCCACGGATTCCGGGGCACAAGCCTCCTCCGCCTCCCCCGACAGTAACATCTTAGGCGCATATAGTACAGGCGAACGAACGCGCAGTTTCCTGAAGGTGCAGGACGGGTGCGACAACTTCTGTGCATACTGCACGGTGCCGTATGCGCGGGGACGGAGCAGGAGCCTGCCGCTCTGCGAGGTGGTGCGGATGGCCCGGGAGATTGCCGGGCAAGGGGTGAAGGAAGTGGTGCTGACGGGGGTGAATACCGGGGATTACGGCCGCGGAACCGGAGAGTCCTTCCTGGACCTGCTGAAGGCGCTCAACGAGGTGGACGGAATTGAGCGCTTCCGGATTTCCTCCATCGAGCCGAACCTGATTACGCCCGAAATCGTGGACTGGATCGCCTCCGGGACCAAGTTCCAGCCGCATTTCCACATCCCGCTGCAGAGCGGGAGCGATGAGCTGCTGCGGCGCGTGGGTAGGCGCTACGACACCGCACTCTTCGCTTCGCGCATCGATTATATCCGGCAGGCCTTCGAGGCCCCCGGAAAACCCCTCGTCTTCTTCGGGATCGACGTCATCGTCGGCCTGCCGGGAGAAACCGAGGAACTGTTTGAAGAGACCTACCGTTTCCTGAAGGAGCGCATCCGGCCGGCGTTCCTGCACGTGTTCCCCTACTCGCGGCGTCCCGGCACCCGGGCGGCCGGGTGGCCGGACCAGGTGGCGGAGCGGATCAAGGCCGAACGCGTGGCGCGTCTGGAGGCCCTTTCCGATGAGCTGCACGCGGGCTTCGTGGCCGCCAACAAGGGAATCCGCACCGGCGTGCTGTGGGAATCGGCCCAAAAGGGCGGGCTGATGGGCGGCTACACCGCCAACTACATCCGCCTGGAGCGTCCCTTCGACGCTTCGCGCATCAATCAACTGGAGGAGGTGACGCTATGACAAGGCTGACGTTTTTAGGGACCGGAACTTCGCAGGGCGTGCCGATTATCGGCTGCCAGTGCCCGGTGTGCCGGAGTGCGGACCCGAAGGACAAACGCCTGCGGGCGGCGGCGCTCGTGGAGCACGACGGCCTCACCCTCCTCATCGACGCCGGTCCGGACTTCCGCGCCCAGATGCTCTCGCACGATGTGCGTCACCTGGATGCCATCCTTCTCACCCACGCCCACAAGGACCATACGGGCGGACTGGACGACGTCCGTTCCTTTAATTATATAGACCGCAAAGCGGTGGAAATCTACTGCGAGGCGGCGGTGCTGCGTTCCCTCCGGAACGACTACGCCTACGCCTTCGCCGAACACAAATACCCCGGCGCGCCCGAGTGGCACGTCCACCTGATTGACCAGCGGCCTTTCCGCGTGGATTCATCGGCCCAAAGCGGCGAACTCGAATGGGTGCACGACAAAGGCTATTTCTACCGGATGCCGGACGGCAGCCTGCAGGCGCCGGACAACAGCATCCTCGAGGCCCCGCACGAGGCCCCCAACGTCATCCCCATCCGCGGGTTCCACGACCAGCTGCCCATCCTGGGCTTCCGGATCGGAAACATCGGCTACATCACCGATATGAGCCGCCTGCCGGAGGAGGAATTTTCCAAACTGGAAGGGCTGGAACACCTGACCCTCAACACCGTGGGCTACAAGCCCCATCATTCGCATTTTTCGCTGGACGAAGCCATTGCCCTCGCCCGGCGGATCGGTGCCAGACATACCTGGCTCACGCATTTAAGCCACACCTTCCCGGTGCACGCACAGTTCTGCGAGGAACTGCCTCCGGAGATCCAACCGGCCTGGGACGGACTCGTCATTGAAGATTAATAGACAAAATAAGTAATTATGACACAAGAAGTAATGCAAACCATCGACAGCATTCAGGTGAGCCTGAATGCCGGCGGTATGAACACCATCAACATCATCCTTGCGTTCGTGATGTACGGCGTCGCCCTGGGCATCAAGCCGCACATCTTCGTGGAGGTGTTCAAAAAACCCAAGTCGGTGCTGCTGGGTATGCTGTGCCAGCTGGTGCTGCTGCCCGCCCTTACCTGCGGCCTGGCCATCCTCCTCACGGGCTGGATTTCGCCGATGATGGGCCTGGGTATGATCCTCGTGGCCGCCTGCCCGGGTGGCAACATCTCCAACTTTATGAGCTCGCTGGCCAAGGCCAACATCGAGCTCTCCGTGAGCCTCACGGCCATTTCCACGGCCCTGGCTGTGCTCCTCACCCCCTTTAACTTCTGGGCCTGGGGCACGGTGTACCTGCATTCGGCCGGCGTGGCGGGCACCATCCCCACCCTGGTCATTCCCCTCTGGGACGTCTTCAAGACCATTTTCATCCTGCTGGGCATTCCGCTCCTGCTGGGCATCCTCACCAGCCACTACCTTCCCAAGGTGGCCGACGCCTTGAAAAAGCCCCTCCAGTGGCTCTCCATCGTCATTTTCATTGCGATGGTCGTGCTCTCGTTCAGCAGCAACATCGACGCCTTCCTGGTGAGCGTGAAATACATCTTCATCGTGGTGCTCATCCACAACCTGCTGGCGCTCTCCATCGGCTTCGGCGTGGGTACCGTCGGCAAGGTTCCCTTCCGCGACCGCCGCACCCTCACCATCGAGACCGGCATCCAGAACAGCGGCCTGGGTCTTGCGCTGATGCTGGGCACTTCCCTCTTCGCCGGCTTCCCCGCCCACGGCGGAATGCTGGTAATCACCGCCTGGTGGGGCATCTGGCACATCATTTCCGGCCTCACGGTAGCCACCATCTTCAACCGCAGCAAACGAGCCGATGTCTAAGATCTGGGAACGCGACAGGAGGTACGCCTTCCTGCGCCCGTGGGTGGACGCCTGCACCCGGGCAAGCTACAGCCACCTGAAGGTGGAAGGCAGCCTCCCGAAAGAAGGGGCCGTCATCATCGCCCCCAACCACAGCAACACGCTGATGGATGCGCTGGTGGTCCTGGCCTCCCGGCGGGAGCAGACCGTCTTCGGGGCCCGGGCCGATATCTTCCGCAAGCCCACCGCCGCTATGGCGCTCCGCTTCCTGAAGATCCTGCCGATGGCCCGCGAACGGGACGGCGTGGGCACCATCCGCGACAGCATCTACGCCATCGACGAGATTGACGGGACGCTCGAAGCCGGCATCCCCTTCTGCCTCTTCGCGGAAGGGCGGCACCGCACCGAGCGGACCATCCTGCCGCTGCAGAAAGGCGTGGCGCGCATCGCGCTGCGCAGCGCCCGGCAGCGGCCCACCGTCATCGTCCCCGCCGGCATCAACTACAGCGATTTCTTCCACTACCGGGGCCGATGCATCCTGCGCTATGGCAAGCCGCTGGACGTGAACGCCTTCCTGGAAGCGCACAGCGATGCGCCGGAAGGCGTGCAGATGCAGATTCTCCGCGAAGAACTGGGCACGCGCATCCAGGCGCTGGTGCTGCCGGACGGCCTGCCGCGCCCCTTCGGCTGGAGGATGTTGCTGCTGCCGCTCTGGCCCGCAGCGGCCGTCCTGAGCCTCCCGATGTGGGGCACGGCGGAGTTCATCTGCAACCGGGTGGTGGACAGAGCCTTCCACAATACCGTCCGCTACGGCGTGCGGCTGGTTATGACGCCGGTGAACCTGCTCATCTGGGCGCTGGTGTTCTTCTTCACCCTGCCCTGGTGGCTCGCCGCCGCCCTCTGCGTGCTGTCGGTATTCAGTTACTCGATGTTCTACGACGCCTGGTGGCTGTTCCACCGGGGAAAGTGATTTTGAAAAGAAACAATTATTTTGTATATTTGTGCATTGGATAATTCATTAAAAAACTTATATCTTATATGGCAAACATCAATCTCAAAAAGTACGGCATTTCGGGCGTGAAGGAAATCCTTTACAACCCCACGTATGAGGTTTTGTACAACGAAGAGACCAAACCCGGTCTCGAAGGTTTCGACAAAGGCCAGGTGACGGAACTGGGCGCCATCAACGTGATGACGGGCGTCTATACCGGCCGCAGCCCCAAGGACAAATACATCGTCTACGACAACACCACCAAGGAAGGCAAACCCGGCGAAATCTGGTGGACCACCGAGGGCTACCCGAACGACAACCACAAGATGAGCGTGAGCACCTGGAAGGCTGTGAAGAAGCTGGCCCAGAAGCAGCTCAGCGGCAAGCGCCTGTTCGTGGTGGACGGTTTCTGCGGCACGCACGCGGACACCCGTATGAAGGTGCGCTTCATTATGGAAGTCGCATGGCAGGCGCATTTCATCAAAAACATGTTCATCGTGCCGTCAGAGGAAGAACTGGCGGAGTTCACCCCGGACTTTGTCGTATACAATGCCTCCAAGGCTAAGGTGGAAAACTATAAGGAACTCGGCC